>NZ_OY762555.1:695963-1391927 GCF_963666015.1 uncultured Sphaerochaeta sp. | reverse complement strand
TCCCTTTTGTGGTATGGGCTATGATCAGAGAGGGTTTATTCTCCTTGAACGGCGCAGCCTTGAGCGTATTCACTACCTCGGTCATGGAGTTCCCATTGATTTCCTTCACCTCCCAGCCAAAGCTTGCCCAGCGCTGGGCAAGTGGCTCCAGTCCCATTACATCTTCAGTCGAACCTGATATCTGCAGATGATTTCTGTCAATGATTGCAACCATATTGTCCAGTTTGTAATGGCTTGCTGCCATCGCAGCTTCCCAGACCGATCCTTCAGCAAGTTCTCCGTCTCCCATCAAGGTGAAGACTCTATTGGTCTTCTTGTCTTTCTTCAAACCAATTGCTATGCCTACTGAGATGGAAAGGCCATGTCCCAAGGCTCCGGTATTCATCTCTATACCGGGTATCTTGTTGTTGGGATGTCCGATCAGTGGACTCTTGTATTGGCAAAAGGTGGAGAGCAGTTTCTCATCGAAGAATCCACGCTTGGCAAGTGCCGATAGGTATCCTTCTACACTATGACCCTTGGAGAGGATGAAGTAATCCCTTCCTTCCCACTTGGGGTTGGAAGGATCAATGTTCATGACTTCAAAGTAGAGTGCTGTGATCAGGTCGGTGGAGCTGAGAGCTCCGCCGGTATGCCCTGTTTTCGCTTGATAAATCATGGAAAGCAGGGATTTTCTAATTTCAAGTGCTTGTTGCTTGAGTTCTTGTATTGTCATTACCATCCTCTTTTACTGCATGCTGGGGACATCTTCCCCACGGAGGTAGGCCTGTACGTCTTCCTCAATTGGATCATAGAAGTCAGCCTTGATACCGATATACTTGCAGGCTTCATAGAGGATGGGGACAATGTTCTGGTGAATGCCTACACAGTGGTGGATATACGGACCTGTGACAATTTTCTCTTCCAGGCGTTTGATGTTGTCCACTTCAATCCAGAGATAGGTTCCCATACCCTTAGGGCCAGATGTGCCTTTTGCATTACCGAGTAATAGTGAGTACTCGCCGTTGTCCCCGTCGAATCGACAAAGGGTAAGGTTCCCTCCTTTTGCTTCTGCTGTAAGGCTTCCCGGGTGGTCGAATGCGAGTGGATAGCCAAGTACGGGTTTCTCTTTTGCCACAGATACTGGCCATGGTCCACAGTGTTGCAAAAGTTCTCCGTTGGGGATGTCTGGGTGACGGATGGTCCAGTCGGCAAAGAAGGACCGACTCTTGTCCATACCGGCTGCTTCCACCAAAAGCGCTGTAATTGCCCCATGGATATCTGTTTCACAAACCACAGGAACTCCTTCATCGTTCAGTAAGGCATTGGCAGCGCACGGCATGATTCCCAGCTCTCCCTGTAATGCATTCCAGCACTGGATGGCAACGGCGTTACAGCCATACTGCTCACGAAGCTTTGCCATTGCAACCTTGAGGGCTGCCACTGTTTCCAGCTGTTCCTCAGTAACCTGGATGATCATCGACTCCTTGACATACGAGATGACCTTGTTCACTGCTTCCTTCTCATCGGTTTTGCATTTCTTGACAGTTTCTATGAGTTCAGGCATTGGGATAGGGGCAAGCTGTACGTTGAACCGTTCCAGAAGTTCCCCTTCATTGCACATGGTGGTCATGAAGTCGTAGGGACGGGTGGAGATCTGGAGGATCCTGATGGACTTGAAGGTCTTTACCGTATTACAGACGGCAAGGAAGTCACGGATACCACGCTCGAAGACTGGGTCACTGAGCCTGCAATTGGTCATATACGTAAAAGGCACTCTGAATCGTCTAAGGACTTTGCCGGTGGCAAAGAGACCGCACTGGGTATCCCTGAGTCTCTCTCCATTGGGTTCTGGCCGTTCATCCAGCGGGCCCCAGAGGAGAACAGGAACACCCAGCTCCTTTGCAAGACGTGCTGAGACATATTCAGTGCCGAAGTTGCAGTGCGGGAGGAAGAGCCCATCCACCTTCTCTGCTTTGAACTTCTCAAGGATTTTTACCATATCCTTGTCATCATAGAGGAGCCCCTCCTCGTTGATGTCTGTAATGTCTACAAATTCGATGCCGAGCTCAATAAGCCGATCTCGAGTGAGGTTACGATATTTAATGGCATCCGGTGCACTGAAGATACTTCTGCGGGTGGGTGCATACCCTAATCTGATGGTTGGCATGATGCGCTCCTTTATCATATGAAAAGTATATATGCAGAGTACGACAGTCTGTTTTGTAAGTCAAGGAATAAAACTTCATATACTTTCTTTTATTTTCATTTGATTTTTATTTAGCCAATAAAGATTGGGGTTATCTGGGAGAAATTAATGGATTTTTTTAGAATTACTTGTATTCCTCGCAATATAATTTGCGAGTTTGCGAAATGCTTGCTTTTCAAATTATCTAATATGCTTTAGGATGTTATGCATAAGAAAATAAGGAAGAATAAATAAATGCTTGCAAACGAAAGGCGTAACAAAATACTGGAATTTATCCAAGAGGATGGAAGTGCACGCGTTAAGACTCTAAGCGAAATGTTTCATGTCAGTGAGCCAACCATTAGGCAAGATTTGGAGGTGTTGGAGAAGGATGGACATATTGTCCGTGAACATGGAGGAGCATTTTTAAAAACAATGTCTCGTCAGGTAAGCACCCTTACGCTCCAGCACACAGAACATTTGGACGAGAAGAGAAAGATTGCAGAAAAAGCTCTGGAATATATTAAAGATGGTGATAGTCTTATTCTTGATTCTGGGTCAACTGTAACAGAATTGGCTGCAATTTTACATCAGAAAAAAAACCTTACAGTACTTACAAATGCTCTTAATATTGCTTTATTGGTAGGTTCAAACCCAAATTTCCAACTGATGGTGTCCGGTGGAGAGTTTAAGCCACCAACGCTCTCTTTGACTGGCCTGAAAGCTGCCTCATTCTTTGAAACAGCTTTTGTTGACAAATTATTCCTAGCCTCTGGTGGAGTTGCTCAATCATTGGATCTTACATATCCGAGTTTTAACGATTTGGTTGTTAAACGTGCAATGATCAATTCTGCGCATGAAACATATTTGCTCGTTGATTCAAGCAAGTTTGGCAAAACAAGTATAGCTTCGCTTGGAAATCTATCGCAGATAGACTACATCATTACAGATGCAGGCATCGCTGCTGAATATGAGAAGAGAATCCTTGATTTAGGCGTAAAACTTATAAAGGTTTGAGCTGTAGCATACTGTGTTGTGTATTTAAAGCAAAGCACATTGTGTCCTGATTGATACAAACAGAAGGCATGTGGTTTCAAGATAGACTGCAAAAAAAAATAAAAACAAATAAAAATATTCAATAATCCTTTAAACGAAAAAAATAGAAAATATTTTCATTGACAGCTCAAGTTTGCCATATTACCATCGAAGTACAAACCATAAAAAGGAGATTCTACTATGGGAAAGAAACTTGTTGTTTTTGTTTTAGTGGCTTTGCTTTCGTTTACTTTGTTTGCGCAAGGGCAAAAGGAAGCTGTCAAGAGTAATCTGATTGTAATTATTACTCCTTCGCACGATAATCCCTTCTTTAAAACAGAGGCTTTAGTAGCTGAGGAAACTGCTAAATCGTTGGGTTATGAAACACTTGTACTGTCACATGATGATGATGCAAATAAGCAGGATCAACATTTTGACACCGCAATTGCAAGTAATGCCGCAGCAATTATTTGTGATAATGCCGGAGCAGATGCAACCATCGGTGCTGTCAGAAAAGCTAAGGAAGCTGGTGTTCCATCCTTCTTGATTGACAGAGAAATTAATGAGACCGGTCTCGCTGTAAGCCAGATTGTTTCCAACAATTATCAAGGAGCTTTGCTGGGCGGAGAGAAATTCGTTGAATTGATGGGTGAAAGCGGTAAGTATGTTGAGTTGGTAGGAAAGGAATCAGATACAAACGCAGGTATTCGTTCAAAGGGTTATCATGAAATAATCGATCAGTATCCTGGACTCAAGATGGTTGCAAGACAGAGTGCAAACTGGAGCCAGACTGAAGCTTTCGAGAAGATGGAATCCATATTGCAGGCTAATCCTGATATCAAAGGTGTGATTAGTGGCAACGATACGATGGCCATGGGTGCTATGGCAGCTTTGAATGCAGCTGGAATGGGTGATGTTATTGTCGTCGGATTTGATGGTAGCAATGACGTTCGTGATTCAATTTTAGCTGGTGATATCAAGGCTACCGTTCTTCAGACTGCTGCCATTAATGCAATCATGGCTGTTGAGCAGGCTGATAAGTATATCAAGACAGGTTCCACTGGTTTGCCTGAGAAGCAGCTTACTGATTGTATCTTAATTGATGAATCCAATGCTGCTAGGTTGGACAACTTCATGTTGAAATAAATTGATTAGTAATATAGCTCCTCTACAAAGAGGAGCTATATTTACAGAAATTGGGTGGATTCGAATGAAACTATTACGAAATGCTTTTCTTATCTTAATGATTTCAGTGGTTTTTATGTCATGTACGTTTGTAAAGCATGACGGTTCAAGTACGAATAAAAATGATGAAGGTGTATCTTTTTATTTTGAAGATGAGTCGTTTGATGCTGTTGAATATGTGCATAGTATTTGGGATGATCAGGTTCTTGGCACTTTTAAAGAAGAAGCACGTGAATTGGAAGCATTGTTGGATGGTTTGAGAACGGATCCCGAAAAAACCAAAAAAGCCTACGGAATACGAAAAGAAGAACTTTCACCATACACATTTATAGTCTCTGGTAGAATTCCTATTAAAGAAGTGAATAGAGAATCCTCAGCAGGATTACTTGTGTTGGATATTCTCGATTTGAGTCAAGAATCAAACTGTACGATACAGATTGGACCAGTTATCAAGAAAAGCATGGTCAGAGATGCTCTGGAATTTATTAAGTTCGACGATTTCAACAACCAAATTGAATTCGCAAATATCTCACGAGAAATCAATTTCTATATCAGAGACAATATTGTTCCTTCAGTTGATGATTCATGGAAGTCTGGTATGGTTGTTGATTTTCTTGGTGCATTTACTCTCTTTGATGGATCAGAAGAAGTAATGATAACACCAGTTCAACTAGAGTTAAGTAGTGGTGATGCGAATGAGTGATCAAGTAATTCTTCGGGCAGAAAATATCCGGAAAGTGTATCCTGGTACCACGGCATTAAAAGGGGTTGATTTTAATGTTTATGAGGGCAAGGTGAATGTGCTGGTAGGGGAAAATGGTGCAGGGAAATCTACGCTTATGAAAATACTGTCTGGCGTAGAGACTCCTACAAGTGGAAAATTCTACTTGCGCGATGAAGAATTAACTCATCTAACTCCAAAGACAGCTACACAGAAAGGTATAGGGATTATCTATCAGGAGCTAAGTCTCTTCCCTAACCTCAATGTGGCTGAAAACATCTTTATGAATAAGGAACTGTTAAAAAACAAAGGGTGGATTGATCACAAAACCCAAGAACAGAAAGCAAAGGAGTTACTGAGAAAACTAGAACAAGATATCAATCCTAAAAGAAAGATTAGTTCCTTGAAAGTCGGTCAACAGCAGATAGTGGAAATAGCTCGTGCTTTAGCTGAGGATATTAACATACTTATTATGGATGAACCCACTTCTGCACTCTCAAAAACAGAAGTTGAAATATTATTTAAAATTATTGATGAATTGAAATCAAACGGGGTTTCTATCATTTACATCTCCCATCGGCTAGAAGAACTAATACAGATTGGTGATTACATCACTGTTTTACGTGATGGCGAGTTAATTACGGAAAAGCCAATGAGTGATGTAAATCTTCAATGGATTATCTCTTCTATGGTCGGAGGTGAAGCAAGTAAAATATTTCATTCTGGAAAACGCATGATTGGAAATGTCGTCCTAGAAGTAAGAGATCTTTTTTTTCATGGGCCTGCTGAGGAACCCTTATTGAAAAGTATTTCTTTTGACGTACGAAAGGGAGAGGTTCTTGGCATATATGGGCTTTTAGGAGCAGGGCGGACAGAAACATTGGAATCAATTATGGGGCTTCATACAGATGCTCACGGTGAAATATATCTTGAGAATGAACTACTTGGAGAACCCGATATTAAATCAAGAATTAGAAAAGGAATTGCTCTGGTTCCTGAAGATAGGCAGCGAGAGGGGATTGTACAAACAATGAGTGTTTCTCATAACCTTACATTACCGGGCCTCTGGAGAATAGTGAAACAAAAGATACACATCAGCGGAAGTAATGAGTCAAGCTGTGTAAATGAAACAATTTCAAGCATGTCAATCAAGACTTCCAATCCAGAAAATTCAATCATGTCTCTTAGTGGAGGGAACCAACAGAAAGTAGTATTTGGGAAAAGTCTCCTAACCCAGCCGAAAGTATTACTCTTGGACGAGCCCACAAGGGGTATCGATGTTGGAGCAAAAGGTGAGATTTTTAATATCATGAATAATTTAGCTCAGGAAGGGCTTGCAATTATCATGGTTACAAGTGAGTTGAAAGAACTGTTAGCAATTTGTGACAGAGTGATCGTTCTTTCCAAAGGCAAGATTACAGGTAATTTTGGTAAGGAAGAGATTACAGAAGAAAATATTGTAAATGCTTCAACTATAGGGCATATGACTACAGTGCAGAGGTTCGGAGGAAAAGACAAATGAAGAATGCCATTAAAAATAATGATTTCTCTATCGGTATGATTTTACTCAAGTTGAGGACAATTATTGCCCTTGTGCTTTTAGTAATAGTTTTCACAGTGTTATTGAATTCTACACGTGGTATAAATTTCCTTCACCCTGTAAACCTCATGACTATAGCTAAACATGTTGCGATTACTGGAATCATGGCAATTGGAATGACTTTTGTCATCTTGACAGGTGGAATAGATTTATCAGTAGGTTCTATTGTAGGACTCTGTGGTATGATCGCAGGTGGTCTCATTAACGAAGGTATTGTTCTCAATATGTTTGGGGGAACTTTGTACTTGCATGTTCCTCTAGTCATCTTAGTTTGCCTAGTTCTCGGTACTGCCATTGGTGGGGTGAATGGATTGCTTATCACAAGGCTGAATGTTGCCCCTTTTATTGGAACGCTAGGGATGATGTACATTGCAAGAGGATTTGCAAATATTCGATCGGGTGGTGCAACATTTCCTAACCTTCAAGGAAAACCAGAACTTGGAAATACAGGTTTTCCAATCCTTGGCGCTGGTAGATTTCTTGGTATGCCCTTATCCGTTTGGTTGATGATCGTATTGATGCTAATTACAATATATGTTGCAAAGAAAACTCCATTTGGCAGGCATATATACGCCATTGGTGGGAATCAACGGGCCGCAGAGTTGTCAGGAATTCAGGTTAAGAAAGTAACAACCCTAGTCTATATGTTCTCTGGCTTTACTTCTGCCCTGGTTGGTCTGATTATTGCCAGCCAATTAGTAGCTGCTCATCCAGCGACAGGAGAAAGCTATGAGATGAATGCCATTGCTGCAGCTGTACTGGGCGGTACGAGTCTTTCAGGAGGAATCGGCAGCATTGGGGGCACCATCATCGGTGCTTTTGTAATTGGTGTATTGAGTGATGGTCTGGTAATGCTCGGTGTATCTGAGTTCTGGCAGAATGTAATCAAAGGGTTAGTAATTCTTGCTGCAGTAATTCTTGACCAAACACAGCAGCGAATTAATGCTCGATCCTCAGAAAATCGTGATAAAAAACAAAGAAAAGTGGTAAAAAGCGCATAATCTGAAGTAACTAGAAATCCCTGTGTTAAGGTTTGCACAGGGGTTTTCTATTGTGCGCCGAGCATGGTGCTTATCTAGGAGGTGAAAGTTCTCTGTGGGGGTTGCAGTGCCTACCACTAGCTGAAGGCAAGGGTGTTCATCGCGAGGTGGAATCTGAAGGAAGCCGGAGGCAAAATCCCGAGCCAAGGAACACGAACTGAATATGAGGCTGTTTCAGGTGGCTGAGTTTGCAATACAGAACGAAGTCCAACACTGTACGGAGCCTGAGGCGGTAAATTCAGTGGCTACATGGGAGGAAAGATAAGCATCTTACCTCGGGAGGTCTCTACAGCGTACGAGGCTGCAATATCGCTTATGACGACGTAGTAACAACGAATGTAGAGAAGTCAGCAGAGGTCACAGTACCATCGCTTGTACTAGTGGAGAGATGGGAAGGACTGAACCGGAATGGAGGACCGGAAAATGGAAGTACCCAAACAGAACGTAAAAGACAGCCAACTTCAACTCGAAGGACTGTTTTCTGAGGATAGCCCGGAAGGCGAAGGTAGGAAAACAGCGTCTGTGTCTGTGAGGAAGAACCCAGAGGAAGGAAATCAACCAACGATCACTAGTGAAGAAGAGAGTCTCCTGACAAAGACACTGGACCACATTGTCAGTCTCCAGAATATGCGGACAGCATTCATGAAGGTTGCGGGCAAGAAAGGAGCAGGCGGGGTAGATGGGATGAAGACTGAGGAACTCACTCAGTACCTCCAGAACAACTACAGCATGGTACGCCAGAGTCTATTGGAAGGGACGTACAAGCCACAGCCGGTACGGAGGGTGGAAATACCTAAAGATAACGGCAAGACAAGGGACCTTGGAATTCCGACTGTCATAGACAGGGGAATCCAGATGGCAATCGTGCAGGTACTCACAAGGATCTATGAACCGAAATTCAGTGAATCGAGTTTTGGTTTCAGACCCGGAAGGAGTGCACACGATGCATTGGAAAAGTGTATCGAGCATGCCCGTGAAGGATACGTATGGGTGGTGGATATGGACTTGGAGAAATTCTTTGACACCGTTCCCCAGAGCAGATTACTGCAACTGGTGAGCGAGACGATTAAGGATGGACGAGTCATATCTCTGCTGTACAAATACCTGAAAGCCGGAGTCATGGTCGATGGCATCAGACAGGAAACGACCATCGGAGTACCTCAGGGTGGACCGTTGTCACCACTGTTGAGCAACATCATGCTGAACGAAAGTGACAGGGAACTTGAAAAGCGAGGTCATCGTTTCGTTCGGTATGCGGATGATATGATGATACTGTGTAAGAGTGAAAGGGCCGCCTTAAGGGTGATGGAGAGTACCACGAAATTTCTTGAGAAGAAACTGAAGCTGAAAGTGAACAGGGAAAAGACCGTCGTTCGTAGAATTACCAACGACATAAAATTCCTTGGCTACGGATTCTACAGTAGTGGAGAGGTGAAACTGAAAGTCCATCCTCAAAGCTGGAAGAAACTGAGAACGAAACTGAAAGAGATTCTGAACAAGAACAACGGGTGGTCGTACGAATTCAGGAAGATGCGACTTGCATACCTTGTGAGAGGATGGGTGAACTATTTCCGACTGGCAAACGCTAAGCAGAGACTGTTACAGCTTGATGAATGGATTAGACACAAGATTCGGGCAGTGATTCTCAAAGCGAATTGGAGAGTACGGTCAAGATACCGGCTTTTCAGACAACAGGGCGTAAAACATGAGGAAGCACTCAGTGTAGCCGATGCGAGGCAAGGAACCTGGGCCCTGTCTGGATATTGGAAAGTGTCACGGTGGTTAAGTGTGGATGTGCTACGAGCACACGGATATCTCTTTTTCAGTGATATGTATGGGAAATTACACCGAGTGATGTAAGTAATTTCGGAACCGCCCGGTACGGAACCGTATGCCGGGTGGTGTGGAAGGACGGAAGCTAGGGGGTGTTCCCTAGCTCCTCCTATCCGATTGTATAACAGACAGTGCATCCTGATTTGGCTACAACTCAATCATCACCTTCACTACATCCTGATGCCCCTTGGCTGCATACTCATAGGCTTCTATTGCCTTTTCAAAGGGGAATACCTTGGAGATGAGAGGTTTGACATCGATAGAACCATTTGCCACCAAGGCTACTGCCCTGTCAAAGGTGTTCGTGTAACGAAAAAGTGTCTCAATACGAAGGCCACGAACCTGCAGTAAGGAAACATCAAGGGGAACGGTGCCGTTCATCATACCTACCAGTACCACTGTAGCACCGCGCTTGGCACAACGGAAGAAAGAAGGGTAGACCCTTGGGCTGCCCGAGGCTTCAAAGAGGCGATCTACCCCTTCGTTGTTTGTTTCAGCCAGGATGGTTGCCTGTAAATCCTGGTTTGCCACATTGATGGGAATGATATTCTTATAGGAAGCTGCGATGGCTAGCTTCTCTTCTTTTACGTCGCTGATGAAGACCTTGGAGCATCCGGCAGCAAGGCAGGAGATTGCAACCATGATACCAATGGTTCCTGCTCCCACTACCAGGGCAGTGTCACCAGGTGTTACCTGGGCTTTTTTTGCAGCCTCAATACCTGTTGCCAGTGGTTCCATCATGGCTCCTTCCTGTACACTGACGCCCTTGGGTAGCTTGAAACAGAAACGGGATGGATGTACGACCTGCTCACGCAAGCAACCATGAATGGGTGGGGTAGCCCAGAAAGAGATATCCGGGTCAAGGTGATAGTTGCCTTCCAATACTTGTTTCGCTTGCAGGTTTGGAACCCCTGGCTCCATACAGACCAGATCCCCTATCTCCAGGTTGGTGACATGCTCTCCCTTGGCAACCACGATTCCGGCCGCCTCATGGCCAAGTATCATGGGTTCCTTGACGACGAAGTCTCCAATCGCTCCTTCTGTATAGTAGTGTACGTCACTACCACAGATACCGCAGGCTTTTACCTCTACGGTGACATCATGGGGGCCCATGTGTTCTTCAATGGGAAAATCACGTACGCTCAGTCGTCCTTTTTCTTCCAGTACCAGTGCTTTCATTGTATGCTTCTCCTCATTACTATTCTAAGTCATTGTGGTCGGCATGCAACCGTAAACCGGTGATATTATGGTACGAACCTAGAATTTCATCATGGCCCACCTGCCAATGGTTTCAAAGCCAATCCTGTGGTATATTGCCCCGGCGGCAGGGTTGTCGTAGAAAAGACAGAGGAATGAGAGCCCGTTTTTAAACCCCTGCTCACAGATATGATTCATCACCATGGACGCATAGCCTCTTTTGCGGTAGGCAGGATGTGTCGCCACACCAATGATCATGGCTCCACTGCTTGTCTTAGCGGTGGTATAGGCGGTGCATACCAATATGTCATCTTTGAAAATCCCATATCCTTCGCAGCCATTTTCATAGTTTTCCCTTGTTTGCGCGAGCTTCTCTTCCTCATGCTCGATGTAGGGCTTCGCAAATTCCTCTATCAGTTTGTAGAGGTCCACGATATCTTGACTGTGACTTGAATCAAGTTTGCGTATATCTTCCGTTCCAGTTTTTATCTTCTTGGAATGTTCTTTCTCCAGCCGACACAGATAAGTACCTTGAAAGGGAAGAGTAGGGTAGTAGGGGGCCAATTGCTCGAGAATGGTTTCCTTTGCACTGATGCATTGGATCTCCTGGTCTTGCAGGAAATAGGCCACGGCTTGTACATCAAACTGGTCCTTGTTGCTGGAGATGATGAAATTGGAGTAGTACCTAAGCAGGAGGCAATCCCAATCTTCACCAAAAGCCCAGATGGAGACTGTCTCAGTCTCCAATCCGTACTGTTCGATATCTCCTTCAATGAAGAGGTTCATCTCTTTCTCTTCTGCTATGTAGGCACGTATCGCAGGTATATCTTTGTTTGTTAACAACATTGGAGTGTACATGTCCGTACTATAGAAGGAGAGAAATTTGGTTGCAATACATATGTATGGTTTATTGTATAAACAGCAATTCAAATCTTCCAGAATTATTATTTGACCTCGACCCATAAGCCCTCTATGATTAACAACGTTGGGGGAGCTTCATTGCCATTGTGCGAAGTCAACTTCTCCCCCTATTCTTTTTCCCGGAGGTTCTCTATGGACTTCTTGCTGGAAGGACTTCTTAACACCACCTGGAAGCAACTGGTGATGTTTGGTGTGGGAGGTCTTCTTATTTATCTTGCGATTGCAAAGAAACTTGAGCCCTCGCTCTTGCTTCCCATGGGCTTTGGTGCCATCCTGGTCAACTTGCCGTTCTCTGGAGCCATCACGCAGATGATGGAAGGAATTGGGGAGGTGCCGGGTATTCTTGACTGGCTTTTTGAGCTGGGGATAGAGTCGGCAGAGGCATTACCCCTACTGCTGTTCATCGGTATCGGGGCGATGATCGACTTCGGTCCTCTCTTGGCCAATCCGAAGCTGATCCTCTTTGGGGCTGCTGCCCAGTGGGGAATCTTCGCCACCATCAGCGTGGCTACCTTGCTTGGTTTCAACCTTATTGATGCAGCCTCGATTGGTATCATAGGGGCTGCTGATGGACCAACATCAATCCTTGTATCACAGGTGCTTGGGAGCAAGTATGTAGGCCCGATCGCCATTGCAGCGTATTCCTATATGGCCATGGTTCCGATCATACAGCCGTTTGCCATCAAGCTGGTGACCACCAAGAATGAACGAATGATCAAGATGCCTTACAATCCCCGTTCAGTATCCAAGCGTGCTAAGATTCTTTTCCCGATCATCGTCACCGTGGTGGCAGGTTACGTAGCCCCTGCTTCTGTTTCCTTGGTAGGGATGCTGATGTTCGGTAACCTGATCAGGGAGTGTACCGTTCTGGATACGCTCTCTACCGCTGCGCAAACCGTCTTGGTAAACCTGATTACGCTGTTGCTCGGTATCACGATTGCATCTACGATGAAAGCTGAATCGTTTGTTACAATCCAGACCATCATGATCATGGGCCTCGGTTTGCTTGCCTTCATCTTTGATACCATCGCCGGTGTTGTCTTCGCCAAGATCTTGAACTTGTTTGTGAAGCAGAAGGTTAACCCAATGGTTGGAGCTGCCGGTATTTCTGCCTTCCCCATGTCCGCAAGGGTCATTCAGCGGCTTGGTCAGCAAGCAGATCCGCAGAACCATCTGTTGATGCATGCCGTTGGGGCAAATGTCGCTGGGCAGATTGCGTCGGTCATCGCCGGCGGTGTCATCCTGGGCTTGGTCCCAGGATTGTTGTAGGAGGAGGCATATGCAGTCAATCTTTTCAAAATCCCTCACATTGATGGGACAAGGAATGCTGGCCATCTTCGTGGTCATCTTGATCATATTTCTGGTGCTGCTTTTTCTTGGTAAGCATAAACAGAAAACTGAGTGAATCTCATTTATTCTCCCTCGTCTTCTTTAGGGTCTTTGGAGATTTCTAGAAAGTTTTTGATTCCATCGATGGTGGCTTGCAGGTGCTCTTCCATGAGCTGCTCGCAGGTCGCTTTGTCGTGAACGCGAAGAGCAGCAAGAAGGAGGCGGTGGTATCTAATACCAATCGCACATCCAAGCAGGCTGACAATGGTGTCCATTGTGGAAGAGAGTACCTCCTCTATGCCTTGGTTAGCCTGAATGAGAATCTCATTCTTGGATGATTCAGCAATTTTCCTATGAAAGAGATAGTCAGCCTGAGAGAATTTCTTGATGTCATCATGGTGGACGAGCATCATGTTGAAGATCTCTTCCAAAGCGATGAGATCATCCTCGGTGATGTGTTGTACAGCGAGGCCGATGGTACCTTTCTCAACAACCATACGATATTCGAGTACCTTCACAATATTAATTTCATGATTGGAAATTTGCAGTGGATTCAGGACAGAGACTGCTCCCCTGACATGGGTGCGAACTACAACGGTTCTCCCTCCCTGATGGGTCTGTACCAGACCGACAGCTTCAAGTTGCTGGATGGCTGCGCGGATGGTAACTCTACTTACATTATACTCATTACAGAGTTGGTTTTCCGAAGGAAACTTACTCCCAACCTCCCAGGTCCCTGCCTCAATCCTGTTCTTTAGTTTCTCAAATATTTGTACCCGTAAGGACTGTCCTTTATTATCTCCAGATCTCATTTTTTTTCTACCTCACTTTAAACTTATAATACAAGTTATTCGAATATTATGCAAGTAAAATTTATCGATAAATATAAAATTAATGACTGTTAAAGATAGTATAAATCATATAATAATAATGAATTATATACATATGTGAAAAAAAGTATAGATTTTTCTTTACAGATGCATATTTCACTTGTAAGATAAGTCTATTGCTTGATTCCTAAAAGGAGATTCTAAAATTATGAAAAAAATGATGACTGTATTTTTACTCGTCATGATTGTTTCCTTCTTGTTCATTGGTTGTGAAAAGAAGGCAACTGCCGCAGCAAGCACCGCAGGGACCATGCCTGCCGCTACTACTGCTCAGACCTCTTCTACTACTGCAACTTCTGCGGCTCCCGCTGCTGAAGAGAAAATTGCAGTGTCTGTGAAAAAAGAGGTCAGAACAGTAGACCCTGACTACACGATTCGCTTTGCTTACTATGATGCAGCCACCTGGCCAAACATCTCGAAGACCCCGCTCCCAGAGCACGCCTATGGCCTGGTCTTCAAGAGTATCGTAGAGTCGAACTCGAATGGTAAGGTCGCAGTTGAGCTCTATCCTGGTAATGCTCTTGGCGATACCAAAGCCACCATGGAGATGGCAATGAGCGGCGGTATTGAGATGGTAACCACTACTGGTACAATCTCTTCCCTGATGCCTGAAACCCAGGTTATCTTCCTCCCGTACGTATTCAAGAGTGATGAGATTGCATGGGATTTCTTTGACACCAGTGATCTCTGGAAAGAGATGACAGCTGAGCTTGAAGAAATCAGTGGCCTTAAGATGCTTTCTGTTGGCCAGAATGGTACCCGTCACTTCACCAACAACGTGCGTCCAATCCGCACACCTGCTGACATGAAGGGCTTGAAGTTCCGTGTTATGCAGAGCCCCATCTACGTGAAGATGGTTGAAGCAATGGGTGCTGCCGCAACTCCTCTTGCTTCCGGAGAGATCTACACCGCTTGTCAGACTGGTGTTGTTGATGGACAGGAGAACCCTATCTGGAACATTGCAGCCAATAAGTGGAACGAGGTACAGAAGTACATCACCCTTGATGGTCACACCTGGAGTGAGAACTTTGTCTTGATCAACTCCGATTTCTGGAATTCACTGCCTGCTGAGTATCAGCACATCATCGAGATTGCTGCCTATCACGCACAGACTGCAGACCGTGCATCTGAGGCCCTTGCTTCCCGCGTCCTTGACTTTGAAGCAGTCAAGAACACCATGGAAGTATATGTACCGACAGCTGAGGAACTTGAACTCTTCAAGGAAGCAGCTGCTCCTACCTATGATTGGCTCAGAGGTGAGGTTGGCGATGAGATCGTTGATGAGTTCCTCGCAGAAGTGAAGAAATCTGAAGCCAAGTTTGGTTGGTAAGAAGGTAATTATTTGAGTAATGACGATCGTCTCTCATGAGACGGTCGTCAACTATGTGAGGTTCAAAGTGGTTAAAGTACTGGATAGGATCAGTTGGGTCCTTGGAAAAATTGCAACCTATATAGCGACTGCTATCCTGATTGGTGTATTTTTCATTATCACCCTTGGGGTTATTGCTAGGTTCACTAGTTTGCGTTTTTCCTGGACAGAAGAGTTGGCAAGATGGGGTTTGGTAAGCCTTACCTACATCGGGGCAAGTGCCGCATTGAGAAACAAGCAGCATTCAGGTGTCAATATCATTGTCACCATACTTCCAGCGAAGATTGCAAAGATTGTAGCTGTCGTAGCCTATCTCGTGCTGATGTTCTCTGTTGTCTATTTCTTTATGAACAGTTATGAGGCTGCCGTGAAAGCAGTCCGTATTCGTGGTGACATTCTTCCTTTCTCCATGAAGTATGTGAAAATGATGATCCCTGCCTCTTTCTTTATGATGTTTTTTCATCTGGCTTGGGGATTAGGTGACTTACTTACCAGCAAAGGCATTGCTGGAAAGACAATCGGAAGTTAGGGGAGAGGACACTATGGGTATTATCGCAGTTGTTTTTATACTTGCATTGGCTATAGGCATCCCCATTGCATTTGTGTTGGGCGTATCCAGCCTGTATTACTTTTTGTTTCTTGGAAACATTCCTCTGAGCATGATCGGCCAGAAGATGTATAGCGGCATTGATAACTATATCTTGCTTGCCATCCCGTTCTTTATTCTCGCAGGAGAGTTGATGAACCGGTCCAAGATTACCGATGCGCTGATCAGCTTTTCCAATATTCTGGTTGGACGGATTCCTGGTGCACTCGCACAGGTCAATATTGTGGCAAGCGTATTCTTTGCCGGTATTACCGGTAGTGGTGTTGCAGATACTGCAGCTCTTGGTTCTATCCTGATTCCTGCCATGGAAAAAGAGGGATATACCGCTGAGTATGCGACTGCAGTTACCGTTGCCTCTTCGGTTATTGGTCCGATCATTCCCCCCAGTGTGGTAATGGTCATTTACTCCATGGCTACCGGTGAGTCGGTTGGAGCATTGTTTGCAGCTGGGTATCTACCTGGCATCCTTGTTGCATTCTCGCTGATGGTTCTCTCTTATTACTATGCAAAGAAGCATAACCATCCCCGAAGAACCAATAAGATCCCGATGAAGGAAGTAATCTATACAATGAAAGAGTCCATTATTGGACTGATGTGCCCAGCAATCCTGGTCATCGGTATCTTTAGTGGATACTTTACCCCAACCGAAGCTGCTGTTATTGCTTGTCTGTATGCAATTATAGCGGGACTCTTCCTGCTCAAGACGATGAGTCTGAAGGAAGTCTTTGACAGCTTCCTCAGCGCAGCGGTTACCTCTTCAGTAACGTTGCTTGTTATTGCATTGGCAAACCTCTTTGGTCAGGTTCTTGCAATCGAAAGAATCCCCAGCTTGATTGCAAACTTCATGCTGAATCTTACCTCCAATAAGATTGTATTCCTGTTGATGGTTAACGTATTCCTGTTGTTCATGGGCATGATCATGGATCCGGGTGCCAGTGTTTTGATCTTGGCCCCGATTTTCCTCCCAATAGCACTAACCTATGGAATTCAACCATTGCACTTTGCAATCGTGATGTTGGTCAACCTCAATTTCGGCCTTATTACGCCTCCGGTAGGTACATGTCTCTATGCAGCGGCACCGATAGCCAAGCTAAGTATCGAGAAGATTTCCAAGGCAGTACTGCCGTTCATTGGAGTTGAGTTGATTGCACTGATGTTCCTGACATACATTCCGGAGCTGACGCTGATCGTTCCACGTCTGCTTGGGTATATTTATTAAGAGATAGAGAAGAAGGGTTATTACATGAAATCTTTATATTACGTAGGAGAGAAACAGATGGTGCTTAGGGAAGTTCCTACACCTGTTCCCTCCGAGAATGAGTACTTGATACAGGTTAAGTCCAACGGAATCTGTGGTTCTGACTTTGAAGGATATATGGGAAAGACCGGCCGTAGAACTCCTCCCATGATTATGGGGCATGAGTTCAGCGGTGTGGTTGCCCAGGTTCCGAAGGGTGGCAAATTTCAGGAAGGGCAGAAAGTGGTTGTCTTCCCGAAGCCCTACTGCGGTGTTTGTGAATTCTGTAGGAAGGGTATGGTGAATGTATGCCCGGAAGGTATCTGCATGGGAGTGCTCGATGTCGATGGTTCCATGTGTGAATATGTAACCATCGAGGAGAAATACCTCCTTCCATTTGATGGTATCAGCTTCAACGAAGCTGCCTTCACAGAACCTTTGGCAGTTGCATATCGCTCGGTCTTCAAGATCAGCGATGCTGAACTTGCAGAGGCTGACTACACCTTGATTATCGGGGCGGGTACCATTGGCCTGATGGCTCTTGCATTGCTGAAATATCGTGGGGCAAAGCATGTCATCGTCAGTGATGCTACTGATTTCCGCCTTGGCATTGCTAAGGAACTGGGAGCCGATTACTTGGTGAATCCCCGAACCCAGGACTTCCTTGCAGAGATTGCAACCATTACCTCAGGCAAGATGATTGATTTTTCCATCGAGGCGGTAGGGATTGCACCGACGGCAAAGAACTCACTCGAGTGCTTGAAGATTGGTGGAACTGCGGTCTGGATTGGAAATGCCCAGAAAATAATTGAAGTCAATATGCAGGATATTGTTACCCGAGAACTGAAGATCAAGGGCAACTATGTATATGACCTCAATGGTTTTGCAGACAGCCTCAAACTTTTAAGTGAAAGAAAGATCAATATAAAGCCGCTCATCACCCATAGCTATAAGCTGGAAGATGGTGTGCAGGCTTTCAAGGATTTGGAAAACAACCGGGAAGGCAAGATGCTGAAGGTTATGTTGGAAAGTTAGGATGATTCGGGTAACAGTTAGTGTCTCCTGATACTGCTGTTGCCGATGATCTATACCGCTTCAACAATAGATTAGTTGAAGTATGTGTTGAGATTGCTAAGGAGAGAGAAGATGAACTATTCTCAAGAATTGGTGAAGGAACTGCAGCTGAAGGCGATCCAGGTAAGGGCAAACATCCTGGAGATGATCCCCCCGGGCAAGGTGGGGCACCTTGGCGGCAGCAGCTCGATAGCGGATGTGATGGCGGCCCTGTACTTCCACACGATGAAGGTGAACAAGGACGACCCGAAGGATCCAAGCCGTGACCGGCTGATCATGAGCAAGGGGCACGCGGTCTTGGTGCAGTATGCATGCCTTGCCGAGCTGGGGTACTTCGACCGCAGCGAGCTGGGCAAGGTGAAGACCTTCGAGGGGATCCTGCAGGGACACCCGGACATGGACAAGACCCCGGGCATCGAGGCGGTGACCGGGAGCCTGGGACAGGGACTGTCGGTATCCCTGGGTGTCGCCCTCGGCCTTGCCCTGGATAAGAGCGAGAGCCGCGTGTACACGATCCTGGGGGACGGGGAGCTTGCAGAGGGACAGGTGTGGGAGGCCGTGATGGCAGCCTCGGTGTTCAAGGCGAGCAACCTTACCGCATTCGTGGACTGGAACGGCGTGCAGGCGACGAGCACCACAGCCGAGATCTTCCCGATCGAGAACCTGGTGGAGAAGTGGAAGGCCTTCGGGTGGAACGTGATCGAGATCGACGGCCATGACATGGTCCAGATCCTTGAGGCCCTGGATGCAGCAAAGGCATACAAGGAAGGGCCGACTGCGATCATGGCACATACGGTGAAGGGCAAGTGCTTCCCGTTCGCGGAGGGCAAGGCCAAGTACCACAACGCGGCGATGAGTGAGGAAGAGTACAAGATTGCATGGCAGTGCATCGACAACATGAGGAAGGAGGTAGAGGCATGAGAACGACCGACAGCCTGAGAACAACCTACGGCGAGACCCTGGTCGAGCTGGGAAAGGACAACAAGGATATCGTGATGCTGGAAGCCGATCTGGGCAACTCGACGATGAGCAAGTTGTTTGCCGCCGAGTATCCGGAGCGCTACTTCCAGATGGGGATCGCGGAACAGAACATGGCATCGGTATCTGCAGGGCTCTCCCTGACTGGGAAGATCCCGTTCATGAACTCCTTTGCAGTATTTGCCTCCGGTCGTGCATACGACCAGATCCGCTCCTCTGTGACAATTGCCAACCTGAATGTGAAGATCTGTGGATCCAGTGCAGGACTGTCCGACTATGGTGACGGCAAGACGCACCAGAGCATCGACGACATCGCCCTGATGCAGGTGCTGCCGCACATGACCGTGCTCAGCCCCTGTGATGCAGTGGAGACCGAGAAGATGGTCAGGGCGATGGTGGAAGAGAAGGGACCGATGTACCTGCGCATCAACCGAAACGACCTGCCGGTCGTCACTGACCCCGATGAGGAGTACCACATCGGCAAGATGACCCAGATGGTGGACGGAGGGGACGTGGTGATCTTCGCAACCGGTGTGATGGTGCAGCAGTCGATGGAGGCTGCCAAGATCCTGGAAAAGGAAGGCATCTCTGCGAGAGTGGTCAACGTGTCGACGATCAAGCCGCTGGACACCGAGGCCCTGCTCGGCTACTGCGAGGGCGTGAAGGGCGTGGTTACCGCCGAGGAGCACAATGTGATCGGGGGCCTCGGCAGCGTGGTGTGCCAGGCGCTGGGCAAGAGTCGCCTCCCCATCGAGATGCTTGGGGTTGGAGACCGCTACGGCACCAGTGCGGAGAACTACGAGATCCTGCTCAGGCACTATGGCCTGGAAGCAGAGGATGTCGCGAAGAAGGTCAGGAGCGTCCTGGCCGACAAGTAAGGAGCAAAGAGATGAAGATTGGATTCATAGGACTGGGGATCATGGGCAAGCCCATGGCGAAGAACCTCATCAAGGCCGGCTACAGCCTGGTCGTGAATGATATCAACAAGGAAGCGGTCTCCGAGCTGGTCTCAGCCGGGGCCGCAGAGGCAGCAAGCGCAAAGGAAGTGGCATCCCAGAGCGATGTGGTGGTCACGATGCTTCCCAACTCTCCCCACGTACAGACAGTTGTATTGGGAGAAGGCGGAGTAATTGAAGGCGCCAGGGAAGGCCTGGTGGTGGTGGACATGAGCTCCATCAGCCCGATCGTGAGCCGGGAGGTGGCAGCCGAGCTTGCGAAGAAGGGAGTGGTCATGCTTGATGCTCCTGTCTCCGGCGGGGAGCCGAAGGCGATCGACGGCACCCTTGCGATCATGGTCGGCGGACCGGAGGACACCTTCAAGGTTGTCGAGCCGATCCTGCAGGTGATGGGCGGGAGTGTGACCCTCGTCGGTGAGATCGGAAGCGGGAACACGACCAAGCTGGCGAACCAGATCATGGTGGCGGCGAACATCGCGGGGATGAGCGAGGCACTGGTGCTGGCCACCAAGGCCGACGTGGACCCCGAGAAGGTGTTCAGGGCTATCCGTGGGGGACTTGCCGGCAGTACGGTCCTCGACGCGAAGGCGCCTTTGGTGCTGGACGGGAACTTCAGGCCCGGGTTCCGCATCGACCTGCACATCAAGGACCTGCAGAACGCCCTTGACACCGCAGCGACGGTGAAGACCCCGACACCCCTCTCTGACTCGATCATCGAGATGATGAGATCTCTTTCCTCCGATGGGAAGGGCTCTGACGACCACGGCGGGCTTGTCCAGTGGTACGAGAAGGAAGCGGGCATTGAGGTTCGTAAGTAATCGAATCTTAATCATATATTCAGAGAGCCAGGTCCCGACTGTAGGGAACTGGCTCCATTTCTTTACCCAATCTCTTCAAAACTTGTATTATCGGTAAAACGACGGGACAGATGATGATAGTATGTAAAGAAAATTATGACTATCTACATACTGCAGTAACACTTTGCAGCAAGTCAATCAATTAAAAAATATCGATAAATATATACTATGAAGTAAATTTGTCTAAAAATCTTGTTGACATATAACACTTGTATGATAACCTATCAGTGGTACTGACTTGGGGGGAACTTTTAATGCCACAACAGAATTCAACGAAAATTGTGAGACAAGAGAAGATATCCAACCAAGTGTATGAACAGTTACTTGCCCAGATCAAGAACAATAAATGGAAGGAGGGTGCAAAACTCCCTTCTGAAAATGAAATGAGGCAAGAATTTGGAGTGAGCCGCATCAGCATTCGTGAGGCGATGCAGAAGCTCAAGGCCTTGGGAATTGTAGAGACACGACACGGGGAAGGTTCCTTTATTAGAAGAGTGACCAGTGAGAACTACCGTGACATGTTGTTTCCCATGTTCATGATTGATAAGAACTCCTTACAGGAGATTCTTGAGTACAGAATGGTAATGGAAGTAGGGGCAACGGAGATAGCCGCTACAAGAATCACGAAAGAGGAATGTGACGCACTTGAGGCGATTGTTGTTCGAATGGAGCATAATACCACTGATATTAAGGTGTTTGCCCATGATGATATCCAGTTCCATATGGCTATCGCAAAGGCAACGAAGAACAACATGCTGATCAATGTGGCTCTTTTCATGCAGGATTTAATGAATGCAAGCATGGAGTCCATTGTTACTCATTTGGGTATGCATGACGGTAGATACTATCACCGGGTCATCCTCGAAGCATTAAGGGTACATAATAGGGAAGAGGCAGCCAGGCTTATGCGAGAGCATGTTGCAAAGACTGTTGATCGGATTTCAGAGTTAGCTGAGCTGTAGGTTTTTCTGACAGATGAGGCTTTTATCTGAAATGTATTGTATGAGTCTTCCAACTTATAGGACGTCATACAACTTATGAGTAATTTTATGGCTTATGCCATAAAAAAATAAAAGGAGAGTTTTGTATGAAGAAAAACAGAATTCTTGTTATCCTTCTGGTACTGTTGGTTGCGACTTCACTGTTCGCAGAAGGTCAGAAAGAGGCTGCAAGCACCAAGCTTTGGCCGAAGACACAGCCGGTAGTCTATGTCGGCTTCGGAGCCGGTGGTGGGACTGATACCGCTGTTCGCCCGGTTATCGCAAAGATGGAAGAGTATCTTGGGGAAACCATCAATGTGGTTAACCAGGAAGGTGCTGCATCCGCCGTTGCTGCAAATACGGTAATGTACAGTAAGAAGCATGATGGGTACAGCCTGTTTGCAACCGGTAGCGGTCCAATCTCTGGATTCCGCGTAATGGGTACCAGTGATACCTACTGGGCTGACTGGGCTTCCTTCCACCCCTACATGGGTGCTGCTGCTCTTGTTGTTGCTGCAGATTCCGATATCAAGACCTATGCTGATGCAGTAGCTTACTTCAATAGCGGCAAGCAGAACATGGCAATCAGCGGCTTTGGTGTTGGTCCCCACGTTCTCTTCGAGGCAATCCGTGAAATTGGTGGTATCTCAACTCCCAACTACATGACCGCTGGTTCCTGCCGTCAGGCTGGTATCAACGTCATCGCAGGCGATGCAGAGATTGCCATGGGTACCTTCTCCTCCTTGATTGACTTCATCAAGGCTGGACAGCTTCGCGCCCTCGCCATCACTGATACCAAAGACTACACTGACTTCGGACTCAACATTCCCTCCATCTTGAAGGTGCAGGACAATGCAGAGAACATCCCCTTGCTCAGTGAGACTTGGCCTCTCTTGATTCCACGTGATGTCCCTCAGAATATTCTTGATGGTCTGACTGAGGCGTTCTACTGGGCAGTAGAGCAGCCCGAGATTGTTGACTATGCAAGAGAGCAGGGATTGGTCCTTGCCGGTTATGCTGGCGAAGATGCTGACAAGTTCCTTGCCATCCAGGAAGCTGGATATGCTTGGACCTTGGACAACGTCGGTTCCACCGTTAAGAGTCCTGCTACGTTTGGTATTCCCAAGCTTGCAGACTTCGACTGGGATGTGGCTAAGCAGAACATCAAATAATATGTCTTGCTTCGGGGGATGGGCTACCCATCTCCCGAATTTATTAGGAAAAGGATAGTTGCATGAGCCAAATTAAGAAAACAACTGCTTCCGATCTCATCATGGGTGTACTCCTGTTGGCATTCGGAATCTATCTTATTGTTGAATCCCTGGGAATGAAGGTGTTCAACAGTTTTCTCGATGCACCAGGATTCTTCCCGTTTATTCTGGGAATCATATTCTGTCTGTTCGGAATCGTTATGTTGATTGGGTCAATACGAGGGGGAAGTGTAGCAGCGACAAAAGCTACATTCCGAAAGGACAGCCTGATTGCTTTGTTCCTCAACCCTGAATCAAAACGCGTAGTCATTCTTTCATTCTTTATGGTGGTCTATATCTATGGCTTGATTGGTAGAATTCATTTTGCAATAGCCACCTTCCTCTATCTGGTTGTTACTTTCTGGTATCTGAAATCTACAACCTGGGTGAAGAATATCATTATTTCAGTCCTTTCAGCGTTACTGATCAGCGCTATTTTCCAGTATGTCTTTAAAATTCCTCTGCCATAGAGGTGGGAGCACCTATGTTTGAAGCATTTGCACAGCAATTTGCCCTGTTCGGATCCGCAGCAGCACAGGCGTTCGGATTTCCACAGGTATTCGTTACAATGATTGCAACCGTGGCCGGTATCGTGGTTGGAGCAGTTCCAGGACTGACCGCTACCATGGCCCTCGCCCTGCTGATCAACCTTACCTACTCAATGCAGCTTGCTACTGCTGTAGCCTTCCTCCTCGGAGTCTACGTCGGAGCAGTTATGGGTGGTTGTTATTCAGCAATTATGATCAACATCCCTGGGACACCATCAGCGGCGGCAACCGCCTTGGATGGATTTGTCCTTGCCAAACAAGGTCATGGTGGACAAGCCATTGGGGTTGGTATCGTAGCCTCTTTTGTTGGTACACTGATCTCAATTCTTTTGTTGATCTTCCTGACACCATTCCTCTATAAGATCGCCCTGAAGTTCGGTCAGTGGGAGTACTTCCTTATCTCCGTCTTCGGTATCATGATCTGTGGCAACCTCTCCACCCAGAGTACTCCTCTCAAGGGGTGGATCGTAGGATTCCTGGGATTCTTTACTGCTATGATCGGCTTGGATGCCGTCTATGCGTTCCCTCGGTTTACCTATGGCAGCTATGACTTGATGGGTGGAATCTCCCTGATCCCTGCCTTGATCGGTGTATTTGGCATCTCTGAGATTCTTTCTGTCTTGCAGGAAGATATCCCATACTCCATTGAGAGCCAGCTGGGAAAAGTGCTTCCCGATAAGAGTATGGTCAAGGATGTACTTTCTACAGCTGTCCGCTCCGGTTTCATCGGAAGCGGTATCGGGGCAGTTCCTGGTGCTGGAGAAGATATTGCAGCTTGGGTCAGCTACGACGTAGGGAAGCGACGCAGCAAGCATGGACATCTTTTCGGGAAAGGTAGTTATGAAGGTCTCGCTTCTGCTGAGACAGCGAACAACGCCTGTATCGGTGGGGCCATGATTCCCCTCCTTACCCTTGCTGTTCCTGGATCTCCTCCAGCAGCAATGTTCCTTGCAGCTATCTGGCTCCATGGGATCAAGCCAGGTCCAATGCTCGCACTTGAATCTCCTGACTTCCTCTACCTGACTGCAGTGACGCTCTTGATCGCAACCGCATCAATGTTGGTATTCGGCCTGTTGCTCACCAAGCCAATGGTAAAGATTCTGAAGATTAACCGGAAGATATTGATGCCGATCATCGTCCCCTTGACAGTCATCGGTGCCTATGCCGGAAACGTGAACATCTTTGACATCCATGTCATGTTCATCTTCGGTATCCTCGGATATATTCTGCGCAAGCTCAACTATCCAATGGCTCCTCTGGTATTGGGAATCATTCTTGGACCTACGGCTGACATCAGTTTCCGTCAGGCCCTTATGCAGGGACAGGGTTCAATCATCCCATTGTTGGGTCGTCCTGTCGGTATCATCTTGATGCTTGCCATCGTCTGGATTTTTGTCAGTGGTGTAAAAAACAGCCGCTTGCAGAAGAAAACCAGCAGCAGCCAACCACAATAAAGGAAGTTAATCGTGAATGTGAAAGATAAAGTCATCCTGGTCACCGGTGGAGCCGGTGGCTTGGGAGCGGTCATGGTTGAATTGCTCTGCTGCAATGGGGCAAAGCTCTACATCCTTGACCTCGATGAGACAAAAGGGAAGGTGTTGGAAGCAGAGCTTGCCAAGAACAAATACACTGCCAGCTTTATCCAGATGGATCTTACCAGCGAAGAAGCATGGAAAGAGACCATTGATACGGTAGTAGCAAAAGAGGGTAGGATTGATGTCCTGGTGAACAATGCTGGGATCAACATCAGAAAGCCCATCGAGGAGATGGTCATCAGTGAATTCAACACCATGATGCTCGTCAATGTTGGTTCAGTATTCCTCGGCACCAAGTACGTGATCCCTGTCATGCGAAAGCAGGGTGGTGGGGCAATTATCAACACTTCTTCGGTCTGTGGTTTGATCGGGCACCGCTACACCCCTGAGGCGTATACCACCACAAAGGGTGCAGTCACACTATTGACCAAATCCATTGCCAGTAGATACGGGAGTGAGAACATCAGGTGTAACTCAATTCACCCCAGCACAGTCGATACTCCTCTTGTGCAGCAGATGTTCAAAGACCCGGTAAAGAAACAACAACGGTTTGATGAGGTTCCATTGGGACGTCTTGCCACATCTGATGATGTCGCAAACGCTGTTTTATACCTCGCAAGCGAAGAGGCCTCTTTCATCAATGGAGTTGCCCTGCCAGTAGATGGTGGTGTGACCTGTTGCTGAACACGATTCCTGTACAAGTAAGGAGAGAGAAGATGAACTATTCTCAAGAATTGGTGAAGGAACTGCAGCTGAAGGCGATCCAGGTAAGGGCAAACATCCTGGAGATGATCCCCCCGGGCAAGGTGGGGCACCTTGGCGGCAGCAGCTCGATAGCGGATGTGATGGCGGCCCTGTACTTCCACACGATGAAGGTGAACAAGGACGACCCGAAGGATCCAAGCCGTGACCGGCTGATCATGAGCAAGGGGCACGCGGTCTTGGTGCAGTATGCATGCCTTGCCGAGCTGGGGTACTTCGACCGCAGCGAGCTGGGCAAGGTGAAGACATTCGAGGGGATCCTGCAGGGACACCCGGACATGGACAAGACCCCGGGCATCGAGGCGGTGACCGGGAGCCTGGGACAGGGACTGTCGGTATCCCTGGGTGTCGCCCTCGGCCTTGCCCTGGATAAGAGCGAGAGCCGCGTGTACACGATCCTGGGGGACGGGGAGCTTGCAGAGGGACAGGTGTGGGAGGCCGTGATGGCAGCCTCGGTGTTCAAGGCGAGCAACCTTACCGCATTCGTGGACTGGAACGGCGTGCAGGCGACCAGCACGACCGCCGAGATCTTCCCGATCGAGAACCTGGTGGAGAAGTGGAAGGCGTTCGGCTGGAATGTCATTGAGATCGACGGGCACGACATGGTGCAGGTCCTGGGGGCCCTTGATGCTGCCAAGGCATACAAGGAAGGGCCGACTGCGATCATGGCACACACCATCAAGGGCAAGTGCTTCCCGTTTGCGGAGGGCAAGGCGAAGTACCACAACGCGGCGATGACGGAAGAGGAATACAAGATAGCATGGCAGTGCATAGACAGCATGAGGAAGGAGGTAGAGGCATGAGGACGACAGACAGTCTGAGGACAACCTACGGCGAGACATTGGTCGAGCTGGGAAAGGACAACAAGGATATCGTGATGCTGGAAGCCGACCTGGGCAACTCCACGATGAGCAAGCTGTTCGCAGCCGAGTACCCCGAGCGCTACTTCCAGATGGGGATCGCCGAGCAGAACATGGCATCGGTATCCGCAGGGCTTTCCCTTGTGGGGAAGATCCCGTTCATGAACTCGTTCGCGGTCTTTGCCTCCGGGCGGGCCTACGACCAGATCCGCTCCTCGATCACGATCGCGAACCTGAACGTGAAGATCTGCGGCTCGAGCGCGGGGCTTTCGGACTACGGCGACGGCAAGACGCACCAGAGCATCGACGACATCGCGCTGATGCAGGTATTGCCCCACATGACGGTGCTCAGCCCCTGTGACGCAGTGGAGACCGAGAAGATGGTCAGGGCGATGGTGGAAGAGAAGGGCCCGATGTACCTGCGCATCAACCGCAACGACCTGCCCATCGTGACCGACCCCGATGAGGAGTACCACATCGGCAAGATGACCCAGATGGTCGACGGAGGGGACGTGGTGATCTTCGCCACCGGCGTGATGGTGCAGCAGTCCATGGAGGCTGCAAGGATCCTCGCCCAGGAAGGCATCTCCGCGCGTGTGGTCAACGTGTCGACGATCAAGCCGCTGGACACCGAGGCGCTGCTCGGCTACTGCGAGGGGGTGAAGGGCGTGGTTACCGCCGAGGAGCACAATGTGATCGGGGGCCTCGGCAGCGTGGTGTGCCAGGCGCTGGGCAAGAGCCGCCTGCCCATCGAGATGCTTGGGGTGGGTGACCGCTACGGCACCAGTGCGGAGAACTACGAGATCCTGCTCAGGCACTTTGGCTTGGAGAGCGAGGATGTCGCGAAGAAGGCCAGGAGCGTCCTGGCCGGCAAGTAAGGAGCAAGAGAGATGAAGATAGGATTCATAGGACTCGGGATCATGGGAAAGCCCATGGCGAAGAACCTCATCAAGGCCGGCTACAGCCTGGTCGTGAACGACATCAACAAGGAAGCGGTCGCTGAGCTGGTCACCGCCGGGGCCGCAGAGGCGGCGAGCGCGAAGGAAGTGGCGCAGCAGAGTGATGTGGTGGTCACGATGCTGCCCAACTCGCCCCATGTGCAGACAGTGGTACTTGGCGAGGGCGGAGTAATCGAGGGAGCCAGGGAAGGCCTGGTGGTGGTGGACATGAGCTCCATCAGCCCGATCGTCAGCCGTGAGGTTGCCGCCTCCCTGGCGGAGAAGGGAGTGGTCATGCTTGACGCGCCGGTCTCCGGCGGGGAGCCCAAGGCAATCGACGGCACCCTTGCGATCATGGTCGGCGGACCGGAGGACACCTTCAAGGTTGTCGAGCCGATCCTGCAGGTGATGGGCGGGAGTGTGACCCTCGTCGGTGAGATCGGAAGCGGGAACACGACCAAGCTGGCGAACCAGATCATGGTGGCGGCGAACATCGCGGGGATGAGCGAGGCACTGGTGCTGGCCACCAAGGCCGACGTGGACCCCGAGAAGGTGTTCAGGGCTATCCGTGGGGGACTTGCCGGCAGTACGGTCCTCGACGCGAAGGCGCCTTTGGTGCTGGACGGGAACTTCAGGCCCGGGTTCCGCATCGACCTGCACATCAAGGACCTGCAGAACGCCCTTGACACCGCAGCAACGGTGAAGACCCCGACCCCTCTCACTGGCTCGGTCATCGAGATGATGAGGTCCCTCTCCTCCGACGGGAAGGGCTCGGACGACCACGGCGGGCTTGTCCAGTGGTACGAGAAGGAAGCGGGCATTGAGGTTCGTAAGTAATAATTGTGTTGGGTCAGGGTTTTCTAACAAGGACTCTGACTCAATTTTCTTATGAAGCATCCCATCAGTACCAATTGATGGGATTTATAGAAGGGTTGCATGAATTATCTAGAATGGCTTTCAAGTGAGACAGACTCAATATGGTGGCATGACTCTGCCAATATCCATGAACAAGAGCGAGCATTTTCTTATGGTGCAGTAGGGATGACCACCAATCCATTCCTCGTAAATCAGACACTACAGGCGTATCCCGAGGTGTGGAAGGATCGCGTACAGTCTCTTGCCAAGAACTTGCAGGGTGATGAAAAGGCTCTCGCCTTGATCAAGGCTGTCACAGGGTACTATGCAGAGTTGTTCACATCCATGCATGAGAAAGGAGCTTTCGGGCAGGGGTATGTCTGTGCACAGACCAGTCCCCTGAAGACAGGGGACTATTCCTATATGCTTGCTCAAGCGAAGCAGTATGCATCCTGGTATAAGAATGTGGTTATCAAACTTCCTGCAACCAAGGCAGGCATCAAGGTCTATGAGGAGTGCGTCTCTCTCGGTTTCAATGTTGCTGCAACGGTTAGCTTTACCGTTCCGCAGGTACTAGCAGTAGCAGAAGCTGCTAAACGGGGAAAAGAACGTGCCAGAATGGCTGGAATCAAGGAACCGCTTACCATTGCGGTCATGATGGTTGGCCGTCTGGATGATTACCTGCGCGATGTTGCCCAGGATCAAGAGTCTCTAGTCAGTGAGTCGGATATCAGGCAAGCAGGTACGGCCTGTATCAAAAAAGCATACAAACTTTTTGCAGAGAGGGGCTATGATACCGTTCTTATGCCTGCAGGTTGCCGTGGTGCATATCATGTAACGGCACTCTCAGGGGCAAAAATGATTATGTCCATCTCCAAAGGAATTCAGGATGAATTACTTAGAGAGGAAGGTCCGTATGAAATGCAGATAGACAAGCCTGTAGACCAAGATGTCATAGACCGATTGATGACCCTCGATGAGTTCCAGAAGGCATATGAGGTGGATGGCATGAAAGAGGAAGAGTTCATCACATTTGGAAGTTGCAACAGAACAACAGATCAGTTCATCAATGATGGATGGAAGCCCTTGCTCTCCTATGAGGTGTAGCTATGAAACGAAATCCGTTTGATCTGAGTGGAAAAAATGCGGTAGTAACCGGTTCATCCCAGGGCTTGGGGTGGGGGATGGCAAAAGGCCTTGCTGAGGCTGGTGCCTTTGTCATCCTGGTGGACATCAACCCAAAGGTTATGGAGAAAGCTGAAGAACTACGAGGGCAGGGGCTTCAAGCAGAAGCTCTTGTAAGTAATCTGCTTGACCGATCTAAGCGTGCTGAACTAAAGAAAGCAATTGAAGAGAGGTTGGGTGGAAAGCTAGATATCATCGTCAACAACGCAGGAATCCAGATTCGTCACCCTGCTCTTGAGTTTCCCATGGAAGATTGGGACAAGGTGATTGAGCTCAACCTGACCAGCGTCTTTGATTTGGCCCAATGGGCTGGAAACTTAATGGTGAAATTAGGTAAGGGCAAGATCATCAATATTGCTTCGGTGAACTCAATTGCTGCGGGAATCAACACCGTTGCGTATTGTTCAGCAAAGGGAGCAGTCATGCAGATGACCAAGACGATGGCCAACGAACTCTCCTCCTTGGGCATCAATGTGAACTGTATTGCCCCTGGATATATGGCAACCCCGATCAATACCGCCCTCGTGAATGATGAAGCACGGTTTGCTGAGCTGAGTCAGCGTATCCCAGCCAAACGCTGGGGACAACCGGAGGATATGGCTGGAGCGGCAGTGTATCTAGCAAGCGATGCCTCAGACTATGTGTGTGGTATCATGCTTCCTGTCGATGGGGGGTATCTGAGTAGATAGACACTAGGTATGTTCCATTAAACCTTACAAGATATCAATCTCAAGATTATTGCAAAACAATTTTACGTATTGCAATGTTTTTGTACGAATAATATAAATAACTATAAAATAGAAAATTAAATAATTAATATAAATGCTATCAAAAAACATGATAAATATCAAAAGTCAATAATATATATGTAAAAACAATTATAGATATTCTTGTTTGCCGATTTGGGGCTCAGACTAAGTGTAAATAAGGTTATGCCTAGCGTGATTCGCTAGTGCATAGAGATTTACATTCCTTAAGGAGGTTTGAGAATGAAGAAATTGTTTATCTTGACTTGTGTCCTGTTGGCTTCAACAGCGATGCTCTTTGCTGCAGGTTCTTCAGAAGCTGAGGCAAAAGGTGGAGAGGAGAAGACACTCACTGTATGGCACATTGGTGTTGATGCTTCTCGTCGCGAGACTATGGATGCGGCTATTGCTCGCTATGAAGCGGCAAACCCAGGGGTTAAAGTAGTTGATCAGGCAATCGAGAATGATCCCTACAAAACCAAACTGAAAACTGCAATGGGTGGTGGAAATCCTCCCGATCTGTTCATCACCTGGGGTGGTGGCTGGATGGAAGAGTTCATCAAGGCAGATAAGGTGCTTGATATCTCTGAACAGGTTAAGAGTGTTGCACAAAACTATCTGGAACCCGGTATTTCCATCAGTATGAGCGGTGATAAAGTCTACGGACTTCCCATCACTTGCGGTCCTTCTTCAGTGTACTATAACCGCGAGCTATATGAAAAATACGATCTGAAGGTTCCCACAACTCTTGCTGAGTTCGAGTACAACTGTGACGTTCTGGAAGCCAATGGGATTATCCCCATTGCTCTTGGGAATGCCAGTAAGTGGCCCGGTGCCATCACTTTCATCTACCTTTCGATGCGCTATGGTGGAGCACAGGTCTTTATTGATGCCTTCAATAGGGAAAATGGAAAGACCTTCGAAGACGAGAGCTTCGTCAAGGCTGGTGAGAAGATTCAGGAATGGGTCCGTAAGGGTTATTATCCTGAAGGTATGAACGGAATTAATTACGATACCGGCGGGTCCAGAATGTTGTTCTATAGCTCAAGAGCTGCACACCTCATCCAGACTAATGGTCTACTTGGAAACTGTCGTAATGAAGCTCCTGACTTCTATGAGAACAATCTTGGTCTGTTTAAATTCCCGGTCATTGAAGGTACTGCAGGTTCTGCCGACGAGATTGTCGGTGGTGGAAATGTTATCCATGTCTATGGTGGTACCAAGTACCCGAAGGAAGCTTTTAATCTACTCGTAGTTCTTTCTGACCAGGAATATGGTCAAGACATGATTGATGGCTCCTCCATGATTTCTGGTGTAAAGGGCATCGAAATCAAGGATCCACTTATCCAAAAGCAATATGATGTGCTTATGGGTGCGAAGGTTATGCAGAACTTCTACGACCAATATATGCCTCCTGCCCTCGCAGAAGTGCATAAGGATACCACCCAGGCTTTGTTTGGACTGACTATGACTCCCGTCGAGGCTGCACGCCTTGTGGAAGCAAAAGCTGTCGAAGTTTTGGGTCCTGCAAAATAAGACGTGTGGCTTTGAAGCCATCCCTCAGGAGGCTGCAACTGCAGCCTCCCCCTCTTCATCATAAGGAATGCATTCATGGTTCTAACGAAACGTCGAGCAACCAACCATAAAGAGATCCTCTTTGTTGTGGCAGCCTTGGTGCCAGGGCTTCTGTTTTATGGCATCTATAATCTTTACGGTATATTCATGACCTTCCGTTTTTCAACTTTGGACTGGTCGGGTATTAGCCAAAACTCCGGATTTGTCGGAGTTGCGAACTATCTCAAGCTTTTCAAGGACCCTATGATGGGCGTTGCTGTTAAGAATAACTTGATTCTGATGATTATTTCGATTGTCATCCAGCTTCCCTTTGCCCTATTGCTTGCTCTTGCCTTGAATAGCGCAATCAAGGGAACGCGCTTTTTCCGTACCATCTTCTTCCTTCCTATGCTCTTTTCTACTGTCGCAACCGGTATAATGTGGCAGCTCTTCTTCGATCCGATGTTCGGTATTCTTGCCTATGTGATGAAAGCCGTAGGACTTGGACAATATATAATTGGGTTTCTTGCAGACGTAAGGACTGCGATGCCTGCAGTGCTTTTTGTCATCTGTTGGCAGTTTATTCCTTTCTATATGATTATCCTCAAAGCGGGTTTAACCAACATATCCACCGAACTTTATGAGGCTTCCACCATCGATGGTGCCAACCGTTGGCAAACATTCTGGAAGATTACCTTACCTCTGATAGGCCCGACGCTGAGAACAGCAGCGGTCATGTCCATGGTAGGATCGCTTAAGTATTTTGATTTGGTCTATATCATGACGGGAGGTGGTCCCAGCGGAGCAACCGAACTCATGGCAACGTATATGTATAAGAAAGGATTTGTGGAATTTGGTATGGGCTATGCTTCAGCTATCGCAGGCTTGATGTTTATTATCTGTTTCATCTTTGCCTGTGGATTTCTTTATGTCACCAGGGTGAGGGAGGTTCATTGATATGAAAAGAGAACCAGTAATCGATAAACTATTCAAAGCCTGTATTTACCTTTTCTGTATTGTGGTCCTCATCCTTACCGGCTTCCCTTTACTCTTTCTGGTTTTCAACAGCTTCAAGAGCCTGCCTGAATACATGATGAACATCTGGCAACCTCCGACGAAGCTATTCTTTGGAAACTATAAGCTGGTATTTGCGCCTACTTTTCTAAGGTATTTCATCAACAGCCTTATTGTTAGTGTTAGTGGGGTGAGCTTGGTAGTTCTGGTCTCCTCATTGATGTCCTTCGTTTTTGCAAAGTTCAACTTCCGCGTGACCAAGGGAATCTTCTTTTTAGTCATTGCTGGCATGATGATCCCTATTCATACTACCTTGATTCCAATTTATTCGATGAGCATCAAGGCTGGGGTGTATGATACTTTGTTCGCTCTCATCGGGCCATATGTGTCGTTCAATATCCCTGTTTCTGTCTTTATTATGACACAATTCTTTAAGGAGATGCCCAAAGAGCTCGATGAGGCTGCAAAGATTGATGGTGGTTCGCTTTTTTTGATCTATCGCAAGATTGCGATGCCACTTTCTGGTCCTGCCATTTCTACTGTTGGAGTATACACCTTCCTGACCATGTGGAATGAGTTCGTTTATGCTTTGGTCATGATCGACACACGTTCCAAGAAGACACTTTCGTTGGGTATCCGCGACTTTTATGGTTTCCAGACAATTAATATTCCTGCAGTTCTTACCGCCATCTTGGTTGGGTCCCTGCCGGTACTCATATTCTACTTCCTGGCACAGGATAGAGTCATCAATGGTCTTACCCAGGGTGCTTTGAAAGGTTAAAAGGAGATATCATGACACTAGTTACTAATCCAATTCTCAAAGGGTTCAATCCTGATCCTTCCATTCTCAGGGTTGAGGATGACTATTATATCGCTACCTCGACTTTCGAATGGTTTCCCGGTGTTCAGATTCACCACAGCAGAAATTTGGTCAACTGGAAGCTGCTGACCCGTCCTTTGGACAGGGTGAGCCAGCTTGATATGAAAGGATGCCCTGATTCCACTGGAGTATGGGCTCCATGCCTTACCTATGATGCAGGCACCTTCTACCTAGTCTATACAGTTGTTCATTCAAAGGAGCACTTCAAGGACACGCACAACTTTCTCGTAACTGCTTCTTCGATTACGGGGCCTTGGAGTGAACCGATCTATCTTAACAGCTATGGTTTTGATCCTTCGCTCTTTCATGACGATGATGGGCGAAAGTATGTAGTCACCATGACCACGGATTTCAGGAAAGACAGAAATCGGTTTGCTGGAATTCTCCTGGAGGAGTTCAGTTTTGACCAGAAACGCTGTCTTGGTAACCCAAAGCTTATCTTCGAGGGTACTGAGATTGGATGGACAGAAGGTCCGCACCTCTACCACATCGGGCAATACTACTATCTTCTGGTGGCTGAAGGGGGTACCTTCTACAACCACGCTGAGTCCGTTGCCCGATCCAGAACGATTGAGGGACCCTATGATGTGATGCCCGGAAATCCCTTGGTCACCAGTAAGGATAAGCCCGATCTCCTTATCCAGAAAGCGGGCCATGGAGATTTGGTGCAACTCCAGGATGGCAGCTGGGCCTTGGTGCATCTTTGTGGCAGGCCGGTCAAACAGCATTGCATGCTTGGTCGTGAGACATCCATTCAAAATGTGTATTTCGACCAAGATGGTTGGCTCAGGATAGAGGGTGGTGGCAATGCTCCGAACCCTGTATTCAAGAGTCCCTTTGATGTGAAGCCCTTGCCTCCCTCTGATATTCTCTATCAGTTTGATAGTCCAGAGCTTCCTCTCGATTTCCAGACACTGCGAATTCCTCTTGATGAGCACACGCTTTCTCTTAAAGACAGGCCGGGATATTTGCGGTTGTACGGCAAGGAGAGCATGAGCTCTCTCTTTAAGCAGGCTTTGGTGGGAAGAAGGCAGCAGTGTTTTGTGTGTGAGGTGACCACAAAACTGGAGTTCGATCCCACGTGGTACAAGGAGATGGCTGGAATTGCCTACTACTACGGTACCAGGGAGTACTACTACCTACGATTTTCTCATGATGAATCCTTGGGTAAGGTGGTTTGTATTATGAGCTGTGACAACGGAAAGCATGAGGAACTTTTTCCACCGGTCGCTGTAGGGGATATTCATGAATTATGGATGCGGATTGAAACTGATTATGATACGGTGCGATTTTCCTATTCGCTTGATGGAAAGGCATTCGTTCAGTATGGCAATGATTGTGATGCGCTGAGGATTAGTGATGATCATATCGATAACTCTGCATTTACAGGAGCTTTTTTTGCATTGGCTTGTCAGGATCTGTCCGGATTCAACAAGCCAGCTGATTTTGCCTTTATGCAGTACAAGGAATTAGAATAAGAGGAGAAACTATGTCAGAAAAAAGAAAAGCATTGTTACTTGTTGGTGGTTGGGATGGTCATGAGCCCGAACTGGTTGCTGAGCGTTTTGCTGCCTATCTGGAAACAGAGGGCTTTGAGGTTCGTAAGGAGCGTGATCTTGAAATCCTTCAGGACAGAGAGTACCTATTCTCTCTGGATCTCTTTGTTCCAGTCTGGACCATGGGTACCTTTGAAAGCAAGCAGACGGGCCACTTGGCTGATGCCATTGCCAGTGGAGTAGGAGTCGCAGGGTGTCATGGAGGCATGTGTGATGCATTTCGGACAAACGTGCTCTGGCAATTTATCATGGGAGGCAACTGGGTTGCTCACCCCGGCTCTGACGGTGTCCCCTATGAGGTGAATATCAAGCAGAGCTCCAGCCCACTGGTTTCTGGTATCAAGGACTTCTCAGTCTCCAGTGAACAATATTACCTCCATGTTGATCCGGCGGTGGAAGTGCTTGCAACCACTAATTTCCCCACCGTTGACTGGTATCACTCTACCAATGGGGTAGTGCAAATGCCGGTGGTCTGGACCAAGAAATGGGGTCATGGAAGAGTCTATTACAACTCACTCGGGCACCATAATGATATCTTTGACATTCCCGAGGCATGGGAGTTGATGAAGAGAGGCCTGCTCTGGGCTGCAGAGGGAAAGAGCATTGCCACAGAGCAGAATCTGGACATAGAGATATTTGCAAGTGATAGGAAGATGTTCTGATATGAAAAAACTACATGTAGCAATCATCGGTTTAGGAAAGATCAGCGGGATCTACCTGGATAACCTGACAGGAATGTTCAAGAACCAGGTGGAGTTGGTCGGTGTGATGGACCTGATCCAGGAACGCGCCAAGGATATTGCTGAGACCTACCAGGTAAAACAGTATGCATCAGTTGAGGAACTTCTGGGAGACTCCTCCGTGGAACTGGTGCTTAATCTAACCACTCCCCAAAGTCATTTTGCTCTCTGTAAGCAAGTACTGGAAGCCGGAAAGCATGTGTATGTGGAGAAGCCACTTTCTCTTACTGCAAAGGAAGCCTCTGCTTTGGTCCAGCTTGCCAAGGAGAAACACTTGGTGCTTGGGGGAGCCCCCGATACATTTCTCGGCTCTGGAATCCAGACCTGTCGAAAGCTTATAGATGATGGCTGGATCGGCCGACCGGTGGCAGCCTCAGCATTCATGATGAACCATGGCCATGAGAGTTGGCACCCAGACCCAGAATTTTATTACCAGTCTGGGGGTGGTCCACTCTTTGATATGGGACCGTATTACATTACTGCTCTGGTCAATCTGCTTGGTCCTGTCCAATCAGTTGCCGGATATGCACAGAAGAGCTTTCCTCAGCGGGTCATTACCAGTGAGCCAAAGCGAGGGACGGCCATCGATGTCCAAGTTGACACTCATATCGCTGGTTTGTTGCAATTTGACACCGGGTGTATCGCAACCTTGGTGACCAGCTTCGATGTGTGGAAACACAGTATGCCGAGAATTGAAATCTACGGAACTGAGGGCTCGCTCCGTGTCCCCGATCCCAATACCTTCGGGGGGCCCATTTCTTACTGTAGGATGGGTGAGAAAGAGTGGATGGATATACCTCTGCTCTTTGACTACCCTGAGAATTCTCGCGGTCTCGGTATTGCCGATATCGCAGAAGCAATTGAGATTGGCACAAAACATCGAGCCAGTGGAGATTTGACTCGGCATGTAGTTGATGTCATGGAGAGCATCCTGAAAGCATCACGTGAGCATGTACAAGTTCAGCTCTCATCAACATGTGAGCAGCCTTCTCCTAGGAGATAGCCTCAAACACCCCCTTGTCCTTGTTTTTCCTGCAGTTGTCATGCGGAAAAACCCTTCCACTCATGGTAATGTATACCCCGGGTGGAAGGAGCTGGACAGCGGTAAGAGCGCAGCCTAGATTGAATACTGCGTCAGAATTCTCCAGGGAGTAGGGGATCATTGCACCCGTCATGACCACGGTTTTGGTTGTGTCTTTTTTCAGGGCTTCAGCAATTACTGCTGCTGTTCTGCACATGGTATCGGTTCCATGGATGACCACAACCTTCTCTTCTGCACTATGCAGGCAGGTCTGGGCGATCTCCTCTCGCTGTTCATCTGTCATGAAGAGGCTGTCAATTGCCAACGGCCCTTCCAAGTGGATGCTTAATGTGCAACGAGCCTGATTCAGCAATCTTGGCAGTTGGGACTCCCTGAAAGTCAATTCGCCGCTGATAGCATCGTACTGTTTATCGAACGTCCCACCTGTGGTAATAATCCGAACATCCTGTGCCATGGATTTCCCTCCTGGATTTCTGCAGTAAAGTATAGCACAGGTTATACTTTGGGGAGTTTTCATTGCAACACATCTTCTCTTATGCAATACTCATTTTCATGATGGACAAGAAAACCTTTCGCAGTATCGTACACCTCCTCATTCTCACAGCAGTTCTTGCCCTGGTTGTAGTGTATTTCTCTACTGTGCAGGCAGGATTCCTGAAGCTCTGGGGACTGCTTATGCCGCTTCTCCTTGGAATTGTGTTTGCTTACCTTGTTGACATACCTGCCAAGTGGATGGAAAAACGAGTCTTTGGGAAGCTGAAGAGTCCTCTCGCAGCTCGGGTTATCGCGGTATTCATTGCTCTCATATTCTTCTTGGTGTTGATCACTGGGGTTTTGATCCTGTTGTTACCACAGTTGGGATTAGCCGTTAGGCAGTTCAGTACCAATCTACCGGTTCTCTATCAGGAGTCAGTGTCCTCACTGGAACAGTTCATGCATACCCGCCCTGAGCTTGAACAGGGATTTTCCATCATTGAAGGGTATATAAACACCTTCGTTGAAAACCTGAGGTCTTCATCGCCCAAGATTGCAGATTACGCACTCTCACTCCTAGGAGGAGCAATCAATGGTGTTGTGAACGCTGCAATTGCCCTGGTTTTCAGTATTTACCTGCTCTTTGGCAAGCGTAGGTTGTTGTCCCAGCTTGCATACCTGATGGAACGTTTTATCCCTGAGAAGTATTGCCGAACGATTGTGCATGTGAAAGCGATTGCCAACAGAACCTTTGGCAAGTTTTTTACGGGACAGTTCGTGGAAGCAATCATCTTAGGCTCTCTTTGTACACTCGGGATGGTGCTCTTCCGCTTTCCTTATGCCCTAACCGTTGGATCTGTAGTGGGTATGACAGCAATCATCCCTCTGGTTGGAGCCTATCTTGGAGGGGCAATCGGATTCGTTCTCCTCTTCAACCAAGGGTATCAGATGGCTCTCTTGTTTGTACTTTTCCTAGTTGTCCTCCAACAACTGGAAGGAAATATCATCTATCCCAGGGTAGTGGGCACTTCTGTAGGACTTCCAGGGGTATGGGTGTTCACTGCAGTCATTCTAGGGGGCGGCCTGTTTGGTATTCCTGGTATTCTGTTTGGGGTACCGTTTGTTGCAACTATTTATCAGTTGCTGAAAGCGGAGAAGGAACAAGATCTTTCTGTTGCTAAGCAATAGACAATTTTATTAAGAAAACCTACTGACATGTATAATGCTGAAGAATTGGACATAATTCTTCTCTCTAGGTGTGTCCGAAGTGGACGCCTCTCTGTGTCCAAAGTGTACAGTCTGTCTAATACATGTTCAAAATATGTACATACTTACGATGTATATATATCTTGATACCTCGTCTTATAGTGATTATATATTTTCTCATGAAATTTATAAAACACTATTATATATAAATATAAATACATTATGTGAACAAAATCATGATAATTGGCACAATTTATGCACTGTATTTTATAACAGTTTTTTTCAACATTAGGAGGAAAAAAAATGAAGAAAGTGCTATGTGCCATACTTTTGGTCACAATCGTAATGTCCGGTTTGTTTGCACAAGGTGCAAAAGAAGCAGATGGTCCAAAGGGTGAAAAACCTTATGAGATCGCAGTAATCATCAAGGCTACTGACTCTGATTTCTGGCAGTACTTGCTCGTTGGTGCTCTCAACTATGAGTTTGAGAATCCCGATTTGGTCAACGTAACGACCTACGGCCCACCCTCTGAGTCAGATATCGACCAGCAGATTGCAATCCTCGAGAACGTTATCTCGACGAATCCCGATGGTATTGTCATTTCGTCCACAAGTTCTGACGCTTCTGTGCCAGCTCTTGAGATGGCCTATGACAAAGGAATCAAGATTGTTACCGTCGACAATAGGGTAAACACCGACAAGGTGCATACCTTCTTGGCTACCGATAACACCCTTGGTGGTTCTCTTGCCGCAGAGAAGATGGTTGAGTATCTGAAGAAGAACAACATCTCCACCGCTGGTAAGAAAGTTGCTGTGGTAAGTGCAATGGCTGGCGTCCAGGTATTGACTGACCGTGACAATGGATTCATCACCCGTATCAAGGAATTGATCCCCAGCATTGAGTTGATCCCCACCAGATATGTCGACAATGACATCATCAAGGCTCTCTCCACCACTGAGGACTTGATCACCACCTATGGTAGTGACCTGATCGGTATCTTCGCAGACAACAACCACTCTGCTGACGGTGTCTCCCGTGCAATCTCAGAGCAGGGTCTGCACAACAAGATCATGGTAACTGCATACGACTCCGACCCAGAAGAAGTTGCAGCAATCAAGAGTGGAGCTATCAAGGCAATCATGGTCCAGGATCCGTACGGCATGGGTTACAAGGGCGTTGATTCAGCAGTAAAGGCTATTGAATGTGCAACCCTTCCTGAATATGTCGACACTGGTGTAGTCGTTGTTGAGAAGCACAATGTCAATGATCCAGAAGCACAGGGTATTCTCGATCCATTCACAATGAAAAAGTATTGATCGTTTCTCTGAACTGAAGTCTCTGGCTCCTCTCGATAGGAGGAGCTGGAGACATGTTTAGCTGTATAAAAGGAAGGAGGTCCGGAATGGAGACAAGACCATTCTTGGAATTGAAGGGAATATCCAAGCAATTTCCTGGAGTCAAGGCACTCGACAATGTGGATTTAACCATCTACCCCGGTGAGGTACATGCCTTGGTAGGGGAAAATGGTGCGGGAAAATCCACTATCATCAAGATTATCATGGGCGTCTATCAAGAGGATGAGGGAACGATTTCTCTGGATGGAAAGCAGGTTACCATACCGAATGTTATTGAAGCAGACCGCTTGGGCTTGGCAGCCGTTTACCAGGATTTGACACTTGCTGCTGACCTTTCTATTGGGGAGAACTTCTTCATGGGACAATTTCCCCGGAAGAAGAACGGGATGATTGATTGGAACCATGTGTATACCAAGACTGCAGAAACCTTGAAAGCCTTGAATGTGGATGTCGATCCCAGACTCCGTATCACGGAGCTTTCTCCTGCAATGCAGGAGATGGTTGCAATCGCAAAGACTGTTCACAAGAAATCGAAGCTGGTCATCTTTGATGAACCAACTGCCTTGTTGAGCAATGAAGAAGTAGAAATTTTGTTTGAGATCATCAAGAAGCTGAAAGCTTCCGGCATCTCGGTTATTTACATATCTCACCGCCTGGAGGAAATCTTTACCGTCTCTGATCGCGTGACGGTGCTCAAGGATGGGCAGCATGTAAAGACAGTTCCTGTCAAGGATACAAATGAAGACCAGTTGATTTCCTACATGGTCGGACGTTCACTCTCTGACATGTACAATATCGAACACTATCCCAAAGGGGATGAATTGTTGCGGGTTGAGGATCTGAATCGTGGTAAAGCACTGAAGAATATCTCCTTCTCTGTGAAGCAAGGAGAAATCTTTGGATTGTTCGGCCTTGTGGGTTCCGGAAGAACCGAGGTTGTCAGGGCCATTTACGGGGCAGATACCATCGAGAGTGGTACCATCTATTTCAAGGGGCAGAAGGAAGTGATCAAGCATCCTTCAAAGGCCATCTCCCTGGGGATTGGACTGTTGCCGGAGGACCGGAAACACCAAGGCCTTGCCTTGAGCCAATCCATCAATCACAACATCAATCTGGCATCCTATAAAGCAATCTCAAAATTCAATTTCGTATTGGGGAAGAGAGAGCGGGATCGTTCAGTAGAGTATGTAAAGCAATTGAAGGTAAAGACACCTTCCATCCATCAGCTGGTAGGGAACCTCTCAGGGGGAAACCAGCAGAAGGTGATCATTGCAAAATGGCTCTGCTGCGAGAGCAAACTGTTCATTTTTGATGAACCAACAGTAGGAATTGATGTCGGGGCAAAACAAGAGATCTATAAGTTGATCGAGCAATTGACGAAGGATGGGCATGCAGTCATTTTGATTTCCTCGTACCTTCCTGAGGTCATGGGGCTTGCCGATAGAATTGGGGTTTTGCATGAAGGATCAATGCCACACATTGTTGAACGAGAAGCATTCAGCGAGGAAACCTTGCTGAGATACGCATCAGGTTTGTGATTGGAAAGCAAGGAGATAGAGATGAAACTGTTATCGAAAAAAAATAATAAATTCAGGATCGCTGAAGGCAACCTGTTGGTAATTGTAATCGTATTGATGGTGATTCTTTCGTTCGCTACGAAGAATTTCTTCACTGTCAATAATTTGAGGAATCTGGTTCGCCAAACCTCGGTCAACGGCATCATTGCTCTGGGTATGACCTTTGTCATCATCTCAGGAGGAATTGATCTGTCTGTTGGCTCCGTAGTAGGGGTTGCCAGCATCGTTGTTGCGAAACTTCTGGTTGCAGGAATAGGCATTTTCCCCGCTATCCTAATAGCTCTCTTGGTTTGTATGCTCCTTGGTACCCTTAATGGGTTGATCATCCACTATGGTAAGGTGCCTCCCTTTATAGCCACCTTGGGGATGATGCAGGCGGCACGTGGTATTGTTATGTTGCTCTCCAATGCTCGCATGATTGCAGGGCTTCCAAAAAGCTTCACTGGCTTCGCACAGTTGGTGTTTCTTGGCTTCCCCTCTCTCTTTTTTGTTTGGTTCCTGGTCATTCTCGTTACCTTTGTAATCACTACCAAGACCATTTTTGGACGGAACATTTTTGCCTATGGAAGCAATATTGAAGCTGCACGATTATCGGGAATCAATACCGCAAAGGTAACCGTGAGTGTATATGCCATGAGTGGTTTGCTGAGCGGTATTGCCGGCATCCTGATGACCAGCCGTCTTGGTAATGGTATCCCTACTGCTGGGCAAGGGTATGAGATGGATGCAATCGCATCTGCTGTTGTTGGTGGAGCAAGTCTGAGTGGAGGCTCTGGGACCATCATCGGAACCGTTCTGGGTGCTTTATTGATCTCCCTTATTCAGAATGGAGGCAACTTGCTGGGCATCAATGCTTTCATCCTGCAGATAATCGTTGGTGTCCTGATCGTAGCGTCTGTTTGGTACGACCAGATTAGAAAGACCACAAAAAACTAGAAGGGGACGGTAATGAAGCGATATGTCTTGGCACATGACTTGGGGACATCAGGCAACAAAGCAACTCTGTTTGATGAGCGAGGAGTCTTGGTGGAGAGTAGGGTGACACCCTACAATATGGAAGTATTCAACTCAAATTGGGCTGAGCAAGACCCTTCCATCTGGTGGAATGCTGTATGCTCTTCTTCCAGGGAAGTGCTCTCAACCATCAACCCCAAGGATGTTATGGCAGTTTCCTTTAGCGGGCAGATGATGGGTTGTCTGCCTGTGGATAGAGAAGGAAAGCCACTGCACAATGCCTTGCTGTATTGCGACCAGAGGAGTACGGAAGAGGAGCAGGAATTTATCCAAGCGCTTGGTTTCGATCGGATTTATCAGATAACCGGGCATCGACCCAGTGCGTCTTATTCACTAACCAAGCTCCTCTGGATCAAGAAGCATCGTCCCGAAGTATATGAGAAAACATACAAGGTACTCCAAGCAAAAGACTATATGAATTTTTTGCTTACCGGAGAGTATGCCACCGATTACAACGATGCCTCGGGAACCAATGCATTTGATCTTGCTTCCCTGGATTGGTCACAGGTAATCCTAGATGCAATGGGAGTTCCTTCCTCCTTGTTCCCAAAAGCCTATCCCTCCTCAACAAAGATTGGAAAGGTTCATCGAAGGGCAAGCAAGGAGACAGGAATTCCAGAGGGAACAGCTGTCATAGTCGGGGCTGGAGATGGTGGTTGTGCCAGTCTCGGTGCTGGATCTGTATCGTTTGGAAAACCCTACATGTACATGGGGTCTTCCTCATGGGTCTCGATTGCCAGCAAGCAGCCTCTCTCCGATCCAGAAAAGATTGGGTTTACCTGGGCTCATCCAGTAGCTGGATTGTACCAACCGTGTGCAACGATGCAGACAGCAGGAGGATCTCTTTCGTGGTTTGCAAAGACCTACCTTGGTAATGACAAGGGGAAGACACTGGATAGCATCAATGACCTGGCTCAGGAATCTGTTCCAGGGGCCAATGGACTTACCTTCTTGCCCTACCTCCTTGGGGAACGGTCACCATGGTGGAATACCAAGGCAAAAGGTGCATTTGTGGGTATGGATATCTCAACGACATTTCCTGACCACTGCCGTGCCCTGCTTGAAGGCGTGGCAATGAACCAGAAGCTTAACTTTGCAGGGATGCTTTCCGAGATTCCTGACCGCCGAGTGATGTTCATAGGTGGAGGTGCCTTAAATACCTTCCTTCGGCAGGTTCTCTCTGATGTCTTCGGTTGTGAGATTGTTGTACCCCAGTTCCTTACAGAGGCAACTAGTATGGGAGCGGCCTTGCTGGGAGGAGTGGGGTGCGGTCTCTATGAAGACTTTTCCATGATTGAGGTCATGAACCCCATCAAGGAAGTCGTAACGCCTAATAAGGAAAACACTGCATTCTATGAAGAGTTGACAGGAACCTTTGCTGACCTGTATCGCAGTCTTGAACCTTGGTTCAATCGGTAATGGAAGGGAGAAAGGGGCAAACAATGTATGACAGACTCATCCTATCGCACAATCTGGGTACAACCGGAGATAAAGCGGTAGTGTATGATGAAAAAGGAAATATCATTAGCTCCTGGCTTTCCCTCTATCGGGTGATCTATCGAGAGGGTAACAAAGTTGAACAGGACCCTGGCGATTGGTGGCGTGCTGTTTGTGAGTCCACGAAGAAGGTGATGCGGGGTATCAACGAGAAGTCAATTGCCGTGGTTACCTTCAGTGGTCAGATGATGGGTTGTCTCTGCCTTGATAAGGCAGGGGACCCCATCGGCAATGCAATCATCTGGGCGGATATGCGCTCAGATAAAGAGTCAAAACAGCTGCTCAGTCAGATTGATGAAAAACTTTTTTTCCATATAACCGGGCATAAGATCAGTGCATCATATACGCTCAGCAAACTGCTTTGGATCATGCATAACCGTCCAGAAGCTTTTGCAAAGACCTCCAAAGTTGTTCAGGCGAAGGATTACATTGTTTTCAAGCTCACCGGAGAAATTGTAACAGACTACTCCGATGCATCAGGAACAAACCTCTTCAACCTTACCAAGCGACAATGGTCTCGTACCCTGACAAGCATAATCGGTCTCAATCCAATGATTCTCCCTGAGGCAATTCCTTCTACCCAGGTAGCCGGCTACGTGACAATGGAGGCATCTGTTGCTACAGGGCTGCTTCCAGGAACTCCTGTTGTAATCGGTGCAGGGGATGGTATTTGTGCTTCCTTGGGAGGTGGCTGCACAACGGAGGAGGATGCATATCTCTATTTTGGGTCATCAGCATGGATTGGTATGGTTAAGCCAACACCGTATTGGGAGCCAGCGATGAGGACCTTCAATTGGTCGTTTATCCAACCTGACCAGATTGCTCCTTGCGGGACCATGCAGGCTGCTGGTGCTTCCTTGGATTGGCTCAAGGACGAACTGGCAAGGGAGGAGGTTACACAATCTGAGCTTCAACGCAGTTATCCGCAGCATCTCATCGAAATGTTGGTAACCCAATCACCTCCTGGAGCAAATGGATTGTTGTTCCTTCCTTATCTGATGGGTGAGCGTAGTCCCTACTGGAATCCCCAGGCTCGAGGAGCTTTCATCGGACTGAAACGAAATACTCGTCGCTCGGATATGTTCCGTGCATGTTACGAGGGTGTGGCAATGAATCTGAAGATAATCTGGGAAGCGCTCAAACCGATCAACAAAGCCAAGGAATTGGTGGTGATCGGAGGCCAGGCAAATAGTGACATCAACAAGCATATTATTGCCGATGCCTTCAATATTCCTGTCGTCTCCCATAACCATCTCAAGGACAGCAAGAACTTTGGTGCGGCAGTTATCGGGGGCTTGGGCATCGGGATGTACGAGAGTGCTGATGTTGTGAAGGATCTGCTTCACTATGAGAGACGTATTCTTCCAAACGAAGCAAATGTGGAATTTTACGATCGTTACCTTCCCCTCTATGAACAAGCGTACACAAGTTTGGTTGATTTCTACCAGAACCTCGACCAATTTACCAATACAAAGGAGAGTTGAGTATGAGTGAGCTACTGTCACAATTGCAACATGCTGAAGTTGCTGAGACCATGCAACGTTTTGGCTTCAAAATGGAAGATATTTTTCCTGGTATCGATGAACTGAAGGTTAATCCGTACCGAAAACATACATGGATCGTGAAAGAGAACCATGGATATCTGGTGGTGAATGCAATTCCCGAAAAGGAAGACCAAGATCATCTCTTCTGGGAAGAGTGGTACGCTCATGCAGGAGAAGTCCATCACCATGTTCTCTCGCTTTGGAAGCCTTATATGTATCATGAGATCTTTTCAGCTCCAGATTCTGATGACATCCATCCACCCCAGTGCTTCTCACGGAATTGGTACGTAGTAGAGGATGAGGATATGCGCTCCTTGTTGTTGCGGAGGTAGGTATGGAATATCGCTATTTTGGGAATACGGGGTTGCGTATGAGTGCCATTGCTTTTGGTACGCAGACCTTTGGTTGGAATATAGATGAAAAGGATTCCAAAGTTCTTCTTGAGGAGTACACCCAAGCAGGGGGAAATTACCTCGATACTGCTGACTCCTACAACAATGGAGATTCGGAGAGGATTCTGGGGTCCTGGATCAAGGATATTGGTTCCCGCAGGGATGATTTAATCGTAGGCACCAAGGTGTTCTTTCCAACGGGTGAGGATGTCAATAATACCGGGGCAAGCCGAAAGCACATTCTGCACAGTGTGGAGTCCAGCCTTAAACGTCTCAATACCGAATATATTGATTTGCTGCAGATTCACTGTTTTGATAAAAGGACCCCCTTCGAGGAGACCTTAAGAACGCTGGATGATCTCATCTCAGAGGGCAAGGTACGGTATCTTGGTGCCTCCAACTACACACCATCTGATCTGATGAAAAACCTTATGATTGCCCGGTATACCCACAAGGAAGCTTTTGTCAGCCTTCAGTTGGAGTACAGCCTCCTTGTGCGAAGTCCTGAGTGGGAACTCATTCCGCTGTGTAAGAGAGAAGGGGTGGGCATGCTTGCCTGGTCCCCTTTGGCCGGGGGTTGGCTCAGTGGAAAATACCGAAGAGGAAAGAATATCCCGCAAAATAGCCGCGCAGGCAGGAAGGACCGGTGGGACGACCAAGCTGAACAACGGGGAAGTGACCAAGCCTATGACATCATTGAGGTCTTGCATGAGATTGCTGAGGAAGTAGGGCACAGTGTTTCACAGGTAAGTATCAACTGGGTGAGGCAGAACCCAGCAGGTATTATCCCCCTCATAGGAGCTCGCACTGTCAGTCAGCTCAAGGAGAATATTGACTCACTGTCCTGGTCGTTGAGTGAAGATCAGATGAAACGGCTGAACGAAGTCAGTTTCGTTGGAAGACCATCGCCTTACAGCTTTATCGAGCGATATACAAGGGAGTAGCACATGGCAGAACGTGTGACGGTAATTGGTAGTTTTGTAGTTGATCTTATGGCACGGTCCCCTCATATCCCGGTACAGGGAGAGACGGTAAAGGGGAGCATTTTCAAGATGGGGCCTGGGGGGAAAGGATCAAACCAGGCAGTAGCTGCCCACCGCTCGGGTGGGGATGTGGTGCTGGTCACAAAAGTGGGAAATGATGTGTTTGGCAAGGTTGCCAAGGATTTTTATGCCGGTGAGCAGATGGATAGCCGATATGTATTTGAGGACCCTGAGTTGGCAACAGGCATCGCCTTGATCATGGTGGATGAACATACCTCCCAGAATAGCATCACGGTTGTCCCCGGAGCTTGCGGAGCGATTAGCCAGGAGGAGATACAGTCCATCGACTCGGTCTTGGATGATACCAATGTCCTGGTGGCTCAGCTTGAGACCAACCTTGATATTCTTCCCCCCGCAGTAGAGCGTGTGCATGCCTCTGGTGGGATTGCTTTACTTAACCCTGCTCCAGCACCAGTTGAACCACTAGAAGACTCGTTTATTGGCATGTTTGACTTGGTAACTCCCAATGAGACTGAGGCATCCTGCCTGACGGGCATTGATGTTGTGGACCGTGAGAGTGCTCATAAGGCGGCCTTGGCCCTGCAAGCAAAAGGGGTCAAGGATGTCATCATCACCATGGGCAAGATGGGGTGTTTCCTGCTTACTGCTGAGATGGAAGCCCTGATGTTCCCCACCATGGAAGTGAAGGTGGTGGATACCACCGGTGCAGGGGATGCGTTCAACGGAGGACTGGCTACCGCGCTCAGCAAGGGAATGGATCTTAAGCAGGCCATATATTTTGCCACTGCGGTAGCATCTCTCTCTGTTACCAAGGTAGGTACTGCCCCTGCAATGCCAACTACTGACGAAGTGCAGCAGTTTCTATCGGCATTGGATCAAAAAGCCTATTGGGAGCAAGTGAAATGAGTATGAGTAGAACAGCAGCGGAGGCTGTGCTCAGTACTACTGGGTCAGGAAACAAGGTCCGTTGGCTGGTGAGCAAGGAAGATGGCTCAAACAATTACGAGATGCGGGAGATTAGGATCCCTCCTGGGGGAAAGAGCAGTAACGGAAGTCATGCACACGAGCATGTGGTGTATGTGTTGCAAGGAAAAGGCAGAGTTGTCGGTCCGGAGGAAGAGAAAATCCTGCTTTCGGGTACTTCGGTATTCGTTCCTGGAAGGGAGGAGCACCAGTGGGTGAATGACTCACGGGAAGAGGATTTGGTTTTTCTCTGTGTCATTCCATCGGGAAGTGAAGACTTCTTGAAGTGAGGAACGAAATGGAATTTACAAGCGCTTGGGTCGATAGTAATGAACAAATCAGAATTGTGAGGAGAACACTGCCCAAACCGAAAGCAAATGAGGTGGTGGTCCGTATCAAGGCGTGTGGGATTTGTGGGACTGATATCCACTTTGTAAAAGACCTTCCTGCAGGAACATTGACCCCACTTGGACATGAGGTTTCTGGGTATATCCACGAAGTAGGATCACCCTTTCCCGGCTTGAGCGTCGGGGATTCAGTGGTGGTTGAGAACAATATTGCCTGTGGAAGATGTGAACAGTGCCTGAACCAGAAGCCGCAAGCCTGTGAGAATATCTACAGCTACATGGATGACCAGGCAGGAATGGGGCAATTCCTGGTAGTTCCCCGAGAGATGGTGATTCCCTATGAAGGACTCGATTATCCTGAAGCTACCCTTGCTGAGCCCATTACCGTTGCACTCGACCTTAATCGGGAGGCAGCTATAGAGCTCTTTGACGATGTCCTGATCATGGGGCCGGGGATCATAGGCTTAAGCTGTATCAAGCTGGCAAAATTGCGTGGTGCCCGTAATGTGGTCATGGTAGGCCATCATCTTGATACTCCGCGTGGAGCCTATCGAGGTGAAGTTGCAAGAGAACTCGGTGCCGATCTGGTCATTGATAGCGCGAAGGCGGGGTGGAAGGATGAGCTCAAGCAACAGTTTCCCAAGTTGTTCAAACGTGTAATCGTCACCTCTCCTCCTGCAACGCTTGGCGATGGTATTGAGCTTGCCGGTTTCTGTGGCTCCATTGTCTACGACGGTATCGATTTCAAGCATGATCAGGTAACGTTCTCTGCAAATGAGTTCCACTTTTCCAAGAAACGTCTTGTCGCCTCTCATGCCATCCCCAACTGGGGATTCCCCCAAGCATTTGAGCTGTTGAAACAAGGCCATATTCCCAGTTCGCTTTTGCTTACCCATCGATTCTCCATGGATGAGGTAGATGAAGCCTTTGCTGTGTTTGGCAACAAGGAGGAGCAGGTTATCAAGCCAGTGATACTTATCGATTAGAGCAGGATAGCAGACCACCTCTCAAGGGGGTGGCCTGCTTGCAGATTAGTGGGGCAGTACACCCTTACGGATGATGATACATCCATATTTTACGATGGAGCCAGAGACCACTACCGCATATGCCCGTTTTGCCCTGTCATAGAACTCCTGGCGTTCGATTTTCTGGATTTTTGGTGTATCGGGCCAGTATTTGTCCAAGACTGCCTGGAACGACGCTTCCACCGCAGGGTCGGCACTATCGCCTTCTGAAGGCTGCATCATCACAACCGGATCTTTGACATAATCATCAGGATTCATCAAACGGAAGATTCCATCCAGTAAGTCTTCCGCTTTGATCCCATCAGCTCTGATACAACGGGAGGATCGTGTGTCTCCAGGATAGAATGCATCGACGATGACAATCTCATCACCATGACCCATTCTATCGAGTGCTTCCAATAATTCGGGACCGATGTAAGGGGAAATACCAATCAACATGAGGCTGCTCCTTTATTTTTCTCGCCTGGATAAAGACCAGACAAGATGGGTTTGTACCTCTAGTGTAAAACTGATTTAGGAAGATGTCAAATCATTATTATATAAAAAGTTAGCTGTCTTTATACAGCCGATTGATTATGCCTTGGAGAATACCAATGAAGCTTCTGGCCCTTGAAATAAGTACCACTTCCTCGAAAGCCCAATACCTCGATACCATAACGGGCAAGTCGACATTGCTTGTTGAGCGAAATCCTTCCTCAAGTGATGTAGAGGTTGTGTGTATGCATGCCATTCAGCTGGGGAGAAAAGCTGCACAAGGGAGAGCGGTAGACCGAATTGCCACCGCGGGAACGTGGCACAGTCTGGTGGTCTGTGATACTGCTCATGTACCCTCACAAACAGTCTCAGATTGGACGGATGTCTCTGGTCGTATTTTCTGTAAAGAGCTTAGGAATGACGCTTCTTTTGTAGAGGACTACTACCAGGAAAGTGGAGCAATGGTGCATGCAATGTATCCGTTCTTCAAACTTCTGAAACAGAGAACAGATGGCATTGTCCTAACTGATCGACAGGTTGGTTCCCTCGCAGGTTACCTCCACTATATCCTTACTGGTACGGTCAAGGAGACTGCTTCAATGCTCAGTGGAATGGGCCTTCTCTCCACCGCAGCGGTTGCTCTTCATCCAATGGCGAAATCCTTGGGTTGTACTATAGCCCCTATTTGCGATTGGAGAGACAGGAGTACGCTGAGCAAGCAAGGTTCAAGATTGCTGGGATTGACCGAAGGTATTCCAGTGCTTCCTCCTCTTCCTGATGGAGCGTTGAACCAAGTAGGATCAAAAGCAGAAGAGCCAGGTATCATGACCCTTTCCATGGGTACCAGTGGGGCGATGAGAATGGTTATCCCAAAACCTTGGTTCTCTCCTAATCACTCCACTTGGTTGTACCGCAGTGTGGATAATGGGTTCCTGCTCGGAGCTGCAACAAGCGGCTGTTCCAACTGTGTGGATTGGTACAAGGAGCAATCCTTTACTCCAGATACCACATATGCTCAGATTGAAGGTTCCCTGAGAGAAAACTCTGCTACCCCAATATTCCTTCCGTTTCTGGTGGGAGAGCGCTGTCCTGGGTGGGATGACACCCGTCTTGCAAGCTTCCATGATGTAAAAGAGTCTATGGAAACAAGTACTCTCTACCAAGGCGTTTTGCAGGGAGTTGTTGCCAATCTCTATCAATGTTATGTGGAACTTCTGGAAAGTGGGCATATTCCCAGGACCATCAAACTCTCAGGGGGCGTATTGCATTCAGCCTTCTGGAAACACCTATGCTGTAACTACTTTGGTGTTTCCATGCATGAAGATATTCAGAAACAGACGTCCCTCTATGGAGCCCTCATACTGGCTGCCCGTTCCGCCAGTGAGGAACTTTCAACTCATTCACAGACCGTAACCAATGTGTTGAATCCAGATTCAGAGATCAGAAATTATTATACTAGACACTATAAAAGATACCGATATTGGTATGAAAAAACGCTTGTAGATTGTGCACAAGAGAGGAGCATATGATGAATACATTCGTTGTATTGATAACCGCCCGTTCGTTTGGGAGTTCAGATGAGAAAGCTTGGGAGCTGCTACGCTCCCATGGATGTGAAGTCCGGCATATAAAAGCGACAGAGACAGAAAGTGTTTCAGATCAGCTCCATCGGCAAATACCAGAAGCCGATGGGATAATTGCAGGACTGGAAGCGTATGACGAAGCGCTCCTGAGCAAAGCGAAGAGACTGAAGGTCATTTCCCGCTACGGGGTGGGGTATGACGCGATAGACCTCGAGTATGCAAGAGCGCGAAACATACAGGTCACCATAACTCCGGGAGCAAATGGGGACTCCGTTTCCGACTTGGCAGTTACACTGATGCTCTCTGCTGCCCGGCACGTTCCCTATATGGACCATCAGATGAAGATGGGTGAAACGAAACGTCCCATCGGTGTGGAAATGTGGAGAAAGACGCTTGGTGTCATCGGAACGGGGAGGATCGGGGCAGGGGTAGTAAAGCGTTGCAAGGGCTTTGAGATGGAGATTCTCTGCCATGATGTATACGAGAATGAGGAACTGAAGCACCACTATGGGGCTACATATGTCGATTTCGCCACTTTGGCAAGCAAGAGTGACTTCATTTCCATCCATACCCCTTTAACAGAAGAGACGAAGAATTTATTCAATGCAGAGGTGTTTGCAAGCATGAAACCAAGAGCGGTGTTGGTCAATACTGCGCGAGGTGGAATCATAGATGAGGAAGCACTGGCGGTTGCTCTTGGGACTGGCCAAATTGGTGCTGCAGCCTTGGATGTCAGCGCTCAGGAACATCCGGAAATGGGACCGCTTGCAGCCCTGTCTTCCTGTATCCTTACTCCTCATGCAGGAGCAGCAACCTATGAGGCGTCAAGCAATATGAGTCTCATGGCCTCCCAGAATCTTCTTGATATTCTTGAAGGCCATGAATGTGACTACTGTGTAGGTTGAATGGTTATGCCTTGATCAGGTGGATGGCGAAGCCGCTGAGCTCCTGCTCAAGGTAACATACCTTGATCTTGCCCTTTGCATCGCGTGCGATGGTCTTCCCGTTCACGGAGAAGCCGAACTGGGAGAGGTAGGAGAGGGTGCGCTCGATGGAGAAACACCTGAAGCCGATGTGGCCCATCTTTCCCAGGTACTGCTTAGGCAACACCTCGATGGTGGTATCCAGGAAGGTGGAACTGTTGCCGCTCTTCTTCACCATGCCCAGAGCCTCCAGACCCCTGATGGTCTTCTCAGCCTCTGCCGCATCCTGGTTGTTGATGCCCATATGGGCGAACTCCAGCCCCTGGAGGGTGCGCACGGCCTCCCTGCTCAGGTCCGCTATCGCCTGCCAGTCCTCCGCCTCGATGAGGTCGGCCTTGACCATCCACGATCCGCCTACTGCCAGGACATTGGGCTGCCTGGCATAGCTGGCAAGGTTCTTGGTGCTGATACCGCCGGTGGGCATGAAGACGAGGTCGGGGAAGGGCCCAGCGAAGTTCTTGAGCATGTCCACCCCACCGCTGACCTCTGCGGGGAAGAACTTGAGGGTGGTAAGCCCACGGCTGATGCCCGCCTCGATGTCGCTGGGGGTGCAGACACCCGGGACGATGGGGATATTGTTTTCCAGTGCCCAGTCCACGACGGTGGGGTTGAATCCCGGGGAGACGAGGAACTTGGCCCCGGCTGCCACTGCCTTCTTTGCATACTCGAGGTTGGTCACCGTGCCGGCACCCACGAGCATCTCGGGGTATGCCCCACTGATGCGCCTGATCGCTTCCTCTGCTGCTGCAGTGCGGAAGGTCACCTCTGCACAGGGCAGGCCGCCTGCGATCAGGGCCCCTGCAAGGCCCTCGGCCTTATCGGCGTCATCGATCTTCACCACCGGTACCAGGCCGATCGTATGGATTTGTTCAAACAGTGCTTCATGCATATGCGTTGCTCCTTCTTGGATACTCATTATGAGTCGATATAGCCTTTTCTGAAGGCTTGTAAGTCAATGTTATAGCGGTTCAGCATGTTGTAGACCGTTCCTCTGGAAATCCTGAGCAGGGTGGAGACCTCTCGTACGTTTCCATTCGTTTTCTGGAGAATCAGGATCAACTTTTCGCGTTTCCCTTCTTCGAGGGAGAATCCATCTTGCTGGGCCTGGTTGTGGGAAAAATCATTTGGTTGGTAATTCACGATGGTACTGGGAATATCATGGATGGTAATAAGATCGTTCTCACAAATGACGGCCGCACGCTGCAGTACATTCTCCAGCTCCCTGATGTTTCCAGGCCAATTGTATACTTCAAACAATTTACAGACCATGTCATCAATCGTGAGGTTTGGTTTCTCAAATTGCTGTTGGAATTTTTTAAGAAAGAATGCGACCAGCTTATGAATGTCTCCATTACGCTCCCTCAATGCAGGCAAATTGATGGAAAGGACATTCAATCGGTAGTACAAGTCATTTCTGAACGTTTGTTCCTGGACTGCAATTGCAAGGTCCCTGTGGGTGGCTGCGATTACGCGGACATTCACCGGAATAGGATACTTCCCTCCAATCCGCACTACTTCCTGCGTCTGTAATACACGAAGGAGGACTGCCTGGACTTCCAGGGGCATCTCCCCAATCTCATCCAAGAAGAGTGTTCCTCCCTCTGCAAGTTCAAATTTTCCAAGACTGCCGCTACTCTTAGCACTGGTAAAAGCGCCACCTTCATATCCGAACAATTCACTTCGGATCAGTTCGCGTGAAAGTGCCCCACAATTTATGGCGATGAATGGTTTGTTCCGTCTCTCACTCGCATTATGAATCGCCTGGACCAACAGCTCCTTGCCTGTTCCTGTTTCCCCCATTACCAGTACATTTGTGTTGTTCTTGCTTGCCAACTGGGCAATTTTCAGCGGTTGTTCCATACTTGGACAGGAACCGATGATATCCGAGAAACTATAGCGAGCATTCGCTCCAGAAGCCTTGTTGACGATTCTGCGTACTGTAGCCGGGGTCCTTACCAAGATGACAAGATTTATACCGAGCTTATCAAGTTCCAATTTGTAGGTGGAGCAGGTAATGTGTGCATAGGAGGATCCAATCTTGATAGGTAGGTCCTGCTCATCGAGCATCTTTCCTTGTTCAGCCAATGCAGTGAGATTTACCTCACTATGGAAAAGATCTTTGAGGAGACGTCCTTCCCAAGCTCCCTGTACCTTGAAGATGTCGAGTGCCTGTTGGTTGATCTGTTTGATTACTCCATCCCGATCAATGGCAATGATCCCGGTATCAACATACTCGAGCAGCGTTTTCTGTTGCTGGATGACTTTTTCTTGGTCACTAAGCTTGAGTTTGAACATCAATTCCCGCTCAATGGCATTTGATGATGCTTGTACCATGGGTGCTATGGTTCCCGTATTTTTATAGCCGGTAATGGGACAGGCAACATTGATGCATCCTACGATTGAGTTACCTGCATGGAGTGGGTTTGCATAGCATGCCCATCCATGGTTCACCTTTCTCCAATGTTCTGCACCAACCACTTCCACAGAGCTGTCTATGGCAAGTGCCAGGCCGATTGCATTGGTTCCCACAAGTTGTTCGCTGTGGATGGTTCCCTCTTCAGGATAACTAATTTCCGGATAGGCTGTGGGATTGGCAAGAACCTCCAGGATAACCGCATCTGCATCACAGAGGGTGATGACTGCCTGGTCATCCTTGATAAGGGTAAAGAGTTTATGCATATAGGGTAGCGAAGAGGTGATCAGTTCCTGTACTCTCCTCCGTCTCTGATTCAGTTCCTGGTCGGATACTGTTTGCATATCTGCAAGGAAGGGGTCGAGACCCAGTTCTTTTGAGCGATGCCAGGAAGCTGCAATCTCGGGTGCAACCACGCCTAGCTCCACCGGTTTCTGGTGGAGTGCAAATTCCTGCCATAGTTCAAAAATACGATGCTCACTCATATGCATTCCTTGTTGATCAGATTATGATTGCAATGCTTCCAGGAGTTTGAATGCGGAACTGGTACCGATGCGTTTTACCCCCAAATCCAATGCTTGCTGTACCCGTTTCAGGGAAGAGAACCCCCCTGCAGCTTTGACACTTGTCTTTGTTCCCGCGACTGCTTCAGCCATGATGGATACTTGTTCAATGGTTGGGGAAGCGAGATAACCGGTTGCAGTTTTTACAAAATCAGCACCCTCCTCTGCACTTATGAGAGAAGCAATACGGATTTCTTCATCAGTGAGGAGCGATACTTCGAGGATAATCTTGAGAATTGCAGAGCCTGTAGCTTTTCGACATTCCCGTGCTTCCTTTCTGATTTGCTCCCAATTTCCCTCCTTGAGAGCACCCAAGTCGAGGACATAGTCACAATCACTTGCACCTGCTTTCAGGCAGAGTCCAATCTCATGGCACTTCGCTTTAACGCTCCATGATCCATGAGGGTAGGCTATTGCACTGGTGATGCCTGTCTTGCTTCCCTGTAAGAGACTTGCAGCATAGGGAATATATACGGGTTCAATGGCGACGGTTGCAAACTCGTTTTCCCTTGCCTCAATGCACAGCTTTTCTATCTGTTCTCTGGTTGCTTCAGGCTTGAGCAATGTATGGTCGATGATGTGGCAAAATGCTTTTCTGTCCATGGTACGTATCCCCCTTAATAAGCCGACAGGTTTCCCGGTGTCTGCGATAGGCAGATACGGTGCGTGACAGGAAGTGCCGGGTCAGGTACTGAGCAGGCAATTTCCAGATTTATAGTCGGTATTCCCTGTTTCTTGTATAGCGAGAGCGCTGTTTCGATATACTCAGGAGCAACTCCATCAAGCGAAGTTCCTGTTCCCAAACAGAGATGGTTCAATCCTAAGGAGAAACAACGATGTATCATTTCTTTCAAACGCTCCACAGGGAGTTCAGCGAGGACTATGGTTGGGACAAGGAGCAAAGAAGTTTTTGCTTTCAAGGTAGAAAGCAAAGCTTCTATCTCGTGAAAACGCCCATCACGAACGTAGCCTGCTGGGAGAGCAAACGTGAAATGTGAGCAATCCAACTCCATGGCTCTCTCCAGCAAGAAGGAGAGTTGTTCCTCCATCAATCCTGCAAAGGGAAGGGAAGCCAACATTCCTGAGCGTTCCTCCCTGGGTAGTCTGCCAACTGCAATTTCTTGGAGATACAAGGTATCCATGTCCTCGGCTTCAGCTTTATCTGTAAGATCCTGTATTTGTGATGTTGTTAGGCTTGGTCCATAGGCGAGTAGCGTCTGCTTCATATCATAACCTCTTGTTTCTGATTTCAATGACGAATTTGTTGAGATCACCACGGTAATATGCTTTTGAGAATTCGAATGGTATTCCCTCCTTGGTCCTGGAGATGGTTTCGATATATTGCAGTGGGTCTTTTATCTTGATATGTAAAAGCTTTGCTTCAAACTCTCCTGCTCTTCGGATTTCGATGATTCTCCTGGTCCTGTCAATTGCAACGTGGTACTTGCTCTGCAACAATTTATACAAGGAGTTGTTCACCAGGTCTTCCTGGATCAAATTACGGATGCCTTTAAAGGAGGCAGGAAGGTAGGTGTACACCAGGACAATGGGTTCTTCACCAGTTCCCCTGAGTCTGATCAACTGTACTACTTGTTCTTCAGGGGGAAGGTCCAGAGCTTCCCGAATTGCCAGAGAAGGTTCAATGAGGGAGAGTTCGAGTACCTGGGTTGTAGGAAGCAATCCTTTTTCCTGCATCTCATCATTGAAACTCTCCAGAACTGAAAGAAAGTTCTGCTCCAATTTCTTGGGGATGGTGAGGGACCCCTTTGCCTTGTGGCGCTCAATGACTCCTTCATTCACCAACTCTTTCAGTGCCTGGCGAACAGTAGAGCGAGAGATATCAAAATGATTGCAGAGTTGCTGCTCTGTAGGTAGCGATACCACCCCATCCTGGGTCTTGATGAACTTGAGCAGAAGTGTTTTCAGTTGGAAATACAGCGGAATGGGAGTATTTTTATCGAGTTGTTGCTGTGCAAAAAAACTATGCATTGCTACTTCCTCACATGAGTGTAGGTATAGATGGTATTGAGGCTTGGGAGTATGAATGTTTTATCCCTTTGCCACCCTTGGTTACTGAGCGTACTGATGATCGCATCTTCTGCTACAGTATTGAAATCGAATAGTCCAAAATGGTGTGGTATGAGAAGGGATACGCCGATATCCTTGGCGAGGTTCCCTGCTTCTGCTATCGAGAGATTGCCAATGATGCCCTTCTCGGTTAGATAGGGTTTCTTCCCATTCACCGGGAGGAAGCAGAGTGAAGGGTTCCGGGTTTTGACTAATTCACTGAGCGACGGGAAGCGTACGGTATCTCCACTGTGGTACCACGAGACAAACCCCATATCGACCACGAATCCAAGTGCTTTTATCTGACCCCAGGAGTCATAGGTGAGCTCTTCATGTGCAGCTGGGATTGCATGGATAGCTATTCCTTCCTGCATGTGAAAAGACTCCCCCTCACTCAAGCCTACAATCCGCTGAGAGGGGAGTCCCATATCCAGGAGACGGGAGACCTCGTAGCGAGGGGCAATGACCAGTGGTCCCTTGCCATTGCTGAAGAGGGCGGTGAGTGTTTCCTTGTCCATATGGTCGGTATGCCCATGGGAGCATAACACGATATCAAGGTTTGTGAGTGCTTTTGGCGGGATTGGTACGTTCACCATGCGCTTGTGAGGAAATTCACCGCCTTGGTATTTCTTTGCAAGGGAGTCAGAGAGATATAAATCGATTCCTAGAAGAACATTATTGGTCTTGAACAGGAACCCTGCCTGTCCTACCCATGCAAATTGCATGGAGTCTACAGGGAGTTTGTCTGTCTCTTCGCAAAACCAGGTTTCCAGTGCATCAACAATGTGTTTTTCTAACATCAGTTTGCCTTCCAATTAGGGTTGTCAACCACCTCATACGCCTCAATAGCTGTTCTCAATACCAGTTTTCTGAACCCTTTCTGTTCGATGGTTCCATAGTCATGTCCTGCATCGGCGGCAAAGGTGAAGAAGGTGACCAGTGGTTCAGAATCACTGATGTTTACCGATCGATGTGCATAACGGCCAGGGACAAGGACTGCTTCTCCGGCGGTAAGTTCTTGTATCTCGGTTTCCCCTTCAGGATTCTCCATTACCATTAAACCATGTCCTGAGAGGCAGAGATATACCTCAGCAGTGTCGAGAACGGTATGAAAATGCCCCTTTGTCATGTAAAACTCACGTCCCACTACACCAGGGTAAACGATGCTGGTGCCATACGCGAGGTTTCCTGGTTTTTCTTCCACCCCAAGGTCATAGAATTCATAGATCAGTGGATTGGAGGAATCGATAAGGGAAGTGAGTTTTTCCTCATCTGCGAAGATGCCCTTGAGATTGGTTGCATAGCGTTTGAGGGATTCTACGCCTTCACTTTTTGCAAGTCCGTTCTTTAGGTTGAATTTGGTTTTTGATGATTGCATGTATTGCTCCTGATTATTTTATTGCTTCCAGTGCGATATCACAGATGGTATCGAAGGCAGGTCCGCTTACTGGTATCTCAATATGAAATACCTCTGCAATGACCTGTGTCCATCCGTAGATGAAATACTGCCAACCATCCACGATGGTAAGCTTTTTCTCTGTTTGTGCTGCCTTTGCCTGGCTGAGGAACTGTAACTCACCCCGGTAGTTGAACTCCCAGACATATCCGTTCTTGGGGAAGTGTGCGTTATCGGGAAGAGGGGAGCCTGGCCCATCCTTTCCGAGTCCTGTTGCATTGATCACGAGGGACCCTTCTGGCAATCTCTGCATCACAGCATCATTCTCCTGAGGTGTGGGACAGAGTTCATACGTGAACGTAATAGGGCTTTCCAGCGTTGCATGGATAGCCTTCATCTCTTCCAATCGTTTCTCACTGCGGTTTGTGATGATGATGTGCTTTGGAACGTCATCAGACTCTTTTTCCTTGTTGATCAGATAGAGACTGAGTGCAAGAGAACTCCCTCCAGCGCCCAAGAGAAGCATGGAAGCATCAGAGTTGATGAAATATCCTTTGGGCATGCAATTTTCCAAGGCAAGGCCACTGGTGATAGGGTCCTTGGCGTGTGCCCAGAGTTCTTTCCCCCGTTTACTGATGGAACTTGCTTCATGCAGTAACTTGGTGTAGGGACCGGTTCCTTCGAATAGGTCCTTGCTTGCTTGGTAACAATCGAGCTTATGGGTGGTGACCAAAGCTCCCAGGGAGTTGGGATCATTTTTAATGAAGGAGACAGCTTCTCTGTATGCTTCAGGTGCGGAGTGTGGTGCAAAGTCGATTCCTTTCAGCTCGGCATCGATTCCAAAATGCTCCATCCATTTAGGAAATACTTTCATGATTGATGACTTGGTGGTAGTCACTCCGATAAAGTACATGGTGGGTTTCCGTGCAGGGGTATAGGTGGGCATAGGTGGCTCCTTCATACGCTAATGTATCTAAATGTATGTATGTACGTATATACTATACCAAACTGATGATTTGTCAAGAAATATTGGGAGAGCAGATGGCAGATTTGATGAGATGATGAAGAATACCCCCCTCTTGATTGAAAGGGGGGTATAGTGGGGATTGCCCCAGTTTGGCTTTTTGTCTAATACTTTACCGGTTTCCCTTCTCTCTGGCTTTTGTACATGCCTTCGATCAGCTTGACGGTCTCCCTTCCTTCCTCACCAGAGGAGATGAGGGGGCATTTCTTCAAGAGTGCCTGGGTGAAGTTCTCAATCTGCAGCGTAAAGAAGTAGGCAACAGGATCGATTGAGTTGAAGAGCGTGGTATCTTCTGTCTTCCATACCCCAATATTCTCCTGTTCCCCTTCAATGGTCCAGAGATCAGTGACAGGAGGCTCTGCAATTCCGCTTCTTCCTGCAATGAACATCGCCCCTCCATCTGTCTGTACTCCTACCGAAGCAGCACTTGAACCATGGACATGCACCTTGGCGTGAATACCGGGCTTCTGGGAGTTTGAAACCAGAATCGAGGCTATTGCACCGCTTTCGAACCGTACCGTACCAACTGCGGTATCCTCTACTTCTATGTAGGGGTGGTTCACGTTCTCCCACTGTGCGTAGACTTCCTTGACTGGTCCAAGGTACCAACAGAGCAAGTCAAACTGGTGAGGGGCTTGGTTGATCAAGACACCACCTCCCTCACTATCCCACTTGCCTCTCCAGGGATCGCTGTTGTAGTACTCCTCATCTCTCCATCCCAGCATGGTGACCTGCCCGATCATGGGAGTGCCGAGTTTCCCCTCATCGATAGCCTTCCGGATACGCTGGCTTGCGGGGAACCAACGACGTTGGCTTATGACACCAAGCTGTTTCTTTTCATGTTCTGCAACCTTGATCATGGCATCACACTCGCTTACGGTGAGTGCCATAGGTTTCTCTACCAGCACATGGGCTCCTGCCTGTAAGGCAGTAATGGCATGCTCCTTATGCAATGGATGAGGCGTGGTTATGATAACCGCATCAACCTTCTCTTCCTTGACCATACGTTGCATATCGGTGAAGGCAGTAATATTCCACTCGGCAGCAAATGCTTGGACTTTCTCCTTGTTCCTGCCCCAAACTGCAACCAAGGTACTCTCTTTTGCTTCCTTGATGGCTTTTGCATGAACGTGTGCTACCTTGCCATATCCTACCAGTGCATAACGAACCATATTTACCTCACTTATTACCGGGAACCAGCACAACCTTGAGAAGCGCTTCTTCTCGATTGTAGAGTTTGTCGAACCAAAGTGGACCTTCTTCAAGCGGTACCACCTTGCTGATCAGGTCATCCACCACAAGCGTCTTGTTCGCCATCATTTTCAGGACGGCTGGATATTCCCCGTTGATCGCGCACGTTCCCTGGAGCCGGATCTGTCGGGTTACAACGTTCTGGAGTGGAATTTTGATCTCAGGAGTGATATTTCCAACCAGAACTACCTCTCCTCCCTTTTTTACCAGGGAGAGTGCTGTCTGGACGGGAGCTGTAGCCCCGACTGCCTCGAAGACAAGGGGGATCATCTGACCACCGGTGATCTGCTGAACATGTGAAAGTATATCACTGTCGGTGGGGTCGAATGCTCTGTCTGCACCAACTTCCAAAGCCTTTTTCCTTCTGTTCTCATCAAGATCCAATGCAATGATGGTTCCGTTGGTCATGGTTCTTAGGAGTTTGATGATCAAGAGCCCGATCAAGCCAGCTCCCACTACTGCAACATCATCAGCGAGTGAGATATCGGCTAGTGAGATTGTATGGGCGGCTACCCCTGCTGGTTCAGCAAGGGATGCCTGAATAAAATCCAAGGCGGGAGGAAGGTGGAACAAGACACGCTCTTCCACCAAGGCATATTCAGCGAAAATGCCATCCTGTTTGTACTCATCACAGCTCACCCCGAGCACCCTGCGGTTGTCACAGAGATTGAACAGGCCTTGTCTGCAATAGGAACAGGTTCCACAGTAGATGGTTGAGTCAAAGGTAACTCGATCCCCAACAGAGAATCCGGTGACCATGGAGCCTACTTCTTCGATGATACCACTTCCTTCATGCCCCATGATGATGGGGGGACGGCGTCTTCCGCTTGAACCATCATAGCCGTGGACATCACTACCACAGATGGCAGCAGCCTTGATACGTATAAGCACCTGGGTAGGGGAGGTGATGGCAGGACGCGGAACATCCTGAATTTCCAATTTCTTGTAGTCAGAGAGAACGAGAGCTTGCATGGTTACCTCTGAATTCGTGCACTGCCACCTTGGGCAAGTGCTTCAACCTGGGCAAGGGTGGCCATGGTGGTATCGCCAGGATAACTGGTCAGGAGTGCTCCATGAGCCCATCCCAGGCGCAGTGCTTCTTCCGGCTCCTTTCCTTCCAGCAATCCATAGATAAGGCCACTGGCAAAGCCATCGCCCCCGCCTACCCGATCAAAGACATCTAGGTCGCAGGTAGGGGCCTGATATCCCTTCCCGTTGAGATAGAGTACTGCACTCCAGCGGTGTCGGTTGGTAGATTGTACTTCCCTCATGGTTGTTGCTACTGCCTTGATCTGCGGGAACCGTTTTGAAACTGTCTCCATCATTGCATAGAACGAAGATGGGTCGAGCTTGTCAGTCTTATGTACTTCCGGTCCCTTGAGTCCTAAGCCAAGCTGAAGGTCCTCTTCATTACCAATGAGTACATCAACATGTTCAACGATGGAAGAGAGCGTCTCCTGAGCAATCTGTTGGGGGTTTTGACCCGCTTCAGCGATGGACTTCCAGAGCTTCTCTCGGTAATTCAGATCGAAGGAGATAATAGCTCCCTGCTCCTTTGCTTTTTTCATTGCACGGATAAGTAAGGAAGGAATAGTAGGGGATAGTGCACTGAAAATACCTCCGCTATGGAACCATCTGACCTTTTGAGAAAAGATAGCATCCCAGTCAAAACTCTCTTCATCAAGTAGAGCCGCCGCTTCGTTGCTCCGATTATAAAAAACCACGGGAGCTCTAAGTCCTTGTCCGCGGTCGCTGTACACATGAGCCATATTGGGGCCTCTGACCCCATCATAGGCATAGCGTTTGTAGAACGCTTGTACACCCATCCGTCTAACTTCGCTCTCAATCTTCTGTCCAATAGGGTAGTCTACCATTGCACTGGCAATGGCTGCTCTTTGTCCAAAAGCCCTGCTCAGGTTTGCAGCAACATTATACTCTCCACCTGATACATGCAGGTCAAAATATTGGGCATATTCGAAAGGGACTACGCCCGGGTCGAGACGAACAACCAAGGCTCCCAGCGAGAGAAAATCCAAAGATGCATCCTCTTTGTTCATGAGTGGAATTGATGCCATCTGCAAACCTCCAGTGAGCTTATACGGTATAGGTGGTGCTGGCGGTATCGCCGCCCCGTCCAGTCCAGTTTGTGTGGAAGAATTCTCCCCTCTTCTTGTCTACCCGTTCATACGTATGAGCCCCAAAATAGTCACGCTGTGCCTGGAGGAGATTAGCAGGCAGACGTTCGGTCCTGTAGCTGTCGAACCAAGAGAGCGCAGCACTCAAGGATGGGGTTGGAATTCCATTCAGCGCAGCAGCAGCGACCACTTCTCTTAGGCTCTGATGGTTCTCCTGTAGGATCTGGACAAAGTAAGGGTCCATGATTAGATTTTGCAGCATGGGATTCTTGTTGAATGCTTGGCTAATCTTATCGAGGAATGCAGAGCGAATGATGCAACCGCCTCTCCAAAGTAGGGCAATCCCTCCTAGGTTCAGGTCCCAGTTGTTTGTCTCTCCCGCTGTCTTGATCAGGCTGAATCCCTGTGCGTAGCTGATGATCTTCGCAGCATAGAGTGCCTTTCCAAGCATGGTGATGAAGGCCTGTGGATCAGAAACAGGATGATTGGGTGCCAATTCGTACACCTTGCTGGCAGCTAGGCGTTCGTCCTTCTGGCTGGAAACGCTTCTTGCAAAGACGGATTCAACGATCAAGGTCAAGGGTACTCCCTCATGCAGCGCACTGATACCGGTCCATTTACCGGTTCCTTTCTGCCCAGCGGTATCAAGGATCTTATCGAGGAGGAAAGAACCATCTTCTTCCTTGTACCCAAGGATGTCCTTGGTGATCTCGATCAGGTAGCTGTCGAGGACTCCTTCATTCCAATCGGAGAAGATGCTTTGCATACTCTCATTATCCAGTTTCAGGATGCGATGCATCAGGTCATAGATTTCACCGATAAGCTGCATGTCACCATACTCGATACCATTGTGTACCATCTTCACATAGTGACCAGCTCCTCCTTTTCCGATCCAATCACAGCAGGGCTGGCCTTGCACTTGTGCGCTGATGCATTGCAGTATGGGCTTTACTGCTTCCCAAGCAGACTTTGAGCCACCTGGCATGATGGATGGTCCCTTCAAGGCACCTTCCTCACCACCCGATACCCCTGTTCCGATGTACAGCAAGCCTTTGCTCTCCACATAGGCCATTCTTCGCTCACTGTCTTCATAGTTGGAGTTTCCTCCGTCAATGATGATATCTCCAGTTTCCAGAAGCGGGATGAGCTTTTCGATGGTTTCATCGACAGCTTTCCCTGCCTTCACCATCATCATCACCTTTCTGGGGCGTTCCAGATTTTCAACCAGTTCTTCAAGGCTGTGTGTACCGATGATGTTCTTTCCTTTTGCCCTGGAATCAAGGAAGGCATCGACTTTGGTAATGCTGCGATTGTAGACAGCTACACTAAACCCTTTACTCTCCATATTGAGCACCAGGTTCTCTCCCATTACTGCAAGGCCAATAAGGCCGATATTTGCTTTCATTTGTATATGACTCCTCATCTTAGATTCTTCGTTTTGCGATAACATCTCTCATCTTATTCAAATTCTCCACCCCGATATTCTCCATGAGCTCAAGGATTTCTACGTATAGGACATCGATGAGCACCAAGGAGGTGATCCTGGCAGAAAAAGATTCTGCAACTATTTTCGAACAACAAGGGCTTACTGACAAGACAAGGTCTCCCAGTTTGGCCAAAGGGGATCGTGCATTGCTGGTTAAAATAAGTAACTTGGCTCCATTGTTTCTGAGCTCTTCTGCCAGGGCAAGGGTGTCATAGCCTTCGCCGGTGTGGCTTACGATCAGGGCAACATCATCTTTTTTTGCTTGGCTGGCAAGCATCAGCTGCATATGGAAGTCAGCGGCATACTGGCAGTTGATACCTGTTCTGATAAATTTATGATACGCATCCTGGGCGAGGGTATTGGAACCTCCGAGACCCATGAGAAATACCGAACGAGCCTGGGCGATCAATGTTGCACTTTTCTTGATTGCCGTACGGTCGATGGCCACCAGTGTTTCAGAGAGGGTGCGTTGTGCATTCTTGAATACCATATCCACTACCTCTTCACCCTCAAGGATCCCAGTTTCAAAGACTTGTTCATTTTTGGGGATGGTCTCCCTTGCAAGGGCAATACGAAAACGCTGGTATCCTGAATATCCAAGCTTACGGGCGAATCGCACCATGGTTGATTCGCTGATCCCAATTCTCTCTGCCAGTTTCTCAATACTTGGGTTAACTGATTCCTTGGGATGTTCGAGGATGAAGTCAGCAATCTTCTTCTCTTTTGCACTGAGGGTGTTGTACTTGCTCCTGATCGTATAGATGGCACTTACTTCTTGCATGCTGTTCCTCTTGTAGTCAGTATAGTATGAAATAAATATTCAGGCAATGAGAAAAAATATTCATCAATTAATTTGGGAACAGCAACTGACATACAGATTGTACCTTACATAAATCTGTTGCTTCTCATTAGTACTCGGGTATTACATCAATCCCATTGACCTGTATATACAATTTGAAAAACTTCATGAGTTATGATGAAGTTGACTGGGGCGCAGTCATGGCAGCAGCTGTTACCATCATGGCCCCGGCAATCATCCTTGCGATGTTCTTCCAGAAGTATGTTGTCAAAGGACTTACGATAGGAGCTGTGAAAGGGTAGGAATAATATCTAATACTCGAGATGCAATTTATTTCAAGAAGTGATGGATAATCCTTGTCTCACCTCGCTGCACCTTCTATGCTGAATCAAGTAGGGGGTGCTCTCATGAAGACGGGTTATCGGGTCCTCAGTGCTGTGATGTTGGTTCTATGCTTGCTTCTTGCAAGTGGATGTACCTCTGTTCCCAAGGAAGATACTCTATACCAGGTCTCTTTGCTCAACGCATTATTGCAGGGAGAGTATGATGGGTTCATAACCGTTGGCACGTTGAAGGATCATGGTGATACAGGCATTGGTACTTTTGATACGTTGGATGGGGAAATGATCATGCTTGATGGCGTGGTGTATAAAGCAAAGGCTGATGGAACTGTTGAGGTGATGGCTGATGAGGTTCTAGTTCCTTTTGCTGTCGTAACCCCATTCGTTGCAGATGTTCTGGATACAGAAACAGACGAATTTATTACTATAGAGGAACTTAAAACACGTCTCGATGCAGGAATTAGTCAAAACACCGCTGATTATAATCGATTCTATGCTGCGAAGGTGAGTGGTACTTTTTCCCATATAAGGGTCCGTAGTGTCCCTTCCCAGGAGAAACCGTACCGGCCACTCTCTGTAATTGCCGAATCCCAAAGAGAGTTTGTATATGAGCAAGTGGAGGGAACCATCGTTGCGTTCCGTTCTCCCGAATATGTGGAAGGGGTTAACCTACCAGGTTGGCATTTGCACTTCCTTTCCAAGGATGGGCAGAAAGGAGGCCACCTTCTGGAGGTAGCTGCCACCTTATCAGAGATACAAATTGGTGATATGCGCTCCTTCCAGCTTATCCTTCCCGCCAGTAGTTCCTTCGCTGACATGGATATTTCGGAAGACAGAAGAGAGGAGACCCAAGCCATAGAAGGGATAGGGCGTCCGTAGAATTTAGTATCAGGCTTTCTTGGGGTGTTTTGTGTTACTTTTCAGAACCAGCTCCATCTTTGCGCCTCCAATATGGTTGCTAATCACTTCACACTTGATGATGAAGAGGAAAAATATTGGGTCTTCAGCTTGTGAGAGTGCTTCAAAGTTGCCTTGTCCTTTGCTGATGATTAAATCTGCATCATCATACAATCTTAGGAATTCAGGGTCAGCTTCGCTCAGTATCAATCCAGGAGTTCTGCTTCCGCTGGAAACAATCGTTGCCACTGAATCGATTCCGCAGTCTAAGGCATCCTTGGTCAAGACGTCATTAAGTATCGGTTGTCCTCTGGTGACAAAATATAATTCAATTTGTGGGAATGCTCTTGCAATCGTTTCCAACAATACCTTGTCAAAGACTATTTCCCCCGCATTATCCCCAATGTACATCAACCGTTCTGCCGAATGTAAAGATTGCTTGAATGTGTCAAAATCAAATAAGGAAGTTGCTTCTTCTCCCGCTACCTCTTGTGATTGTTCAAGAATCCTCGTGATTTCCCCTTGTACATCAATACCGTTGGGAAAAGCCCCATAATCAATGATATTTCCTGCACAAGCCAGTTTTACAGCTGTCTTCAGTGGGTTTTGCGATTCTCTTACGATTGTCCTCAAATCATCGATTACCGCAAGGGCCTGTGTATTACTCATTTTTTTCACAGAACGATAGGGATCTTCCTCTCCTGATTTTTCAACAAACAGTCGTTGTATATGGTAGGCCATCGCAGGAGGAGTCATGTCCAAGGGGAAATGCTTAAGTTCATTACCAACTTCGTCCATGATTTGCTTGATTGATTCGGGAGAAAGTCCCAAAAGTTTGCCAGACGCGAGTACCTGGTTGAAGAAACAGGGGATGCATTCGAGTGTAGTATTCATGGGAGCGAATATACCATAATTCAGACTATCTTAGTAGTTGATATTCAAGATATTCAATCATTGAGGCATAAGAAATAATCGAATAAACTCTCCTTGAATATGTTGATTAACTTATTTAGATATCTACATCCAAGAGTATTGAGTGCTTCTCTGGTTTCCTCAAATTCCCTCTGCTATACTGTAGTAGAGGGTTTCCTATATGAGAAGAGTTGGTGTTCATGAGACTCGGTTCAAGGAATATGGGAACGATGATGTTGTTGCCCTGTTTGGCAGAGCGAGGGAATACGAATACAATCTACTCGAAATCAGCGGAGAGCGTTTGCTCTCTCTGTCTCCTCTTGGACTAAAGCGTATTTCCTTGGAAGCTCGGAATTTCCAGCTTGATCTTTCCTATTCTCTCACTCTAGGACCTCTCTATGACCTTTCATCACTGGATGAAGAAGTGAGAAAGAGGGGTCTCTCAACAGTTGAGAAAATCATCAGGAATATCGGACAGATGGGAGGGGGGAGCCTGAATGGGCCCTTCTATACCGCTTTTCCTCCATTGCTCCACATGGAAAACCAAAAGGATCGCTTATTCGAGCAGAGTGTAGGAAGTCTGAGGTCTTTGGCAAATATTGCTGTAGATGAAGATGTCTTGTTGAACATTCGCCCGGTAAATCGCTACGAACATTTTTTTCTAAACACTGCTTCTGACGCTCTCCAATTTGTTCGTGCTGTAAACCATCCAGGCTGTGGCATTGACCTTGATACCTTCCATATGAATATTGAGGAATCGGACATCCTCGCTGCTTTCGAGCAAGCTGGGTATTATCTACACTGTATTCATATCAGGGAGAACAATGGACAAGCGGTTGGCAATGGAACGTTGCCTTGGGCTCTCATCAAGGAGAGACTTGACCTCATGCATTATGAAGGTCCACTCGTACATGCTCCTGAGGCCATGAAGATAGCCCCATTTGAGGGAAAGCAGATCAGGCGGTTGCTCAGTTAGGAGCTTTCCTTCCTCCTGGAAATTGGGTAGGCTATTTGCAGGAGTAGATATGAGCAAATTGAAATATGATGATACAACTGTAATTCCCATGGCCCCTGGGGTTTCCAGAAGGGTTCTTTCCCATACCCGGGAGCTTATGTTGGTTGAGGTGACCTTCTCTGCTGGTTCGGTGGTTCCTTCCCATAGACACCCCCACCAACAGATCAGCTATATCAAATCAGGCCGTTTCTCGTGTACAAGTGACGGAGACGTTACAGAAGCAAGTCCTGGAGATTCTCTGACCTTTTCTTCGAATCAAGAGCATGGTGTTATTTGTCTGGAAAATGGGGTTGTGCTCGATTGCTTCACGCCTGCAAGGGAAGATTTTCTCTAGGTAGATACCCAGAGATTGGAAACATCCCCTTATGTAAGTTTATCTTTCTGCCCTGAGCCTCTCTTGATTATCAGAAGAGGCACTCTATTTGCCGATAGCAAGGAATACTTGTATGTTATGTGCATAAACCAAGGAGGTTTAATTCATGAACATGACCTATTTTCTCCCTACGAAACTTGTTTTCGGACAGAATACTCTTTCAACACTCCACGAACAGTCGCTTCCCGGAAAGAAGGCGTTGATTGTCATCTCCAGTGGTACATCGACACGCAAATATGGCTATCTTGGCCAAGTAGAGGATCAATTGAAACAAGCTGGAGTCTCATATGAAGTCTTTGACAAGATCCTTCCCAACCCAGTGAAGCGGCATGTAGAAGAAGGTTCTTCGCTTGCCAAGGAGAAAGGCTGTGACTTTGTGATCGGTCTTGGTGGTGGATCGGTCATCGACTCAGCGAAAGCGATTGCCATCATGGCAACCAATGATGGAGATTTGTGGGACTATATCAGTGGAGGCTCCGGAAAGGGCAAGCCCATGAATGAAAGACCACTGCCTATTGTTGCCATTACCACTACAGCAGGAACCGGCACGGAGGTAGATCCTTGGTTGGTCATAACCAAGGAAGAGACCAATGAGAAGATTGGTATGGGCACTGTGGATACCTTTCCAACGCTCAGTATTGTCGATCCAACCCTTATGGTTAGTGTTCCTCCACAGCTCACCGCATTCCAGGGCTTCGATGCGCTCTTTCACAGCACAGAAGGGTATCTCAACAAGACAGCAAACACGTTTAGTGATCTCTATAGCCTGGAAGCTATCCGGCTTATCGGGAAGAGCCTACGAACTGCAGTTGTGGACGGCAAGAACCTTGCAGCACGCGAGGATGTAGCCCTAGCAAATACTCTTGCTGGTCTGGTTGAATGGACCAGTGGATGCATCAGTGAACACTCACTCGAGCATGCCATGAGTGCCTTCCACCCTGAGCTTGCCCATGGGGCGGGCTTGATAATGATCAGCAATGCCTACTACACCCATATTGCAGAGAACCATATTGCCGATGAGCGAATGGTTGCCATGGCCAAGGCACTTGGCAAGGAAGACGCGACTGAAGCAATGGATTTTGTGAGAGCCTTAGAGGATCTCCAGAAGGATTGTGGTGTAGCAGACCTCAGGATGAGTGATTATGGCATGAGGGAGGAAGAGATTCCTCCAATGGTGAAGAATGCCAGAGAGAACATGGGGGGGCTGTTCGAGGTTGATCCCATGACCCTCAGTGATGAGGATTGTTTAAAGATCTACAAGCAATCATTCAAGTAAACACTCTCTTTACAGTAGTATTCCTGCTCCCAGGGTTGCAAGTACTATCAAGGGGGCGGGAATTTTTCGTGTAAGCAATAAGAGTACCGTGAAGAGAAGTACAAGGAAATTCTCCAGGCTCAAACCACTTTTCTGCAACAACAGGATTGCAGCAGTGGTAATGAGTCCCCCTGCCACTGCATTGATTCCTCTCAGTGATATGCGTACAGCCTTGATCCCCTTCAGCTTCTCCCACACCGGATAGACAAAGAAAATGAGCAACGTGCCTGGTAGAAAGATGCCAATTGCAGAGAGCAGTGCTGCAGCTATCTGAGATGGAGTTCCCTGTCCACGGGCTGCCATGCCACCAGCATAGGCGCTGAAGCTGAACATGGGGCCGGGTAATCCTTGGACCAGACCGTATCCGGTAAGGAACTCTTCATTGCTCATGTACCCCTTTGTCTCCACCAATTCTGCGATCATGACTGGGACTACCACCTGTCCTCCTCCAAAGACCAGATAACCGTAGCGGTAGAATGCCTCAAAGAGCGTGATAAGCAGGTGATGGGTCAGGGTAGAGAGCAATAGTGAACCAATTGCAAAACAGGCAAACCATACAAGGTAATGCCATGGAGGATTGAGCTTTGCTTTCTGGAACAAGTCTGTTTCCCTGCTGCTGAACACCGAAATACTTCCCCCAATGATGAGAACCAAGGGAAAAATCCAAGGAGAGCGTATGAAATACGTAGTAACAGCGCCGAACATGAAGAGTATATGGCTTGTTTTATCTATCAGCACTTTTTTCCCGATACGGTAGGCAGCGAGAACAATGAATCCTACTGCCATCGGTCCGATAAATCGGAGGATCCTACCGGAAATCTGCAGATTCTCAAGTATTTGATAGAGAAATGATAGTGTACTCATGATCAGCACTACCGGTAATGCCCATACCATCAGGGTGAAAAACGCAAGGAGTGGTCCTCCAATCCGATAGCCAACCGAGACGATGGTTTGCGTGCTGGTTGGGCCAGGGAGTATGCTGGTTAGGGCAAGAAGTTCTACAAGGTCCTCTTCTTCTAGATAGTGTTTCTTGGTCACAAGGTGGTCGAGGAAGACGCCGAAGTGTGCCTCCGGTCCTCCATAAGCCCCCAAACTGCAGATCAAGACATCTTTGAGGAAGTGACGATAGTTCACCGTTGCCATGCAAGCCTCCTCAAGTAAGGAATTTCTTGTGTTGATACTAATATGCTTGTAAGCGTTAAGCAAGAAGCATACTATGGGATGTTGGAGGATATATTATGTTACCAAAAGCAATCATTGAGGCTTGGAAGAACAAACAGCCTGCAATTGTACTCACTACCGTTGATGAGAGCGGGATGCCCAACAGTATCTACGCAACCTGCACTGATCTCTATCAGGATAATGAAATTATCATCGCAGACAACTACTTCGATAAGACGAAGCATAATATCGATACAGGAACCAAAGTCTCCGTGCTTTTCATTACAACGGAAGGAAAGTCGTATCAGCTGAAAGGCGAGGTAAGCTACCACACTGAGGGGGCCTACTATGATTTCATGAAAGCCTTCAATCCAGTCAAGCATCCTGGACATGGAGCATTAGTACTCCATGCCCAAGCAGCTTACAGCGGTCAGGAACAGTTGTTCTAATGAGTCAGATGTGAGGAGATCACGAGTTTCTCCTTCACGGTCAAACGGAGCACTTCTTCCTGAGAGACGAGCTTGCTGTACTGCCTCTTCAGTGCAGTAATGACATCCCTCTGGCTAGGAAGTGCTTCCAATGCTTGCTCATACCGTTCTGAGAGTTCTTTCAGTAAAGATTCTCTCTTTCCATATGCATCAAGCAAGGCTTTCACTGCTTCCAGCAGTTCGGTCAGCTTGGCTTGTGCATTCAACTGGTATCCTCGCTGCAGCTCTCCAACCAAGGTAGCTACCGGTATAATTCTTTTTACCCTATAAGCATTGCTGCCCGCAAATACATATCCGCTATTCAGCAATCCTCTCCTTGCATTGTTCAATGCAATGGAGATGCAGTAGTTCGCTTGTTCAGCCTTGCAGGTAGCAAGACACTTCCAGGCACAGCGGAATGAGGGATTGTTCCCTGCTTCACTGTCTAGGATAAACTGGTTGCGAATTGCACGGCCAGGCATTCCAACGGGACTCTTGATGAGACCGATCTGTTCCCTCGTACAGGAGACATATGCTTCCTTGAAACGGACATCAGCGTCACATTCATCAGTTGCTACAAAACGGGTTGCCATCTGTACACCACTAGCACCAAGGCTGAGTACCTTGTAGATATCCTTTCCTGTGTAGACACCACCTCCTGCAATTACAGGAATGGCAACACCCTTGCTCTCTTCAAAAGGTTTCAGTGCTTCCACCACCAAGGGAACGATGGCCTCGAGTTGGTACTCTGGGTCATCCAACTGTTCGGCAGTGAATCCTAGGTGCCCGCCTGCCTTTGGGCCTTCCACCACAACTGCATCCGGGGTGTCGTTATACAGCTTCTCCCACATACGGAAGATCATCTGGGCAGCTCTTGCAGAGCTTACGATTGGGGCAAGTTTGACGTTCGCCTTTCGCAGTGCTTCTACCGGCATGTTCTTGATCGGGAGGCCTGCGCCAAGAAAAACGATATCCACTTTCTCTTCTATGGCTACATCGAGAAGTTGGTGGAAATCATTCACAGCGACCATGATGTTTACCCCGATAATTCCGTCACTCAAGCTTCTTGCTTTACGGATCTCGTTCCGGAACGCTCTAAGATTGGCCGCTCTACCGTCCTCATAGTAATCTTTCTCAAGCAGTCCTATTCCATTGGCTGCAATTACCCCGATACCTCCGGCATTAGCAACAGCCGATGCCAGAGAGGAGAGTGAGATTCCAACTCCCATCCCCCCTTGTACGATAGGGGTCTTAGCCACAAGATTTCCGATTCTCAGTTCCGGCCAGGTAATTTTTGAGCTGAGGATTTTCTCAATAGCAGGTTTGACCTCCCCTAGATGGAGTTGTTGCACACAATGGTGCAATACGCTCTTGAGATTTGTATGTAATGTTTCTAAATCTGGTATTGTCATGCTACATTCCTTTATTGCAGATACTAGTATAGCCAAACATTAACATAATTACATATTTTGTAAAAGTGTTAGAAAAGATTCTTTTTAATCGATTCCCTATCAAAAAACTCAAGATCGAAAGAGGAAATATTTTTTATGTATGGATTACTTTGGCCATCGGTATATTGTTGACATATTTGTTAAAATTGTAATAAAAATCTTTATAATCCTCAAAACCTCTATTTCCAAGTAAAATAATATGATATTAGACTCCTCTTGTAGTTCTTATTCACCTTCCATACGCTGTAGGTAGTTTTTAAGGATGGAGGTCCAATAATGAAACAAAGAGTACGAGGTGTTCTTGTTGTAGGAATGTTGCTTCTTGCCATGTCCATGATAAGTGCACAACCGATTGAAGAGAAGCAACCGATCAAGGTGCTGGTGTTTGGAATGTTCGAAGTAGGGGAGAATAAGGGAGACTTCGCAGGGGAGTTCCAGCACTTCTATGAAGCCTATTTTGAAGATGCAGAGGCATATGAGCTGAATGCCATGCCATTGACGCTCTATGTCAATGAAGAGGGTGTCGCTGGATCCATCGCAGGAATGGGAAAAGCCCAGGCAGGAGCAACCTTGACTACCATCCTTCGTGACGATCGGTTTGATTTCAGTGATACCTACATCCTTATTAGTGGCTGTTCTGGAATGAGTCCTGAACGAGGCACCCTTGGGGATGTGGTAATTGCAGATGCGCTAGTCGACTACGAACTTGGTCACGCATGGAAGGAATCAGATAATCCTAAAGATTCTGATTCCCTGTTCTTGCGTTCTAACGGATATGATCGACCCGGATATATTGAACTCAATTCCACCCTGGTTGACTGGGCATTTGAACTTGTCCAAAATGTTCCGCTAAGCGATGCCGATGCAGCCAAGGCGTACCGTGGAAAGTATTCAGCTAATGAAGCACTGGAGACTCCTGCTGTTCGTAGAGGGGTCTCTGTTACCGGGGACAGCTACTGGCATGGAAAAGCCTCCAGCGAGCATGCTGACGATGTATGTGCTGCTTACGATGCTGGTACCTATATGGTCACCCAGATGGAAGACAATGCATTTGGTGTGGTTGCTATGAATGAGAACAAACTTGACCGGCTTCTTGTCATCAGGGATGTGGTCAACTTTGACCAGCCTCATCCTGGGCAGAGTGTGACAGAGAGCCTGGATGCTTCTTCAGGTGCATTCTCAATCGGTATGGAGAATGGATTTGCTGTTACCAATACCATCATTGAAGAGCTACTCTCTGACTGGGAATATTACAAGAGTGCATTCTAAGAGACGATAACCTGAGTAGGCGGTTCTCCTGAGAGGACCGCCTTCATGCTTCCTAGACGAAATCAATATGATTTGCATAGAATGATATAATGAATACTATGCTTCCAGATGAACAGGAAATGCTACGAGCATCCTTCCTTTCTACCATCGAAAAGTTGGAGAAAACCATGTTAACCCTCCAGGGAAAGGGTGCCTCCACGGCATTGGCCAAGAGGCGCCTGCGTGCTTATCGGCTAGGGTTTGCTGTGGTTTTTGCTGATGCTCCATCGTATAGCATAGATGAGCTCAGGGAAGGTAATGCAGTTCTCTCTGGTCTTATTCCGTCCTTGGAGAGGTCATACGCAAGACTAGCCCATTGGAGTCCTCAAAGGACCCTGCTGGAGAGAAGAATCAGTTCAATGCGAGTTGCCATCGGGACGATTGACGAGCTTCTCGGCGAGCACACTACGTAAGATCGCCGTATATTCCCTCTCCAATTTTTCCTCATCAATCGTAAGGCAACGTCCTTCCTGTATTATCCACCGCCCACCAAGCATAACGTGCTTGATCATGGAGGGTCGGGTATGGATCAAGGTATTATAGGCGACATTGGAGAATCCCGGCGTTTCTATAAGCGGGGAGAGAGCAAGCCCGTCCTCCACGAAGAGCATGTCAGCCGGAGCTCCTACTGCAATCTTCCCCTGATAGCCTGAGGGAGAAGCTATCGGGGCTGCTGCCTTACTCGCCATGTTCCAGACCTGGCTTGCCCCGAAGTGTTCGCTCTTGTTGCTCTGTTTCAGCTCAGCATACGTGGTGCGCATGACTTCCCAGATATCATGGGTGAGGAAATCGGTTCCCAGTGTGATGTGAGCACCTCTCTCCAAAAGGTCAACAAGGTTCATGGTGCGTGCACCAGAGATAAGGTTGGAAACCGGGCAGTGCACGATTGTTGCTTTGCTTGAAGCAAGCATTGCACGGTCCCTCTCAGAAGTCTCCACACAATGGAACAGTATCGTTTGCTTGCCGAGTAGGGCTTTCTTCTCCAGCAATTCCACAGTGGACATGCCAAATTTCCTGAGTATTTCTTCCCTCCTGAAGCGTGTCTCCAGACAATGGGTCATGAGTGGCCAAGCAGTTTTCTCAACTCTTTGGATCGCCTCCTGCAGGCCCTTCTCATCCAGGTCCTCTTCTTCTGGTAGATGGGTGCCACGCTGTAGGTGTGCATAGGTAAGTTCATGGCTGGGTGTCTCGTCATACCAGTCAACCAAGGCTTTGATGCCAATCTTCTCAGCACATGCTTCGAGAATCCCACTACTCTCATCAGCCTGCCCGGTCTCTACGATGAAGCCAACACCTGATTTCACATATTGCAGATAGGCATACAGAACCAGGGTTTCAAATGCGGGAGTTTCCACATTGTTGTCGAGATATTCAAACAGTTCTGTTTGCAATTGTCCTTGTTCTGTATTGTTGCACCAATTATGGAGGCTCATATCACTGAAGAGACCCCTGAGCAAAGTATCAGGGGAATGTACATGGCAATCGGCAAGGGCGGGGTAGATCAGAAAGGCTGAACAATCGATGACCTCTTCTCCCGATTTCTCATGCAAGGAAACCTGAATATCAGTGATGGTGCCTTTTTCTATTCTTATGTCTTTCTTATGCAGGGAGTAATCTGGACCCAGGAAACGTGTTTGTTTGAGTATCATGCATAAACCATACCATCTGCTTTCATTGCTTCCAAGTGAAAGATGACGCTTTTTAGTATGGATTTCTATACAAAGTGTCCAACTATGATAGAGAGCCCCCTAGGGAGCTCTCACAATGAGAAATAATCAGCCTTGTTTCCTAATCGGCATCCAGACCTCGAACGCTTGGTCAGAAGGGTCTTCTGAGAGGTACAACTCAACATCAACCCCTTTTGCCAATTCATATCCACTGGTTGGCAGCCAATCGGTCATGATACGTCGCTCAACATCCTGGATAACATTGGGCATTTTTCCCCTACCGGGGAAGATCGCCCAAAGGGAAGCTTCCACTTCTTGTGTTTCCATTCCCTCAAGAATAGTGTCTCCATCCAGTTCGATTCCTATGGTATAGAGCCAATAGTCTTTATCATCGGTGTTGGTACAGAGACCGAAAAGTCCATGCCCAGGTTTCAAGAGCGAGCACAGTTTGGGGATGGTCCCATCCATGGTTTTCTCTCCCCAGAACTGCGGTATTGTTTTCATATTCTCTTCCATGTCTTTGACAAGCTTGAGAGAAACCCCTGTTACACGGAATGCTTCCTTCCTTTCAATTCGATATTCCATTTCCTGCTCTCCTTTGATGGTCAGGCTGAAACTGATTCTTGGAAAAGCTTTTAAGGAAGCACCTTCCTTCTTCGCTTCAGATGGGTTCACTCCATGGAGTGCCTGAAACGCCCGGGTGAAGGAGGTAGGGGAGTCATATCCATAGCGTAGTGAAACATCCAAGACTTTTTTCCCTTGCTGGAGTGCTAGGGCTGCCTTGGTCAGTTTCCTTCTACGGATGTACTCTCCAAGGGGAACTCCTGCTATATAGGTGAACATCCTCTGGAAGTGGTAGGTTGAACAGTTCGCCAACCGTGCCGCTTTCTCATAGGAAATTTCACCATCGAGGTGTTCCTCCACATAGTTAAGTGCTTCGTTCAATCGCTCAATCCATTGCATTGCTCTGACCTCGAGTCTCAGTATGGAGTAGGGAAACAGATGTATCCTCTCTATTGATGCACAATCCTGCGAGGTTTGCAAGAATTTCTCAGGTAGAGAAATCTGCCCGGTTGGAATTGATACAGGAACACCCAAGGTTGTGTTCCTTGGGTGTTGCGAGGATGGCCCAAAAGTTTAGTGTTTCTTCTTGCGGTAGGGTGTATCCTCCAAGGGGAGGGTTGTTCGGAAGTTTCCATCATAGCGATAATATGCATTCTGACATGCAGGAGCAGTGGGAATGGTGGTTAGTTCGCCAACTCCCTTTACCCCATAGGCTACAGGGTGCTTGCCTGGTCCTTCCACCAACTTCACCTCCAAGGGAGGTACGTCGGTGCTGCGAAGCAGTCCCAAGGTACCGTAGCGAACCTTCAGGTATCCTTCCTCAATCGGGAAGTCTTCTGTCAGCCCATAACCGAGCCCCATGGTCACCCCGCCTTCTATCTGGCCGGTGAGAGCCTGGTGGTTAATGATCTGCCCAACATCACAAGCAGCCACAACCTTTTCCATCTTTCCTTCTTCATCAAGGATAACAACCTGAGCTGAATAGCTGTATGCTACATGGCTTACCGGATTCTTCTTTTTACTGGTAATTGGGTCGGTGATGGACGTGTACTCTCCGAAGTACTCCTTGCCTTCCAGCTCCTCGAGGGATGATTCCTGTAAATCGTCCTTCAGTTTTAAGGCTGCTCTTCTCACAGCCTCTCCAGTGAAGACCGACTGGCGACTTGCTGTGCTGGTGCCCGAGTCAGGAGTTCTGATGGTATCGGGGTCCTCTACCACAATCTGGTTCGCTTTTAGGGAACAGGTCTCTCCAAGCATCTGGGTACAGACCGTGGCAACTCCCTGTCCCATGCATGCAGCACTTGTCCTGATATGCACCTTCCCTTGCTCAACCGAGAGAATACAACGGCCAGTATCAGGGAAGCCGACACCAAGACCACTATTCTTGAATGCAAGGGCAATCCCAGCTCTAGGGGAGGAATAATAGGCATCCTTTACAGCCTCCAAGCATTCAATGACACCGGTGTCCTCTCCAGCAATCTGTCCATTGGGCATGATGTCCCCCGGTTTAAGTGCATTGATTCTCCGAATCTCGTAATAATCTATACCCAATTCATCTGCAAGGAGGTTGATATTTGACTCCACAGCAAAGCAGCTCTGGGTAACCCCAAATCCCCTGAAGGCACCGGAGGGGACCATATTCGTATAGATTGCCTTGCCGATAACCTCAAAGTTCTGGAAGTTGTATGGACCAGAGGCATGCGTGCATGCTCTTTGGAGCACTGGGCCTCCAAGGGAGGCGTAGGCTCCAGTATTGGCCAAAATGATTGCCTTAACACCGGTAAGGTGGCCTTCATCATCACAACTTGTAGTAATCTCAATATCCATTGGATGACGCTTTGGATGGACTTGTAGGCTCTCCTGACGGGAAAGTTTCACCTTAACTGGTGCTTTGAGTATCCAAGCAGCAAGCGCTGCATGGTGCTGGACACTCATATCCTCCTTGCCTCCGAACCCGCCACCGACAAGCATGCTGTGACAATGTACTTTCTCGGTTGGCAGCTGAAGCATCGTACAGATTTCATGCTGTTCATCATATATGGATTGGCCGGAGGTATGAACAAGAACACCATCTTCACCTTCAGGTAAGCCCACGGCACACTCTGGCTCCATGAATGCATGTTCTGTGTACGGGGTCTTGTAGGTTCGGGTAATTACGTGTGCGCTCTCTTTGAAAGCTTTTTCCACATCCCCTCGTTGGATGTGCTCCAGTGAGAGTAGGTTCCCATCCTCATGCACCTTTGGGGAGTCCTCCTCGAGTGCCTTATAGATATCGAGTACTGGGGGGAGCACTTCATAGGAAACCTCTACAAGGTTTGCGAGTTCTTCTAAGGTTTCAGGGCTCTTTCCAACGACAAGGCAGAGAGCATCCCCGGTGTATCGGGTAATCTCCCCAACAGGAATGAGTACAGGCCAGTCTTGTTTGATGTGTCCGATGATGTTGTGAGGGACCTCCTCACTGGTGATGATACGGACAAAATCAGGATGCGAAGTTACCTTTGTATCATCGATGGAAAGGACCTTTGCCCGAGGAAACGCAGACCGGACAGCCTTTGCATACAGCATGCCGGGTATTCTGATGTCATCAGCATACATCCCTTTCCCCAATGCCTTGGGCTCAGCATCCACACGGCGGAAACGTTTATCGAGTTTTGGCTCTTCCTCCGTAGTTGGGACAGAACGGTTCTCGCGGAAGAAGTCCGCGCACAATAGGATAGCTTCCTCTATCTTCTTATAGCCAGTACAGCGACAGATATTTCCCCTGATCGCTTTCGTCACTTCTTCACGGGTAGGGGAAAGATTTGTATCGAGCAGGCTTTTTGCGCTGATGATCATACCGGGGGTACAGTATCCGCACTGCACAGCTCCAGCTTCGGCAAAGCAGTAGCCATAGACCTCTGCTTCCCGAGAAGAGAGGCCTTCAATGGTAGTAACAACCCTCCCTTCAAGCCTTGAGAGGGGAATCGTGCAAGCCTTCATTTTCTTTCCGTCCACCAAGACGGTACAGGTACCACAAATACCTTCACTGCAGCCGTCTTTGGTACCGGTCAAATTCAAGTCTTCACGGAGGAATCGTAGGAGTTTCTTGTCTTCTCCGTTGTAGGTGATCTGATTTCCATTTACGCTGAATGCATACATAGCTGTGCTCTCCATCGTACGTTGGTACGTATGTTTCTTTGGGAACAGGTGCTAGCCGCTTAGCGTCAGTACCCAGAATTGGATACATCGGTCTGTGATGCTATACATCTTCATAATTGCAATGAACCCGCAAAAAGTCAACATTCTGTTGCGGTAAATATATTTCTGTTGCATGGAGTGTTGCAATTTACCGCAAATTAATAAAAATAATCTGAACAAGGTAGAAATGAGCAACGCCCATTCCTACCATTGATGCAGATATCCTAAATACGCTTCTCTCTATTGAATGGTTGTCCAAGCGATGTAGGACCAAGCAACTGGCTTTCTCTGCTGAATGCAAGGACAATGATGACCATCACATAGGGCAACATGACCGCAAACTCGTAGGGGAAGTTGATACCCTGGCCCTGGATGGCCAGCTGCAAGGCTTGTGCCAGGCTGAACAGTAGAGCCCCGCCCATGATCTTCACCGGATGCCAGTGTCCGAAGTAAACCAAGGCAACTGCGATGAACCCCCGTCCTGCGATGATCTCATCACTGAACATTTTCACCTGGGCTAGAGAGAGGTATGCACCTGCCAAGCCAGCCAGTGCACCTCCCACAGCAAGTGCCTGATAACGAACCCTGTTGACCTGGATACCGATTGAATCAGCGGCACGTGGGTTTGTGCCAACCGCACGTACCCTGAGTCCCCATGGTGTTTTGAACAGGATGTACCATGCAAGAGGAACAAAGAGGAAAGCGAGGTAAACCAATACATTATGGCTGAAGAAAATTGGACCAAGCACAGGGATCTTTGAGAGCCCTGGAATGGGAAGATTCCCAATGCCAGGAACTGACTGGGTCCCACCGATGAAGTGGCGAAACAGAGTACCTGCTGTTCCAACCCCAAACATCTGCAGTCCGATACCAGCAATACCTTGTGGTGCACGGAATGTGACTACAACGAAAGCGAAGAATATGCCAAACAATGCTCCAACAACCATGGCAAGCCCAAGGCCAAGGACATTGTACATGCCAGAGGTGGGCCCACCCTGTCCAATAGAATAGGGGACAAGCATTCCTAGGAATGCTCCCATTGCCATAATACCTTCACAGCCAAGGTTGAATACACCTGCTCTCTGGTTGAACATCTCTCCAAGGCTGGCGATAAGAAGGGCGACTGAGAAGGGGATGCCCAGACTGAGGATATTTACGATAAAGTTCATGCTTCCACCTCCACATGTTTCTTGCCTATACCTTGGTATTTTCGCCAGATCCGTTCCATCAGGTAGGGGTCGGCGAGGATCATCTTGGTAGCAACGATGACCAGGATGATGACACCCTGCAGTACATTGACCATATTGGCCGGTACCCCAACCATACGTTGGGTCATGTCAGCTCCAACGATCAGGAGCCCAAAGAAAAATGATGCCGGTATAATGCCAGCCGGATGCAATCCTCCAAAGAGTGCAACAACGATTCCACTGAAGCCGTACCCTCCGGTAATACCTTCAATTGCTCGTCGGTGTACGCCTGCAATCTCAATGGCTCCAGCCATACCGGCAAATGCTCCACTGATTACCATAGCGATGACCAGATACCAGGTAACACTTATACCGCCGTACTTGGCCGCCCGGGCACTTGCTCCAGCTGCTCGCATCTTATACCCATAGTTGGTTTTCCAGAGGAGGAAGAAGATGAGCAATGCAAGTAATAGAGCGAAGAAGATGCCGGTATGTAATCGGGTTCCCTTGAGGAACCGATCGAGCCAGATCCCCCTGGAAAGTCTCATGGACTGTGGAGTTCCGCTCCCCATCGTTAGCTCTGCTGGATCGAGGAATGGTCCACGAAGCATGAAGGTGTAGAACTGGGCCGCAATATAGTTGAGCATCACAGTTGAGAGCAGTTCACTGACCTGCAGTTTTGCCTTCAAAATACCTGGGATGAAGCCCCAGACTCCTCCTGCCATTGCTCCAGCCAAAACCGCCATTGGAAGCAGGATGGGCTTTGGGAGTTCAGGGAATGCGAGTGCCACAGCGGTGGTACCAAGAATTCCCATTGCCATCTGCCCCTCTCCACCGATGTTGATGATGCCACTTCTGTAGGCAACGGATATGCCAAGTGCAATTATCGTGAGAGGTATTGCCCTGATCAGAACCTCAGTGAACTGAAGGGTTGTCTTCAATGGTTCAAAGAGAATAACCATATAGGTCTTGAAGACATCAGCACCGATGGTCAATAGAATTACCGAACCGATCAACATTGCAGCCAGAATGGCCAGAATGATGATGGTAACCTTGTAGAGTATCCTAAACTGTTTGGTCATCTTTCACTCCTGCCATCAAAATACCGAGACTCCTTCGATTGGCGTCTTTCCTCTCAAGCACCTTCTGGATCTGTCCCTTGAAGATTACCGCCACACGGTCTGAAAGGTCGAGAATCTCATCCAGTTCCTCACTGATGAGGAGGATGCCGACTCCTTCACGTCTGATCTCCAAGAGTTGCTTATGGATGAACTCTGCTGCTCCGAGGTCCAGACCTCTGATGGGGTAGACCGCAATAAGGAATTTTGGTCTTCTGGAAATCTCTCTGGCGAGGATGACCTTCTGGATATTTCCTCCAGAGAGGGAACCCGCAGCTACAGCGATATTTGGGCTGCGGATATCAAACTTCACACGCAGGTCCTCAGCATTTTTATCGATCGCCTTGTTCTTTAGAAAGGCGTGGTTGCTGAACTCATCATGCTCGGAGTCCTTGAGAATTAGGTTCTCCTTCATCGAAAAGGAAGGGACAATGCCTTCTGTATTGCGTTCCTCAGGGATATACCCCATGCCAGCTTCTATGATGTGGTGAGGGCTCTTGTTTGCAATATTCTCACCGTAGAACTGGATTTCTCCACTTTCAACTTTTCTCAGTCCATTAATGGCTTCGGCCAACTCCCTCTGGCCATTTCCTGATACACCGGCAAGGCCGACAATCTCACCGGAGCAGATAGTTAGGTTCAGGTCCTGAAGTGCCAGAAACCCACGGTCACTCTTCACATTCAGGTTCCTGATATCCAGAACGGGTACCCCCTCACATGCGGGCTCGTCGTTCAGGGGGAGGTCGACCTCATGCCCGGTCATCAAGGCAGCGATGTCGGAAGGGGAGTGTTCATGGGTATTTCCCTCAAAGACAACCGCGCCATGACGGAGAATAGTGATCTTGTCCGAAAGGTCTTTTACTTCCTGCAGCTTGTGGCTGATGAAGATGATGGAGAGTTCACTGCTCATATTCTTGAGCAGAGCGATCAACTCATCAGTCTCCTGCGGGGTAAGTGCACTGGTTGGCTCATCCAGGATCAGGAACCGTGCACCCAGGCAGAGTGTCTTTACCAGTTCTACCCGCTGTTGTTCTCCAACAGAGAGTTGCCAGATATACGCATCGGGATCGACTATGAGCCCGTATTTTTTTGCTACTTCATTGATTCGCTCACGTACCATTTCAAGGTCCAACTTGTGTGGTGACCATGCTGCCTTGAATCCAAGGGCAATGTTCTCCAGTACGGTCATGTTTGCAACCAGCATATACTGCTGGTGTACCATGCCAAGCCCTGCTGCAAAGGCATCATTCGGGGAGCGGAAATGCACTTCTTCACCGTTTATGAGTATGCGCCCTTCATCCGGCTGGTAGAGACCCATGAGAATATTCATCAAGGTCGTCTTGCCTGCTCCGTTCTCTCCAACCAGTGCCAGGATCTGTCCCTCGGATATCTCCAAGGTGATGTCATCACTAGCCAAGACTCCAGGGAAGCGCTTGGTGATGTGTTCCACCCGCAGGTTGGTTATTTTCTTCTGTGTGAGTTCCATGGGGGAAGCCTCCGTGGGAAATAATCAAAAAAAAGCAGTCATGCAGAGTAATACCTGCATGACTGGGAAACGATGTGCTTACAGTTTGGAGTAATCAACACTGGTGTAGTTGATGGTCCCACTTGCAGCATTGAAGGAATCGATGGCTGCATTGACCTTCTCTTCAATCTTTCCTGCATACATGTTTTCAAGTTCAGGGTTGAACTCAAATACGAATCCACCGTTCTTGAAGTTCAAAGGAATAACCTCTCCGCCCAAGACGCCGGCATCAAGCTTGGCAACGAGACCTTCGATGACGGATGCATAGTTATAGGAAGAAGCTGCAATAACCTTGTAGCCTTCGGTGATATGAATCTGCGCGATATCCTGTCCAACCCACCAGATTTCTTCATTGGGGTAGTCAGCTACGGCACGAAGCGCACCGAGAGCCTGCTGGCTGCTTCCGGTCAATACATCAGCACCGCTTCTGATCTGGGACTGTGCAACCTCTCCAGCTTTTACGAAATCACTGAAAGATCCACTGTGGGCGACCATGATCTTAGCTTTTGGATTTACAGCCTGGACACCGAGGACGAAACCACGGTTGTAGCGGGCTGCGTCCCCTGCATCAACAGGACCGACAAGGCCGATGACATTGGCTTTGGTGGTCATGCCAGCGATAATACCGGAAAGGTAACCGGTCTCTTCACTTTCTGGCATGTAGGTGAATACATTATCCGGACCAACCTCGGCGCTGGTTCCAAAGGCGAAGGAAACATCAGGATACTCTTCAGCCATTTCCATGATAAGGTTCTTGTATTGTGCTCCATGGGCGATGATGATATCAAAACCCTGGGCAACATACTGGCGTGCAGCAGAACCGGCATCAACTGGCTTCATCTTCTCTGTGTAGCTGTACTCGATTCGACCAGGCAGGTTTTTCTGGGCAGCGATGATACCATCGTGCATTGCTTGGCACCAGCCCTTGTCGTCAATGGTGTTCTCGATGATCAAGGCAATCTTGACCAAATTGGAATCAGCCTCTTCAGCTGGAGCTTCACTGCTGCCTGCAGCAAAAAGCGAGCCAGTGACGAGCGCAAGACAAAACAGAATTGTCAGAAATTTTTTCATGTTCCTTCTCCTCTTGGAATATCAACCCATTTTACTAGGTCTAAGCTTTTTCCAGTATAGAGGTGGATTGGATGCTCTGTCAAAAGAAATATATAAATAGTTGTGAAATTATCGATTAAAAAATTGAGCTATCAGTGATATTTGCAGCTAATAACGAGGGAAAATGAAGATTTATGTGTTGCAATTTTAGTGAAACATAAAAGTATTATTATCTTTATGCACCATTCATACGAGTGAAAAAACTAGACAATGCTAGCAGGATGTATAGATTTTGCGCTCATTGTTGCAACTTTTGTTGCACTGATTACTGCTTGTTGCAGTTTTTTGCCCTTTAGTAACTGTACCGCCAGGGCTGCACTCAAGGAATCTCCGCACCCGATGGTATTCACTACCTCTGTTTTCTCAACCGGGACAGTAAAGAAACGGGAATTCTGTACCCAGAGTTCAGATGCGCCTCGAGAGAGAACGAATGTACTCCCATACTGTTCATGCAACGGCCCGAGCATTTCCCTCACAGTCTCCTTGAGATCCTCGGTATCCTGGTGTTCTGCCAGTTTGATCCCAAGGAAGGTTTGGACTGCTTCACTGAGGTTGATCTTTATCACATCAGGGTGGTGGGGGAGACAACGTTCCAGATCTTTACCCTTCAGGTCGAGCAGGACAAACTTCCCCAGTGTTTTCGCCTCCATTACAAAATCTGCATAGAGATTATCTGTGTATCCAGGAGCGCGGGTACCGAGAATGATTAAGCCATCACAATCCTTGATATTTTGGGAAAATAGTTCTCTGATGGGCTTTTCACAGGCAGGATCAACAGGAAATGGTTCCTGGACCAGCTCAGTCGTTGCCTCGTGTGTGAGGACGGTAACACAGGTTCTTATGGCACTTCCACTATCCGCCCAGAGCGGGGTAACCCCATCCCTCCTGCAAAGGCCAATCATCTCTTCTGTACGGTTCCCTCCCAAGTGGGTAAGCAAGAGGCTTTCATGCCCAAGTTGGCTGACAATCCTTGCTGCATTCATGCCCTTCCCTGATGCATCCAGATAGTGTTCTTGGGCACGATTCACCTCCCCGAAAGAGAAGGAGGGGAATCGCATTGTGATCTGAAAGGTTGGGTTCAGGCAGACTGAGAGAATCTTCATGACAGCTTAAGCAGAATCGAACCATGCTGGGGAACCAGTTGCCGGTAGGCAACTCCGGTCTTGTCAAACATAAGCTTGGATGCTTTTGTGTTGTCTGCTTCACTGTACTTGTCAGAGAGGAATACCACTTCCTTGATCCCTGACTGGATGATTGCCTTCGCGCACTCATTGCAAGGGAACAGTCCAACGTACAGCGTACACCCCTTCAGGTTGCTGCTGATAGCGTTGAGGATGGCGTTCAGTTCGGCGTGACAGACGTAGGGATACTTTGTCTCGAGCCATTCTCCTTCCCGCTCCCAGGGGATGTCATCATCATCCACCCCGATTGGGAAACCATTGTATCCCACGCCAACGATCTTATGGTCGGTGTTCACGATACATGCTCCCACCTGGGTACTCGGGTCTTTGCTTCTGAGTGACGATAGGACGGCCACTCCCATGAAATATTCGTCCCAACTGAGATAGTCTTTACGCTTGGGCATGATTTGTAAGCTCCTTTGCTCGCAAGAATTCTAGAATGGTATCGGTTAATGATTGCTGGATGGACCTGTAGAGGAGAAGGGCATGTCTACTGTGGTTGTAGTTTTCCATCTCCGTTTCAAGGATGTGGAAGCCAACACTGTGCTGTTCCCTCTCTATGATCTTGAGATTCTTGAACGGAACAGTCTGGTCGTTGACATCATGGATGGAAAAGAGGGGACAGGTTATCTTTCCCAGATTCTTTCTGACTTCTTTCATGGCATGGACCAAGCTTAGGCCTGGACGGATATAAATCCCTCCATAGCCATACCAGTACTCACTGCCATCCTCTCCCTTGGGATTCCCAGCAACCACATGTGCCCCGATGGAGGGGGTGAAGAGCCCCAGGGTTCTGGATATATATTGTTTCCAGTCCGTGATGATTCCATCCTTCAGGCTATTGTAGACTACAGGGGCTGCTATGGTTACCAGCTTATCGGGAGCAAGTGTACTCTCGCAGTAGGTTTCTCCCAACTTGAGGGTCATCATTCCCCCCATGCTGATACCAAGCACGTAGAGCGTCTCATACTGGTTCCTGAGCTTCTCGTAGTAGCTGCAGAGGTAGGAAAACCACTGGGTGAAGGTGGTATGGGCAAACTGGTCAGGATCCGTTCCAAAGCCAGGCATCAAAGGCGCATGTACATCCAGCCCCGCTTCGAAAAACCGCTCTGCACTGTAGTTGTAGACCGAGGGGGTGGAAGGAAAACCGTGAACAAGCAAGATTGCTTGTTGCCTTCCTTCTTTAGTCATGATGATACTCTTTGCTTCTTCACAGCATACTTTGGATTCATCGACAGTGAGGGGCGTGACATTCCTGTCACGATAACCGATCAGGGTCGTGTTCCAGAGTATGAATGCAATGATGAGGCCGAGGATGATAAACCACATGGCCTTAACTATATCCCAGAGATTCAATGAAGGAAAGGGCAAAAAACAAGAGCCTATCGGTTAGGATAGGCTCTTGGGATAGGTAACAACTTTTTCTGCTAGGCCATCATGAACGGAATGACTGCAAGCAAGACACCAGCTGCAACGGCAGAGCCGATAACACCAGCAACGTTCGGGCCCATAGCGTGCATGAGCAGGAAGTTCTGGGGATCTGACTCTTGACCGACCTTGCTGGAAACACGGGCAGCCATTGGAACTGCCGATACACCAGCGCTTCCGATAAGTGGATTGACTGGATGTTTCGGATCAAGCTTGTTCATCAGTTTTGCGATGAGCAAGCCGGATGCAGTACCGATAGAGAATGCAATCATGCCAAGAGCGAGGATTCCCAGGGTGTTCAGGTTGAGGAAGTGGGAAGCTTCCATCTTTGAACCAACAGAGAGGCCGAGGAAGATCGTTACGATATTCATCAATGCATTCTGCATGGTGTCCGAAAGACGGTTGGTCACTCCGCATTCCTTGGCCAGGTTACCGAACATCAGGGAGCCGATGAGCGGGGTAGCTGAGGGAAGCAAGACTGCACAAGCGGTAAGAACGGTCAAGGGGAAAAGTATTCTTTCCAGCTTTGAGACCGGTCGAAGCTGTTTCATCTTGATCATCCGCTCTTCCTTGGTGGTAAGAGCCCGCATGATCGGGGGCTGGATGATGGGAACCAATGCCATATAGCTGTAGGCAGCTACGGCGATGGGGCCCAAGAGATCCGGTTTGAGGCGGCTGGTCACATAGATAGCCGTCGGACCGTCAGCACCACCGATGATTCCGATGGAACCAGCAGCGAAGAGGTCAAAGTTGATCCCAGGGATGAAGCTCAGGGCAAGGGCTCCGAGCAGGGCAACGAAGATGCCTGCCTGGGCTGCTGCGCCGAGCAACAGGGTCTTGGGGTTTGCAATAAGTGGGCCGAAGTCCGTCATTGCACCAACACCCATGAAGATCAAGATCGGGAAGAGACCGGTATCAATACCCATATCGAACAACAGCTTGATAAACCCAGGAGCTCCTGAGGTAGGATCAATGCTTGCTGCATATCCCAAAGGGATATTCGAGAGGATACAACCGAACCCAATGGTCACCAATAGTAAAGGTTCAAAGTTCTTTACTATGGCAAGATAGAGGAGGACAAAGCCAACGATGATCATGACAAGATTGCCAACACCGAAGCCTTCTGCCAACCCCAAGAATCCGTACAGTCCAGTGGACTGCCAGAGTTGATTAAACGCGGAACCAATCATCTCAGAGTCTCCTTTAGCTGATCACCAGCAATTCGTCATCGCTCTGCATCTGCTGGCCTTGGCTTACGGCGATCTTGGTTACTACGCCATCACAAGGAGCATAGATCTCGTTTTCCATCTTCATGGCTTCCATGATCATAAGCACCTGGTTCTTCTTGACCTGCTGGCCTTCCTTCACGTCTATGCGGAGGATAAGACCTGGCATTGGTGCATTGACCGAGACAGCTTCATGGGAAGGTGCAGCGGAAGCACCAGCTGAAGCGGCAGGAGCACTGCCGGCAGCATCCTTGGTTGCCTCGATGGCACTCTCGTCGATGCCGAAAGCAACATTGAGAGGATAGTCATTGCCATTAACCTTGGCGGAGTTCTTGGTGAGCTTAACGCCATAGGCCTTTCCATTAACGGTAACGGTATACTCGCCCTTTTGTTTGGCAGCTTCTTCCTCACGGTTGATCTTGTAGATACCGTTTACCTGAGCCTTGCCGGTAAGGTAGAGAATTCCCTTCTCCTTACAGGAAGCAGCAATGAAGATGTTCTCATCGGTGAGCGGAAGGCCTTCCTTCTCGAGCATCGCTTTTGCTACCTTTGCACCCTTTTTGGGATCGGCATCGTTGATGTCGACAACCTTCTTGGTGGTGGGCTCCATCTTCATCTGCTCAGCACAGATCTTTACCACTTCAGCATCGGGTTCTACAGGAGTCTTGCCGAAGTAGCCAAGAACCATCTTGCCGTAGCCTTCTGCAATCTTTTTCCAAGGTCCAAACATGACATTGTTGAAAGCCTGCTGGAAATAGAACTGGGAAACAGGGGTAACGGAAGTACCGAAACCACCCTTTGCTACAGTCTCAGCCATTGCTTCGACGATGGCAGGATACTTGTCCATCAGGTTGTTGTCACGCAACATCTGGGTGTTTGCCGTAAGGGCACCACCTGGAAGCGGTGAGAACGGGATTTCAGGGCTGACAGTCATTGCTTCAGGGGGAATGATATAATCTTTCATGCAATCCCTGAATACTGATTCAGCTTCACGAATCTTCTTGATGTCGATACCCAGATCATAATCAGTATGGCGCAGTGCGTGCCACATGGTGATGATGTCTGGCTGACAGGTACCACCGGAGACTGGGCTCATGGAAAGGTCAACCTGGTTTGCACCTGCTTCAATGGCACTGACATACTGCTGGATTGATACACCTGCGGTGTCATGGCTGTGGAATACGAGATTCACATCCTTGCCGAGCAACTTACGTGCGCGCTTGATGGTCTCGTACACATATGATGGGGTAGAGGTACCACTTGCGTCCTTGAAACAGACGGACTGGAACTCAATTCCTGCATCCATGATCTGCTTCAGGGTTGCTTCATAGAAGTCTGGATCGTGAGCGCCCTCGGTGTTTGGGGGAAGGCTCATCATGGTGACAACCACTTCGTGGCGAAGTCCTGCGTCCACGATGGACTTTCCACTGTCAATAAGGTTGTTGACATCATTGAGTGCATCGAAGTTACGGATGGTGGATATACCGTGCTTCTTGAAGAGCTTTGCGTGCAGGTCGATGATATCCCTTGGCTGGGAGTCAAGACCGACAACGTTAACACCTCGGCTGAGGGTCTGCAGGTCTGCATCATCTCCGGCAACACGACGGAACTCATCCATCATGGCGAATGCATCTTCATTGGTATAGAAGTACAGGGACTGGAAGCGGGCACCACCGCCGGCTTCGAAGTGATTGATGCCAGCCTCTTTGGCTGCTGCAACTGCAGGCATGAAATCCTTGGTGAATACACGTGCACCGTATACTGACTGGAATCCGTCACGGAACGCTGTGCACATAAAATTGACTTTCTTCTTCATTTGAGATGATCCTCCGGGGTTTCTTATTCTTTTGACTTTGCGAAGGCTGCGACAATTGCTGCTGCTATGTCTGCCTCACTGGCAGAGGAAGCAGAAGTTGTGACAGCTGCGGGACTGCTTACAACGGCTTTGGGCTTCTGTGGTGCGATTTTACTTGCAATGGCGCTCATGGCCTTGGTAAGGAAAAACAGCAACGTAAGAAACACAAACACCGTAGCAATACCCAGAATCATGAGGATGACCCCATTCTCCAACTGGGCGACAAGTTGCTCTTTCGGTAGTTGCGCTAAGAATACCATACGAACTCCTAATAAGGTTTATAGTGATCGTAGCCAAGGACTACAAATGACACACTGGGGGTTAGTATATCGGAATCAAGGGGAGCGTTTCAAGTAAAGGTATGATAAATGCTTTTAGGAATTTAGCATAGCTCATTTTTGGAGAGGGAATATTGTGTGAAAAAACACCCTTTCCCGGAAGTTTTATTTTGCCTGTATACAATTATTTTGATACCTTTTTATAGATTCTACTATGGGTACCTGTCTGTAGTCTGCTTATCTTGTCTGTTTTTATGCTTTGCAGTAAGGTACTCTGTGGTAAAATTATTGAAAGAAGAAGGATATATATGGCTGAAGGAATGGATTTTGCGCAGAAAATTGCTGAAGACAAGGCAATTAGGGAAAATATGGATAAGATTGGGAGAAAAATCCTGGTCATGAGTGGAAAAGGTGGCGTGGGGAAGACCACCGTTACTGTGAATCTGGCAAATGCACTGGTTGACAACGGATGTACTGTCGGCATTCTTGATACGGACCTGCATGGACCGAACGTTGCAAAAATGCTCGGTTGTGAAAATGAGATTCTCACTACCGAGAATGGTGGAGAGACGTTCTATCCAGTTGAAGCTAGGCCAGGACTCAAGGTGATGAGCCTTGCCTTTGCAATAGACCCCGATAGTCCCATCGTATGGCGTGGACCCATGAAAATTGCAGCCATCAGACAGTTCCTTGCCCAAGCGAATTGGGGAGAGTTGGACTATTTGCTCATTGATTCTCCTCCGGGTACCGGTGATGAGCAGCTCACTGTTTGCCAGACGATTCCAGAACTTACAGGAACAGTTATTGTAACCACCCCTCAGGAGGTTGCAATCCTTGACGCACGAAGAAGTGTGAGTTTCTCGAGGAAGATGGGTGTGGCAATCCTGGGCGTCGTGGAAAATATGAGTGGTCTTATTTGTCCAGGCTGTAAAACTGAGATTCCCATTTTCGGAATTGGTGGTGGAAAGAAAATGTGTGAGCAGATGGGAGTCCCCTTCCTGGGACGTGTTCCCCTTGAGGTACCTCTCATGGAAGCAGAGGATGCAGGCAAGAGCTATCTGAGCATGCAACCTACAAGTCCTTCCTCTGCTGCCTTGAAGGCAATTGCACAGATGATCAACAGTGGTACTGCTGTCTCGTCCCATCGTTCAACCAATTTTGCCGGCACTGATTCCTGCGCACCTTCTGCTTGTTCCACATGCAGCAGCAACTGCCCATCCAGGAAAGGAGAGTAAGTATATGTTCGATCCGTTTTCGCAAGAAGGGGGGAGCAAGGAGACGAAGCATCTCATTTGGAAGTCCGGACAGCGTCAGCGGGTCTTCAAGGGGCCCATCTTTGACATTTGTACCGTTCATCGAACCAGTACTGATGGAAGGAGTTCTTCCTTTATAGAGGTCGACGCACCCAACTGGGTAACGATAATCCCTTGGTACCGTGACGAGCATGGCGTTCCCATGATGATCATGGAAGAACAGTTTCGTCATGGGTCGAATACCGTTACCCGTGAATTTCCTGCCGGGGTGGTGGAAGAGGGGGAAGATCCCCTCAAGGCTGCCCTCAGGGAATTGCGGGAAGAGACCGGTCTTGCCGGGGGCAAGGTTACTGCCCTGGGGAATGTCAGTCCCAATTCTGCGTTCATGAACAACCGCTCCTATTTCTATCTTGTCGAGGGTGCTGAGCATGTCACCGGACAGGAACTCGATCCGAACGAACAAATGGATGTGTTCTCTGTACCGGTATCCCAGGTGGTTGCGGATATGGGCACCGGCATTTATGATAATGGTATTATGATGATTGCCTTGGGTTTTTTCCTTCGGGAGGCACAAAAGCGTCCTGAGTTGGTAATCACACTGGATAAGGAGTAATTACGATGAAACGAATACGTCTTGTGTTGCCTGTATTGGCGCTTGCCATGGTCATTTTGTTCTCTTCCTGTATGACAGGAAAGGAATTGGTGAGGACAATCGAGGTCAATGGAACGGCAAAAGTTACCGTCACCCCTGATATTGCTACGTTCTCCATCCAGGTAAGTGAACTGGGGAAGACTACTGAGGAAGCCCAGAGGTTTGCGAATGCAAAGCTGGCACAACTCCGCTCTGTTCTTGATGAGTATGAGATAGCTGACGCTGATATCAAGACCACCTCACTGAACTTGAGGCCCAGTTACCGATGGGATGAAGGTGAACAGATTCTGGAAGGACAGGTTGCAAGCCAAAGTCTTTCTGTTAAGGTACGAGATCTGAAGGCCCTTGGTTCCATAATCGATCAGATGGGGAAGGTCAGTGGTATCTATCTCAATTCTGTACAGCTTGACAAGGAGGACAAGAGTGAAGCACTGGAGCAGGCACGATTGGAAGCAATCGGGAATGCAAAAGCAAAAGCTGAGCTCTATGCAGAAAGTTCGGCCATGCAGGTTGGTTCCCCCATTACCATCAGTGAATACTCCGTTGCTTCCAATCCATACAATACCAGGATGAAGATGGAAGCAGCCTCTGCTGTTGCTTATGACATGGCTACCGAGATTCCGGCAGGATCCATGGAAGTCTCTTCCACAGTTTCGATTGTGTATGAGATGTACTGATGCGAAGTAATTGATTAGTAGCAATTTGTTCATAAACAAAGAAATGAAAAAAAGTCATGAAAGGACTTAACAGACAAGGGTTTTGTTGATATAGTGTAAATGTCCAAACGATTGGGCGAGTAGCTTATGTCATATACTCTCTCCCATCGTGTATCTTGTCGTTGTTTCCCCCTCATTATGAGGTAACGGCAGATGCAGGCCGCGCATATGCGGAACTCCTTCAAGGGTGCAAGCTTGAGGGAGTTTTTTTTGGCTCGTTCTATATAGGCTATTTGTAGTGTTTGCTGAATGGGTTACCTACTCCCTGCTTCGCTTATAGGCATTTCTCTTGCGCCAGAGATGGGCGAACATGAACTTCTCTCCTTTGTTCCTGTCCTGTTTTTCCAGATATGCAAGGATTTTCCTGTGTTCTTCCTGTGTCTGTTGCTTTCCTAAGTTGCTGAGGCGTTGGTAGAAAAGCAAACTGTTTGTATTCAGGTTCAGCCTGCTGAAGGTCGTGAGAAGGATCTCGTTTCCTGAAGAGCGAACCATCTCCAGGTGGAATTTAAAGTGAAGGTCGCTGAATCGCATTACATCACTCGGGTCATCCATGTCGCATGTATCCATCTCATCGAGGATGGCGCTGAATGGAGCAATATCGACTGCATGTTCACAATTCAAGCGGAAGGCTAGGCTCTCCATATATGTTCTGACTTCTGCGATGTGTTGATAATCCTTGACCGTCAGTTCCTTCACATAGGACCCGCTCTGCGGGAGTACCGATACAAAGCCATCTTGTTCAAGGCGTTTGATTGCCTCCCTTACGGGGGTTCGGCTACAGTTGTATTCAACCGAGAGGGAATTTTCACTTAGCTTGCTGCCAGGAATATACTCGTTCTTCAGGATCTTATCCCTGATATCATGGTATATCTGGTCGATTATAACTGTCTTTGTTGCCATAATGTTCCTATTCTACCACTGTTGTGGCCCTTCTCAAAGATGCTTATATCAGAACAGTCTTTGTCTATAAGGCATAGTAAACTGGAATACCAGAAAAGTCAAAATAAAGATATTGAAAATACTACATATTAGTATATGCAAACGTAATAGAAAATAAATAAAAATATATAATAAATATAATTATACGCTATAGTAATGAATGATAGATATTCATTAAAGATTTTTGTTGACAAAACAAATACTTAGAACTAGCATACAAGTATTAGTAATTAAGCGATAATCGCATATGAACAAAAGGAGAAGAATCATGAAAAAGCTATCAACGCTTGTGCTTTGTGTGATGTTAGTGCTCTTCACAAGCCCTCTCTTCGCTGCAGGTTCCCAGGAAAAGGCAGCAGCCAGTGATGACGGGAGAATAACCCTTACTTGGTGGGCATTCCCCACCTTTGGTCAGGACCCAGGCAAACCGGTCGGCAGCTATGAGGCTGAGATCATCAAGGCTTTTGAGGCAGCCAACCCCGGAATCAAGGTACAGCTTGAAACAATCGACTTCACCAGTGGCCCCCAGAAGCTCACAGCCGCCATTGAGGGCGGAACTGCTCCTGACATCCTCTTTGATGCACCGGGAAGAATCATAGAATATGGGAGAAACGGCAAGCTCGTAAGCTTCGATGATATGTTTACTGATTCCTATAAAAATGATGTAGGTAATGCTGAACTGATCGCCGCCTGTAGTGATGGATCCTCCTACTGGATGTATCCAATCAGTGCTTCTCCTTTCTACATGGGTATCAATAAAGAGATGTGGGAAGATGCCGGTGCCTTGCAGTATGTTAACCTTGAAGGGGACCGGACATGGACTACTGATGACTTTGCCAAGGCAATGGAAGCCCTTGGGAAGAATGGAAACATTGGTCTTTCTGTCTATTGTGGCGGGCAGGGTGGTGACCAGGGAACACGTGCGCTGGTATCCAATCTCTATGGTGCAACCATTGCCGACGCAGGCAACAGTCGCTATACCATGAACAGCCCTGAGGGAGCAAAGGCTCTTACCTTGCTGAAAGACCTTGTTGATAATGGATACATTGATGCCGGTTTGAGCATTGCAGCAGCAGAAGAGTTGCAGCTCTTCAGCCAGCAGCAGATTGCTTCCACCATCTGCTGGGGAACCAGTAATGCGCTCAACTATGCTAGTGATGATTTCACCCAGGTTTCCATCCCATTCCCGAGCAATGATGGTGTACCCAGTCTTGAGTACCTTGTAAACGGTTTTGGAATCTTCGACAACAATGATACTGCTCGCGCTGAGGCAGCCAAGAAGTTTGTAGCATTCGTCTGTGACGATTCTGCATGGGGACCAAAGAATGTTGTTCAGACCGGTGCATTCCCGGTACGCTCTTCCTTCGGTGACCTCTATCCGGGTAATGATGAGTACAAGCTCCTTGCTTCCTGGACCAAGTACTATGGTGGCTACTACAACACCATGCCTGGTTTTGCTGCAATGAGAACCGAGTGGTGGAACATGCTTCAGTATGTATTCACTGGTGATAAGACGGTCAGTAAAGCGCTTGCTGATTACGACAAGAACTCCAACGCTGTCTTCAATTAATTGATACAATCAGTTTTAGGTCCTCCCCACTGGGGTGGGGGGGACACTCTATGAATGTTCCAAGGTGTAGGTATGGAAAGTAAAACCAATAAATATGGCGTAAGCCATGCAATCCAGAGACAGATCGATAGAACCAGCTACTTGTTTTTACTCCCCATGCTGCTCTTCTTTGTTAGTTTTGTCATCGTCCCGATGGGAATGGGAATCATTACCAGTTTTTTCAACTACACCATGAGTAGTTTCCAGTTTATCGGTCTGAAGAACTACATAGATCTGTTCAAGGACCCGAAGTTCCTCCGTTCTTTCTGGAATACCTTTGTGATTGTGGTGGTGTCCGTCCCAACGGTAACGGTATTTTCACTCTGGGTGTCTTCTCTTATCTATGACAAGAATGCATGGGTCACCTCTTCGTTCAGAGGGGTTTTCTACCTTCCTGTGGTAACAGGAACGGTTCCGGTAGTCGTTGTCTGGAAATGGATCTTTGATAAGTACGCCGGTATTCTCAACTATATTCTGATAAGTCTTGGAATCATCGACAAGAATATCAGCTGGCTTGGCAATAAGGATACCGCCATCTGGTGTATCCTGGCTATTCTGTTCACCACCAGTATCGGTCAGCCGATTGTGTTGTACATCTCGGCCTTGGCGAATGTCGATACCTCGGTTCTCGAGGCGGCAGAGGTCGATGGAGCGAGTAAGATGCGTACTTTCTGGCAAGTGAAGTGGCCTTCGATCATGCCAACCACGTTGTATGTTGTGGTGATCACGACGATCAACAGTTTCCAGTGCTTTGCCTTGATACAGTTGCTCACAAGTGGAGGACCGGTCTACTCGACCAGTACGATCATGTACTACCTGTACGATAACGCGTTCAGCTTGTATCGCTATGGATATGCGAATGCCATGGGAGTCCTGCTTGCAATTGTAATCGGGTTCTTCAGTGTGCTGCAGTTCAAGTCAATCAAATCCAATGTGGACTACTAGGGAGGTATGAGATGTTGAAACAAAAAAGTTCCCCCTACAGGATCCTGATGATGGTCATGCTCCTGGTAGTTTCTGTACTGTTCATATTTCCGTTCTATTGGATTGTGACCGGTGCGTTCAAGATACAGAAGGTGGCCATTCAGATGCCGCCTCAGTGGTTCCCCACTGATCCGACGTTTGCCAACTTCACTGAGCTGTTCATCAATCCGGCAGGCAAGTGGTTCTTCAACAGTATCTACATGTCTGCTGCCTCCATGATCCTGGTCTGCCTGACCAGCGCGATGGCAGGATTTGTGTTGGCCAAGAAGCAGTTTACGGGCAGAGGAATCGTCTTCGCCATCATCATTGCAGCGATGGCGCTTCCTAAGCAGGTGGTGCTGGTTCCTCTGGTCAGGATCATGAACTCTATAGGGATGTATAACACCCCTTGGGCTGTGATTCTGCCGGCTGTCGGCTGGCCGTTCGGGGTGTTCCTGATGAAGCAGTTCGCCCAGACCATTCCCACGGAGATCCTCGATGCAGCACGCATTGATGGAAGTGGGGAGTGGATGACCTTCGTCAGGATTGTGACCCCGATAATCAAGCCTGCCTATGGTGCTCTGGCAATCTTTACGTTCATCACGACATGGAATGACTACTTCCTGCAGTTGGTCATGCTCCAGAGTCGTTCCAAGTTGACTATCGCACTCGGGGTGGCAACCTTGCAGGCAGAGATGGCAACTAATTATGGGGTGATCATGGCAGGAGCTGCCTTGGGTGCGCTTCCTATTGTGACTATCTTCCTGTTATTCCAGAAATATTTTGCCAGCGGTATCACCATGGGTGCAGTGAAGGGCTGAGTACGTGAATCTGGAGAGGCTTAATGCTTCTCCTACAAAGAAGGGTGTAAAACTATGAATACTATGCGACTGGACCGCATCGGTGGAGTGATTCCTGCTCTACTGACATGCTTCGATACAAACGAGAATTTCGACGAGCAGTACCAACGCTCAGTAGTACGATTTCTCCTCTCCAAGGGTATTGATGGGCTCTATCTGACAGGGAGTACCGGAGAGACGTTCCTGATGGATGGTGAAGAGAGAAAAAAGGTTGTGGAGGTCATCTCGGATGAAGTGGCAGGCCGGGTACCCATTATTGTCCACGTTGGAGATATCGGGACCAAGAAATCCATCAAGCTTGCTAAGCATGCCTATGAGCATGGTGCTGCAGCCATCTCCTCTGTTCCTCCATTTTACTGGAAGTTCTCTTCAGAAGAGGTGTATCGTTACTATCAGGAACTGAGTGGTTCTGTCCCCCTCCCTATGATCGTCTACAATGTTGCCTTGGCCGGAGCGGTGGACTTTGAACAGATTAGGAACATCTCTTCGCTTGACCAGGTGGAAGGTATCAAGTATACGGCAAGTACACACCATGAGATCCTTAGGATCAAGGAAGAGATTGGGAAGGATTTCAAGGTGTATTCTGGCAGTGATGAGATGGCTCTCTCTGGTCTGGCCTATGGTAGTGATGGCCTTATCGGCAGTTTCTATAATGTCATTCCAGAACTGTTCATAGGCCTCTATCAGGCATATCAGCGTGGAGATTGGGAACAGGCACAATGCTTACAGAGGCAGGCTGATGCAATCATATTCTGCGTCCTGAAGTATCCCATGCATGCAAGCATGAAGCGTATGCTCAGTTGGATAGGTGTTAATGCAGGAACTGTGAGAAGTCCTTTCTCTTCCCTCGATGAGGAAGCAGAGAAACAACTCAAGAAAGAGCTACGGATAATTCGTGATGCCTATAGCCTCAAGGACGTAGCGGTATTAGAAGCGCTCTAACAATCCCTTCCTAGATTTGTTTGGGTATCCCCCAGTTGTGTGAGTGCACAATTGGGGGAATTTTCTTTAGAGGTACTTGAGTGCTTAAGGTGAGCTTTCCCAAGGCTTTTTATCTTGGAAGAACGGCTTGAACCTCTGATATCTTTGCTGAAAGTAGAATCTTTCATGTTTGAATAGAGGTCGGATACGAAAGAAGTCTGTACCTTGAGCTGTAAGATTAGTTGAACACCGCTCTCATGTAGTCGTTGAGATTCTCATGTTCGTACATCATCCGGTAGAGTGCCTGTACAAGGGGGAACTCCTCTTCGACATGTCTCTCACGGGTGAGTTCTCCCATCAACTTGACGGTTCTGCTTCCCTCTATGACCGTCGATGAGCTGCCACTGTTGTCGATGGAGAATCCTTTTCCCATCAAAAGACCGAGCGTCCTGTTTCTGGAGAGGTCATTAAGACTGGTCAGCCCCAGATCTCCAAGCCCGCAATAGCAGAAGATGGTCTCTGTGCTGCAACCGAACAGGCTGAGAAAATGGCGCATTTCTCCAACTGCCTTCGTATAAATGAGGAAGTCGACATTAGGTGAGTTGAACCGTCCACTGACCAGTCCGATTGCGATGGCATACATGTTCTTCAGGATACTCATAAGCTCGACCGATCGGATATCTTCGGTATAGTCCAGATAGAGACCGGTGTCCTTGAGTACTTCCTTCTTGAAGCGGACATAGTCCTCTCTCCTTCCCCCAAAGGTAAAGGAAGAGGGTAGTCCATGCAGAACTTCGATGGCGAACGTAGGCCCCTTCATGCTTGCTGTTCGGGGAAAGGGAATCTGTTCAGTGATAAAAGCCCCATCATCACTCATTCCCTTTGCTAGATTTATTACAAGACAATCTTCCTTCGTATATGCCTTGATTTCCTCGGTAAAAGACACGATGACCTTTGAGGGGATGACAAGAAGTATACAGTCAGCGCTGCGGAAAATTTGCTTGTCGCTTGTTGCCCTGATACTGGTGTTCAGGAAGTGGGTAGGGAAGTACTTTGTATTCCGATGGTTTTTATTGATATCCTCGACAACGTCCTTCTCGATGGACCAGAGGATGACGGTATTGTTGGTATTCCAAGAGAGCCGTTCAGTCATGGCTGTGCCAAAGACACCGGCTCCTGCGATTACGATGGTATTGTGATAGGGCAAGGTGCAACTCCTTCTTCGTGGGGCCAGTTCATGGTTCTATGTGGGATGTTTGCTTCATAGAAGATACTCTGATCTTCTGCAACGAAACCAAGCTTCTGATAAAATCCCTCGCTCTGAATCTGGGCATGGATATAGACTGGTCCACGGGCAACGCTCAAGGCACAACGTACCATGAGTTCTCCGTAATGCAATCCACGATAGGTGGAAATCACGGCAATACGTTCGAGTTTGGTTCCCTTCTCAGTCGATCGGATACGTATGGTTCCCACCGCTTCGTCATCAATGAGCAGTAAAAGATGCCCACAGTCAGGGTCTTTTCCATCGAAATCGATGGTCTCGCTTACGCCTTGTCCTTTGACGAAAACCTCACGTCGTATGTGCTTGCACATTGCAAGATAGCCTTGATTGGTAGCCAGAGAAGCACTCCCTGGTTCAAGGTATATGACAGTCTGTTCCATTCTGTCCATCATAACGGTAAGTCAGGTTCTCGGGCAAGAGGTTATAAACATAAGAATCGTGAGGGCTACATGATCTTCTTGAAGATATAGATTCTGCTGCCGAAGTCACCCAAGACCCTGGTCATGGCATCATAACCGGTTCCTCCGAACTGCTGGTTCAGCTTAATCCCTGCCCAAGCAACCTGCTCGCCGGTAACCCGGTAGTGTTCAACTTCACTGTCCAGGGAGACAGCCTTGCTGATGGTGTCCTGGGCGATACCTCCCTCGGTTATGGGGAGCGGACTGACTCGGTTGAGCAAATTCCCGAACATCTTGATGTCGATACGCTGCTGCCGGGGGAATACTTCATAGACCGCATTCAGATCAACAGCTTCTACACGTAGCTTGTCTGAACCTGGATTTGCAGGATTGAGCTTCTGTGCGAAGAGCACCAAGAGTTCGCTCTTGTCCTGGCTTGCTACTGCCCAGATTACCTGGTTCGATATACTGTTTGCCAGTTTCACCCTGGTAAAGGTCCCGTACTGCAGTAGGGCACGGTGTGCCTTGTAGAAGGCAATCTGTGCCTTGATGGCCTCTTTCTGTTGCCCTTTCAGCTTGGTGACATCCAGCTCATACCCAAGGACACCGAATGCTGCAACATTGAATCGGGACTCAAGTTCTGATCGTCTCAAGGTCTGGTGATTGGGAGAGTCGCTCACATGGCTGCCCATGGTTGAGAGTGGGTAGCCGCAGCTGGTGCCTTCCTGGATATACAGACGGCTGAGAGCATCAGTATTGTCACTGGTCCATGTTTGTGGCATGTAGCAGAGCATTCCTAGGTCAAAGCGGTTGCCACCGCTTGCACATGATTCAAAGAGTACATTGGGGAAAGCTGCAGTAAGCTTCTCCAGCAGTTCATAGAGCCCCAGAATATAGCGGTGAAAGAATTCACCGTGGTCTTTCATTTCTCTGTTTGCGCTATAAAGGTCACTGAATACACGATTCATGTCCCACTTGATATAGTTCACATTTGCAAAATGCCAAACATCCGAGAGTTGTTTGAAGAGGTAATCCCGTACATCAGGTCTACTCAGGTCAAGGATATACTGGTTCCTTCCCACGCTTGGACGCCTTCCAGGTATGGCGATCATCCATTCGGGGTGTTTCTTATACAGCTGACTCTCAATGCTTATCATCTCCGGCTCTACCCAGAGCCCGAACATCATACCAAGCCTGTGTACTTCAAGAGAGAGGTTTTCCAACCCTGAAGGGAGTTTCTTCGGGTTCACGGTCCAGTCCCCAAGACTGGTGGTGTCATCATTACGTAAACCGAACCAGCCATCATCAAGGACGAACAGCTCAATACCGAGGTTGGCGCTCTCCTTCGCCAGATTGATAAGCTTGTCCTCAGTGAATTTGAAGTAGGTCGCTTCCCAATTGTTGATCAGGACTGGTCTCTCACGGAACTTCCAGGGACCACGGATGATGTGGTTGTTGATGAAGTGGTGAAAGTTCTGGCTTGCCCCGTTTATTGCATCAGGGGAGTAGGTCATTACCGCCTCAGGGGATTGGAAACGGTCTTGCGGAGCAAGGTTCCAGCTGAAGGTTGCCGGATTGATACCCGTCAAAACCCTGACCTTCCCGTAGGGGGATGTTTCCACCAGCTCCCGATGGTTGGAGCTGTAGATGAGGTTCATTCCAATGGTCTCCCCATTTTCCTTGGTGAGGAATATACAGGGGTTGTGATCAGCGCTGCTGACGCCACTCTTGCTATCGTTGATCATGATTCCAGGGGCAAGTGGACGTTCATGCATGTACCGCTCCCTCGACCATGCCCCGTCAAAAGTGACCAGCTTCCAGTCATCGGTGTCAAGATCGAGCTGTGCTGATGCAAGGTTCTTGATCGTAACTTCCTCGTTGCTGTCATTGTAGAGAGTGGCACGCCTTGTGATGACATTGCTTTCCTCGAAGACCGTGTAGGTGAGGGCCAGACGCAAGGGCAGACAGGCTTCCTTGAGCATGACTTCCAAGGTGGTACAGGTAGCCTTGTCCCCATAAGATTCGGGCAAGCCACTGAAGGTCCTTGGCTTTCCAGGAAGGATTCTGTAGCTCTTAACGATGAAATCGAGTGTATGCATGCCACGGGAATAGGAGATATCGATGGAACTCTCTCGATAATCACCTTTGCCCATGGTAGAGTATTCCATACAGAGGTTGGTGAAGAAGAGGGTTGGATGATCACTATCGTAGGCTGTGCCTGTACCGATGCTGATACTTCTCTTCTCTGCCAACGCATCTATGCTGATGGTACCTTTGCTGAGATATCTGCCATAATAAAGGTGTTCAAGGTGTCCTGTTTCGGTTATGGCGAACAGATAGGTGGTTTTCTTCGTGGATAGATTGAACAGTCGGTCCTTCTTGGAAATCATGGAACAGCACTCCTTGAACTTGGAAACAGTCTATGCTACCAGTATACTGTCATTAGGCTGTTTTTAACACCATGTTGTGTCGCTTTTAAGAGGAGAAGTGGGAATGGATATTCGTCGTCTGAGATTATGGGAGAGCAGGAATGCCACGGTGCTGACCAATGACCAGATTCAGGTGGTATTGGAAGATCAGGGTGGTATGGTGCTGGAGCTGAGTGCGCTCTTGTCCCAAGGAGGACGGATAAATGCCCATCTGGTACCGTATTACCGTGGAACAGGCACCTCTGTATTCAGTGATGAGAATGCTGAGTTCTGGAAGACCAGCCCCTATCTTTATCAGAGGGCTGGTTCATACTTCAGTTTTCCCAACTATGGTCCTGCATATGATGCAGTTCAGGGAGCACAAGATCAGAGTGGATTTTCCTCTTCTGCTTACTGGATGGTAGAGCGATATGGTACCGACCCTGAGTTTGGTGGGGTCTGGCTCATGAGCATGGTTCGAAACAGAAAAGAGCACTACCATGTACGGAAGATTGATATGTTGCTCCCGAATCATCCCGTACACTATACGGCGGTCTTCATCACCAACAATGGAAGTGAGGACATGCTTGCCAACACTACTTGGAATAATGAGGTTGGTTCTCCTTTTTTAGAATCCGGTTGTGTGCTCAATGCCAGTGCCCAGAGCTGGACCACAGGTCCAGAAAACTCTTTGACAGGAGTTGCTTCCCGCTTGCAGCCCAACGTCCATTTTGATGATTGGAAGAAAGCCCCTCTGAAGCAGGGAGGGACGGTTGATCTCACAGAGGTTTCTCCTCCGATTGGGAAGACGGACTTTATCAGCGGAGCCATTCCAAGGCTCAGCAACCTTGGTTGGTCGAGTGTGATCAACCCAAGGCAACAGATGGTATACTTTACCTTCTTCCCAGGCCCACAGGCTCTGGGAGAAGGGGAGATAGGGCTGAATTTCAACAATTTCCTCTTCGACTATGGTGGCCGTACAGAGACTCCTTGGACGCTCTACCCGGGAGGGATGAGCCAACAGTACTCACTCAACTGTGGATCAGGGACAAACAAGCTTTATACTGGAACGAAGGAAGCTTCTGCTTCTGATACCTTGTTTGATGCTGATACTACCGTAACCATACGCTCAGGGGAAACACGATCACTCTATTACGCTACAGCCTTTGCTCCTTATGACAATAACCGTATCGGCGGTAATTTCTACACGGTAGAGCAGGTGGTGGAGGGGCTTCTCCTCAAACGTACGAAGAGTTACGCATTCATTCCTGCTGACTCGGTATTCCACTGCATAAAGACACTGGCAAAGCGAGTATTGAACAATGAGTAAAAGAAGACCACCCCGGTGAGAGGGTGGTCTTGGACAGACAAGTTTGTATTGGGTTTTGTTTGTTAGTTTGCAAAGAGATTAAAGGTAATCGTTCCAGAGTATGAACCAGTTACAGCGTTCTCATACTCTTCGGCGTTAACCTCTACAGTTACGTTGGTAGAGTAGAAATTCATGCCAGTGAGTGGGCCACTATCATGGATGTTTGCTACTGCGTCAACTTCAGTGGCATCATCGGTAGTAAGCGAAGCCCCACCGGCCACCACATCGTAGTTGATATACGCAAATTCAGAGCTTCCAAGATCAGCTTCCATAGCGGTTGCAGAGAGCGTCATGTAATAACCATTCCTGTTGTTAGACATGCTGATCAGCTGGCGAACAGTCTGTACGGTACTGTAGTTGTTGTCATCAACTGTGAAGTCAGAGTTGTCAGCAGAAAGACCATCAAAACCACCCTTGTTTGTAGGGACAGTTGTTCCAACAGTGACGAGCTTGATTTCATGGATTCCGCCAACACTGGTGACAACATCAAACTGCCCAGTAGCGTCAGCAGCAAAAATTCCTACCATCGAAATAGCCAGTACCAACAAAGTTGCAATAATATTCTTCTTCATTTTAAACATCCTTTAGGAGCTCCGCTCCAGTGCAAGTTATCTATGCTTTCCCAAGCACATATGTATAATAGTAAATCTATGGACTTATGTCAACAGGTGGTACACAAGTTTTTATATATATGGAAAGACATTTTCAGAATAATTTTATAAAATATTTAATTCGTTATATAGTAAAGTATTAATAAATATTTAACGTAAAACAAACTTGTGTCAACTTATGCAACATGTATTAAGTTTTTCTGAATTAGTCTAATGGAAATATTTTGATATGGATGATTGTTGTATATTATATGTTGTAGCTTTGTCATAAGTTATGAGTAATAGTAGGCTAATTACTGATAATCTATACTGATTGTGACAATATCTCAATAAATATGGGTAGAAGTTTGTAGAAGTGGCTGCATGTAGATCGAAGAATAATTCTAATACAAGTGGAATTATCCTATAATCTGAAACTGAGCAAGGACGGTCAAGCTCAAGTTTTGTTTCTCAGCTAGAGTACAGTCAATGGAGTTGTGAGGTGACGATGAGAGAAGAACACAAGTCAGCGGTCCAGAGAATGCTGGAATTTATTGATGAGCATCTAAGTAAGCCGATTACACTGCATCAACTGGCACAGGCTGCACAGTATTCCCCCTGGCATAGCGCGCGAATGTTCAAGGAGGCTACTGGTATGGCTCCATTCACTTACTTGAGGCACCGGCGTTTGAGTGAAGCTGCAAGAAAACTGGAGAAGCCGGAACAGAAAGTGGTGGATGTGGCGTTTGACTTTGTGTTTGACTCTCATGAAGGATTCACTAGGGCATTCTCAAAGCAGTTTGGGATGAACCCTCATGAATTCAGGCAGCACTGGAATGAGTTTGTCACGAACAGGGCTGTACGTCGCACAACAACCCCAAAACGAGATTCTGAAGGAGAGGCAACAATGAAGACTGTATTCGTACAAGTGGTGGATCGCCCGGAGCGAAAAGCTATTGTGAAGAGCTCACAGAAGGCTACCGACTACTTTTCCTATTGTGAAGAGGTTGGCTGCGATGTCTGGGAGGTTCTGAGCTCGATCAAGGAAGCGCTCTATGAACCTGTTGGGATGTGGATGCCTGAGAATTTGAGAAGGATCGGAACTGGTGAATACATGCAGGGGGTAGAGGTACCAAAAGACTTTGAAGCATCTGTTCCCAAAGGCTATGACCTGATTGATCTACCTGCATGTCAGATGATGATATTCCAAGGCCCTCCGTTCGAGGATGAGGACTATGAGGAAGCGATAGCAGGACTGTGGGATGTGATGAAGAGGTATGATCCTACATTCTATGGTTTCACCTGGGCAGATGAGGATGGTCCTAGATTCCAGATGGAGCCATTGGGCTACCGTGGGTATATTGAAGCAAGGCCTTGTAAGAGAATCTGAGAGAAAAGAATTGATAGACTAAATAGTACAGCCTCCCTGGATAGGGGAGGCTGATTGAGAGAGGGATATAAATTCAGGATTTCTTCTCTTTGGTTTGATTCAAACTAAGCATGATTAAACTGGAATGATGCTCATTTTCAGGTGCTTCCTTTTTATCTATCGGTTCTCATGATGTAGGTAATATAGGCGATACATACCTAGCTTTCTGATGTTTCATCATTTATACTGGTTTCACCACCGTGGTGAAAGAGGCTATTATAATGAAAAAACAATCATCAGCGTACTTTAAGGAATACAATCTCTTGGCAAACAGTCTACTGAAGCTTCCTGTAGTTGAAGGGTGTGATCATCTGCGTGATCTAAAAAACGGGTTCATTATGAGTTTGGCTTTTAAGCACAAATCAACTGAATATCTTGAAGTAACAGCACTGGGTAGAGCCTTTCCTTCTATTATTGCAAAAGAGTTTGAAGGAAAGACGAATGAGAGAGTAGTTAAGTCCACAGTATACCCCGTACTTATGGCCCCGTACATTTCCGATGAGTCAGCAAAACTATGTGAAAAGTTACGTATAAGCTATATGGATATGTCAGGAAACTGCATGTTGTCATTTGGCTCTCTGTATGTAAGTGATCAAGGTCACCCAAACAAGTTTGCAAGAAAACGAGTAGCTAAGAGTATTTTCAATCCTTCCTCAAGTGTGTCATCACAGATACTCAGGCTGCTTATGCAAGATATATCTAAGCCATGGAAACTGAGTCAGCTTTCTGAGGAATTGAAGTGCAGCATAGGGCAAGTTTCTAAAGTGAAAGACTACCTTTGTGAGCAGCTTTGGGCTCAGATGACAACTAATGGATTAATAATTCTTGATCCCCAGGCGATTATGCGTGTATGGAGTGAAGTATATTCCGAGAAATCAACCTTATTTGATATGCTGGATTGTTATTCTCTTCTGCCAATACCGGAGTTTGAGAAAACGGTACAGACGATTAGACTTGCTAAAGGGGTTGATTGTTACTTGACTGGGTTTTCCGGAGGTGTCAGGTATACACCGGTGGTCAGGTATACCAAGGTGCATGTAATGATACGAGAACGGGACCTTCAGGAGTTTTTGAATGTTGCGCCATGCAAGCCAGTGGAGTCTGGGGCAAATGTTCAGATTCATATACTTTCAACCGATGAGTTTTTCCATGATTCGAGAATCATAGATGATCAGCTGGTGGTTTCTCCTGTCCAAGTTTATCTGGACTGCATGAGGCAAAAAGGGCGAGGGGAAGAAATGGCCGAAGCTGTATTTAGGAAAGAGGTAATGAAGTGATTGGTGATGAGAATCTACAAAATAGCCATGATTACTCTGGAGGTCAGAAAAAGGCTGCCTTTAGGGTACTAGTTGAGCTATGTTCATTATTTGAACAGTATCAAGATGATATTCGTAATTTTGGTGGATGAGCAGGAAATTGAGTTGGTATGTAGAGATGCTTTCGAGCAAGTACAAGCTTTATTTTCATCGATCTGATTCCTTATCCAATGATAAACAAGGTTTTGCCTAGACCCAATCATTCGAAATTCCGCTGATGCATTTGAAAAATACGGGAGATTGCTATATTGATGTTGCAATCTCCCATTGCATGAGGTGGCTAATTTGGCCGTTGTGGATTCTGTGTAAGGCTAACCTGGCACCTGAAATCACCAAATCACGTTTTCAGATGCCTAAAAAGCCGGTTTCTGTGAAAAATGTGACAGTTGTACCTGGTTCCGATAATCGTCCACCGAAAATCTGCTAGGCAAACAAAAAAAAGTCGACCATCTCTGGCCAACCTTTTTTTATATTGATTTGATTATGTCTTATGCTTCAGTTGTCACTGTTATGGTAACAGTAGCTTCGTAATTTTCGGAAGCAGGAGCTAGGTCAATATCAGCTTGTGTTGCGCTCACGATAATTTGCTCATTCTCAAGGGTCCCAAGTGTGCCATCAGTAGCTGAAATAGTAGCTTCAGTAATATTTAATGTCAATGGGATGGAGGCATTTGCATCATCAGAAGTTGTAAAAGGAGTAATTGCAATTCCGAGGTCAATGTCGATTATATTGTTATTGATACCATGCAAATAACCGACAGGAGTTCCTCCAACAAAATCATACATATCGGTTACAGTTGTGAAACTAACCTCATCTTCAGTAGCAAGATTAAATGCAGTGAGGCTGACAAAATCAGATGCAGAAAGTGTAGTCTCAAAATCTGTTAAGCCAAATGCTGCAAATGCAGAAATATTGGTGTTTAAATTAATTTTTGCCTCTGCTGTACTTCCAGGAGCACCATCCGCAGCAAACACGCCAGCCATTCCGATTACCAGTACCAATAAGATTGCAATAGTCTTTTTCATTTTATTCATCCTTTAAGGGCCTTGCCCTTGTGCAAGTTGTTTAGCTCTTTTCCCTAAGCTTGTCTGTATAATAATAAGAAAGGAGACTTATGTCAATACTAAACGAAAAAAAGATTGAAAAAAAATAAAAATATTTTACAAATAATATAAAAAATTACTATATATAGAATTATGTAATTAGTGTCTTATTCGCACTTGTGACAAATGGGTGAGTTTTTTGATGTATTACCCCAATTTAGTCATTTTTCTAGGTTCTGAAGTGGGAAAGGTTAGTGGTGTATTTAGTCCACTTACGTTATAAGTACGTTGGAAGAACTGTGTAGGTCTATTTGGTTGATTTGAATATTTATTCAGTAATAACCAGTTTTTTTGGTCGTTTTATGCTTTCTGTGAGTAAATACCCAGAAAATATACAGATTGCAATCTGTACCTGTTTGGATTATGAAGCCTATACCCTGGGGAGGTTGGTGTGGGTCTCTTTCTATATATAAGGAAAGATGCCTGATGCAACGGGTTGTAAATACAACACAAGACAAAGAAACAGCCGCTGAATTATTCAGCGGCTGTGAGAGAGGTGCCAATCGGATTCGAACCGATGCATCAAGGTTTTGCAGACCTTTCCCTTACCACTTGGGTATGGCACCAATGCTCATTGCATGATGAACATAACAGGTTTTCAGGCGATAATCAAGTAGGCTCGGATTCTTTCTTGGATCTCGGTAGATGGTTTGCTACATTTTGGGTATTCTTCCATTGACATATGAATGTTTATGATTGTATTCTGAATGTGAAGTGGGAAAAAGTTCAAAAACATTCAAGGAAGCGTTCATGTCAACCATACCAGCAAGCAGACAGCATGATATTCTCACTCTTATCCGTCAGGAGGGGAGTGTAACGGTCAGCTTGCTCGCTGAACAGTTTTCAGTCAGTGAACTAACCATCAGACGAGACTTGGACCACCTGGCGAAGAAGGGCTTGGTTGAACGTACCCATGGAGGGGCGACGGCCAGGAGAAATCTTCCGGTGGAACCTGACTACCTACAGAAAGCAAGTGAATACCCTAATGAGAAAGCTGCAATCGCAGAGACTGTCGCTTCCTTTGTGGAAGAAGGCGATACTCTCTATATCAACAGTGGTTCCACCACCTTTGAAGTAATCAGGGCAGTCGCTTCCCTAGAGAAACGGGTAACCATTGTCACCAACAACATAGATGCAGTCTACCTTTGCAAGGAGAGTGAACACATCAGGCTCATTCTTGCCGGCGGCATCTATCGAAACAGAAGCCATTCGGTTTCAGGTTCCCTCTCTTCCCTAATCGTAGACCAAATACATGCAAACAAAGCCATCATAGGTGTGGATGGGTTTTCCCCATCTGCAGGACTCACCACTCCAATCCTAGAAGAGGCTGAGACTACCAGGGCCATGATAGAGCACACGGTAGGTAAGGTGTTTGTCGTTGCAGCAAGCAACAAGATCGGGGTGGTGTCAAATTTCAAGACTGTCTCCCTTGACCAGGTCGGTGCCTTGGTAACAGACGAGAAGGGAGCAGAAATAGTACAGCAAATGGAGATTCCAGAGAGTCTGGAAATTATCGTAGCAACCAATACAAGGAGTGCCGTATGAAGTATATGGATGAGTATGCAGAGCAGTATGAAGATTGTGCATGGATCCCTTTCAGTGAATTGGAAAAATTCATGGAAGAAGCCTTGGTGCATGCAGGAGTACCCAAAGATGATGCAAAGATCATCGGTGACGTACTGATCGCAAGTGACAAGCGGGGAATCGACAGCCATGGCATCGGAAGACTGAAGCCAATCTACATCGACCGCATTGACATCGGGATCATGAACCCAGTCACAGAAATCGAGGTCTTGAAGGACCAGGCCGCAACTGCAGTCCTCGATGCCCACAATGGAATGGGACATGTTGCTGGACATAAAGCTATGGAAATGGCAATCGAGAAGGCAAAGAAGTATGGACTTGGTATGGTTGCAGTGCGTAACTCCAACCACTACGGAATTGCTGGCTACTTTGCCACCATGGCAACTGATGCCGGAATGATTGGAATCACAGGCACCAATGCCCGTCCCTCGATTGCTCCTACCCATGGTGTAGAGAACATGCTCGGGACCAACCCCCTTACCTTCGGTATTCCAACCGATGAGGAGTTTCCCTTCGTGCTGGACTGTGCAACCAGCGTCTCCCAGCGAGGAAAGATTGAAGTATATGGCCGTGCAGGAAAAGAATTGCCAGCAGGTTGGGTACTCGACCATGAAGGAAAGACCAGGACCGATACACAGCAGGTGCTCAAGGACCTGACTACCGGCATGGCAGCCCTCACTCCGCTCGGCGGAATCGGGGAGATGACCGGAGGCTATAAGGGCTTCGGGTATGCAACCGTGGTAGAGATTCTCTCAGCTGCCTTGCAGGATGGTTCCTGGATGAAGGCTCTCAATGGATTTGATGATGAGCATAAGCCCATCCCGTACCCACTTGGGCACTTCTTCATTGCCATCAACCCAGAGTTCTTCATGGGATTGGAGACCTTCAAGCGAATAGCTGGAACCATCTGTCGTGAGCTTCGAGCCAGCAAGAAGGCACCAGGGGAAGATTACATCTTCACAGCAGGAGAGAAAGAACACCTGGCGTACCAGTATAGAAAGGAACATGGATGCCCGGTTCCTCCAAGCCTCCAGAAGGTCATGACCACCCTTCGTGACCGGTTCAAGATGGACTATCAGTGGGATTTCGAAAAATAAACAGGAGTTATTACCATGCAAGATGATTTGACCAAACGTGCACTCGATTACCATATGAAAGACGGAGTTCCTGGAAAGGTGTCCGTAGTTCCCTCCAAACCCTGTCAGACCGCTGATGAACTCGGTCTGGCATACACCCCTGGAGTTGCCAAGCCAGTCTTGGCTATTGCAGAGAACCCGGAGGATGCCTACAAATACACCTCAAAGGGTAACCTGGTGGCAGTTATTTCCAACGGAACCGCCATTCTCGGTCTTGGTGACCGTGGTGCACTGGCGAGCAAGCCCGTCATGGAAGGAAAGGGAGTACTTTTCAAGAGATTTGCGGATATCGACGTCTTTGACATCGAGCTTGATACCAAGGATCCCGATAAGATCATCGATATTGTGAAGACCATGAGTCCTACTTTCGGTGGTGTAAACCTTGAGGATATCAAGGGACCTGAATGTTTCCGCATTGAGCAGGAGTTGATCAAGAGTTGCAACATTCCGATCTTCCATGATGACCAGCATGGAACCGCCATTATCGCAACCGCTGGCTTGATGAACAGCTGTGAGATCGTCGGCAAGAAATTGGAAGAGGTCAAGGTTGTGGTCAATGGTGCAGGTGCAGCTGGTATCTCTTGTGGAAAGATGTTTATTGCCGCTGGAGTGAAGCGAGAGAATATTCTCATGTGTGACAGCAAGGGCGTCATCTACAAGGGAAGAACAGCAGGCATGACTCCCGAGAAGGAAGAGTTTGCAACCGACTTGCCGGCAAGGACCCTTGCCGAGGCTCTGGTGGATGCAGATGTGCTCATGGGGCTCTCTGTTGCAGACTGTGTAACCCCCCAGATGTTGCTGTCCATGGCAAAGGACCCTGTGGTCTTCGCCATGAGCAATCCGAATCCGGAAATTGCCTATGAGCTGGCAATGGAGACCAGGGATGACCTGATCATGGCAACCGGTAGAAGTGACTATCCAAACCAGATCAACAACGTACTGGGCTTCCCCTTCATTTTCCGTGGTGCTCTGGATGTGCGTTCAGTGGTTATCAGCGAAGGAATGAAGATGGCAGCAGCAAAGGCTTTGGCTGCTTTGGCTAAGGAACCTGTTCCTGCCTCGGTAGAGAAGGCCTATGGTGGCCAGAAGTTCAGCTTCGGCCGTAATTACATTGTACCCAAGCCGTTCGACCCTCGTGTCATTGAATGGGAAGCTGTTGCTGTTGCAAAGGCTGCCTGTGAGGAAGGATTGGCTGAGAAACCCATCACTGACTGGGAAGGCTATAGGAAGAGCCTGGTGAAGCGGATGGAGAAGTACTGGACCTAAGATCTTCATACACACTTTTTCATATAGAGAGGCCACTCTCCTGCGTTGCTGGAGGATGGCCTCTCCTTCATGAACTACGAACGCTTCTCTCTATCCAATAAATCCCAGGTCTAATCGCAGATGAAGTGAGTATCTATAGTGGAATCTCCAATATGCAAGTTTCTTATGGTTACCTCATGTGATACATCATCGATAGTAACAAGGAGAGATTCACCACGAGGAAATTGCAAACAGAGATCGTAAGCATAGTTCTCTGAATGGAACACAGCATCTACCGTACAAGGCTTGATAGATTGTGCATACCCATAGGGAAGAGGGTATCTGAGGTTCCTCATTTCAGGATGAGCAAAAAATACATAGTAAGTTTCACCATCCTTCCTGCACCAATAGTCGATCGGGGTTGAGCTCTTTAGGATAGGTCGAAGATAACTTGTTTGTGCCGGAGGGGTAGTGGAAATGATTGAAAGGTACTGATGATATGCTTCATGCCTACGGGTTCCTGGTTCCTTCGGAAGCCGTGAAAAATAGATGGGGGCACCCTTCGCGCATAAACCTGCTAATTTTTTTAGGGAAGAGAAGCTCATATACTCATTCATGCAATACAAGGCCCCTATGTGCGTCTGCTTATAAAGAAGTTGGCCATTCTTAAATGACAAGTCATCAATCCAATGTGGAGAGAACCAGAGAGGTCTGTACTGCATCAAAGGTCCCGGAATGTCAAGTTCCTGCAGTTCCCACCAATACCTGCTGCTTGGCTTTTGTAAATGGGGTGGGAGTTCTTCTCTCATCCACTGGTCCTCCAGCGGAAGCAGTATAGAGATGTTGGAAAAGGTTTCTCCTCTGGTAAGCATCTCTGAAACCTCCTCGAGATAGGCATTGAACTGAGGAAGCTGGGAAGCAAGGTCGCCATCAGGACCAACATGCACCGTCGCATAGAACTGCCGGGGTTTTTGGGTTGTGTTGTAAGGCATGCCATGCCAAACAACACGATTTACCCCCCAAGCAAACTGGGCATCGGCCACACAGCGAAGGTCGTCAAAGTGTTCCTGTTTGATATGGGGAGGTTCAGCAGGACTTGGAACCCAACCGTATAAACACGTGAAGCTCTCGCTGCTTACAATCGGCTTATGCTCCAGCGCGGCTGCTGAAGCCGCAATGAGCGCAAACTCTGGATTAAAAAGCAGTGTCTCAGTCTCAGGAATGTCCACATAGGCATACGCGGCAAGTATATCGGTGGGAGCCCCATGGCATTGTACCCGTGAAAAGGCTCCCATCTCCTTGCAGTTCTGTGCGTATGGCTGATAAAAAGCTGAAAGGACTCGTTCAGAGATCAGAGATCGATAATCATATCGCTCATTGCTATCATTCGTCGAGAAATCATATACATATTCATAGGTCGATACAAAGTCTTTTTGGAATGTATCGTAGCTCAGGTTCTCTGGTTCCACTTCCCAGGAATCACAGAACAACGCCATTGGTCCTGTTTTGACAAAATCTGCAAACCCATGTTCAGATAAGTAATCACTATACCACTGGAAAGCTCTTACATCGAGATGGTCGAGTATTCTTGCATCAGTTTGAGCATAACTGGCCTCCCAGCTACGATTTACACGCTGGGTGCTGAAACCGTCCCTTGCTTTACCTGTGTATTTTTTGGGAATGAACGTACCAGAGAATGGCCAGAGTGTACCGAAGGTGAGATCACACCCCAAACCTTTCTCTTTGCATTGCTCCAGCGTGAATTGCACATAGTCCTGAAAATCTTCATCAAGGAATTTTGGTCCATGTTCCTTTCCTGCCTCCGGGTATGGATATACCCATGCAATTTCCACGCCACCGAATCCATTGCTTGCAAGCCAAGAGAGTTGCATCTCAATTTCTTGGTAATCCAAGGCCCCTGAGAACCACCACCAGCGGACATACGGTTTTGCACTGTTTGCCATTGGTAATGTTGAGAAATCAGGGATCATACGGTTTCCTTCAAGAGGGAGAAAGCGTTATCTAGATCTTCAAGAATAGTCTGGGTATGTTCCAACCCAATGTGAAGACGGAGTATTGATGAATCTCCTTCCTTTGTGGCGAGCGTAGGGAATACCAAACTCTCATATCCGCCCCAACTGACCCCGAGCCTGAACATCTTCATTGAATCTACCGCTTGCTCAATCTTGCCTCGGTTGCTGGATTTCAGTCGTACTGACAGCAATCCTGACCCTCCACTCATCTGCGAGCTCGCAAGTGCGTAATACGGACTTTTTGGATGCATCGGGTAGTACACCTGCTCGATGGCAGGATGATTATAGAGAAAGTCACATACCTTCAATGCACTTCGGTAATGGTAATCGAGCCGGACGTGCAATGTTCTCATTCCTCGTTGGATGAGCCAGGCTTGGAAGGGGTCGGGTACATGCCCGATGGGTAGGAACTCAGTTTTGAAGATATAGTCCACTCGTTCCTTGCTTCCTACCACGACGCCCCCGATTATGTCACTGTGGCCACCGATATACTTGGAAGCGGAATGGACCACCAAGTCTATACCGAATTGTAGTGGGTTCTGGTAGATCGGCGTTGCCCAGGTATTATCAACAATGGTGGTAATGCCATGCGTTTTTGCCAACGCTGCAAGTTTTCTCAGATCTTGTACACGCAGCATAAGCGTTCCAGGGCTTTCAAGATAGATCACTTTTGTCTGTTTTGTGATAGCTTGCTCGACTGCTTCCAGGTTGGTGGTATCAACAAACGTGACTGTGATGCCAAACCGCTTGAGATACGTACCACTAATGTATTTTGCCCAAGTGTAGGCATCTGTACTACAGATGATATGGTCACCTTGTTTGACATTTGACAGTATGGCACTCGCTATTGCTGCGACTCCAGAAGAGAAGAGTTTTGCGCATTCTCCGCCCTCGAGCAATGCAAGCCTTTTCTCTACCTGTTCAACTGTCGGATTGTTGCCCCTGGAGTACAGATGTGTACTCCTCTCATCCTCAAGCGCTTCACGTAAAGCTTGCACATTGGGGAAGGTAAACAATGATGTTTGGTACAGTGGTGCAGCAACAGGCCGTTCAATATTCGGGAAATCATAGTTGTCATCGGTGAGTATATCTTCAGGGTACATCATCAGTCTTTCTTCATCCTCTAATAGGCTCGAATAGTACGTCATCCTCTGCCAGTTCTATACAGATGACTTGATCTACTTCATCATCTTCCCTCGGGGGTAGATTGATGAGCCAGCTTGAGTCCCCTTCACAGGTGACCCGAATTTTCAGTTTCAATTCCAGTCCATCGGAAAGCCTGTAGCAACGAACCGGTGTATTGGCGATATTGAGCAAGTAGGCTTGCTCCTTTTCCTCAAAGACATGAAGGAACAGTTTTCCCTTCTTGGCTGTAAAGAATCCCCAGTCAATATCATAAGGATAGAGGGGCAACGTCTTCGTGCCGTAGATGCTCTCTGCATTTTTCTGCATGAACTGGCCAACAGCCTCCAATATTGCAATACTGGGCTCTGGGATCTTCCCGCTTCCCATAGGTCCGATATTCAGAAGATAATTACCACCACGGCTGACAATTTTCACCAGTGACTTCACAATCTGCTTTGTACTCTTCCAACGGGTATCGAATGCATTGTATCCCCAGGTATTGTTGATGGTTGCAGGAACCTCGAAGGCACCAGGATAGGGAAGGGCAGGAAGGAAGTTGTCTCCAGTGGTCATGTAATCACCCAAACCGTTCCCAATTCTGCCACTGATCATACAGTGGGGTTGAAGACGTTTTACCATGCTTCTGATGGTTTCTGACTGTTCCTTGGTCATATACATGGGCGTATCGAGCCACAGAAGATCGAGCTGACCATAGTTTGTCAGGAGTTCGGTTATCTGGGGTAGACATTTGGTTTGCAGGTATCGGTCAAAATCCTTTCCCTCCGGTCCAAACCCGTCTCTACAGGCATCAGGATCATCCCAATCCTGTGCTTGGGAGTAGTACAGACCAAATCGCAAGCCAGCTTTTTGGCAAGCATCTTTCAGCTCCCTGACAAAATCTCTCTGGCAAGGGGCAGCTTTCATGCTCGTATAGTCACTTACCGCGGAATCGTACAGGGCAAATCCTTCATGGTGTTTGCTGGTAAGTACCACATATTTCATTCCTGCCCTTTTTGCAAGAAGGACAATCTCTTCAAGATTGAAATCTTCTGCGGTAAAGGAGTGAGCGAGTTTACGATACTCCTCTTTGGGAATATCGAGATCATGCATAATCCACTCTGCAATATTGTCTGTTCGGTTCCCGTTATATTCACCGGCAAGTATCGAATACAATCCATAATGGATAAACATGCCGAATTTAGCTTCTTGCCACCATACCTCTGGTGTTCCCATACGAGTGACCCCCCTCATTAGTTTGCTTTTGGTTCTGTTTTTTCTGCGAGACCGTTTAGAACTTCCATATCATAGTGATAGATGTATTGGTGCGCAGCTATTGCATAGGAAACTTGTCGTTGTTCCAAGGCCGATACGATATCGAGATGGAACGGAATGGTCTTGACCCAAATGTCAGAGACATTCCCCAGGACTTTTGTGTAACTATCCAGGGAATCTACCAAGGAGAGGACCATCTGTGTGAGTGTGGGGCTGCCTGCACATTCCAGGAGAGCCGTGTGGAATTTCTTGTCCAACGTATGAGAGAATGTCCCTGCCTTTGCCAGGGTGTTCAGTTCCTCCCCGATTTCCCTCAACCGAGCAATTTGCTCATCTGTTGCATGCTCCACAGCCCTTTTGATTGCTAGTTCTTCGATGTTGATCTTGATTTCCAACAGGTCTTGATAATCGACACGCATGAGTTTGAGTTCTACTGAGTCTGCAGTAACCTCTCGCTTAACAAACGCACCCTTTCCCACCATTCTGGTAATAATACCGTTCTCTTCAAGTTGGCAGAGTCCCTGGCGTACGGAGTTCCTGCCTACCTCGAGCTCTTGGGCCAATTGACGTTCTCCTGGTAGTTTGTCACCGATCTTCAATCCATTACGGTAGATGTAGCTGATGATAGCATCCGTTACTTTTTCGTATAACGAATCCTTTGCAATTGGTTTGAATGATTGGGTAATAGGCATCGTACTCATTCTTTTACTGCTCCCGCGGTCAATCCGTCTACAACAAATTTCTGCATGAACGCGAACATGATTGCCGTTGGCAGAAGTGCACACATGCCGCCGGCCATAAGCACTCCCCATTTTACATCATATTTCCCAATTAAGGACTTCAAGCCGACCGGGATTGTCCAAAGATTGCTTGTGTTGATGAAGATGGTTCCGGCAATCAGTTCATTCCAGGCTCCAATGAATGCAAAAACGAAGACAGCAACAATACCAGGGAACATGACCGGAAGAATGATCCGTACCAACGTCATCATCTTGGAACATCCATCCACATACGCTGCTTCTTCCAATGTATAAGGAATCCTTTCAAAGAAACTCCTCATGGTGATGACACAGAAAGGGAGGTTTGCGATGAGATAGAACAGGAATAGGCTCAGCCTCGTATTAATGATACCCATCTTTGCAAAGATTACATATAACGGGATGATTACAAGGATGAGTGGAATCATCTGCGTGACGAGAAAGAAGAGCAGCATGGTTGTCTTCCCGCCGAAGGAGTATCTGGCAAGGCCGTACCCACCGAGTATGGAGAGCATGGTAATACACAAGCCTGTGGAAGTTGACACGATCAAACTATTAACCAGCATGCTCTTGTAATCATACAATTCAAATAACTGTACATAATTATCGGCAGTTGTTTCATGTGGATAGTATGTGACCGTCTGTGTGTCAATAATCTCAGAATTCGTCTTGAGAGAGGTAATAGCCATCCAATAGATTGGCATCAACACTAAAAGCAGGAAAAATAGCAGGATAAGCGCTCTTCCAAGATTACCGATTCGTTTTACAATTCTATAGTTTTTCATTAGAAATTCCCCGCTTTGTTGTAATTGGTTGACTTTAAGAATATCAGTACATACAAAGCCAGGAAGACCATGAGTACTACGCCCAACGCCGAAGCCAATCCAAAGTCATAACTGGAGAAGGCCTTTGTATACATGTACGAGGGAAGTGTCTGTGAATAGTTGGCAGGACCTCCGTTTGTAATGACTACGATCAAATCAAATGAGTTGAAAATCCAGATGGTCCTGAGCAGGATGGTAATGATTACCGTCGGTTTGATATACGGGATCGTAATGAGGAAGAATCGTCTGATCGGACCGCATCCATCAATATGGGATGCTTCATAAATATTGGCAGGAATGGACTGTAGGGCGGCAAGAATCATAATGGCAAAGAACGGGATCCCCATCCAGATCATAGCTATGATGACTACTGCAAGCGAAAATCCAGGTGTTCCCAACCAAGCAATCTTCTCAGAAACAATGTTGAATTTCAGCAATAGGTCATTCACTACACCGTATTCACCATTAAATGACCAACGGTGCATAAGACCAATTACAAATGCAGAGAAGGACCAAGGAAGGAAGATGATTGCTTGGTATAATCCTCGAAACCTGAACTGCTTGTTCAAAGCCATTGCCAAGGTTAGCCCGAGTAAGAACTGTCCTGCTACTGAAATGATTACGTAGATGAAAGAGTTCTTAATGATCAACCAAATATCAGTTTCTGAAAATAATTTCTGGAAATTTGCAAATCCATTGAAGTGGTTTTTCCCTGGGGCGGAAAGTTTATAATCTTGGAATGCCATGATAAAACTATTTATCAAGGGATATCCAAACATAAGAATCAACGGAATTAACGTGGGAAGGAGAAATAGATAGGGTTCAGTTTTTCTCTTCATGGCAAGGCTTTCCCAAGCCATTGCATGTCTTTTTGCATGTTTCCTTATCAGCGCAATTCCCAAAGTACAGAGAATTGCGACAACAACTAAATACAGAACTAGTATACCCATATCCATTTCCCTCTAATTATTGAATGGTACTGCAGGATTCCTGCAGTACCACTATACTACGTTTTATTGCAATCCCTTCGGCTGTTCCACGGAAGAGCCCGGATTCTCAGCCAAATATGCTTTCATTCTCTTTTCGAGTTCATTCACGACATTGAACAGGGAAGTCCTTGCATCTTGCTTGCCCAACATATACTTCTGCATCTCTTCATGCATCATGCCTTGGTGCATATCAGTATAGTTGAAGGGGCCAAATGCAACAGGGACAACCATATCAGGGTCATTCAGCTGTTGTACGAAGGCTGCATAGGGACCATTTGGACCATAGAGAGGATCGTCGCCGATGGCTGTCTTGATGGGGATCAAGCCGGTAAGCTTACAATACTCGATATTGTTGTCCGGTCTTGTGAGGAACTGGATGAGTTGCCAAGCGGCATCCTTGTTCTTCGAGGATGAACTGATCGAGTATGCATATGGTGAATTGACGGTATTGTAGATTTTTCCATCCTTATCGCTCTTAGGCATGGGCATAACCATCCATTCATCATCTTCCATTCTTTCAAGACAAGTAGCAGCCACCTCACTATCGTTGATCAAGGTACCGGTAAGACCACCGCAGAAGTTGTCAACCATTTCTACGAAGCCCCAGTTGATCGCATCTTTTGGAGCTGTTCCATCAAGATAGAGGTCCATCCACTTCTTATATGCATCGATAGCTTCTTGGTCTTTCATCAATGAAGATCCATCTGCTGCATATGCTGATCCGCCATTAAGACTCTCCAGGTAGACAAACAAGGGATCGAATGCACCGCGGGAACCACGGAATGAAGTTCCGTAATGATTCTTGGAACGATCAGTGAGAGCATATACTGCGTCAAAATACTCGCTGTACGTCCAGCCTTTTTCCATATCCAGGTCAAGACCGGCATCTTCTGCCCAATCCTTCCGAACAAATACGCCCTTAACCATCATGCCATCAGGAATCGTATAGATGTTGCCATACAGTTCCTGTTCTGCTTTCCATACTAGTTCGGTGACAGTTTTTGCATACTCGTCGCTCGTATCTCCGATATAGTCGGAGAGTGGTACGACCCAACCGGCCTCAGTAAACTGGCCAAGCCAGCCAGCCCAGGTGGTCATGACATCGGGAAGCTGATTAGATGCACCAAGTACGGTCAGCTTGTTAGCTGCATCGTCCCAAGGAACACTTTCATAGATCACGGAAATACCGGTTTCCTGTTTGAATTTGTCGAAGGTGTTTGTGAAATACTCCTGCCGGGTAGGACTGGGAGAGACATCGATAAACCGGAGCTCTGTGGCTTGTTCCTTCTCAGCAGATCCTGCTGCGAACAGTCCACCCATGATTGCCAACATGGCAACCAGCATAGCCAACCGTACCATTTTTTTCATACAATTCTCCTTATTTTTTTCCCATGACCATGGGAAATACTCACTTGTTTAATGTCCAAGAAAAGAACCACTTTTGTTATAAAAAATGAATAAATCTTATAGTTTTCAGATATATTGGTTCTTTAATAGAACCACTTAAAGGTAGATTATCACAGAATGGGAGTGTGTCAAGATATAAAATTGTTGTACTTTGTTGTTTTTGGAAAAGCTGGCATGGTATATATACTGACAGCTATAAAAAGCCTTCCGACTAGCGGAAGGCTCTCAATCAGGACTATTATCTTGTTTTTAGTCGACACCCAGAATTTGTTTTATCTGACCTTTCACCTGGTTCAGGATATTGGTGTACTGCTCATCAAGCTGACCAAGCTGCTTGTCCAGAAGCTTCATGAACTCAGGATCCTGCTCAGGACGGAGCGTGAAATTGGGGCCATACTGTTGTTGCAACTGAGCCTGCTTCTGCTGAAGGTGGGGAGCAAACTGTTGCTTCATCCTTTCGATCAAGTCTTCCTGGTTTTCCAGATACTGGCTGAAGAAGCCCTCTATTTGCCCAAGCATCTCTTTCAGTTCCTCATTACCCTCACCGAGGATTTCTCCTAGTTCCAGGACCTTGGAAAAGGATTCCTTGTAGGCAGCACTGCGAGGGAGGGATAGGTTGGACAGGAATGTGATAACCATTCCTTCCTTTACTGCATCTCTCTCTTCTCCAGCAAAGGAAGCATACTGCTTCGCAGTTCCTTCCTTTGTGGCATCTATATCCATGAGGAAGGTCGCTGCAAGTTGTCTGCCCTCCTTGACGAGCTGTTCTTTCTTAATTTTCTTTGGGTCGGCCTGTAAGTTTTCCGTCTTCTCCAAGGCCAGTTCCCATGCAGATTTGATTATTGCCATAACTTTCTCCTCTAGACCTTAGTAAAGATAGTACAGTTCTCCATCTTGGACAAGTCATGGTTTGGTGATACCCTCAACCCATGGAACTGGAGCAAAACATCATCTACCTCTTTGACCTGCTGGGCACCTTTATCTTTGCCATAACTGGTGCAGTAAAAGGGGTGCGCCTCAAGTTGGACATTCTGGGAGTAGTTGTTTTTGCCTGCACAGTCGGGTGTGGGGGAGGCATGCTTAGGGATGCGGCGATCGGGGCAACCCCGGTGGCGGCTTTTTCCAACAGTGCATATATACTCATCTGCGTCGGTACTGGTCTGGCCGTATTCTTCCTCTCCCCCAAATTCGTGGGTCGTTGGAGAGTCATCCTTTTTGCCGATTCCCTCGGACTGGGCGTATTCACCGCCCTTGGTGTTGCAAAAGGGGCAATGTTTGGCATTGGGCCGGTAGGGCAACTGCTTTGCGGTGTCTTTTCTGCAGTCGGAGGAGGGGTTGTTCGTGATGTCATGAGCCGCTCAATTCCAACCGTACTTACCAGTGACTTTTACGCGACAGCCAGCCTCTTGGGAGGTATCCTCTATTTGGCACTCGAAATGACGGGACTTGGACTCTTGAGCAAATTCATCATAGCGAGTAGTGTAGTCTTCCTGATTCGCATCGTTGCGATCAGGTACAACTTCCACCTCCCCGTGGCAAGTACTGCCTTACCGGTGGACGACGAGCAAACACTCCATTGAAATTGAAGGACTGAACATGCATTCAAAACCTATCTATTATGAAGAACCCTATCAGCGGACACTCCAGGCCGTTGTCACCTCCATTACAGAAAAGGGAGTCGTCTTGGACAAGACCATCTGCTACCCTGAGGGGGGAGGCCAGGCAGGAGACAGGGGCACTATTGCAGGAAAGCCCCTCCTTGATACCATCAAGGATGAGGATTATACCATTTACCATCAGGTGACAGACCCAGACTTCTCCGTTGGGGACACTGTGGACATTGTCCTTGACTGGGAACACCGTTACCACTATATGCAAATGCACACAGCCCAGCATGTGGCCAGTGGATTGCTGTTCCACCACTTCTCCATAGCGACGGTCAGTGTGCACCAGGGGGAGCGAATCCTTACCATAGAGACCGATAGGAAGGATATCCCACTCACTATTTGCTATGCACTGGAGGATCTGGTGAACCAGAGTGTACGAGAAGCAAAGCCTGTCTCCTATGAAGTGCATACCCAGCAAAGTGCACAGGCCTTGGACCTGAGAAGGTCGATCAAAGTAGAAGGGGACGGGGTAAGACTGGTGGTCGTTGATGATACCGACACTGTTGCCTGCGGAGGGCTTCACGTTGCAAACACCAAGGAGATTGATCTCTTCCACTATGAGGGACAAGAGATGATCAGGGGACATGTCAGACTCATCTTTACCATTGGAGCAATCGCCCGGGAAGAGATTCGCAAGAAGGAGCGTATCGTAGAACAACTGGGTGCTCTCTTCTCATCCCCGGTGGAAGATTTGGTTGAGACAGCGAGTAAGGCTGTAACCCAGGCCTCTTCTGATAAGAGTGCATTGAAGAAGTGCAATGAACGGCTGGCATTCCTGGAGTTGGAGAAACGCATTGTAGGAGCTCCTGAGCAAAAAGGAACGCCAGTTGTGCTTTGGGAAGTAGAGGAGGGACTCTCTCTCAAAGATATCGGTAAGGCTGCCACAGCGTTTGAAAACTTGGCTCTCTGTGCCGTACAGCAAAATGGTGAGCAGGTCCTCTGGCTCATTGCCCTGGTTGGGGAAGCGGAATTCTTGTTGAATTTCTCCAAGCAACGGCAGAACCTGCTCTCAACCATTGCAGGAAAGGGAGGTGGAAAGCCACCTCTCTACCAAGGAATGGGAACAGGCGAAGGGCTCATACTGCTCAAGACATTCAAGGATTTGTTGGTATGATAATGCCATTGTGGTTGAGATCATTATTCAAGAAAGAAACGTATCTCAAGGAGGATGGGGCGCTGGATGTACGTAAACTCCTCCTGCGTACCTTTCTCCTGATGCTTTTCATCTTTGGGATGTATTTCATTGGCCTCAGGTACTACAGGCTTTCAGGTTGGGACCAGAACGTGGTGGTGCAGCAGTTCATTGAGAACTTTGGGGTGCACGGAGTTGCAATCTACGTATTCATCGTAGACCTCTTCGTGCTACCGCTCTCCGTGGATCTGATGTGGCCATTTGTGATGGAGTGGCATCCAGCACTGGCTATCCTGGTGATGGGTGTGAGCTCGGTAGCAGGAGCGTTCTTTGCCTATCTCTTTGGAAGACTTGTCGGCCTTATGCCGATTTTCAGGAAGTGGGTACTCAAACAGTCGGGAACCCATACCGAGCAGATTATAACAAAGTATGGAATCTGGGCCATTGTCATCAGTGGATTGACCCCGCTTCCTTTCTCTACAATCTGTACCGTGGCAGGGATACTGGAACTGAAGGTTCATCACTTCTTGCTTGCCAGCCTTATCCGTTTACCTCGTATGGCAATCTATTACCTCATTTTTACAGGTCTGATCGTCATCGGTTGATCAGGGAGACAATCTCCTTGGCTACCAGGCGGGTACGAAGGGCACTGTCCCCAATATATTGGGTAGCATCAAGTGTCGCTAGAGCTGCTTCCTTGGATAGAAATGAGAGTACTGTCTCATCCTGGGTGAGCATAGCCTTCAAGGTATTTGGCTTGCCCTCTTGTACCTCTGCCCAAGCTTTCAGGCTGTACTCCCTGATAAGTTCGTGCATCTCCTGGCGGTTGGCGCCTTTCCTTCCCAGTTCCATTAAAAGGCGTTCACTTGCTGCGAAGATGCCATATGCTTCTAGATTCCGTGCAATTCCACTCTGATGGATCTGCATTCCCCCCACCACCTTGTTGGCGGTCAGGAGTACCTCATCCAGGGCGAGGAACATATCGGGAAGCACCAGACGACGGTTTGCACTATCATCGAGTGTACGCTCAAGAAGAGTTGAAGCTGCGTTCTGCCAGAGTACCTCGCTCTGAGCGGAAATATACCGGCAGAGGCTGTCGATTTTTTCGCTGTTGATCGGATTACGTTTGAAAGGCATGGCTGAAGAGCCTACCTGTTTTGCCCCGAAGGGCTCACTCCACTCCCCAATGGGTGGGCTCTGGAGGAGACGGAAGTCAATAAAGAACTTATAGAGGGTACATGCAAGCGAACTGAGTGCTGTCCCTACTCGATAGTCTTGCTTGCGGGGATAGACCTGGGTGGCAGCGGTGAACGCATCCAGTCCAAGGTTCTCCATGACCCGTTGTTCCATTTCCATGGCAGACATTGCACGGTCTTTGAGCAACTCCGTATAACTTGCACTGGTACCTACAGCTCCCTTCATTCCCTTGCCACGAATCGATGCCTGTACGGCCATGAGACCTTCAAGGTCCTCTTTGAGGTCCTGGGCAGTCTGGGCAAGACGATATCCTACCGTGGTGGGTTCGGCGGGTTGGATATGGGTAAATGCCATGCAAGGGGTATCTGCATAGGTCTCCATCTTCTCTACGAAGAGGGCGAGCAGCATTTTGGTTTTTTCGATGATCAAGGTCAGGGCTTGCTTCAGGCGCATCGCATCCATGTTGTCCAGGATGTCCATGCTGGTTGCCCCAAGATGAATGATTGAGCCAGCATTGGGGCATTGTTCTGCGAAGGTCTTGATCTCCGCCATCAGGTCATGGTGAATCTCAGCCTCAATCTCGCTGGCTCGAAGGATGTCTATGTCTTCCTGGTGGGCGATCAACTCAGAGAGCTGTCCCGCTTTTACCAGACCAGCTTCTGCTTGGGCGCTTGCAAGGGCAACCCAAACCCTCCTAAGGAGCTTTCTCTTGTGCTCCTCACTGAATATGGTTCGCATTTCCTCGCTTGCATAGCGCCAAGAAAAAGGTGAAATATAGGTGTCATGGGTAAAGCTTTGCATAGAGACCTCCGCTTACCCATGACTGTACCCTCTAAGGAGAGAGTAGGTCAATCAACATAACGGATGCTTTCCCATGCCTTATTGTACATCTCCAAACTTGCTCCTAGGTCATCCTTCAACTCATAGGATGTGAGCATATCGACTGTATAGAACGGGGTGGTCGTTCGATACTGATCGGCTTCCATGTTCACCGAGGAAGGGAAGTGGAAACGGTCAAGGAACTGTGCATAGTTCTCCGGCTTGTGGATATAGTTGATGAACTCAAGGGCAAGGTCATAGTTCCTGGCACCCTTGGGGATACACATCGAGTCAATATACATCGGTCCACCATCAGAGGGAAGGAAGAAGTCCACATTGTCCCATTGAGATTCCTGAAGCTCCTCAAAGATTGCCTCTGCGTAGCCATGTGCGATCCAGTACTCACCGCTGGCGAAGCCCTTCGCAAACCCTTCTGCATCGAATTTGACCAAATTGGGTTTCCACTCGGTGTTGATCAGTCTCCGTGCTTCCTCGAGCTCGGCGGGGTTTGTGGTGTTGACTGAATACCCCAGGTAGGCAAGTGCATCACCAATGACCTCACGCATATCATCCATCATCACCATGCGGTCCTTGTAGCGCTCATCAGCAAAGATGTTCCAGCTCTTCTCATAATCGCTGACCATCTCCTTGTTGACGGCAATGCCACTGGCACCAAGGTAGTAGGGAACCGAGTATTCCATTTCAGGGTCATAGGTAGCCTTTTCCAAGGCGAGCGGGGAGATGTATTGCAGGTTGTCCATCTTTGTGGTGTCAATTTTTTCCAGCATATCGAGATTTTTCATGATGGAGACATAATCCCCACTGGGGAATATGACATCATAGCCAGCACCTGAGGAAGCCATAAGCTTGGTGAACATCTCTTCATTGGATGCAAAGTAATCGAGAATTACATCTACACCGAATTCCTCTTCAAACGAGGCGATAACTGAATCGGGAGTATAGTAAGACCAGTTGTAGACATAGAGCTTTTTACTGCTGCTCTTTGAATCATTCGTTTCGGACTTCTGGCAACCGAGAAGGGCGATCATGCTGAAGACGGTCAGCAAAATGATGATAACATGCTTGGTGGTAGGTCTGCTCATGGCTAAACCTCCTGAAAGAAAAGATAACTACCCGTCCAGGTCAGCATACGCCATTCCCTGGATCGGTGACAAACTACGCCTTTGCATGGCAGCCTCCTTTAAAATTCAGCCCCATGATTAGGTATTTCTCCGGTTGAGTCAATCACTTGGCATGCAAAAAATCGGTAAAGATGAATATTTTTTTGAATTCTTGATATTGAATGAAATTAACACTGCTTTTCTTGAAGTCTGATAGCTACAGTTGTTTGAGAAAATCCAGAATCTCGGAAGCGATGAGATCAGCTTCTTCATGGTGGACATAGTGGTCGGTAGGAAGAATCGTATACGAACTTTCTGTCACGGAGGACAGATAGGTGGTTGCCACCTTTATCCAACCTGGGGCTATACGGTCCTGTTTTTCTGAAAGAAAGAAATGCATAGGTGTTTCAATCGGTACTCCTATTTGATCTACAATCTCTGAATTTTCTCCAACTGCTTCTGCTTCACGGATCATGTCGGAGGTAACAGTACTTCGGTAGAACATTGCCCGATAGTTCGCCTTTTCATCGTCAGAGAGGGCCTTGGAAGCAAAAAGTGGTAGGTAACTCTGTATGTCAGCCTTAGGTATGAAGCGAGTGAGCCCGATGACTGAGAGGAACTGAAGAGCAGTCAGTTGTGACTTCTGTGCTCCAGGAAGTGTATGAAATGCCTTTGGTGTACTGGGGTCCAGACCGATTATTGCTTGTACTTCATCAGGGTATTTCTGTGCCCAATGAATCGCTTCAAGTCCGCTCATGGAATGAGGGATCAAAACATACGGTGCAGTGTGGCCGGCAAGCTGCAAGGCAGTTCGACTCTGCTCGAGTACTGTATCAATATCCCGGGGAGACTTTGATGTCGGGCTCCATCCATAGCCTGATCGCTCCACTACAACAATGGTAAAAGCATCAACCAATTGGGACCATAAAGGCTTGAAATCCAATGTAGGGCAACTGGTTCCATGGCCGGCCAAAAATACCAAGGTGGTATCTGCATCTCCTTGGGCATACAGATGCAGGGTGACACCGGCAACAGGTATCAATGTCCCAGGAGGAGGAAATGCTTCTATTTCTTTTTTTAATTGAAGTCTATGATTGATGAAACACCCTGCAAACACTACCAATACAACAGCCAAAACCAGTATGACAACTATCCCTACTATCTTTATCAGTAACAACATATCTATGTATTCTCATTGATTGTTTTCCAGAATACAAGAAAACAACTCAGTAAAATTGTATTATTTTTAAAAAGAGGTAAGGTACAGGGGCCTGCTCTAGCATAGTCCCACCTGTAGCTAGAGGGTGTTGCACAAACCTCCTATATTTCTGATACTTACAGACAAAGAGTGATGCAAAATAAAGAATATCCCCAAGAGGTGGTAAACCTCCATACCCATAGTTTTTATTGTGGCCACGGCAGTGGCACCATTGCAGAATATGTCCAAGCTGCAAATGAGCATGGACTCGCCCTGCTCGGCATGAGTGAGCACTGCCCGGTACCTGATGACAGGTGGCATCGCAGCCGAATGGACTACTCTCAGATTGAGTCATATGAGCATGACTGCCAGATGGCGAAAAAGACTGCTCCTGAGGGGCTTTCTGTTCTTACCGGTTATGAGTGTGATTATCTTCCTGAGTATCAAGGGTACTATAGGGAGGTGGCTGAAAGGGTGGACTACCTCATTGGCGCCATCCATGACCTCTCAACAGACCTTAATCATGAGTATTCGGTGTTCTGGAATCAGCTTTCCAAGAAGGATCTTGCCACCTATACGGATATGTACTGCGCCTTGCTCTCCTCAGGCTTGTTCATGTTTGGTGCTCATCCTGACTTGTTTGGGTACTACTACCACCAGTGGGATGCAGAGGCCGAGGCGTGCAGCAGGGCAATTATTGAGTGTGCTGTAGCCAACAATGTAGCCTTGGAGATCAACGCGAATGGAATGAGAAAGCGAAAGGTCCAGCTTGATGATGGTTGGCGCCATCCGTATCCACTCTCCCCCTTCTGGGAAATTGCAAGCGAGTACCCGCTCCAGGTGGTGACCAACAGTGATGCACACAATCCTTCCCTGATTAAGTCAGGATACGAGGCATGTACCAATATTGCAATTGAGAACAACCTAAGGTTCTGTTCCTATACAGTGGAAAGAGACCAAACGGAAAATGTACGTATTTTCCTGATTTAACGGCGTTTCTTCTCGGCACACTGTACACAGAGCAGTGCTTCAGGTACCAATTCCAGTCTCCCGAAGGGTATCTCTCCTTGGCACCGGATACAGGTACCGTAATTTCCCTTTTCTATCCTTTGCAATGCATTATCAAGCCCAATGATCCGCCTCTGGTTCAGGGACTGGGCATGTGCATTGATCGCTTGTTCTCCGATGGCTTCCATTCTCGTTACCCGCCCAAGGCTGCACGATGGAGCGATGGCTTGGGTCTCTTCATCAAGAAATGCTGCATGGTGATTCAACTGGGCGAGCAAGGCAGTAATAATCCCTTTTATTCGCTCAATATCTTCTTGATTCATGGGTTGTTCCTTATGATTTCTTTTCAGTTGAGAAGGGAATGAAGAAAATTGCAAGCATGATGAAGGAAGAGACGGCAAGGCCAATAATCCCAGTTCCCTGATAGGAGTGAGTGAAACGGTACACGAGGCTGAAGGCCCAGGGACCGATTGCACTTCCTGCAACGATAATCGACATAGCAAAGCCACTCACTGCTCCAAGGTGTTTCCTTCCATAGAGTTTTGGCCAGGTTACAATATTGAGCATACCAAATAGCCCTGTTCCGATTCCGTATCCGATGATAACCAGTACAGTTCCTGTAATGGTGTGGAGCATCATCATGGATAAGGAGGCGATGATAAGTGAGATACCATATACGATATACAAGTATTTGATGGCTATCCGGTCACTGAGGTAACTTCCAAGGAATCGAGAAATCACCGAGATTACAGAAATGGGGAGGAATATCTTGACTGCCTGGCTTGCCTCAATGCCAAATTCTCCATAGATGGATACGATGTGGAAAGTGAATGCAGTATTGAACAGGGACCAATAACCCAGGGAGAGGAGGATAACCCAGTATGCAGCGTGTCTTCTTGCATCCTTGAGATCCAGTGCGACATGGGCATCCTCACTACGCGCTGAACGGTTCTTCTTTGGTTTTGGTAAACCCCTCTCCATTTCCAGACCACATGATTCAGGGTCGCTCCTAAAGAATGTGAGGATAATGGGGAGAAATAGGAACATAAGCATAACTGAGAGAGTCCCCAGCGCAGAGCGCCAACCGAATTGGGATATCAATCGTTGCAGGGGTTGTGGTGCATAGGAAAACGCAAAGGAAGTGGTGAGCCCCATCAAGCCGGTTGCAAGCCCTCTATGGGTACTGAACCATTTTGCTACCATGCCACGACTGACCAATGTCAAAACTCCCTGTCCAAAGAACCTAATGCCAAAGAATCCAAATCCAATTACTGCAAAGGCAGCGATTGATGTAGGAATTCCGAATGAAGCGAGTAGGGATGTAATGTTGGTGGAGAAAACAAGCAACAGAAGAAACAGACTTAAAAAGAACGCTGCAACTGCAGCAACAGGTCTGGCTCCATAGCGGTCGAAGAGCACTCCGGCATAGCTGATAATAAGACTGCTTCCCAGTGTTCCTACCATATAAGCAGAGGAGATACCGACCCGGGATATATTCAGAGAGGTGATAAGATGGTCGGTGAATACAGAAACACCCATGGTCTGGCCGGGGATGCTTGCCAGAACTCCTATTGCCCCTGCTATGAGAATGACCCACCCATAATAGAAAGGAAGACGTGAAATATACGAACGTTGCTGAATACCAATTGCGGTATTCTTTGCTTGCTTCATGCAAAAACTCCTGAAATTGTTTGGTAGAAGCAGAAGTATGAAGAAATAAGGGATGAATTACAAGGAGGGTAAGAAAAAAGGAAACCCTGCCTCAATAAGACAGGGTTGATACATGTGATTCCGGATTATCGCTGTTTATTCACCACACTCATCATGATGGGCATGCTCATGACATACACTTCCTGTGGAGGTAAGGTTGCCTGCGAGATACTCCTTCACAACTGCCTCGCTGGAGCCAGTAGCCCCAACAATGACCTCGATGTTGTGTCCATTGAAGATATCCACAGCACCACCACCCATTCCACCACTGATGATGGTGTTTACACCCAGTTCATGGAGGTAGTTGGGCAAGAAACCAGGACGGTGTCCAGGATTCGGCAAACTTTCGTGCTTGAGAATTTTATCATTGTCCGTCTCAAAGACCTCAAAGCTCTCACAGTGCCCGAAATGGCCACATACGTTCTTGTTCTCACTTGCTACTGCTACTTTCAACATTTCTTAATTCTCCCTTGATTCCAATATGTCACAGAGTCCGCTCAGATCGGCTCCCTGGTATGCTTCTATCGTTCCATTATCACACGCTTCGCTCAACAGTGGGTCGATGGGCAGCTTTGCAAGCACCTTAAGCGCGTATTGTTCAGCAACTCCCTCGATATGGCTCTCCCCAAAGACCTTGTACTCCTTCTGGTTGTCAGGACAGAGGAAGTAGGAGAGGTTCTCTACCAGTCCTACGATGGATACATTCATCTTGTTTGCCATGTTCACCGCCTTCTCCACCACCATGGAGACCAACTCCTGGGGGGAGGTAACCATGACTATTCCATCGACAGGGAGGGACTGGAAGACCGTCAAGGGGACATCGCCTGTCCCAGGCGGCATGTCAACAAAGAGGTAGTCCAACTCTTTCCAGTCCACATCGGTGTAAAAGAGCTTGACCGTGTTTGCAATCAAGGGACCACGCCATATGACTGCATCACTCTCATTATCCAACAACATGTTTGTTGAGATTATCTTGATACCATTCTTGCTTACAGCTGGTTCAATTCTCCCTTCTTCCCCTGTTGCCTTGTTATGGATTCCGAACATCTTTGGGATCGAAGATCCGGTGATATCTGCATCGAGTACTCCCACCTTTTGACCACGTCTTTGCATTTCAGAAGCGAGTAGGCTGGTAACCGACGATTTCCCAACCCCTCCCTTTCCGCTAACAATTGCAATGATGTTACCGATGGTGCTTCCTGTCTTGGAATGTGCTCTCATATCTGTATTAGGTTGTGCCATGTTGCTACTCCTTATGAGCATTGAATTCGAGGATATCTCCACCTGCAAGGTAATGAATGAATTCCCCCATTTTCCCCTTGAGATAGGTATAGTTTTCTTCTCCTGTGCAGTGACAAGTATAGAATATTGCTTTGCTTGCCAGAAGCATACTCGCAATCTGGTCGAGAACTTCTGGGTCCTCAGGCTTGTCCGTGCGGTGGTTGTAGAGGTGGAATCCCCCGATTACGTGAGTGGGATAGGAACCGAACTCATCGTGGAATGCTTCCAGGATATTCACGATCCCACGATGTGAACAACCGCTGACCAATACATGTTCATTCCCTTCCTTGATCGCCAGGTACTGCTCGTGAGTGAATGGGTCGACGATGTATGTCTCTCCCTCCTTTTTGAACAGGCTCTTGTTCCCTGTGGGAATGAATCTGGTGCCTTCCACCTTGCTGAACAAGGATACTCCTTCAGTTACCGGGGTGAGTGCAGAGGTGAAAATAAGACGGTTGTTCCTCAGCAAATCCTGGTCAACTCCAATATAGTGGTAATCTCCTTCACTTCGCTCGGAGAAGAGCGGCCCAAAGGCTTCCTTTCTGGCATAGAGAGGGGCAGTGCTGTTTATGCTGAAAAAAGTATTGATACCTCCCCCATGGTCATAATGGCCATGACTGAGGATGGCAAGGTCGACCTTCTTCAGATCAACATGGAGTTTTTCTGCATTCTCAGCAAACAAGGGACTTGCTCCCATATCGAAGAGCATGGTTTTCTGACTTGCCTCGATGTAGAGACTCAATCCATGTTCTGCTCCCAACATTGCAGTGTTGGTGGTATTCTCCACCAATGTGGTTATTTTCATGTGTGTATACGCTCCTTCATCAATCGTAAGGTCTTCTCATAGATGGTCTTGATCGCCTCAGCTCCCTTGCTGTCCATTTCGACCAACGTCCTACCAGTATTGATTGCTTCCAGTGCCATCTTGTCGTAGGGGATTTTTCCAAGGAATGGTATTCCCTCCTTGTAGCAGTGTACTTCTATTTCTGCGCTCTTGCGTTCATTCGAGTCATATTTGTTTACAATAACAGCAACTGGTACTTGTAACTGTCTGGCACTGGCCAACACACGTTTGAGATCGGCGAGCCCACTGACCGAGGGTTCAGCAACCATAAGTGCCAGGCTTACCCCACTCAAGGAGGCTATTACCGGGCATCCTATGCCAGGGCTTCCATCAAGTATGGCAACTTCATGCTTGCTGCTTACTTCCTTCAGCTGATTCTTGACTTCAGTGACCAGTTTTCCGGTAGTGCCACTACCCATTAGGAGCGTTGCTGTTGAGAAAATCTCTTCCTTACGTTTCAGCAATTTCAGGTTTCCGACTTTCGCCTCCTCACTGTGTATTGCTTCCACAGGGCAGACATGGATACAGTAGTTGCAACCTTCACAAGCGATGGGAAGCACTTTATACGGATTTCCCGGCTTAATGGCATCAAATCGGCATACCTCAAAGCACTTGTTGCAGCTGATACACATATCTGGGTCGATCACGGCCTTGGGCAATCCAAAATAGTCTTTCTTTTGCTCCTGCTCATATGATCCCATCACGAGATGGAGATTTGGTGCATCGACGTCGCAATCAGCATAGGCTTTTGCTTCGCTAAGGTTGATAAAAGCACTGGCCACCGTGGTCTTGCCTGTCCCTCCCTTACCGCTGAGGATCAGAATCTGATGCATGGCTGGCCTCCTCTACTACCTTTGACAGCAGTTCCTTGAAATAGGTGTGATAGTGTTCATCTTCCTCGGCAGCTAGATACCCGTCACTGGAGAGAAGAGCCAAATGCTCATCGTAAGGGAGTGTTCCAATAATCTTGAGCCCATGCTGCCTTGCGTAGACCTCACTGGGGTTCTCTCCCTCCTGGGTCTTGTTCAGGAGTACCGCAGAGGGTTTTCCCATAAGGGTGACCAACTCATGTACCATCGCCAGGTTGTGTGCTCCAAAGATGGTAGGTTCAGCAACCAGGAGACAGTAGTCAGCGTTGCCGACAGTCTCCGTTACCAGGCACCCGCTACCAGGGGGACTGTCGATAATAACCAAATCGGTTTTTTTCTCTCTCATGAGTGCCTTGATGATGGGAACTGCAGAGCTCTCCCCAACATTCATCTCACCCGCGAGGAAGGTGATTCCATGCTTCCTACCCCGTTTAACCATGCCCAGTGGGCGCTGTTCCTCATGAAGTGCTCTTTTGGGGCAGATATGCGTGCATAGCCCACAGGAGTGACAGATTTCATCGAAGACCAAGAGGCTCTTTCCAATGAGTGCCAAGGCATTGAATGCACAGGCTTCCACACATATCCTACAGCCATCGCAAAGATCCTGGTTTACTATCGGCTTTGGTTCAGAAACGACATACTCCTCTACAATGGTAGGCTTGATGAAGATGTGTCCGTTCGGCTCTTCCGTGTCGCAATCAATATAGGTTGCATTTGCTGCCACAGCAGCAAGGTTTACCGATACCAGGGTTTTTCCGGTACCTCCCTTGCCACTGAGAACTGCAATGGTAGCCTTAGTGTGCATGATGAAATCCAGGATGTACCTCGTTCAGGGAAGTAAGCTTGCCTTCCAGGAGGTTTGCAATATTATCTGCGATGCTCAGGTTGAGTGCCTTGAGGATGCTGATGTTCGCAGCGCTCAGGACTTTCGAGGCATTTTCTCCCAAGCGGAAGGTGATCAGACTGTCAATCTTCTGGTCAGCGAGGAATTGTGCGGCCTGGATCCCTGCTCCCCCTGAAGCTTCAGCAGCTTTGTTGTCTAAAAAGGTACTCGTCTCTTTTTCTGTATCATAGAGACAATAGATGGGTGCTCGTCCAAACGATACACAAATGGCACTGTCCAAGCTCTTTTCTTCTGCGGGTACTGCTACAATCATTGCGGTATATCTCCTTGTCTGTGTTGGTGGCGACCATGCCCCCTCCTGCATCCACGACCGCAGCCGTAGCGATGGGGGCCATCATGGTCATTCAGGTGGTACTCACCACCCTCAATGAAGAGCAGCTTGCCCTCCACCAATGATTCTGCCAATTTCTTTCTGGCGCTTTCATAGATGCCTTGGACAGTGGTCCTGGCAACATTCATCTGCCCAGCGCACATCTCTTGGGTCAATCCTTCCTGGTCGATGAGTCGAATTGTTTCATACTCATCAACGGTCATGATAATGGATGGGGTTTCATCCAAGGGGACCCCGAGGGGCCCGAACTTGGTGATTTGGGGAAGTGCACAGACGTTTCTCCATTTACGTGGACGGGGCATAGCTCCTCCTATTCGTTACTCTCTTTCATCTGAGCTTCAAGTTGTTTGAGTTCTTCCTCAAGCAAACGCTTGCGTTCAGCAAGGGAGATGGGAGATACGTGCATTCCCCAGCCGAGTCCTCGGCCGAAACCTGCACCACGTCCCATACCATAGCCAACTCCGCCACGGCAGTATCCCATACCTCTTCCAGTCATAGGTCCGTAGCCCATAGGGCCTGTTCCATTTCTTTTTGGCATATTGTGCCTCCTTGATATGATAATTGTTATCGACATATGTCAGTAACTATTTCTACTATAGTAGAGGTTATTGGCATATGTCAATAACTATTGAAAAAGTTTTCTCTCTTTTTTTAACCCAAAGAAAAAAGACCCTTCCGAAGAAGAGCCTTTCATACAAGAAAACCCGTTGTTACATGATGATGATCTGATCCCTCTCAGGCCCAACCGAGATGAACTTGATCGGTGCACCGACCAACTCTGCAAGACGCTTGCAGTAGATCTGTGCATTCTTCGGCAGATCGTCCCACTTGCGGGCACCACTCGTGTCACTCATCCAGCCATCGTACTCTTCATAGATTGGCTCGGCAATTTCCTGCTGGGCCGTCTCGGGCAGGTAATTGATAACCTCTCCGTTTACCCGGTAGCCCGTACATACCTTGATCTTCTCGAACCCATCGAGGATGTCAAGTTTAGTAAGGGCGATGGAGGTAAATCCATTGATCCAGCAAGAAAATTCGGTTGCAACTGCGTCAAACCAACCACAGCGTCGTGGTCTTCCGGTAGTTGCTCCATATTCACCACCAACAGAACGAAGCTTCTCGGCATTCTCGTCAAACAATTCAGTCATGAACGGGCCACCGCCAACGCTGGTTGAGTAGACCTTGGTTACCCCGATGACCTCATCAATCCTGCTTGGTCCAAGGCCACTGCCGATTGCGGCTCCACCAGAGGTAGGGCTGCTGCTGGTGGTGTAGGGGTAGATGCCCCAGTCAAGGTCTCTCATAACACCCAGCTGACCTTCAAGAAGAATCTTGCGGCCCTCTTCGTACGCCTGACGTACCACAGGAAGGGTATCGATAATCTTATCACCGTAGGTTTTCTTCCACTTCGAGCAGAGCTCCATGATTTCATCCACGGTGTACTCTTTCAGCCCAAAGTAGGCAAGTTCACGATTCTTCTGGGGAAGTGCCATTTCAATACGGTTTCTAAGTCGGTCCTCATCAAGTAGGTCTGCTGCCCTGATGCCGCTACGAGTAGCCTTGTCACTGTAGCAAGGTCCGATACCACGCTTGGTTGTACCGATCTGCATCTTGTCACTCTTGGACTGTTCCTGAGCGCCATCGAGTGCTCGGTGGTAGGGCATGATCAGGTGGGCACGTACGTCGATGAACAGATTGTCCGTTACACCCTTGGCGGTAATGGTCTGTAACTCTTCACTCATGGTCTCGAAATTGACGACAGTCCCTGCTCCCACGATATTCATGGTCTCAGGATTGAAGATACCGGACGGGATGATATGGAGGGCGAACTTGCCCTTATCATTGATAACTGTGTGCCCTGCATTATCACCGCCTTGGAAACGGATGACCAAATCGGAGTTCACTGCCAAATAGTCTACGATGCGGCCTTTTCCTTCATCGCCCCACTGGGCTCCTACAATTGAAGTAACGTTGCTCATTGGTATAACTCCTTGCCTTCTTTTTTCAGATGATCAAGCATCAGATTCTCTTTTTCTGTATGGCTGTCGATGTCTTCAGCATCCCAGGGATACTTGATCCAAACATCATCCAGGTTGAGTCCGGCGAAGTAGCGCTTGATCTCCACAGGGAACTCAACATCCTTTTCCTTATTCTTGTTATGGAGAACCAGGACTGCGATTTCTTCAGGCTTGTATTTCAGCAACTCACCAATACAGTATGCCAAGGTGGCACGTGTATCATCTACCTCATCAATGAGGAGTACCTTCTTGCCAACCAACTGGGACTGTACTTCATCGATCCATTGGATTTTTGTAGGGTGGTCCTTGTGTTTCTTGTCGATACCGTAATAGGAAATTCCCACTGCATAAATCGGACGATTTATGAAGGTCTTGATAATTCTTGCAGGGATGTAGCCTCCGCTTCCGATTGCAACGATTACATCGGGGTCATAGCCTGTTTCAATCAACTCTTTGCTGAGTTTCTTAACCAGTTTATGCACCGAATTGTAACTGACATAGAACTTGTTGTCGTCCATTTCTCTCTCCTTGGTTATGCTTGTGGGTACATCTCTGCGATGTAGGGGAGGGTCCTGTATTTTTCATTGTAGTCCAGGCCGTATCCAACAACCCAGACATCAGGGATGGTAAAACCGATGTAGTCGATTTCAACAGGCAAAATGTGCCTGTCAGGTTTATCCAAAAGAACTGCAGTCTTCACAGACTTGGGATTTCTTGTCTTAAAGTTTCGGATGAGATAGTCCAGTGTGTTTCCACTGTCAAGTATATCTTCGATGATCAGGACATGTTTCTCTTCCATATTTTCTCTGGTATCCATCAGGAGGCGGACATTTCCGCTATGGTCCCCTTGATAGGATGAGAGGGCAATGAAGTCCACAACATGCTTCACATTCAGTTTTCTTGCTAAATCTGCAATAAAAATAAATGATCCCTTAAGAACCCCTACGAGAATCAGGTCATTTTCAGTATCGGCATAGTCACTGCTGATCTGGCGAGCCAGTTCATCGACCCGTCTATTGATGGTGTCGGCATCGATGAGAACACGAGCGAGATCCTCTGTCAAAGCAGGGATAGCGAGGGAATCTTTCATTGGGCCTCCTCAATGCAACAGGCAAGCTGTTGAAACATGTACTGCATGCTAGTAGGCATATACGAAAATGAGTGGAGTGTCAATGTTGGAAAAGAGCTGCAACGATGTACAAATGTGTGAAAATCTTTTGCTACTTGACGATACTATTGCTGTACAGCTACACTAAAAGCGTAGATTAGGAGGTCACCATGTATGTTGATGTTCCTGTAGAAGTTTTGCAAATGAACCCCTTTACAGCGATCGGAACTGATGGATTCCTGGTAACAGCGGGAACTCCTGAACATTTCAACACCATGACAGCATCCTGGGGTACGATGGGCGTGCTCTGGGGAAGAAATGTAGTGGTTCTCTATGTACGTAAAAGCCGCTACACCCATCAATTCCTGGAGGAGGGTGACGGGTTTACCGTGTCATTCTTCCCTCCTGATATGAAGGAAAAATTACTTTGGTGTGGTGCACACAGTGGTCGAGAATATGACAAGATCAGCATAACTGGACTGCAGCCCACATTTATTCCTTCTCCAAAGGGCGGGGAGCGTGTAACCTTCAAGGAAGCTTCGTTGGTTTTCTCTTGTACGAAAGTTGCTACCATGGATATGCAGAGTGACCAATTTCTGCTCGACGAGATCAAGGAGTTCTACCAAAGCGGCGACCTTCATACCGTATATATAGGATTTATTGACAGCATCCTCTCCAACCAATAGGATGGGGAGACTATACAAAGGCAAGGCTTCGGCCGGCTTGTAAAGGCAGGACTGCATATCCTGCCGGGGAGCACTCATGGACCTTTCTACACAACAGGCGCAACAAGCGCTCTCGATTATGGTGCGTTCACGCCATTTCGAAGAACAAATTGACGAATTATTCAAGCAAAAAGAGATGCATGGGACAACCCACCTGTCCATTGGACAGGAGGCCTGTCAAGCGGGTTTGGCTTTGGCTTTACAGCCAGGCGACTGGATTGTGCCCACGCATCGTTGCCATGGCCATACCATCGCCAGGGGTACCAGTGAAAGGCGTATGTTCAGTGAGATGTTCGGCTCCTCGGATGGTATCTGTAAAGGGCTCGGTGGTTCCATGCATATGACTGATGTAGAGACATGGAATACGGGCTCTTCTGCTGTCGTCGGCAGCGGGATCAACCTGGCTGCAGGAATCGGATTTGCCTTGAAGATGCAGAAGAGCCAGGCGCTGAGTGTTGCCATCTTTGGAGATGGAGCATCGAGCCGGGGTGCATTGCATGAGAGCATGAACCTTGCTTCTGTTTGGTCTCTTCCTGTCCTGTTTTTTTGTGAGAACAACAACTATGGGATGAGTGCCGCAGCCTCAAGAATGATTTCAACCTCCTCCATAGCCAGACGAGCGGAGGGATATTCCATGCCCCATGCGACAGTGGATGGTAATGATATCGTGGCTGTCTACAAGGCCTGTAAACTTGCAGTGGACACTATCCGCGCCACTTCCAAACCATATTTTATAGAACTCAAGACGTACCGTTGCTGTGGACACTCAAAGAGCGATGCCTGTGTGTATCGTGACCACAAGGAAGAGGCTATGTGGGCTTCCAAGGACCCCATCTTCCTCTTTACGCGCTCTCTGGTAGATAGTGGATTATTCAGTGAGGAGGAAGTCTCCCGCATTATTCTGGAGAGTCGTAAACGTGTGGATGATGCGGTTCGTGATGCACTTTCTGTACGCGATCAGCACATCAGCCTTGAGAAGGCGATGGAGTACCTCTTCACAGAAGAAGATGAGGAACTGTACAAGGTCTGCAAGACTACCAGCCGCATCAGTTATCGTGATGCAATCAGGGAAGCTCTTGATGAGGAGATGTCCCGTGACAAGGCGGTCCATCTTATCGGAGAGGATATCGGACTCTACGGGGGGTGTTTCCGTGTGACGGGAGATCTTTATAAGAAACATGCCCAGCAGATGCATGAAACCCCTGTCAGTGAGGAAGCGTTCACGGGGCTTGCCGTCGGTGCGGCTACGCTGGGCATTCGTCCAGTGGTAGAAATCATGTACGGGGATTTTTCCACACTAGCGAGCGATCCCATGATTAACCATGCTGCGAAGATCCGTTTCATGAGTGCTGGACAGCTCTCCTGTCCGATGGTCCTGAGAGCTCCTATTGGGAGTGGGACAGGTCATGGAGCCCAACACACCCAATGCCTGGAGGCAATGTTTGCAAATATCCCTGGTCTTATCATTGTAGCTCCCTCATGTCCTGGTGATGCAAAAGCCCTGCTGAAGAGTGCCATCAGGAGCAACAATCCAGTACTTTATTTTGAACACAAACACCTCTATAACAATCTTGGTCCAGTAGGGGATGAGGATTATCTGATGCCGCTTGGAAAAGCGGTTGTCAAGAAGCGAGGGCGTGATGTAACCATCGTTGCCTATAGCCATGCAGTACAGACGTGTCTTGAGGCAGCAACGGTGTTGAGCTTGCAAGATGAAATCGACACTGAAGTCATTGATCTGGCTACCATAAAGCCGATGGATGGCAATGCCATCCGTCAGTCAGTACGGAAAACAGGAAGGCTATTGGTAGTTCATGATAGCCCTGAGTTTGGAGGCTATGGAGCTGAGGTTGTTTCCCAAGTGACCAGCGACGCCAAGAGTTTTGCATCCTTGAAGGTACCCCCCTTACGATTATGTGGAAAGGAGAGCCCAATCCCCTTTGCCCCAGAGCTGGAAAAAGAGACAATTCCCTCCAAGGAAGATGTTGTTGCCGCTGTTCGCTCACTTTTCTCCTCGCTATAGCCTTTCCTTTTTTTCCTGATACCGCTAGAATAGTAACCACTTGCGCCGCAGACCTCTGCGGCGCTCATGTACAGGAGTAAGAACAGCATGGAAATTGATGTAAAGAACCTGCATCCGCTGGAAGTCCGCCTACTCAGGCATGTGGCATTGGGTGAACCCATTACCGCCGCCCGCATCGTGGACGAGCTTGACTACAAGGTGGGGCAGTGCAACCAGGCGTTCAGCTGGTTGAGCGCAAAGGGCTATCTGGTCGAGAAGAGTCGCGAAAGTCGCGTCTTGTATGAATTGACAGAATTCGGAAGGGAGCAAGCTGAGAAAGGGACTCCCGCCCAGCGTATCTTTGCATTTATCAAGGCTGAGGGACCTCAAGCACTTCCTGAGATTGCCTCAGCCCTGGGATTGGAAAAGAGTGAAGTGGGTTCAGCCTTCGGTCAGTTGTCAAAGGCTCGTTGTGCACAAATGAATGATGAAAACAAAGCTCAATCCATCGCTGATGAGCTGAGCGGTGAGTTCCTCCTTACCGCCAATCTCCTGCAGAAAGGCTTGCAGGGGGATCTTGATGAGTCAGCATTGGATGCAGATGAGAAAAAAGCAATGGGCAAAATCGCGAAGAAACGTGGTGCTGCCTCCTCTCCCTTCAAGGTCATCGAGCGGGAAGATATCGTCTACGAGTTGACTGAAGAGGGCTCCCAGGCCAAGGAAGCGGTCCTGAAGGCAAACATCACAGGAGAGGAGCTTGGCTCCCTTACCCCAGAGATGCTTGCTACCGGAAGTTGGAAAACAGGGAGCTTCCGCCCCTACGGTTTAAATGCTCCCACCAGTCGCTTGATCCCAGGTCGGCACAACCCATACGGCAACTATCTGCAGTGGGTCAAGGATAAGCTCTGTAGTCTCGGCTTTGAGGAATTCGACGGCTCGCTCGTGGAGAATGAGTTCTGGAATGGCGATGCCTTGTTCATGCCACAGTTTCATAGTGCTCGTGACATCCACGATGTTTACTATGTAAAAGATCCGGTGCATTGCAAGGAGATTGAGGAACCTTGGCTCAGCCAGGTTGCCAAGACCCATGAAGATGGCTGGGAGACAGGTAGCCGAGGTTGGCGCTACAGCTTTGACCATGAATTCACCCGTCGCCAGGTGCTACGCAGCCAAGGAACGGTTCTCAGTGCACGCCAGCTGCCCAATGCTAAGATTCCAGGCAAGTATTTTGGTGTTGCCCGCTGTTTCCGTTATGATCAGGTTGATGCAACCCACGGCGCTGATTTCTACCAGACCGAGGGTATTGTTTTAGGCAATGATGTTAATCTGAAAACTCTGTTGGGTCTACTGAAGATGTTTGCTGAAGAGATTGCAGGAGCCGAGGAAGTGAAATACGTTCCTGGCTACTTCCCCTTCACAGAACCTTCGATCGAAGTGCATATTAAGCATCCTGTGTTGGGATGGTTTGAACTTGGTGGTAGTGGAATCTTCCGTCCTGAAGTCACCAAGGCTCTCGGTATTGATGTGCCGGTACTCGCATGGGGACTCGGTATCGACCGAATGGCCTTGATGCACCTGGGATTGAACGATCTCAGGGAGCTCTTTACTCCGAACATCGAGTCGGTACGCACGAGGAGGGGAAACTAATGCCAAAGATTGAGACAACCGGCAAGTTGTTCTACAGCTTGCTTGGAAAAACCATACAAGATGCGCAACTGGAAGAAATTTTCCCCGTTGCAAAAGCTGAACTGGATGGTCATGAAGATGACCTGTTGAAAATCGAGCTCAACGACACCAATCGACCTGACCTCTGGTCTGCCGCCGGTATCGCACGTCAGCTCAAAGCATACTGGGGAGTTGAAGCTCCTCTCTATGATTTCTTTTCTACCGCTGATGAGACTTTTGACAGCGAGGGAAGAGAGCTCATCGTAGATGCCTCAGTGAAGGAAGTAAGACCGTACTCTATTGGTTTTGCTGCAAAAGGGCACAAGGTAAGTGAGGATGAACTCGAAGCATTGATCCAGAGTCAGGAAAAACTCTGTTCCAACTTTGGAAGAAAACGCAAGACGATTGCGATTGGAATCTATCGCTCCGATCTGATTACCTATCCTGTCCATTACCGAGGGGCTGACCCTGATACCACCAAATTCATCCCGCTGGGAATGGATAAGGAACTCACCTTGAGGGAGATCTGTAGTGAACACCCCAAAGGTAGGGAGTATGGACCGATTGTAAGCGACAGTAAGGTATTTCCCTATCTGCATGATGACAAGGGAGAAACACTGAGTTTTCCACCTGTCATCAACAGCGCGCATATCGGGGCAGTTGAGGCAGGGGATGAGAATTTGTTCCTTGAGCTCAGTGGATCTGATCTCCACGATCTCTTGCTAGCAGCCTCCATCCTGGCCTGTGATATGTCCGACCTTGGGTATGAGATTCTTCCCGTGAAGGTCTCTTTCCCAGAGGAGACAGAGTTTGGGAGAGAGATAACGGTTCCCTATTATTTCCAAAAGCCTATCTCCTGCTCACTCAGCCAGGTCCATAAGACCCTTGGTGAGCCGATGAGTGGAGATGATGCAGTTGCAGCATTGAAGAGAATGGGAATCTATGCTGTCTATGATGAACAAACCATCTGGGCAACCGTCCCAGAGTGGAGAAATGACTTCCTGCATCCAGTCGACCTAATCGAGGATATCATGATCGGTTATGGGCTTGGAAACTTCCAGCCTGAGATGCCCCAGGATTTCACGGTTGGACGACTCAGCCCAGCTGAAGAGTTGGGCCGCAAGGTCAAGGATTTGATGGTGGGGCTTGGATTCCAGGAGATGATGTACAACTATCTTGGCTCCAAGCGGGAATATGTGGACAACATGCAGTTCCCTGCTGAAAAATGCATTTTCATTTCCAATCCAATGAGTGAGAACTATGAGGTGGTACGCCCCTCTGTCATTCCTTCCCTGTTGGAGAGTGAGAGCGTTAGCGCCCATGCTCCTTTCCCGCACAAAATTTTCGAAGTGGGTAAGATTGCTTTCCTTGATGAGAACGAGAACAGTGGAACCACAACCCGTAATAGTCTCGGATTCCTTGCCAGTGACAGTGTGATGGGCTACAACGAGGTCTCCTCGATTGTGAACACCCTGTTCTACTTTCTCGGCAAAGAGTATCAACTTGCAGCATTGGATGGCGATGGTCGGTTCATCGAAGGTCGTTGTGCCAGAATTATGCAAGGCGAACAAGAGGTTGGGGTATTTGGAGAAATCCATCCAGCAGTTCTGGAGAACTGGGGAAGTGAAACTCCCACCATTGCCTGTGAGGTAGACCTGGATATGTTGTTGAGCTAACAGAAGATGCTTGATAAGTATGTAAAAAGCAGCTACATGCAACTGTAGCTGCTTTTTGCTAACTTCTGCATTATTCTACCGAAGTATTCTCTGGTTCCTTCCACCCTGGTTCAAGAGAAGCTTTTTTGTTGATTTGTTTCAGAAAGAGGATAAGTTCCATTGTTCTATGTGCAGGCAAACGTGAAATGGGAGCAGACAAGCTTAGTGCAGCAACAATGTTTCCTGTATAGTCGTAAATTGGAACAGCAATGCACTTGATCTCCCTCTCCCATTTCTCTGAGTTGAGATCAAGGGAGATGCTCCGCAGGCTAGGAGCAGGGCACCGAGAAGGAAGGCGATACGGTAAAGGGCTGGTCGAGGGAACGCCTGCTGATCCTTGTGGAACGGAGTACCAGGATGAAGCTAATTATCAAAGTACGGAACAGGAGTGCGAAGTTCATGAAGGACGTGCCCGACAAGATAGTGAGACAGTCCCCAAAACCATTTGTTCCGGAGCGAGTTCCTCTTGGTGGTGTTCGTCATAGAAATCAGATAGAGGACTCAAATTTGCTTAAACGCATCTCCGTTGTCAGTGCATGACCTATCATACGTTCCTCTCTACATTGACGGCTTGTTAATCGAGCAATTTCAACACTTGCTTTTTTTGTAGCTTTTTGAAAAGTAACAGTCTTTAGAAATTTTCCAACCCAAACACCTCCTGTGTACCGAGCTGCTCGACTTGTAGGAAGAATGTGGTTCGTCCCGATACTCTTGTCACCATAAGCAACGGTGGTTTCTTCTCCTATGAATAGTGATCCATAGTTCGTAAGTCGATCAGCATACCATTGAGTATCCGAGACTAGGAGTTCCAAATGTTCTGGAGCATACTCATCCATGAGAGAAATTGCTTCCTCCCTCGATTCTGCTACTATCACTTTTCCGTATTGTTGCCATGATTGGCATGCAATCTCTTTTGTAGGCAAGACCTCAAGCTGTCTTTCAAGTTCTAAGAGAACATCCTTTGCATGTTTTTCTTCAAGACATATTAATATTTGTCCGCTGTTTGGATCATGTTCAGCCTGTCCAAGTAGGTCGCATGCAACAAGCTCAGGATCAGAGGTATCGTCACAAATGATTCCAATCTCTGTCGGTCCTGCAAGCAAATCGATACCACATCTACCAAAAAGCTGTCTTTTTGCTTCTGCCACGAAGCGATTTCCTGCACCACAAAGCATGTCGACTGGTTCTACTTCTCCCATTCCAAAAGCCATCAGTGCAAAAGCTTGGACTCCTCCCAGAATGAAAATTCTGTCAGCCGCAGCACTATTGATAGCTTGCACTGTTGCTGGATAATATCCTTTCCCCCGTACAGGGGGAGTACAGGCGACAACTGTATTAACTCCAGCAGTTTTAGCAGGGATTATGCTCATTTGAGCAGACCCGAACATAGGATATCTTCCCCCTGGGATATAACTGCCAACTCGTTGGATTGGGATATGCTTGTGCCCAAGAGTTACTCCAGGTAATATTTCAACTTCTAAAGGTTGTAATGTTTTCAGCTGAGCTTCTGCAAACCTCCTGACATTTTCTTGGCAAAAGAGCGTATCCTCAATGAGCTGTGTGGAGCAAGCTTCTCTTGCCTCCATAATTTCTTTTCTCGAGAGCTCGAAAGAAGGGGGATTCCAATCATCCAAATTGCGACTATATTTTCTTACAGCATCCATCCCATTCTTCTCAAGATCAAGCAACATGGCGCTGACAATGGTTGCTGTCTCCTCATCGTGTTCAAATAATCTGTGTCCGCCATCCTTAATCACTATCATCTGCTTCTCCTTTAGATTGCATTCTTCATGACTTGCTGAAGCCATCTAATATCAATATCTCTCACGTTGTCTTTTCCATTATTAGATAGGTATGCCCCTGCAGCACCAGCCGCTTCACCGAGTGCAATACAATAAGCAATGTTTCTAGCTGCAGAGAGTCCTGCATGGGTTGCACTAAAGCACCTGCCAGCCATAAAGAGATTTGAGAAGTCTCTGGCGATGATGGCACGATAAGGAACATGATAAAACTCATCTGGATCAAGCTCGCGAATATCAGTACCTGTTCCTTTTGTGCTATGTATCTCCACTCCGCCGTGGTTGCTGACGATGACATCATCAAACTTCCTGAGACTCTCAACATCCTCTTGTGTGAATATGTAGTCTCCAATAATTCTTCGTGATTCTCGTATACCAAGCATACTTCCTGTATCGAAAAGGTATGCATTCTCAAAACCGGGAAGGTATGATTTCATGAAGGAAAATATCACTTCTACTTGCCTTCTTCCTTCCATAAGGGAATCTGTCAGCTCCTTTGCATTATCTCCTCTGAAATTCTGGATTCTTGTACTGTTTACCAGAACATGGTTTGGATTTGGCTGGTTGAGAAATATCAGACCTCTCTGATGCAGGATTTTTATAGCATAGTCAGAGAAAACGTTTGGATGTTCTTCTATTTTCTTATCGATAAACCTAATAAAATCAGCAAAATGTGCATACGTATCATGTTGAATGTTATACCGATTTTGAGCAGGATTAAGTTTATGGTTCGAATAGGTATGATATGAAATCTTGAACTCTTCTGGATTATCTTCCATGTAAGTGAGCAGTGTATCGATATCACAATTGGCCACACGGAACATGAGGGTTGGTGATGACCCATATCCCAATTCGTTGCCTCGCTCATAAGCCGCACCTGCCTTGAATGCAAGTTGCCCATCTCCGGAACAGTCAATGAAGTACTTTGCCTTGATTGCCTGACTTCCTTCAATATTCTCAATTATGATTGCATTGATTTTGCCGTTTTGTGAAATTACTTCCGAGACGATAGTGCCAAACAGGACTTCAATATTGTCTTCTTCTCTTACCATGGTGTCCAAGAGTAATTTCATATTCTCCGGGTCGATGGGTACTTCAGGGCGACTCTCTAGGAAGTGAGTATGTTGGTAATCATCAAGACGGTGGAGTATTTCTACTGCTAGGCTGTTATTCGTTGGAGAAATGGCAATCTTGCTCATCAATCCACCAGTCATCATTCCTCCAAGCGAGAACAACCTTTCAATGACAAGTGTATTAGCTCCTTGTCGAGCGGCACTTACTGCTGCGCCTACTCCTGCACAACCTCCACCACAAACCACGACGTCAAATTCTGCAATTACCGGTATTTCTCTGTTTTGTAGTGTAATATATTCCATTGGTTCCTCTTTGATTGTTTCTATCATTGACCGCTTAACCTTTCAGGACTCCAGCAGTCAATCCTTTTGTTGTATATTTTTTCAATGAAAGGATTAACAACAACATTTTGAGTATGACCAATGCAGATGTTGCCATCCTGTTTTCCAAAGTACAAGTTCTCCTGCTTTTCCACCCATTTGAGCATATGGCCCTATTGGAAGTATTTTTTTTGCATCAATCCACGGATTATTATTTTCGATGTAGTTCCCCCATTTATGGAAAAATTTTTAAATATAAAAATAACTTTTAAAATAGTAAATTCAAAATTAATATCAGTCAACAATATTCTAAAAATAATATTGTAATAAAGTATTAAATAAAGAACACTAAAAATTATTTTGACGTAACCATTTTTATCGTGTAATATTAAAAAATAGAGTACAATTTTGATTATTAAAATAACAAGGAGCAGTTACATGCAAGTAGCAGAAATCATTGTGAGGATTCTTGAGAAAGAAGGAATAGAAACAGCGTTCGGTATACCTGGAGCAAGCATAAATCCAGTTTTTAAGTATTTAGAGCATTCTAAGATTAAACATCACCTAATGCGCCATGAAGAGGCTGCCGTACATGCTGCAGATGGATACTATAGATCATCCTCAAAACTAGCGCTTGCAATCTGTACGTCAGGTCCTGGTGCTACCAATTTTGTCACTGGACTCTATACAGCGAAGATTGATTCAATTCCATTGATTGCAATTACTGGGCAAGCAAAGTCTTCTCAGTTGGGGACTGATGCATTCCAATGTGTTGATATTGTTGCAATGACCAAAGAAGTGGTAAAGAAATCTGTGTGTGTCTTGAACCCCCATGAAATTGAAAAAATCATGCAAGAAGCGATTTATACAGCAAAAGAGGGAAGACCCGGACCGGTATTGATAGATTTACCGCTTGATATTCAGATGGTTGATATTCCTTTTGACATAGATTCCTACCAATCGCTCCCTATTGAAAGAAAACAACCTGAAAGCACAGCAATCTCAACTGCACTGGAGCTACTCGTATCAGCCAAGAATCCAATTATTATTGCTGGTGGTGGTGTTATTCTTTCTCATGCAGAAAAAGAGTTGGCCTCATTTGCAGAGTTTATGAATATTCCAATTATCACGACGTATATGGCAAAAGGACTAGTTCCGGAGGATCATTATCTTAATGCGGGTATGGTCGGCATACAAGTTGGAGCCAGTTCTTCTGGGAATGCAAATTTCCTTGAATCTGATGTAGTTTTGGGTATTGGCTGTCGTTTTACTGATCGTCATACTGGTGCTCTTGATACATATACTGCAGGAAGGACTTTTATTCATGTTGATATCGATCCAAATGAAATTGGAAAACTCTTCAACGTTGAAGTAGGAATTGTTTCAGATGCAAAGGAAGCCTTGCAATCTCTGATTTCCTTGGCTAAGGCTTCTGGTCTGCGAAATACTAGTACACGGGTAAAGGAAATCTCCAAGCGAAAGACACAGTCTGAGTTAAAAGGGGTTTTTCGTGGTGAATTAATCAACCCGAAAGATATTTTCATTAAGGTGAATGAAACCTTTGGTGATGATGCTCTCTATACAACAGGGTGTGGCCTTGTTCAGATCTGGAGTGGTCAGTACCAGCTGATCAATAGACCAAGAATCTATTTCCCTAGTGGGGGAGCAGGTACTCTGGGTTTTGATATCCCTGCAGCAATTGGTGCAAGTGTGGGAAAAGGAAATGCAAAAACTGTATGTATGATGGGAGATTTTGGCTTTACCTTTTTAGTTGAAGAACTTGCTGTTGCCTCAAAATATAATCTACCTATCGTTGTTATCATCTTAAATAATGCATATCTTAGTCTGATTCGCCAGAACCAAAAGTACGCCTACTCCTATGAACATGCAGTTGATATGCAAGAGAATCATGGAGGAGTGGATTACTGCAAGGTATCAGAAGGGCTCGGCTGCAGTGCAGAGCGGGTTAAGACATATGAAGAGTTAGAAGATGCCTTGCAACGAGCAAAGGATTCTACAAGGCCATATGTATTAGATATTATTGTAGATAGACAAACAGATTGTAATATGGGCAATGATATCGCTCATATAAAAATGTTTGAATAGTGTAATTGCAAGAAAAGGACTATATAGGATGGGTTTCCTTGCAGATAAAAATATAGGAAATATTGAACAGTTGTATTCCTATCCTCGTATGGTTCCTATTCTTCAACGTTTTGATGATGACCATCTTGCTAATCCTGTACAGACGCTGATTGCTGAACTACAGAAACCTGAGATAACAAGGCAGCTAGATTCGATTAAGCAAGGAGATCATATAGCTATTGGGTGTGGTAGCAGAGGGATTACAAATATAGTCCCTTTGCTACAAACCCTTGTATTACAACTTAAGCAGAGAGGAGCTCTTCCTTTTGTTTTCCCTGCAATGGGTAGTCATGGAGGAGGAACCGCTGAAGGTCAACGAGAGATTCTTTCAGGTTACGGAATCACTGAAAGCAATATTGGGGCTCCTATCCGTTGCACAATGGATACTGTATGTATCGGTTATACAGAGGATGGAAGAGCTACCTATTTAGATGCAATTGCAGTTCAAGCAGATCATATTGTTGCCATTAACCGAGTCAGTGCTCATACAGCATTCCAAGGACCTTATGAAAGTGGAATCGTAAAAATGATGGTAATTGGTATGGGGAAGATGAGGGGTGCTCAAACTTATCATCGAAACGGATTTGGTGCGATGGCCACAGATATTCCAAAGTTTGGTAACGTAGTGTTGAGAAATGCTCCAATTTTATTTGGAATCGGCCTCATTGAGAATGCATACAAACAAACATGTCGGATAGCAGTGCTTCCCCCTTCCGAAATTCTCTCAGAAGAACCGAAATTGCTATTATACGCAAAGAAAAGGAAAGGAAAACTTCTATTTGATTCATGTGATGTATTAATCGTGGATTATTTAGGAAAGGATATTAGTGGAGAGGGAATGGATCCTCATGTAACAGGACGTTTTCCGACTTCTTTGTGTACCTCAACATTCACAGCTCAAAAACTAGTGGTTCTTGATATCAGCAAGGATTCCCACCGAAACTGTTATGGAGTGGGTCTAGCTGATGTTACCACTCGCCGGTTGCTTGAGCACTCTGATTTACACATCATGTACCTCAATGCACGTACAAATACTGTCCTTGATGGGGTGAAGATTCCTATGATTTGTTCTAATCACCAACAGGCAATTCAAGCTGCAATAGAAACTTGTATATGTCAAGATCCTTCGAGGATACGAATAATTCGAATAAAAAATACTCGTGAGATAGATACAATTCTTGTGTCTGAATCGATGTTGGATTGTGTTCATGGTAATGATGCATTAGAAGTACTCGATACCCATTCAGATTTTAATTTTAATGAAGATGGGAACTTGTTCTAGTTTCCTTATATTGCAACCAAAGCAAGCGCCCCGAGTGCAACGGAAAATCCAAGGAAGAGATCGGTGAATCCTCCTCGTCTCTTCTCCAAGAAGTGCAATACATGCTGTCCTGGTTTGGTAACAGCAAAGCTGAAGAGTACTATTCCTGCGAGGACGGTGAGAGCAGTCTTGATAAGATTGTCCTGTGTAAAGAAGAAGGTATTGCTGTAGGCATTGGCTTTTTCTGGGTTAATCAGTTGGGTGATGAAGAATATTATCTGTTCACTGAAGATACCGACAGCAAGACAGGAGAGGGCAAGTAGGATAAATGAGAGGTGTGTGGAGACGGAGAAGTGTTTTCTCTCGTTACTGGATGCACGCACCAGTGGTTGTTTGGATGGAAGAAAAATACGGGAAAGCTTAATAAACGAAGCAATGGTTCCTGCTGAGGCAAGGGTTAGGAAGGTATAATGCAAGCTTCCCTTGAGGGTGTACGTAACCAATGTCTTGCTGTAAAACCCGTTGAACGGGGGGAGTGCAGAAATGGAGAGAGCTCCTACCAGGAAACAGAGCATTGTAAACGGAAATCGTTCTCCCTCAGCCCGTAATGTTTGGTTTGCTCCCCTGAGCGTGTAGACATTGCGGTTGCCTGCTGCATCAGTCGCCTTTCCGATGGTAAGAAAGAGCAATGCTTTGAACTGTGCATGGCTGAATGCATGGAAGAAGGAAGCTGAAAGAAGCAGTGCTCCTTCTGAGGTGGTGATTCCTGTATGCAGAGCCAACCCCCAGGCACTTACGATATACCCGATCTGGCTGATGGAGTGATAGGCAAGCAGTTGCTTTGCATCACTCTGGGAGAGTGCAAGCAATACACCGATCAAGGCCGTTGCAGCTCCAGCATAGCTGACCGGAAGTGCAAGCTGAATGGCAAGTGGTGAGAGAGTAAAGACTCTCAGCAGTGCAAAGAGAGGAACTTTTAATAGCACTCCCGAGAGGAGCGCTGAAACAGCATGGGGCGCCTTTGCATGTGCATCCACCAACCAAAGTGAGAGTGGCATGACTGCCACCCGTAAGAGGACCGGGACAATGATCAGGAGCAAGGAGAAAAGTGCAACGTATTGGTTTCTTCCAGAGACTGCTTCCAATCCTTTGGAAATCCCTTCATAGCTGAGTGAACCGGTGAGTTTGTAGAGACCGAAGGTTCCGAGCAGGAAAAAGACCATCGCAGACGATGAGAGCATAAGGTAGGAGAATGATGCGTAGGCTGCGTTGGATCTCTTTCCGGTTGCAATCAGGACATAGGCAGTTACGCCCATAAGTTCAAGGCAGACAAAGAGATTGAACAGGTCCCCCGTCATCCCAATTGCTGCTATGGAGGCGTTCTGGATGAGCATCAGTGCTGTGAAATAGCTGTGCCCAGGTCCTTCCTTACGAGAGAATATCCAGGAGGGGATGGTAATCGCTGCAGCTAGGAAAATCAGAAGCAAGCTCATTCCATCAAAACGGTAGACGATGCCGATACTCTTGGCATATCCTCCAATTGTTGTCTCAATGTAACCTTGGTTCTGTACGATGGGGTAGAGCGAGAGAACCAGAAAAAGGGGGAGTACCATCCCTATCAGTATTCCCAGATACTCTGCAATTCTCCTGATGCCCGTCGGGCAGAAGCTCTTGATAAAGAGTATACCTGCTGCTGAAAGAAGGGGTAGAAATACTGGGGTGAATAGCATGAAGTGGGTTATGTTCATAGCAAACCTCCCGGGATGAGGAGTTGCCACGCCATAACAGCAACTATAAGTGCAAAACCGAAGAAGAGGTTTGGGAATGATACTGTTGATTCTTCTTTTGCCTCAAAGCGCTTTTCCAATCTGGTTTTGGATCCGATGATAAAGAATAGAAGAGCGATAACAATGGTGATTCCTGTCTTCAGTAAATCTTGTATTGCTGAATAACTGGTCAGTGTTGCCTTCGTGGCTCCCAGAGGAGAGAGTACCTGAACCATAAAAGTCTGGATATCTGCATACCACAGGCCTCCGGCGAGGATGAGCATTGTAAGGAATATGAACGAGATGGAGGTGAGAGCATGAGAATAAGATTCCCTGTTTTGCACCTTTTGATTCTTCCTTGGAAAAAATATCCGGGAGAGCTTAAGATATGCAACAATGGTCAATACTGAGGTAATACTCAATAAGTAGGTTGACCCATGTCCTTTTGAAAGATATACGAGTGTATTCTTGCCCCAAAAACCCATGGTGGGGGGGAGTGCGCTGATTGAGAGAAAAGCAACCAGGTATGCTATGCCTGTAACGGGAAACCGCTCACCTTGTGCTCGAAGCGCTGAAAGAGCTCCTCGGGCTACATGCAAGTCCTTGCTGCCTACTGCGTCACTAGCGCGTCCTACCGTCATAAAGAGGGTAGCTTTTGCCAAGGCATGGCTGAAAGCATAGAGGAGGGATAGAGCGAGCAGTAGTGCGCCTTCTTCTGTCTTGATCCCTGAGGCCAAGGCCAATCCATAGGCGGTCACGATATACCCAATCTGGCTTACAGAACTATAGGCAAGTAAACGCTTGGCGTGGTGCTCCCTAAGTGCCAGGAGAATACCCAGCAGGGTGGAAATACCTCCTGCCCATGCAAGGATGGATCCAAGCAACTCAGTGCCTGTAACCAGCAATAAAAGACGAACCAGCGCAAACAGTGGTATTTTTATCAACACCCCAGAAAGCAAGGCTGAAACTGCATGGGGTGCATTCGAGTGTGCCCCAACCAACCAACCGGAGAGTGGAATGACTGCGGTTCTCAAGAGCACCGATACCACAATCAGGACAAGCGAGAGACGGGCAACCAGAATGTCGGATCCTGAGAGCAAGTTCTTTGCCTGGGCGATGGTGTCATAGGCAAGGGAACCTGATATCCTATAGAGGCCGAATGTTCCGATGAGGAAGAATACCATTGCAGTTGCACTGAAGAGCAGGTAGGTGAAAGAGGAGAGTATTGCCTTTTCCTTCTCGCTGCTGGCAACCAATACATAGCTGGTTACACCCATCACCTCAAGGCAAACGAACAGGTTAAATAGATCAGCTGTAAGGCTGGTGGCAGCAATGGCTGCACTTTGTATGAGAAAGATCACGGTGAACGTCTCCTGATGGGGGCCTGTATCCCTGCTGTAGAGCCACACAGGGATACTGACTAGGAGATTGAGCATGATAAGGAGGAAAGAGAGTCCATCAAAATGGTAGTGGATACCCAGTGTAGTCTCCCAGGTTCCGAGAATCATATGCACCTGATGATGTCCAAGAACCGGCTTGATCAGGAATACAAAGGCTATAAGCGGGATGATGAATGCAATGAAGGTTGAGAGATATTCCACAGCACGTCTTTGCCTGTCCGTAAAAAAGTGCTTGGTAACCAAAATGATTGCTGCACCAAGCATGGGAAGGTAGACTGGACTGAGAAAAAGGCTTTCAATGCTCACTACGCAACCTCTCAATGATGGTTTCTATCTCCAAGGAACCGGTCGCCTTGTATAGCCGAACTGCCAGAGCCAAGGCTAGCGCTGTAACACAAACTCCAATGACAATAGCGGTCAGCATCAATGCCTGGGAACAGGGTCCACCATGTTGGTTACCCCCTCCCCCAGGATGGGGGCTTGGTCTCCGATCCTACTTCCTTCCAGGATGTAGAGCAGTACCACTGCAGCGTTCAGGATATTGAGTCCGAACACCTTCTTGATGATATTTTTTGCCCCCACAATGGCAGTGAATCCTATCAGAGCTAGCAGGAAAATAAGAATGCGTTCAATGACCACGGCGACCTCCCATCATAGCGATACACATGACTGCTATGCTTGTTCCCACCTTCAACCCAATGATGATATTCAAGAGAATGATGAAGTTCGCAGAGAGAGCAGAACCGCTTTTAATAGGGTTCCCAAAGAACCCACTCTCGAAGAAAACCCCGCTGGTGGCTGCAATAATGAGTACAAGGAAGGATAAAGCCTCTATTCTTCCTAGTACATTCGTATTGGTCAACTTGGTCTGCGTCTCTGTTCCCAGTGCTAGGAAAACAATGGCTGAGGCAACAATGACTCCTCCTTGGAATCCTCCACCTGGGGAGATATGCCCATACAGCATGACATAGAACCCAAAGAGTAAGACGACTGGCCCAAGCTTGGAGGATACCACCTCAAGTAGGTGGGTCCTCTGTGCATTGGTGGGCCTTTTCTCGGGGGCGAGGGAGAAACTCATTGCTTCCTCTTCATCACTCTCCCTCCCGAGATTGATTAGAATCCCCATTGTACCGGTGATGGAGACCAGCAAAACCAATGTTTCCCCAAGTGTGTCCATTGCTCGATATCCCAAGTAAATAGAGCTGACAGTGTTCACGGCTCCCGTGTCAGTGAGCGCATGTTCATAGAGATAGTCCCTCGATACCACCGGCCAGGGATGAGATGATATGATGACCGGGAAGATGGCCAAAGCCAAGACAAGGAGTATGAATATGATTTTCATGATGAACAGTGTTCGTTTCACTAATCTTTACTCCTTCTTCGTGTATGGCGAATAGCCCATACAAAGATGATGGTGGAAACTCCGGCCCCTACAGCTGCCTCGGTAATGGCAACGTCTGGAGCCTTGAGTATCGTGAACATCAAGGCGCTCAGCATACTGAGTGCAGAGAGCGCTATCACTGAATGCAACAAATCCCTGGAAAGCAATGCGAAACTGCCAAGAGCAAGAATCATACAGAGAAGCAGGATGGTCATAGGCTCTTATCCTCCCTCTTCATTGCTGACCGTTGTCGGGCGGCATCCTCACTCTCCCAAATGAACTTGGCCACAATTGAGGATCCTGTGGGAGCGGAAATGAGGAAAAATACCAGAATAATGAAGACCCTTGTTCCACTCGCGAGAGAAGGAGCAAGTAAGAGCAACGCAATCAGATAGGAGAAAACTGCGGTGGTTCCGCATAAGGAACCTGCATGGAGGCGAGAGTAGGGGTCTCGGAATCGAAACAACCCTATCATCCCAAAAACACCAAAGAAGGATCCAACCAGAAAGGCTATCATCGCCAGAATTTCTCGTATCATCATCAATGCTCCTTCCGGTCTTTGAGAAACCGGGTGATTGCCAGGAATCCAAGAAATCCAAAGATGTCATAGACCAAGGCTACATCAAGATACAGTGTACGCCCGACCCTGATTCCCCAAAGTACCAACAGGGCAAGGGAGACAGCGCTCAGCACATTCAAGGCAACCAATCTGTCACTTGCCGTGGGACCTAACAGCAGTCTCAGTAATGTACCGATGGCAAATAGAATCAGCATCACCAGCATTGCCTGAAGGAGTATTTCTGTCATAGCCATGTTCTCCCTAGTGCATGTTCGAGTTTTGTCTTGACTGCTTCCCCTGCTGCTTTTGTATGGGTAGTGGTGCATAGGAGCCAGTGGACAGTAAGATGGTCGTCATTAAGGTCAAGGGTCATGGTACCGGGCGTGAATGTGATTGCATTTGCCAGTACCGTCCTAGCAAGATCACTGCGGAGATGAGTCCTAAAGTGTACAATCCTTGGATTTGTGTTCCCTGTTATGACAGCTTTTACTACTTGATAACTCGATTGATACAAGGAAAGGACCATAAGAAACAGAAATCTCAGGAGAGCCCAAAGGTGCGGGATGAAGAAGCGCAGGTTTGCCTCATGTTCGGGAAGGAAGATGTGATAGGTGAGTGCTGCAGTTAAAACTGAGGCTCCAAGCCCAAAGAGCAGGCTGAAGGGGCCCAAGTCAGCGGTAAACAGGACCCAGACGAAGTACAAAAACAGGGTGGTCAATACAAAACGCAGGATCGCCCAGACTCGTCTGCTGTTCATTCAATCCTCCTGACGAATAATCCTATCCAAGAAATCCTTGCTGGTTTCAGCACTCAGTAAGTCACTTCGAAGAGTCTCATTATGCAGGAGACGGGCAAGTCTGCTGAGTATTTTTAGGTGAAAGCTTGCACTACTCTGTGGGCCAACCAAGAGAAAGACCAAGCGGACCTTTTTGCCATCGATTGCTTTCAGGTCCAAGGGGGGCGCAAGGCGTATTACTGCCATAAGTGTTTTGGTCATGGATGGGCAACGTGCATGGGTGATGGCACACTCTTCGCCCATACAGGTGGTGTGGAATCCTCCATCGATGACCTTCTGCATCAGATGTTGGGGTGCAAGGTCAGGATGCGTACTGCTCAGTTGTTCAGTCAATGTCTTGATGATGGTCTCAATTGAGTGTTCTTCTCTATCGAGCAAGATACACGATTCGTCAATCAATCTGCTTATTCCTTCCATGACTACACCTCTTCTGCTTCCCTTACCAGACCGGCGGCCCAATCCACTGGTAGCGTGAACATGATTCCGGTTCCTGGATTATCCAGGCTTCCAACAATCTCCTCGACCAGTTTCTTGGCTTGCTGTACCACTTCTTCGTTGTGCACTACTGAGAAAATCGTCTTGTTGTAGGGTTTATTGCCCTTCATGAAATCTTTGAATCCTTCAAAGAGCGGGACCTCATAGGTAAGGAAACGTCCCATTCCCTCACTGTCAAGGATAGTGGAACCGGTTATGCCAGCCTCTACATAGGCTTCCATGACCTCTTCCAGAAACGCTTCGTTATTCAAGACGAAAACCAATAGCTTCATTGAATCCTTCCTGCATCAAGGGATGTAGGGATGGTATCATGCTGAATGAGTAGAGGTCAAATAGTATCAACAGCTTCTCTCATTGTTATACTTGTCTACAGTTCGACTCTGTATCTCTTGACAGTCTTGTCACTCAATCTCATTGTAAGAGAAGAGGTAAACTGCCTATGAGAAAGTTCTTGCTTCTGTTAATCCTGCTTGTCCTTCCTTTGGCCTTGCTCACATCCGAGATTGCTCCGGTTGAGTATCGCTCTATGCAGCTTAACGCTCCTGAACAGTTGCATTTATCGGTTATAAGTGTCGCCAAACGTTGGAGACCTTTCTCCGGCGACACCGCGATAACCGTGAAAGCTGAAGTGATCGGGGTGGTTGCCAGTGAAACCAATCTAGTGGAAGGTGATTCCATAACCATCTCTTATGTCCATCAGAAGCTGAAAAAGGGATGGGCAGGTCCCCGTCCGATTCCCATCCTCAAGCGAAAAACCATGACTCCAGCTTTTCTTGCATATGATAAAGAGAGCAAGATTTATATGCCGGCAGCAAGAGGGGCATCCTTCGATTCTCTCATTGTTAACTACTAAACAGTGTTGCAAATAAATATTCTAATATATACCAATATAAGGGATTGTGATGTTGTGAAATCAATTATGAGCGATTAAAATGAAAGGTATCAATACCTTAGGGCAAGCATTGAGCCCAGGAGGCGTTGCCTCCTTTTCCGTCCCAAGGGACGGGGTATCTCACCTTGCTTTCCCTGCACTCGCTCGGGAGAAGAACCATCATGATGGTTCCTTTCCTCTCGCTCCGTTGGGGAATCAATCAAATGGAGAGAAAATCGATGCATATTCTAGTAATTTATGATTCCATGTATGGGAATACAGAGAAAATTGCTCAAGCAATCGGCACTACAACTGGAGCAACGGTTCTTCAAGTAAATCAGGTAAAGGATGAACATCTTACAGGCAATGATATACTGATTGTCGGCTCCCCAACACAAGCCTTCCAACCCCTGCAACCTATAAAGACCTTCCTGAAAGATCTTCCTGCAGGGTCACTGAAGGGCGTCAAGGTTGCATCCTTCGACACCCGAGCAGATTTGGAGGAGGTAGGCAGCAAGCTGTTGAGTTTTCTGGTAAAGCTGTTTGGGTATGCAGCTGAGTCGATGCAAGCAAAACTGGTAAGGAAGGGAGGCGAAGAATTGGTCTCTCCTGCTGGGTTTTTTGTACATGGCAAGGAAGGCCCTCTCAAGGAGGGTGAAGTTGAACGTGCCATCCAGTGGGCCAAGCAGATGCTTCCATGAACGATCGTGGGTACTTTAGGAGTGGATTGCCTTACACGATTGTGAGTTGTTCATATGCATAATGTTTGAATATTCATACGGTTTTCTTGGTTTGGTATTGACAGGGACCAAGAGAGAACGGTAAGGTTTTGCCATGAAAACGAATCAGAACCGCGTCCATCACCATCATCACTTGTGTAACCGACCGTAGACAGGTGGGAGCTGGACCTCTATATACAGACCTCCGCATGTCGCGGGGGCTTTTTTTATCCCCAGGAAGGAGAAAATTATGGCTGAAGTAGTTAGAATTGCAATTCAAAGGAGCGGGAGACTGAGCGAAAAATCCCTACAGATCATCAAGAACTGTGGAATCAAGTTCGGTAGTGATGCACGTGTTTTGAAAGAGGAAGCTTCCAACTTCCCCTTGGAATTTCTCTATGTGAGAGATGATGATATCCCCTCATATATCCGCGATGGAATCGCCGATATTGGGATTGTGGGAAGAAATGAATATGACGAGCAGGCCATCGACCTGGAAGTCCTTAGAGACCTTGGATTTGCTAAGTGTCGACTGAGCATTGCAGTTCCCAATGACTTCGTCTACCAAGGGCTCTCCTCACTTGAAGGAAAGCGAGTGGCAACCAGCTACCCAAACATCCTTGGTGGAATTCTGGAAGAAAAGGGGGTTTCAGCCAGCTTTGTCCAGGTTTCCGGGTCTGTGGAAATAACTCCCGCTGTAGGTGTTGCAGATGCCATTTGTGATTTGGTTTCCACCGGGGCAACCTTGGCGATGAACGGACTAAGGGAAGTAGAGAGCATCTATACCTCCTCCGCTGTTATGATAGGGCGAAAGCAGATGGGTAGTGATGTAAAACAACGCATCCTTGATCGTCTGATGCTTCGCCTCGATGCAGTCATGAAGGCTTCTTCTTACAAGTACATCATGTTCAATCTTCCCGAGGAGCATCTGGAACAAGTTGCTCACATTATCGGTGGTATGAAGAGCCCTACTGTTACTCCATTGATGGAAAAGGGGTGGGTCTCTGTACAAACCGTTGTGGCAGAGGATACCTTTTGGGAGGACTTTGAGCAGCTCAAGGCCCTTGGTGCACAGGGGATACTCGTAACCCCGATTGAAAAGATGACAGAGTAGGGGGAATCATGGCCTTTCTACAGCGGTATGAAAATCCACCGGATGAGCAGTTGAATACGTTGCTTACACGGAATCTGGATACTACACAGTCGGTAACCAAACAGGTTTCCTCTATACTGGAGGCAGTGAAGGAGGAAGGCGATACAGCCCTCTTTCGTTTTGCTTCAGAGTTTGATGGAGTTACCCTTACATCCCTTTCCGTATCCAAAATTGAGAAGAATACAGCAGTGGCAGAAGTGGATGATACCTTGAAGAGGGCTCTTCGCCAGGCCTATGACAATATCCACAGCTTCCATGCTGCGCAGATGCCCACTGGTGAGCAAGTAGAGGTTTCTTCAGGTATCTCTCTCTCCAGGAAGGTTGTTCCCCTGAATAGGGTTGGTCTCTATATCCCTGGTGGTACCGCACCGCTGTTCTCCACTGTCTTGATGTTGGCAATACCAGCCTTGGTGGCTGGGTGTCCAGAGGTGGTCCTCTGCACCCCTCCAGGGAAACAAGGAACGATTCATCCAGCGATTCTCTATGCAGCAGAGTTGTGCAATGTGAAGGAAATCTATGCAGTGGGAGGTGCTCAGGCTATTGCAGCCATGGCATATGGAACTCAGTCCATCAAATCAGTGGACAAAATCTTTGGACCAGGTAATCAGTATGTAACCGAGGCAAAAGTACAGGTAAGTAGTACTACCTGTGCCATTGATATGCCAGCAGGTCCGAGTGAGGTAATGGTCGTTGCCTCTCCTTCCTCCAACCCAGCTTTTGTAGCTAGTGACCTGCTCAGCCAGGCAGAACATGGAAGAGATAGTCAGGCGATGCTTGTTGTGCAGGGTGAAAAAAGAGAAGGGAATGCCTTTATCGATCGTGTGGAAGTAGCAATAGCCAAGCAACTTACCGAGTTACAGAGAACAACCTTTTTAGAGCAGAGTCTTGCCGGTTCCAGGGCTTTTATTGTGGATGATCTGGCAGCCTCTGCACACATTGTCAATGCATATGCCCCTGAACACCTGATCATCGATCTAGGAGAAGCGGAGGATGATGCATTGCTTGAAAAGGTGGTTAACGCAGGATCGGTGTTCCTTGGACCTTACTCCTGTGAGAGTGCAGGGGATTATGCAAGCGGCACAAATCACACTCTTCCCACCAATGGATGGGCACGTTCGTACAGCGGGGTGAGTACTGATTCATTCATCAAGAAAATTACCGTTCAGAAAATCAGCAAGGAAGGCCTTGCCTTTCTTGCACCAACCCTGCTCTGTATGGCAGAAAAGGAGCAGCTGGGAGCTCACCGAAATGCGGTTGCAGTCCGATTAGGAGGAGATAGATGAGAGAGTTGCTGAGGAAGAATATCGCTAATTTAACCCCATACAGTTGTGCGCGTAATGATTTTACCGGAGAAGCCGAGGTCTATCTTGATGCGAACGAGAATTGGCAGGATTTTGTCGAGAAAACAGATGCCAACCGCTATCCAGACCCTCTTTCGGTTGCCGTGCGCAAAAAGGTCGAAGAGGTGCTTGGCCTCCCTTTTTCGAAGACTGTTTTGGGTAATGGCAGTGATGAGTTGATTGACAATCTGTTACGTTGTTTCTGTGAACCAGGAAAGGACTCAATCTTGCTCATGCCCCCTACCTATGGTGCATACAAGGTCTTTGCAGACATCAATGATATACGGATCTCCACTGTTCCACTGACACCTGATTTCCAGATTGACTATCCTTCTCTTGTGGACTTCTTGCAAAGAGAGAAGGAGAATAGAAAAGGGGAGGGAAGACTTAAGGTGCTCTTTATCTGCAGCCCAAACAACCCCAGTGGAAATGCATTCCCCCTCAGCGAGGTGAGGAAGGTGTGTGAACTTTTTGATGGCATTACCGTAGTTGATGAAGCCTATTATGATTTCAGTGATAAGAAGAGCGCGGTCGAGTTGTTGGACTCCTATTCTAACCTGGTTGTGCTCAGAACCCTCTCCAAATGTTGGGCTCTTGCCAGTGCTAGGGTTGGAATTGCTGTGGCTGACGAAGAGATGGTATCCGTTTTCAGAAGTATGAAGTACCCCTATAACCTAGGAACTCCGAGTCAGGAGTTGGCACTCAAGGCTCTTGGCAATGCTGGTGAGGTAGAGAGAGGACTTAGTCTTATCAAGGATGAGAGGGCACGCTTGGAAGAGGAGTTGAAAACGCTTGCATGTGTGCAGACTGTATTCCCCAGTGATGCAAACTTCTTTCTTGTTCGTGTGACTGATGCTCTTTCAATCTACCACTATCTTGCTGGGCTGGGTATCATTGTGCGTAATCGATGTAAAGAGCTGCATTGTGGAAACTGCCTGAGAGTTACCATAGGAAGCAGAAAAGAGAATGACAGACTGCTGGCAGCATTGGCTGCATACAAGGAGCGCTAAGATGCATAAGCGAGTGCTGTTTTTAGATCGGGACGGAATCATTGTTGAGGAAATGCAGGTAGATAGCCTCGAGAAGATACGCTACATCCCAGGGGTGTTTGGTTCCCTCTCCCGCCTTCGCAAGGATGGGAGTTGGTATTTTGCCATGGTGAGTAATCAGGATGGGGTTGGAACTCCATCCTTTCCAAAGGAAGCTTTTGAGATTCCCCACCAGAGAATCATGGAGACGCTGAAAGGGGAGGGCATTATCTTTGATGCCGAGCATATCGATTACTCATTGCCTGAGGATAACTGCCCGGGAAGGAAGCCAGAGATAGGGATGCTCACCGAGTACATGGATGGAAACTATGACCTTGAGCACTCAGTTATGGTGGGGGATCGTCTCACTGATGTACAGCTCGCAAAGAATATTGGGTGTAAGGCTATCTGGTTTGCCGATGAATCGAGAGCAGCAGAGTTGGGGGATGACCTCAAGGAGGTCTGTATCCTGGTCAACGACAACTGGTCCGCCATTGCATCCTTCCTTCTTGATGAGAGCAACCTCTCTCCACGCATTGCACGATTGGAAAGAAAAACTAAAGAGACGGAGATTTCACTTAAGCTGAATCTTGATGGAGGTTCCCTCGGTTCCATCCATACCCATATCCCTTTCTTTGACCACATGCTGGAACAAGTGCTTCGCCACAGTGGTTGTGACTTGGACCTCCATGCACATGGTGATCTTGTGGTGGATGAACACCACACGGTGGAAGATGTGGGCATCGCCTTAGGTGGGGCATTCCGCGAAGCACTGGGAGATAAACGAGGCATACATCGTTACGGTGCTGAGATCCTTCCCATGGATGAGGTACTTGCCCAGGTGGCACTGGATTTTTCTGGACGACCGTATCTCCAGTGGGATGTTTCCTTCAAGCGAGAGTATATAGGGACATTCCCCACTGAGATGGTAGAGCACTTTTTCAAATCTTTCAGTGATAGTGCAGGATGTAATCTTTCGCTCAAGGTGAGCGATGGAAATGCCCACCACCAGTGTGAGGCTCTTTTCAAGGCTTTTGCACGAGCTATCAAGGAGGCAGTGCATCGAAACCCATATTCGATGGAACTGCCTACAACCAAGGGGATGCTATGAATATCGCAATCGTAAAGTATAATGCGGGGAATACCCGCTCAGTACTCTGTGCACTTCACCGCCTTGCCTATGAAGCAGAGGTTACCGATGACCCAACAAGACTGGCAACTGCCGACAAGGTAATATTCCCTGGGGTAGGAGAAGCCTCCACGGCAATGGCTTACCTTCGTGAGAAAGGGCTCGATACGGTCCTTACCTCCTTGAAACAACCCTTCTTGGGAATTTGTCTGGGAATGCAACTGATGTGTGCCACCAGTGAGGAGCATGACACCCAGACACTTGGTATTTTCCCCATACCAACGCGTAAGTTTTCCCTTTCCCCTCAGTATAAGATTCCCCATATGGGATGGAATACCCTACAGTGCAGGAATGACCGGTTATTCTCAGGTTTGAAGGAAGAGGCCTGGTGTTATTTTGTACATAGCTATTATGTTCCCCTCTGTGAAGCAACCATTGCAAGCACAGAGTATGGCGGGCAGGTGTTCTCTTCAGTACTACACAAGGATAACTACTATGGTTGCCAGTTCCACCCTGAGAAGAGTGGGGATGTAGGAGAACAGTTGCTGAGAACATTTTTGGAGGAACTCTAATGCATATCATCCCTGCTATCGATATTATTGACGGGAAAGCAGTCCGCCTCACCCAAGGCGACTATGCATCGAAAAAGATTTATGCTTCCGATCCACTTGATCTTGCAAAGCAGTTCGAGGATGCCAATCTTCGTTACTTGCATGTTGTGGACCTTGATGGGGCTAAAGGGAAAGGCATTGTCAACCTGAAGAGCCTTGAGCGTATTGCAAGCAACACCAATCTGATCATCGATTTTGGTGGGGGAATCAAACGGAGTGAAGACCTCGAAGCAGCATTTTCCAGTGGGGCAAGCAAGGTGACCTGTGGCTCTGTTGCCGTGAAGAATCCCTCGCTGTTGATCTCTTGGATTGAGGAGTTCGGTTGTGATCGCTTGATCCTTGGAGCCGATGCCAAGAATGGAATGGTCCAGAGTGCGGGGTGGACTGAAGGGAGTGACCAGGAAGTTGCAGCCTTCATCGACCTGTACCGTAGTCAGGGCCTCTATCAGGTAATCTGTACAGATATTGCCAAGGATGGAATGCTCAGTGGCCCTTCGCTTGATCTGTATCGTACACTTTTAAAAGATCGAGACGATCTTCATCTTATTGCATCAGGTGGTATAACCACCCTGCAAGACCTACAGGACTTACAGGAAGCAGGCTTATCGGGGGCGATCATCGGTAAGGCAATCTATGAAGGCAAAATTACCATCGAAGAGCTTGCAGCCTTCGGGGAGGAATAGCATGTTGGCAAAACGAATCATTCCCTGTCTTGATGTACGTGATGGACGTACGGTAAAAGGGGTCAATTTCGTGAACTTGCGTGATGCTGGGGATGCGGTGGAACTGGCCCAAGCCTACAGTCGCTGTGGTGCGGATGAACTGACGTTTCTCGATATCACGGCAACGGTTGAGAACCGGTCAACGTTCCGATCCTTGGTAAGAAGTATTGCCGACCATATCGGCATTCCTTTTACCGTTGGTGGTGGCATCAGGAATGAGGCAGACGTAGCATCTCTCCTTGACAGCGGCGCCGACAAGATCTCCATCAATAGCCAGGCCGTGGCAAAAGCAGAGGTCATCGATGAACTCGCTCTGCGTTTTGGCAGTCAATGTGTGGTCTGTGCCATTGATGCAAGAAGGAATCCTGCCTTTGACCGGGGAATGGAAGAAGGTTGGGAGGTCTACGTCCATGGTGGGAGAAAAGGAACTGGGCTGGATGTTATCTCTTGGGCGAAGGAAGCATATGAAAGGGGAGCAGGAGAAATTCTGCTTACCAGTATGGAACATGACGGGGTGAAGGGCGGTTTTGCTATAGATCTGACCCGTCGCGTTTCTGAGGCAGTGGGAATCCCTGTCATTGCGAGCGGAGGGGCTGGGACGATGGACCATTTTCATGAAGTATTCACCGATGGCAAGGCTGATGCTGCCTTGGCAGCCTCCATCTTTCATTTTCATGAAATTGATATCCCAGAGTTGAAGATTTTTCTTGAACAACATGGTATAACTATGCGTAAGTAGTAGTAAGGAGATGGATTATATGGCTCTTGATTTCGAAAAACAGGGTGGATTGGTTCCCGCAATTATCCAGGATGCTGTGACAAACAAGGTATTGATGCTCGGTTATATGAGCGATGAGTCGCTCAAGATTACCCGTGACCGTGGCCTTGTCACCTTCTGGTCCAGAAGTCGCAATACGCTTTGGACGAAAGGGGAGACCAGTGGAAATTATCTTGAGGTCAGGGATATTATTGAGGATTGTGACCATGACACCCTCCTGATCAAGGCAATACCCACTGGACCGGTGTGCCACACTGGAAGTGATACCTGTTTTGCAGAGGAAAATAACCCTGAAAAAATTCCAGCGACCGACTTCTTATTCTACCTTGAGCAGGTTATCCATGACCGCCGTGAATTCCCTCAGGAAGGTTCCTACACCAACCATCTCTTCAGTAGAGGCATCAACAAGATTGCACAGAAAGTAGGGGAAGAGGCAGTTGAGCTCATCATTGAGAGCAAGGATGACAACAAGGACCTGTTCCTCGGAGAATCTGCAGATCTTCTCTACCACTTCCTGGTGCTCCTTACCCAGAAGGAAGTACGGTTGAGTGAAGTTGTTGAGATTCTCAAGGGAAGACACAGTAGATAGTACCGCCAATTCCACCAAACAAACCCCCGACTGTACAACCATATAGCGGGGGCTTGTTGTTTCTTTCCAATAAAATTAAAGATAAGCTATGATTTCTGTATACGTCTCTTGATGGCTCTCTCTGTCTGGATGATCAATAGAGGGAACAAGGATCCTGCAAGTACGAATAACCATTGGGCCAAATTAAGTGCCGTGGTGCCAAGCACGTTACTTAGCAGTGGAATATAAATGGCGAGTAACTGCAAGAATACCGAGAAAATGAGAGCCAAGATCAGGAACCGGTTTTTAAAGATGCTCCGATCCAAACCGAAAGACTCCTTCTCCCTTACATTGAAAATGTGTGCCAACTGACCAAAGGCCATAGTGGTGAAGGTTATGGTCTGTGCGACTCGTATCTCCCATCCCATGGCAAGGGAAAGCATAAATACAGTGAGTGATCCCAAGCTGATCACGGCTCCATTTCCAAGGACTCCCATTGCGAATGAACGGTTTATGATTCCTCGCCTTGGGTCCCTTGGTTTTCGTTTCATCACTCCCGGCTCCCCTGGTTCCCATGCAAGGGACATTGCCGGCAAGACATCAACCACCAGATTCAGCCAAAGGATTTGCAGGGCAACGATTGGCATTGGCAGTCCCAGCATGATGGAGATGAATACCACGAAAATCTCAATGAAGTTGCAGGAGAAAAGGAAGTAGATGAATTTTTCGATATTGTCGAAAATAACTCTCCCCTCTTTCACTGCATCGACAATGGTAGAGAAGCGGTCATCGGTAAGGATCATGTCCGATGCTTCCTTGGCGACCTCGGTTCCTCGTATTCCCATAGCCACTCCGATGTCAGCACCATTGAGTGCAGGGGCATCATTCACCCCATCTCCGGTCATTGCGGTTATTTCTTCATCGATCTTCAGGGCCCTGACAATTTGCAATTTATTCTCCGGAGAGACCCGGGCAAAGAGGGACGTGTTCTTGATTTTCTCTGCAAGCTCATCCTCACTCATCTGGTCCATCTCCTTTCCGGTGATAACCTCACCTGAAACATCCATTCCTATACGCCCCGCGATAATACCTGCGGTCTTTGGATGATCACCGGTGATCATGATGACGCGGATGCCTGCTTCCCTGGCTTCCTGAATCGCTTGTTTTACATCCTCACGAGGAGGATCAATGATACCGGCGAGACCTAAGATGGTGAAACCTTGTTGCAGGGCATCTTGCATTGCCTGTGCTGATCCATCTCCCTGATACCCAGGCAACTTTCCGACTGCAAGGACACGTAGACCTTCACTTGCAAGTGTTTCATTGGCTTCCTGGAGCAATTGTTTTTCTTTCTGGTCCATTCCACTCATATCAATCAGGACATCGGGAGCACCCTTGATGAACAGGGTTTTCTCTCTGTTGTTTTGTTGGTAGACGGTTGCCATATACTTGGTTTTAGAGTCGAATGGAATCTCCCCGATACGTTCCCATGCTCCATCTTCCTTCTCCTTCCTGTCGATTGAAGCTTTTCTTCCTAAAACGACTAATGCACCTTCGGTAGGATCTCCTACGATGGAGTAGGTCTCTTCCTTCACCAGCGTTGCGTTACTGGAAAAGGCGCCAGCAAGCATGAACTCCTGCAAGGAATCATATTCTGATGGATCAATTTCACCATCGTCGTTTGAGAATGTTCCCTCTGGTTCATATCCTTTGCCTGTAACCGTATAGACAGATCCATCCTTAAGGTGCATATGCGTGACCGTCATCTGATTCTCTGTAAGGGTACCTGTTTTGTCGGTACAGATTACGGTAGTCGAGCCCAAGGTCTCCACCGCACGGAGGCTCTTCACCAAGGCATTATGATTTGCCATGGTTCTCATTCCCAAAGCGAGGGTGATGGTGGATACAGCAGGGAGTGCTTCGGGTACTGCAGCAATCGCTAGAATGATACCTATCTTGATCATCTCATAGAGCTCTCTGCCGGTGATAATCCCTGTAATGGTCACAATCGCTGCTACTGCAAAAGAGATCAGCATCAAGGATTTTCCCAGGGTGTTGAGCTGTTTTTCCAATGGGGTATCGGACTGTTCTTCTTCCTCGAGCATGGAACTGATTCGTCCCAACTCGCTGTTCATGCCGGTACCGGTAACAATGGCATAGGCATTGCCCCTTGTGGCTGCGGTGCCAGCGTGCACCATGTTCTTTCTGTCCCCGATCGGGACATCCTGCTCGTCTATAGTCAGCGTATCCTTGTCTATTGCCTCTGATTCCCCGGTCAACGCCGATTCGTTGGTAGCAAAGTTTTTCGTGCTGGTCAGACGGCCATCAATGGTGATGGAATCACCCTCTTCGATATATACCAAGTCACCAATAACAAGACCTGAGGACTCAATTTCAGTGAGAGAGCCACCACGAATGACCTTGGCGGTGGTTTTAACCATATTCTGCAGAGATTCCACAGATTTCTGGGCCTTGTATTCGCTGATGAATCCGGAAAGGACTGCAATGAGAATGGCGATAATAATTGCTATTCCCTCTACCGTATCTCCCATGATGAAGGCTACAGCACCGGCGACCATGAGTAGGTAGACGATAATGTTATTGAGGTTTGCTAGAAGTATTTTCCAAGCAGAGACTTTCGACCCTGACTCAATCGAATTGGGGCCGTATTCATCAAATCGCCTCTTGGCTTCTTCTGGGGTAAGACCCTCTTTTTCATCAGTAGTGAGTGTTTCTATGAGCTCTTGTTCGTTGTATGCATAGGGTCCCTTTTCCAGATTTTGCAATTGCTTCCCCCTTCATTGTGGATGGCGAAAGTATAGCATGAGAGTAAAATGCAGGCAAAACGTTACTGATATAGGGAACCAATGCAATTCTACCCATATGTTTGCAGGACAGAGCGTGCTTTGCAGGTAATGAACCGGCTTTTTTCACGTTTTTGTTCATACACCAAATGGACTGCACCAGGGTGTATATATTCAAGTTCCCAGACCCCATCCTTTTCTTTGGTTTTAAGCCACAGAAGTGCATGGTTCAGACGTTTGTCGCGAGGGTAGTTGAAACGTGAGGCAGCTACAAGGAAGCGAAGTATGTCATAGTGGTAGTAGTGAGGATAGGTGAGTTTTTGATAGCGTTTGTCATCATCCCAGAACAGGTTGTGGTCGATAATAAACGTTATGGCGTCCTGTACAGCCTGTTGAACGAGCTGGGTATGGTTCTGTACTCCCTGTTCAAGATAGGAGAGAAATCCTTCGATCACACAGATGGTTGTGTGTGGGTCTCCTATGGGAGAATCATAGTTCCAGCTATAGCCTCCCTGTGGTTTTTTCTGTGAAAGGAGGTAGGTGACAAGGCTTTCAACTCGATCATCATCTGGGCAGAAGTAGGCTGCATAGTCCAAGAACATGCCATCGATGGCAATGTCACTTGGCATGGTCCTCTTCGCCAAGTTCATACCACCACAAGAGAGCATACACTCATCAAATGTTCTTTTTACCATCTGCCTGCAAGCTTCTACTCTTGGGTGAATCCCGAGCTGTCTCAATGCATAGAGCGTATAATGAGTGCTGGTCCATTTTGGTTGATAGAACCAGAGGCCCCAATGCCCTGTTTCGGTCTGGCAAGAGAGTAGTTTTTTTCCGTACCCCTCTCTCTCAATCCTTTTCTGGAGCGATTCGACCACTGAGGATTCACTGGCGAGGAGTGTAGTATGGGTGAGGTATTGAATGGAAACATCTCCATCCAGTAACCACCTGATCACTGTATCTTGCATGGACCCTCCAAGAGGAGTGCTGGCTATATGTAGTGTACTGCTCTCATTGCGCTATGCAAAGGGTTTTTATCTATATGGTTATATAACAGTGTGTTAGATATTTTGTTCTCTATGTAACTTTTCATTTGACAGATATGAAAAGGTGTGAAACAATATATGTATGGAAACGCTTCCACGGTATGAAGTGTCTTGTTTCCCCAGTGTTCTGCTCTCTCATATCGTTGTGAAGTGTGTGATGCGTTTAACGCAATAGGTAATCATACCCGCTTGGGAAAACCAAGCAAAAGGAGAGGAGAATGAAGAAAGCAGTTGTAGTGTTACTCATTGCATTGGTGGTTCTACCATCAGCATTTGCTGCTGGACAAGCTGACACCAAAGCAGCCGACAAGAAGGTTGTGCAGGTGTTCGGAGCCTTTGTAGACGAGGAACTGAGACGCTTTGAAGAGGCAATCGTGCCATTCGAAGAGAGGACAGGAATCGATGTAATCTACGAAGGATCGAAGGACTTTGAGACGCTGATCAGTGTACGTGTTGAGGGTGGTAATCCCCCTGATATCGCTGCACTTCCTCAGCCTGGTCTCATGTATAATTTTGCTTCCCAGGGGTATTTGGTTCCTATGTGGGACTCCCTGCTGAAAACCGTCGATGCAAACTATGCACCGGTTTGGAAGGACTTGGGTTCCTATGATGGTACCCCCTATGGTGTATTCCACCGGGTAAATGCAAAGAGTTTTGTGTGGTATCCCAAAAAAGCTTGGGCAAGGGAAGGCTATGAAGTTCCTACCACATGGGACGAATTGATCGCCCTGATGGACGAAATGGTTGCCAATGGACATACCCCTTGGTCGATCGGTATTGAAGCCGGTGGAGCAACAGGTTGGGTTGGTACCGACTGGGTTGAGGATGTCATGCTCAGAACCGCTGGTCCTGAAGTATATGACAAATGGGTAAACCATGAGATCGCATTCAATGCTCCAGAAGTGCGAGAAGCCTTCGAGGTAATTGGCGATATTTGGTTGAATCCAAAATATGTCTATGGTGGAACCAACACCATTCTTACCCAGAGTTATACTGATTCCCCCCGAACCATGTTTGAGAATCCTCCACGCTCATGGATGCATCGACAGGGTAACTTTGTCACCTCGTTCCTCCAGGATGACATACAGGCAAATCTTGAAGAAGAAGTAGGAGTATTCCCACTTCCTGGTATCAATGATGAATTTGGTATCCCCATCCTCGGTGGTGGTGACCAGTTTGTTGTTTTCAATGACCGTCCTGAAGTACGTGAGTTCATGGAATTCCTGGCAACTTGGGAGTCTGGTGAAATTTGGGCAAAGAGAGGCGGAGCTCTCTTCCCCTATCTTAATCAGGATCTAAATGCCTACCCGAACGAGATTGAACGCTCACTTGCTGAATCCCTGGTGAATGCCAAGGTCTTCAGATTTGATGCTTCCGATCTCATGCCGGGCCAAGTTGGTGCAGGTTCTTTCTGGACTGGTATTGTTGACTGGGTCAACGGCAAGAGCCTTGATTCCATGTTGAGCGATGTTCAGAAATCCTGGCCGAAATAAGTAGACGATGTGTTGCGCCGGCAGAGAAGTAGCACTTCCTGCCGGTGCTCTTGTATCGTACTCTCAAAGGGGAACGTACATGACAACAATTGAAAGACAAGGGAAACCTACATCACCCCTCGCAAAACTTGGTCGTATAGCATTTTCTGTTTTTGTGCTTGTTGGGGTGTTCTTTGTATTGTGGGTTGGTTTCATCTTCTTACGGGATAGCAATGCTCCACAAGGAATAATTGCAATCATCGCTATTGTGTGGGGTGTTGGTGGGATTGCTCTTCTGTTCTGGGTTGCTGATTGGGTTATCAATAGAACCAGTGTTACGACGGCCAAGAAGCTGCAACCGATCATATTTGTAGGACCAGCATTGCTGATCCTTGCTTGGTATCTTTTTATCCCTACGGTGAGATCGCTCTACCTGAGTTTCTTTGATGCACAGTCGAAGAATTTTGTAGGGTTTGCGAACTATGTGTTTGCTTTTACCGATTCCAAGATGCGTGAATCATTCATGAACAATCTCCTGTGGTTGATCATCGGAACCGGCGGGGCTGTCGGCTTCGGTCTTATCATCGCACTACTTGCTGATCGAGTGAAAATGGAAAAAGTTTTCAAGAGCATCATTTTCATGCCAATGGCAATCTCCTTCGTAGGAGCAGGTGTTATCTGGAGATTTATTTATTCGTACAAACCCGCAGGAGAGGACCAGATAGGTTTGCTCAATGCGTTTGTTACCTTTTTCGGAGGAGAACCACAAGCCTGGTTTACTATGCCTGTCTGGAACAATATCTTCCTGATTGCCATCTTGGTATGGCTACAAACCGGCTATGCCATGGTTATCATCAGCTCTGCACTTAAAGGTGTTCCTTCCACGATTATTGAAGCAGGCCGTATTGATGGGGCAGGGGAGTTCAGAATTATCAGGAGTATCATCATACCCTTCATAGCTCCCACTCTTATCACAGTATCAACAACCATTATCATCATTACGTTGAAGATATTCGATATTGTATTCACCATGACCAACGGTAACTATGGGACCGAGGTTATTGCAAGCATGCAGTACAAGCAAATGTTCCGTTTCTACCACTATGGACGAGGCTCTGCAATCGCCATTGTTTTGGTTCTGGCCGTCATTCCTGTCATGTGGTACAACCTGCATCAGTTCAGCAAAAGGGAGGGCTTCTGATATGATTTCCCTTGCAAGAAAAAGACAAAACAAGTGGACCATGGTGGTCAATATCATTCTGATTGTACTGGTCATCATCTGGAGTATCCCGATCATAGGCCTGCTTATCTCATCGCTGAGACCGCAGGATGATGTATTGAATACCGGATGGTGGACAATTTTTAAAGGTGACGGAGATTTCACCTTGAACAACTATCGACGTGTTTTGGGAGGCAGGCAAGCCACATTTACTGACGCGGAAGGGAATGTTCTTCGCGCAAGTGGGGACAATCTCTCCCAAGCCTTCATTAATAGTTTTACAGTCACCATTCCATCAGTGATCATTCCTATTCTCATTGCAACAGCAGCAGCCTTTGGTTTTGCCTGGATGGTATTTCCCGGTAGGAAACTATTCTTTACCATTGTTGTTGCACTGTTGGTGGTTCCTTTGCAGATATCCTTGATCCCTATCCTTCGGGATTACATGAAGATTGGACTTACTGGCTCCTATCTGGGGATATGGCTTGCCCATACAGGGTTTGGTCTGCCACTTGGAATCTACCTGCTCTATAACTATGTTTCCACCATCCCTCGGGATGTGTTTGAATCAGCATTCCTTGATGGAGCAAGGCCGATGGTGATCTTCGTACGTCTGGTGCTTCCTCTCTCTGTTCCTGCTATTGCATCGCTGGGTATTTTCCAGTTTCTTTGGGTTTGGAATGACCTGCTGGTAGCATTGGTCTTCCTCGGTGGTACCAGTGATGTAGCTGTATTGACCCAGCGTCTGGCGAATATGGTGGGATCACGTGGACAGGACTGGCATTTGCTTACTGCAGGGGCCTTCATTGTCATGATTGTCCCTATTCTCGTATTTTTCTTCCTGCAACGTTACTTTGTACAGGGACTTATGGCAGGATCTGTCAAGGGGTAATACATGGCATTGGATACTTGGAGTCTCGAAGAAACCGGGTTTGATGGAGAGCACATCGCCCAGGGTGAGAGTTTGTTCTCAATTGGAAACGGATATATCGGCTACCGTGGGTTTCCCTGTGAACGGGAACCTGCGCACCACAGTGGATGTTTCATCAATGGATTCTACGAGATATCTCCGATTCTCTACGGAGAGGATGCCTATGGGTTCGCGCGCCTCAACCAGACCATGCTTGATCTTCCCGACTGCCGGTATCTGGTGATTGCCATCGACGGTATTCAGGTCAATGTGGCTGATAACCGGGTGAAGTTCTACCGTAGACGTCTCGATTTCCGTACAGGAATCCTTGAACAGCATATGCAGTGGCTTACCGATGAAGGTAAGCTAGTGCATATCACCTGGGAGACCCTGCTCAGCATGCAACAGTACCATATGGGATCCCTACGGGTTCGCATTCACTGTACTGATGAGGTTAGTGCTTCCCTCTATTCCTCTATAGGGATGCCTGTTCAACGAGCAAATACTGAACTTGATCCCCGTATGGGCAGTACACTCTCCGCCTCCTCCCTGGTTTGTGAAGATTGTGGGTATTATGGTGAAGGTGAGGAGGCACGCCCAGGATTCCAGGCTACATTCAAGACGATAGAAAGTGCCCTATATCTCTCCTGTGGCTCCGTACACGAGAGTTCAGAGCCGCTGCATGTTGAGCGAGGTGACCTTGAGGAGGGGCATCTCCCCGCATTGGTCTTCTCATGGAGTGGGGCAGACCTTAGTCTCACAAAATATTTCTACTATCACACCTCTGGACGTCCTGGGGAGACTCTTCCACTTGAGTTGGCCCAACAGTATCGAGAGGAGGTTGCAAATGCCAGTTGGCAAACCTTGGTAGAGATGCAACGAGCTTGGTATGAAGCCTTCTGGGCCCATGCCGATATTGAGATTACCGGGGAGGAAAAACTCCAGCAGGCCCTCAGATTCAACTTTTTCCAGCTCCAGCAGAGTACCGGTAGAGACGGTAATTCCTCTCTAGCCGCCAAAGGACTGACAGGAAGTGGGTATGAAGGCCATTATTTCTGGGATACTGAAATCTATGGGATGGCGCTTTTCAACCATACCCTTCCTGATACTGCACGAGCTTTGATCAAATACAGGATATCAACTCTCGACCGAGCTCGTGCGAGAGCCAGGGAGATGAACCAGAGAGGTGCGCTCTACCCTTGGAGAACCATCAATGGATTGGAAGCTTCTGCATACTTTCCTGCCGGGACCGCTCAATACCATATCAATGCAGATATTGCCTATGCAATCTTTCAGTACTTGGAGGTGACAGGTGATGATAGCATCCTGGAAGAAGGAGCCGCTGAGGTATTGATAGAGACCGCACGTTTGTTTCTCGATCTTGGTTTTTTCAATCCAGAAAAGGGTGGTCAGTTCTGTATCAATGAGGTAACCGGTCCAGATGAGTATTCAGCGCTCTCTGATAACAACTGCTATACCAATGTCATGGTCCAACACCACTTGGAGGGGGTTTTCAAGCTAGCTTCCCGTCTACAAAACGAGAACCATACGCTGTGGATCAGGCTGGTTGAAAAACTATCCATACGTGATGAAGAACTGAGTCTCTTTGCCCGTGCAGCAGAGCAGATGTATATTCCCTATGACAGAAAACGGGGTATACATGTGCAGGATGATTATTTCCTCAACAAGGAGCCGTGGGATACTCAAAAGCGTGGAGAGATACGCCATCCCATGCTTCTTCACTACCATCCTCTTGTAATCTACCGACACCAGGTCATCAAGCAAGCAGATACAGTACTCGGTATGCTCCTACAGCATCATCGCTTTCCCTGGTACCAGAGGAAGCGAAACTTTGCATTCTATGAACCCCTGACCACTGGGGATAGCTCCCTATCTGCATGCATCCAAGGAATTGTTGCATATGATTGTGGATTCTTGGATCTTGGTAGTTCCTACATTCGCCAGACAGCTCTCATGGATATTGAAGATCTGCACCACAATACCAAGGATGGTTTGCATACCGCAGCGATGGCCGGTTCATGGATGGCTATGGTGTATGGGTTGGGAGGTTTCCGTATGAAAAACGGAGTTCCCTCATTCAGACCACAGCTTCCGGAGGAACTGCAGCGACTGAAATTCCATCTGACATTCAGGGGAGTAGTGCTCACCGTCACAATTGAGCCGGAGATTACCACCTATGAAGCCAAGGGTGACAATCTTACCGTACATCATCGCTCTGATGTACTCATCGTTGGCAAGGAAGCTGTACAGCGGCCAACGCGATCTACGTGCAAGGCTGTTGTTTTTGATCTTGATGGGGTGATAACTTCTACCGATGGTTACCACTATCGGGCATGGAAACGTCTTTCTGATGCCCATGGATGGGAATTTGACGAGGAGATAAACCAGAAACTGAGAGGAATCTCCAGAAGACAATCTCTACAGGTTATCCTTGACCACAACCAAGTGACTATGCCTGAAGAGGAGATACAAGAATACACTGATCAGAAAAATACCTGGTATCGCGAATCACTGGAGGAGTTGACGCCAAAGGATATCCTTCCCGGTATTCCTGCATTGTTGGAACAATTGAAGCAACGAAAAATCTATACCGCGATCGCATCGGCAAGCCGGAATGCTCCGTTCATCCTTGATAGGTTGGGGCTTTCAGATTCGTTTGATGTTGTGGTTCCTGCTGGTGATGTGATTCTGGGAAAACCCAATTCTGAGGTGTTTGCACGCGCTGCTGATATGCTTGGATTGTATCCAGAGGAGTGTACTGGTGTAGAGGATGCTCCTGCAGGTCTCACAGCAATCAAGGAAGCATTGATGCGCTCTGTTGGGGTTGGCAGTGCTGTCGATCCTGGGCTCTGTGATGCACACGTACTTACAACTGCTGATCTGACCGTGGAAATGTTGCTCTGGTAATCAACTGTTACGGTCAATGAGGACAGGAATGATTCGATGATGTATGGGTTGACGTTCTTGATGAGCCTCCATGAGGTTTACAATGAAGGAGGCCGCTTGTGTACCGATAGCTCCCGGTTCTTGGCTAACCGTCGAGATACCTAAGTGCTCGGTAGCACGAACACCATCAAATCCTATGATGCGGATAGAGCTTCCCCTCTCCCTCATAGCCCTATACACTCCTACGGCTATTTCGTCACAGTAGCAGAAGACTCCGTCACAGGTTTGTTCATCGATGATTTGCATGCCGATCTGGTAACCCATCTCCTCTGATATTTCAGAGTTATACAGCGCACACTCCTTATAGCCATAGAGAGCGAGTTCACTGATAAAACCTGCATGACGGTCTGTGTCAGTTTGTCCTGGAGGGTCCATTGCGATATATCCAGGGTGTTTCACCCCTTTTGAGAGAAGATATCGGGCGGCAAGACGCCCTCCTTGTTCATTGTCTGTGTACATACAGTGCTCGTCATCACGAGAGTAGTCGATATACAGGTATGGTACATTGCGTCTTCTCAGCAGTTCCCTTTCTGTTTCGTCGAGCTGGAAAGCAAAGATCAGGAGGGCGGAGAGTTGGGCTCCCAGTACTTTCTGGATAAATTGTGGGTTATGCTTCTCATAGTTGAATATAAGGAGGTCTACTCCCAACCCCCGGAATTTTCTGTAGATGGTCTCAAATATTTCAAAAAAGTAGTGGTTTCCAATATCTGGCAGGAGCAATCCCACTGTTGACTCGATGGCGTCATTACGCGCAAGTCGGCTTGCAGCGCCACTTGGAGAGTATTGTCGAGCCTTAACCACATCAAGAACCCGCTTACGGGTGTCTTCTGCAACATGGGAGCTGTTGTTGAGAACACGTGAAACAGTGCCGATTCCTACATTAGCTTCACGGGCAATGTCTTCGATCGTTACCTTATTCCTGCCCATAGGGAAAATGTAGAGCTTTTTGCTCTATCAGTCAATAAAGGGGTGGAAACGTATAACACGAGCTGGGGAGAAACCAACAATGCTGAACAGTTTGAGCAATATAGAAAGTGTAATGAATATTAGTGTTGTCCCCATCCCATCTCCTGCGAAGCTCTAAGAGAAACATCCAGTAGATAGTTGGCTACCTGATCAATTTTTTCTTTCTCAAGACGATTCTTGGATGTTGAAAGACTGATGGCAGCGATAACCTTACCAGTATAATCCTTGACAGGGATTGCAATACATCTAACTCCAAGTTCGCACTCTTCATCATCGAATGCATAGCCTAGGTTTCGTATTTTCTCAATCTCAGCCTTTAAGTCGTCCAAATTGGTTATAGTCTTATTGGTAATTTTTGCAAGTCCTCGCTTCTCTACCAACTCCATTAGGTTTGTTTCTGAGTAATTCAATAAATGAACCTTGCCCACCCCTGTTGCATGCATTGGGGCTATATGTCCTATTCTCTGGAGATTCCTCAACATCTGTCCTGGCCCATCTTCAGTTGCGATATAAACCATCTGCATGTTGTTCTCCACACACAAGCTTGAGGATTCATTGAAGTGGTTTGAAATCTCTCTGGCATATTTAATGAGAGTCTGCTGGAAGGGGAATTTTGTTCGAACCCGTTCACCTATTGCAGCGAACTTTAGAGTAAGGTAATAAAAGGATGTACTGGGATCACGGTTGACGTAACCATAGTCGATAAATGTATTGAGAAATCTCGATACAGTACTCGGCGACATCTCAAGGTGTGTGGAAAGGTCTTGGAGTCTGAATGGTGAATCCATTCGGGTCATTCCTTCCAGAATTTCTAACGCTTTTCTTAGAGATTGATTTTTCTTGATACCTTCATTTTGCATGACTTACCTCAATTAAGATTCTACATGTTAAAAAGAATTTTTCAATATCAATAAGAAAAAAATATGCAACTATTAGCGATATTTGCCAAGAAATTCTTATAAATCCATGATTTATCAATGAATAATTGTTTTTCTGTTCGAATCACAAAAAGGTTGACAACGTGGTAAGCCAATAATAGAATAATAAAAGAGGATATTAAAAATTAAAATTCAAAAACAAAAATTGGTATTGATTCGAAATAAATTACCGTAATCTTCGATTACTTTCCTTTCGGGCCAGCTGTTCTTGAGTTTTGGAATAAAAGAGGGAATCAAGTTGAGTAGTAAAAAGTACCTTACAAGTCAAAAGGAAATTCCAGTAACCTTTCGTGCAGATGTAGTTGTTGCAGGGGGAGGCTCTGCTGGATTTGCTGCAGCTCTGGCAGCGGCAAGAAACAATGCAAAAACCATCATTATTGAACGAGAATTTGCATTGGGCGGGATTATGACAAGTGGTTTGATGGCAAAAGTAGCGGTTGAAAAATATATGACCGGAATTCCCACAGAAGTTATGATGAATCTGGGTAAGGAAGGCATGGCTTCTCCTCCTGGATATATCCCCGAAATAAATCCCGTCTCATATATGACCGAAGTTCCTGTGGACCCTGAGGCTTCCAAGCGTATATTGGAGGAGATGCTCCTTGATGCAGGTGTGAATATACTATATGGAACACTTGTTGCTGATGTAATCAAGGAAGGCGATACCATACAAGGTGTGGTAATTGAAAATAAGAATGGCAGACAGGTGATTGAAGGAAACGTATTCATTGATGCAACCGGGGACGGAGATTTGTGTTATCAGGCTGGAGCTTCTTATGAGATAGGTAACAAGGAAGACGGGCTTTGTTCTGCACCGACCTTGATGTTCCGTATCGGGGATGTGGACATGAAGGCGTTGATGGACCATTTTGATAAGAATCCGGAAGATTTGCATAAGATCACTCCAAAGGAAATTCGAAAGAGTGTCTTTGGGAGTCCAAAAACCTATGCTCATATCGGTCGTTTCAATAAGACCATCAAGAATGCGATGTCTGAGAAAGTCTTTACCGAATGGGAAAAGCAAGTACTCACCGTACGAAACGGTATCTTGATGATGAATTTGCCTCATGACAACCAGGTATTGGTCAATGCAACAAGGATTCTCAACAAGAATGCTATCGATGCCACCGTCATTACAGAATCAATGATTGAAGGTCGCAGACAAAGTTGGTTCATCTATCACTTCTTGAAAGAACGTGTTCCAGGATTTGAGAAATCATTCTTGATGGATACAGCCTCTATTCTCGGTATTCGTGAAACAAGAAGAATCATGGGTGATCATGTGCATACCGTTGAAGATTTCAAGGCAAGAAGAAAATATGATGATGCAATTCTTAAGAATACTGACAGTATTGAGTATCACAATCCAAAGGGATTGGGAACTGCGATGGAGCGGTATGACGAGGGTGAATATGAAGAGATCTCTTTCAGGTCGATACTGGTGAAAGGATTAAAAAATGTCATGGTAATTGGACGGTGTTTCTCAGCTGATCAGCTAGCCCTCTCCTGTAACAGAAGTATAGGGTTCTGTTTTTCAATGGGACAGGCTGCTGGGACAGCAGCTGCAATGGCAATTGAGGATTGCAAGAGTATCCGTGATGTTGATGTAAAAAAGTTGCAAGAGCTTGTCTATCCTGAGAAATTCACGAAAAGATAGGTTGATCGATATTCATTAAGTGCGTTTTCCACCCTTAGTGGTGGATACAATAAAGAGGAGGAACGTATGAAAAAGATCATTAGTTTGGTGCTTGTGCTGGCAATTATAATGGCATTGCCAATTTTTGCTCAAGCGGAAAAAGAAGAAGCCAAAAAGGAAGTTGTGATTAGTGTTTGGGCCAATGATGCTCACAACAAACCCGAGTACGATGCCACAGTGAAGAAATTCAATGAAACCATTGGAAAAGAGAAAGGCATTCGTATCGAACATAAGGTATATGGTGGTGATTACTACAGTGCAATAGACGTCGCTATTGCCGCTGGCGAAGAACCTCATATTTTCAAGAGTAGAAAATCAGGTCAATACGCTGAAACCAATAAGATTGTCCCCATCAAGGACCTTCCCGGTGGAGATGTTCTGATTGAAGAGACCAAAGGTTTTCATCGTGAGGATGTTGGAGTGTTTGGCGGAGAAATCTACGCCATTCCCATCAGAGTAACCACTCAGAACTTGATTTATAACAAAGAGATGTTTGCTGAGTTGGGCCTAGATGTTCCAGAAAGCTATAAAGAATTCAGAGAGACCGCGAAGATCATTACTGAAAGGGGTGGTTCAAATGTGTACGGATATGGTATCCCTCTTCGCTATGAGAACTACAAGCTGTATCATATCGCATTCCCTGCTGCTCCATCGGTTGGTCACCAGATGTTCAACCATAAGACTGGGCGATGGGACTTCATGTCTCTCAAGCCTTTCTTTGAACTGATGCTCGGTCTGGTTGAAGATGGTTCCATGTTCCCCGGAATGGAAGGACTGGACTTCGATACACTGCGCGCACACTTCTCAGCAGGCAATATTGGTATGTTAATCGGAAACTCCTTCGATGTCGGTGTCTTGTATGATCAGTTCCCGGCAAAGTTCGATTGGGGTGTAGCTCCAATTCCAGTTGAAGATCCCAATAATCGCTACAAGCAGATTGGTAATCCAGGTGCATTCTATGTAATCAGCTCCAAGGTTATAGAGGAAGGAGTTGAGGAAGAGGTAATGGAAGTCTATAAGGCATTATTGAGCGTTGAGCATCTTGCTTCAACCTATGAGAATGCAAAGGATATTCCTATCCGTGGTGCTGCTGTGACCAAATTTGCCGGCGAGCCGGAGAGACCGCAGTGGGCAGCATTTGCAGATCTTACAAATTTCTACATGAAGCCCGCGTATCCGGAATCGAAGATGCGTGTTGAAGGCGAGAGCTACTATGATGTCTTCTCCAAGATTCTCACCAATCGCATAGGTGTTGTTGAAGGGTTGTCTGACCTAGACAGAAGATACAATGCAGCACTCGAAAAAGCGATTACAAGTGGAGAATTGGATGTCAGCAAGTATATGGATCCAGATTATGATGAGAACGTGAAATGGGTCACAAGATAACCTAAACTAGAGGAGTCATGCCCCAGATCAGGAAATCTATACTTCTACTGAATCTGGGGTATTCTTATTTATATGAAAATAAAGCTTGATAGAAAAAAAATATGTTTGGTTGCTGCGGACAACAGGACCCAAGAGCTTCTTTTGATTCTTCCGATGTTTATTGGATTCATTCTCTTCGTGGTGTATCCTATAATATGGGTTTTACGGTGGGCTCCGTTCCGCTATGATGGGTATTCAACACCTGAATTTGTCGGTTTTGCAAACTTTATCAGGGCGTTTACACGGGATAAGGTCTTTTGGTTTTCACTCGGGAACACCTTTTTACTAGCTTTTTCCAAGTTAATAATAGAAATGCCTTTAGCCTTAGTCCTTGCTGTCTTGGTAAATAACAAGGTTAAGGGAAGTTCCTTTTTCAGGATTGTATTCTTCCTGCCCACAGTATTCAGCGTGGCAGTGGTTGGTCTTGTATTCAATATCATTTTCAGTGCCTACAACGGAATTATCAATGGGCTGTTGGTCCATTTTGAGATGGTTTCCAAACATGTCAATTGGTTTGGTGATAGATGGTTGGCTATGTTGGTAATACTGTTGGTTTCTGTGTGGACGACCTTTGGACTGATCATGATCTATTTTCTCATGGGGCTGCAGAATATTCCAAAGGAGCTCTATGAAAGTGCAGACATTGATGGAGCAAGTAGCTTCAAGCAATTCATTTTCATCACTATCCCGATGTTAGCACCGGTCATGCAGGTGGTGATTATGCTCAGTGTACTGGGAACCATGAAGATAACTGACTTGATATTGGTCATGACAAATGGACAGCCGGGAGGAGGAACTGAGGTGGTGATGACCTATATCTTCAAGTACTTCTTCAGTTATGGGGATACTGATGCAGGTACTGTAAGCCAGTTCGGGTATGCATCCTCATTAGCGGTCCTTACGGCAATATTCTTGTCCATATTGACAATTGGGTATCTGAAAATGTCGAAAAAAATGAAATCAATCTATTGATAGGGGTGTAAAACGTGATAAGCAATCGAAGGAAATTAGCAAAGTTTGGTTCTCGCATCCCGGTCTATCTGTTTCTACTGGCAGTCACGGTGATTGCCCTGTTTCCGATAGTCTACATATTTCTCGCTTCCTTTAAGACTAACTTTGAGATTATGATTGGGGGACCGCATATTCTTCCCCAGGAAGGTTGGCAGTTCCATAACTATAAACGGGCTTGGGAGCTTGCGAACTTCTCCCAATATACCTATAACAGTTTGTATTTGGCTTTCTTTATCGTTATCGGGTGTATATATACCGCGACAACTGCAGGGTATGTTTTTTCCAGAGGACGTACTGTCATTACAAAGATTATTTATTACATGGTTCTCTCCTCGCTCTTTATTTCCATCGGGACATTGAGTCTGTATCCTCAGTTGAGTCTGGCTAGAGAAATTGGGCTCAGTGGCTCTCTTTGGGGGGTCATTATCATTCGTGTGTTCGGTATGAATGTGACGCAGATATTCTTATCTACCAGTTTCATAGATCAAATACCCAAGGAACTTGATGATTCAGCGAAGATCGATGGATGTACATTTCTGTCAACATTCTTTTGTATCATCATGCCGTTGTTGAAACCTTTGATCGCTACCATTGGTTTGATCTCCTTTAGAATTGCATGGAACGACTATTTGCTTCCATTTGTCTTTACGATTAGCAAACCGATGAGAATGCCGTTGACCGTAGGGGTCGTGAACTTGAAACAGAGTGGGGCGGCTGCTTCTTCCTGGGATTTGGCTCTGGCAGGTATTAGTATCTCATTGATACCTATGCTAATTGTTTATCTTATACTCAACAGGTTCTTTATTTCTGGGCTCACAGAAGGTGCAATTAAAGGCTGATCTATTGGAGATGAAAATGGAGTTTCTCAATGTAGAAGATGGGACTATAGTTACGAAAAGTGGAAGGAAGCTATTCCTCAGGGGTACCTGTCTTGGTGGTTGGATGAATATGGAAGATTTCATCGACGGCTATCCAGGAACCGAGAGTGGCATTCGAGGGCACATTGCCAAAACGTTGGGAAATGCAAAGGGTGAATATTTCTTTGAGAGGTTGCTTGATGCCTTTCTCAGTGAAGATGATATAGCCTTTATCAAATCAGTAGGAGCAACTTGTTTACGGGTACCGCTGAACTATCGTCACTTTGAGGATGATTCGACCCCTTTTGTGTACAAGGAGTCAGGATTTGTACGATTGAATTGGTTGTTGGATATCTGCGAGAAGTATGGCTTGTATGTTATTTTGGATATGCATGCGGTACAAGGTTGGCAGAACTGTCATTGGCATAGTGACAACGAACGTGGCGCTTGTACCTTCTGGACACATCCACACTTTCAGGAACGGTTGGCTAGACTCTGGGTTGAGATTGCAGAGAGATGCAAGGACAGGGCGGTTGTTGCTGGGTATGAGCTAATGAATGAACCAGCAAGTGGTACACCGAACGGAGACCATCCATTTGATTTCTTTGAGAACTATCAGTCAGATTGGAAGAAGGTCAACACAGTCTATCAGTACCTGATTCGTATGATTCGTTCAGTTGATGCAAAGCATATTATTTTTTTGGAAGGGGATCGATATGGACGCTATTTCAGTGGTATGGATATCCCTATCGATTCCAACTGTGTGTATAGCAACCATCACTACGCATTACCTGGATTTGGACCTGGGGCGTATCCTGGGTGGTATGGAGGTGAAGATACCCGATCGTATTGGGACCGAGACCGCTATATCGAGGAAATAAGCATTAGTGAAGGATTCACGTATGCAAAGGCTCACAACGTGCCTCTATTGGTGGGTGAGTTTGGGGCTCAGTACCATGGTCCAGAAAATCAGGTGCCTGATCGCTTGCGCTCAATGGATGATCAGCTCTCTGTGTATACACAACTTGATTTGCACTGGACAACCTGGACATACAAGGACGCAGGGGTGATGGGGTGGGTAACCCTCGACCCTGATTCTGAGTATATGCAGTTGATCAAGCCGATCCAGAATATGAAGAAGGTGTTGGGTTCAGAGAATTTCACTGCCTTGTATCAGGAAAGCAAGGGTCGAATTCTGGCCAAGGAGCTTGCTGATCTTATTGCAGAAGTCTCCCTCGAACCGTATGACAAACGCGCGAATGCGTTCTGTTTAAATTATGCTGCACTTACCGGGTTTGCGGCAGCGATGCTGCAACCTGCCTATGCAAAGCGATTCGCTCATCTTAGTGAAGATGGTATTGATCGAGTCATGCAGGCATTTGCATTCAGGAACTGTATTGTAAATACCCAATATATTGCATTGTTGAAAAAATATCTGCAGGGATGACCTGCAGATATTATAAAGCGCTATATGTTTTACAGTGATGCTTTCAGTGCCGTGATAACCTTAACAACGTTCTCTTCTCTTGCTGTGTGACCCATCAAGCCAATACGGAAGATCTTGCCGGCCAAGGCTCCAAGACCAGCTCCGATTTCAATGTTGTACTTGGTTCGCAGGTCACTGCGGACTCTGGCTTCATCGACTCCATCAGGTACTACTACAGCGTTAAGCATGGGAAGTCTGTACTCTTTATCAACAAGCATGTTCATTCCAATACCTTCAAGTTCTCTAACCAGAAGGTTGTGATACTTCATATGCCTTAAATACACCTCATCCAGACCTTCATCCAGAATAAGGCACAGTGATTGGTATAATCCATAGAGCATGTTTATGGGTGCAGTATGATGATATACTCTCTTTGCTCCATCCCAGTACTGGATGATCATATTCATATCGAGGTACCAGTTGGGCACTTTGTTTTTTCGGTTAGTGATTACCTTGACTGCTTTCTCTGAGAAAGAGACGGGAGAAAGTCCCGGTGGGCAAGACAGGCACTTCTGCGTTCCACTATACAATGCATCAATACCAAGCTCATCAGTAGGAACAGGGATGCCCCCCAGACTGGTTACTGCATCTACCAGATACAGTGCATCTGTCTGGTGAACCAGCTTAGCTACCTCATCAATTGGATTACGTACACCAGTAGAGGTCTCAGCGTGGACAATTGCAACAATCTTGTATGCTTTTTTTGAAAGTTGCTCTCTAACCTTATCTGGGTCGATAGGGGTCCCCCACGGGGCATCAATTGCATCAACTTCCGAGCCAAGACGACTTGCCACATCAAACATGCGATTCCCAAAAACTCCATTTTTTAAAATGAGAACTGTATCTTGTGGTTCAATAAGGTTTACAAAACAGGTTTCCATACCGGCTGATCCAGTTCCTGAAATTGGGACTGTCAATCTGTTCTGAGTAGCCATGATTTGCTGTTGCATCTCCTTGATGCCATCCATGATCTTAATGAATTCACTGTCCATATGTCCTAAGGTTGGAACTGATAAGGCTTTGTAAATTTCATCAGGTACACAGGATGGTCCAGGACCCATCAATGTAATTTTTTCAACACTATCAAGCAAATTCATCATCAAGCTTTCTCCTTCAAAATTGTGACGTCATAAGACAATCCCTTTTTCTAAAACATACAAAATGGTGTTTGCAAATTATCCAAGAAATACCCCTTGGCTAATCAGCTGTTCCTGCAACTGTTTCACAGAGAGTTTTCTTGGTGTTACACCCTGCTTACAGCACAAGGCAGCTGCGGTGCCGACGGCCTCACCCTGCGCCATACAAGACACTGTGTTTCGTGTAGACATGTGGGCTTCCCAATTGGATGTTATCAATCTTCCAGCAACCAAGAGGTTCTCGACGTCTTTAGGAAGTAAAGCACGATAGGGTATACCGTAATACTTGCCATCCTTGATGATGATTTTTGGAGCCATGTCATGGAATCCATATACAGCAATTTCATCATCAAAACGTTGACCATTAATGATTTCCTCAAGACTGATATCATATTCACAGGTAACGATCCTTGTTCTTCTCACTCCAAAATGTACGGGCGTCCAGCTCACATAGGCGTGTTCGAAGCCAGGGATGTTCTCCTTCAACAATGAAGCCATCTTCATTACTTGTGATCTCAGTATAACTTCCGCACGAGTAATTTCCTCTACATTCACTGCATCGAGTGGTTTTATGTTTGTTGTATTGATGAAGGAAAAATCACCTTCATGTCGAGAAAGTGTGAGCGGTCCCCAAAGTCCGCTTGATTGCATGAACTCCTTGAATGCGGGAAGCTTGTTCAAGTGAAATCCTATTCGTGCAATATTGTCATAATCACTGTCTTTATCAGCATGAATCATAGAATAGACAATGTTTTGCTCTTTGATGTATTTGTATGCTTTAGGAATGTCGACATTACTCATCCCGAATGGCATTCCCACATGGCCGTCAGGGAACATATTTGTGCATTCAGCCCCCGAGAGGTATGCAACATCAGCATCCCCAGTTGCATCAATTACTATTTTCGATAGTATTGCCTCTCGTCCCGATTTGCTTTCCACAATAAGGCCTTGCACTTTGTTATCTTCTTTGACGACATCACTAATCCATGTATGGAGTCTCATGTGGACATTAGCTTCCTCCATCATCTCAAAGATTACCTGTTTGTAGATTTCCCAGTCGATGATTGTTGCAACTGAATCGTAATTAAAACCGATTTCCTGCTCGAGATGCCCCATACAGCCACCAGCTTCTGTCATTCGTTGTATCAACTCATCTGCAATTCCTCTAACTACCTGTATTTTGCCCGTTTCTGGAAATGCCTTGTACAGATTAAAGAAACTATGGAGAGGGCCAGCGCCATTGACCATGGATCCTCCAAGATGTCCATGCCGTTCAATTAAGACAGTTTTTGCACCGTTTCTGGCAGCTGCGATGGCTGCAATAGTTCCTGCTGTACCTCCGCCAGCAACTAATACATCACATTCCATGACTACTGGTGTGTTTTTGGTTTCAGATATGTAAGATCGCATAGGTCTTCTCCCATCAATTTAGAATATTCCAGTCTTAGCTGGTGTATGATATTGCGAAATAGGAAAGTAAAATTAAAATATAAATTTTAATATATAAAAAGCTTTTTCATATCATAATATGTTGAGAGAAGGCCTGTCAAGAGGAAATTATTGTAGTAATTGAATGGGAGGATTATCTTGTTCTCGGGAATAAGCTCACAAAGAAACAGCTCATCATTCTTGTATCCACCAAAGTTTATCTGGGAGAAACTTTGGTTGTCTCACTTGCGAGGACTAGCGTGTCTTGTATCATGTTAGCAATACGAAATAAAATCTTATCAAGTGAAGCACGTTTTCTTATCTGTATTCTTTCTATGTTTCAAAAGGAATCCTTAGGAGTTGCCTCTATTGTTATAGTATCGCGGTAGGTGCCCTGCGAGAGCTTTTCGGCATCTACCTGATTAGTTTGTGAATTTTGTTTTCACTCCATATGTTTTATTTTGATTGGCATCACTTACAATTAATTGTGCAGTAGCTATGTATGCTTTGTTGGACCCAAAGGCACTGGAGAGATTAAAGGAGTTCTGTTTTTCGAGTACGGAAAAGTCGTAGTGGACAAGTTCAGGAGGGGCTCTCTAGGGGATTTCATCTTCAGGGGTGATTGTTCCAGAATCGAGATAAGGCAATTCAGGAAGAGGTTGTCCGTTTTCACCCTCCACGGGATCAAGGTTAGCATTCCAAAAGCCGATGGTATCAGACGAGAATGAGACAGAGAAGTTCCCTGCTGTTCCTGACTTATGGGTATATCGCTCGTTCTCGATGAATACACTAGCTGGATTGTATGAGACCAAATAGAAATCGATGAATATCGCTCCAGTCATCGGGGTATTGGTTGGATTGATTGGGTTGATGATACCTTGATTGAGATTAGAATTATATAATTTAGACCCATATTTAAGGATTGCCACAGGGTGGAAGCCAAGTGATGATATTTTATTTGGACTCCATGTTGTTCGGCCTCTGAAGGTGAACTCATTGGAGATGTTGGAGTGGAGGGCGAATGATCTGATTGTATCCTCTTGTGTATCGACAGTGAATCTTCCGAGGTGCATGTCCATCAGATTTGGGTAGTGGTTTGTCCCACTGCTGCCATACTTGTCGAGGTAGATGGTGTTATAGCTTTCAAGGTAGAGCGGGTAGGTAGTGTAGGAAGCAATGGCACCAATGACAAGAAAAGACGGGAGAATAAGGAAGACTACCAGTACTGTTTTTCTCTTCATCACATGAAATAATACTCTAAGCAAAGTAATTTATTAGAAAATACTCTTAAAGACTAGAAAATACTCTCTTAGACAGTAGCGGTGCGAGGATGAATCGTATCAGCATGTATCTGGACCTTAGTACCATGTCATTGGTGGTTTTGTATAATACCAGCCACTATAAATGAATTTACTCTTCTGTTGATAGGATGAGCAAGAAATAAAATTCCTATATGATTAAGACCATAAGAAGCAATGAAAATCACTACGCTTTTAAGGGCAATACGGGGTAGGAGATTCAAGAAATTTGAAACGTATAACACGAGCTGGGAAGAAGAACGTAAAAAATTCTTCAACGATCTTCAATCATGGCAATGAATGCTTGGGCAAGTTCGGGGTCGAACTGTGTTCCAGCTCCCTCCTGTATTTCTTTAATTGCCTCTTCTCTTGAATGACTTCTCTCCACAATCCGCTCATATGCTTCCGCGATGGAGAGAATACGGGAGATGTACGGAATTTGATCATGTTTCAAGCCCCTAGGATAACCTGAACCATCCCACCGTTCGTGATGGCCGTAAACATATTCAGCTATATCAAGTGTATCATCAAAAAGGTTCAGTATCCTGTATCCGATGGCAGGGTGTTGGCGTATTTGCTCGCGCTCATCATCTCGTAACTGCTCGCAGTCCAAGATATATGGTTCAAGGACAATCTTGCCAATATCATGCAGATATGCAGTTCGTTCCAATGCACTGATCTCTGCCTCATTAAGATGGAGTGAGGAGCCAAACCTACTTGCAATGTCCTGTACTTTTTCTGCGTGCTCCTTTTCTCGAGGGCTCCTGGTGTGCAGGGTTTCCTGCAGTGCACTGATGATAGCCCTGTTTACCGTGCCTCTGTTTCTTGTCTTATCCTGATACATTTGATTCTCTGCAGTCACAATGGTGTCACTGAGAGACTGTTCTTGGTGTACCTTGGTACAACTTCCCAATGATATACTGCAACGCATGGCTTCCACTTTTGTTTGGGAGAACTTCAGTTGAATCTGTCCAATAATCCTCGCCGTATCATCTTCTGTCGTGTTCGGCATTACGATGATGAACTCATCACCCCCAAGGCGGGCGATTATGTCGGACTCTCTGCATGCATGCTTCAGGATTTCTGCTGACTTCTTAATCAGTTCATCCCCAGCGGTGTGGCCAAAAATATCGTTGGTTAATTTAAGGGCATTGATATCGGCAAAGATAATGGAAAGCGGTAGATTCTCAGGCACATCCATAATTGTGTGCTTTTCTTCAAAGCAATTGCGGTTATGCAGACCTGTGAGGGAATCATGACAGCGTATATACTCAATTTGTTGTTCATGCTGCCTTTGTTCAGTAATATCAGTAAATGTGATGACTGCTCCGAGAACCTGTTCATTTTGTACTTGTGGAAAAGCATGGTAGGAGACAGGAAAATTTGAACCGTCCTTCCTCCAGAACACTTCACCATGTTCCGAGTATCCGATACCGGTTTGGATTGCTCTAAATACCTTGCAGGCGTCCAAGGGAAATGGTTTGCCATCTTCATAGCTGTGATGGATCAGATTGTGCATGTTCTTTCCTAACAGTTCTTGCTCCTTCTCATACCCCAGCAGAAGCATTGAGCTTCGGTTGCAGAAGGTGCAATGCCCTTCACTGTCAATTCCATAGATACCCTCTGCTGCAGAGTTCAGGATCAAGCTGAGCTGGTCCCTGCTAGCTTCCAACTGGGTGTTGGTTTCATGCAGTTCATGGGTACGTTGTTCTACACTGTTCTCAAGGTTGAGGAAAAGCTGTTGTAGGCTGTCAGCCACATTGTTTAGGCTGCTTGCAATGCTGCCGATTTCATCATCTCTTGCAACCCTGACGCGTCTGGAAAGATCTCCTTCAGCGATGGCGATTGAAACATCCAGTAGTTCCTGTATCGGTCTGAAGAGTCGGGAAGTAATGAGGTGATAGATGACTACAATCACCAAAATTCCAATAATAATCAGTAGTATGGTTAGGGAGATGCTTTCTTGAACTTCGTCGAGAAGGAATCCCCCGGTTACCGTCGAGATGATCACCCAATCAACCCCCTCAGCTTGAAACCCCTGGACATCTGCAAACATATGCTCGATACCATGCTTATAGGTAAATTGGGATTTTCCAGTCGAGGTGAATTGTTCGAAGGCATTATGCAAGGCTTCATCGGTTATTTGTTCTATATGGAGTCTTTCCAGCGATCGGTCGGGACGTATGGCAAAATTCTGTAATCCTTGTGAGTTTGCAATTACATATCCACTCTCTCGCTCTACAATGAGGGCCATTCCCTCATAGGGTGTAACTGTTTTTTCGAGGAAAGTGCCTATCTTTGAGAGAAGCATATGAGTACCCAGGACCCCTTTCAGGACTCCCTCGCTGGTATAGACAGGTGTTGCTACGGATACCGTTAGGTCGTCCATGACAAAATGCTTGTAGAGAGGGGAGAATGCCGGGGCTTCAGCCTCTACTGCCGCTTTGAACCAAGGACGGGTGCGTGGGTCGAACTGTCCAAGTCTGACTGCTATGTCTCCTGCACGGTAATCATCCTTTACCGAAAAATACCAAGAGTTTCCACCGGTGGTGTGATCATTCCTCATGATTTCCAACTCACCTGTTTCCTTACGACGGGCGCCGTAGTATGCTCCTTCAGCGGTTCCATAGCTATAACTGTAGATTTCCTCATCGAAAGAATCCAAAGCCCCAAGAAAGTATCGCTCTCGCTCTTCTTCGTTCTGGATGTCTACGATGCCATCACGTATAAGCTTATGGTTCTCATTGTTGATGGAGACGGGTCTTTTCATGAATGATGAAACTTGCTCATAGATATGATTGTTGATGCTATGGGAAATCTTCATCACAGTGGTTTCAGCGGAACTGTACCAGCGAGAAAAAATGAGATAGGTGATGACTACCGCAGTAACAATGATAACGAGGACAAAAATCGTGATGATAATCGTCTTGATTGATAGATTATGGGTATCACGTGTCATACGTCCTCCTCTCTGTTGGTTTTTTAACTCTATTCAATGAAAAAGTATATTAATCGTGCTTATTACAGTGAACAAAATGAACCTGAGTTGTATAAAATTATATGGTGTATTATGACGTAAGTTGCAGAAATTTCAAGAGATACAGACACGTAGGAGAAAGATTGTCAAAAAAGTTAAAATCAGGCCGGCTGAAACTTAATGAATCGCTATGCTTGTGAAAAAAAGCTGGAAGGGCTCCGTCAGCCTACAGTGAGGTCTCCAGAGTTCAGGATATAGCATCAGTCGTGAAGCATGTTTAACAGGTCAATCCGGCTTTGGGCTCCGACTTTCTGGAAGAGATTGTATATGTGGGTTCGCACAGTAGCTTCTGAAATCCCCAGAGTGCTTGCTATTTCTTTGTTTGACTGTCCTTTTGCGATAAGGGTTGCCATCTCCCGTTCCCGCGGAGTCAAGGAAAAGCGTGTCCATGTAGATTCCTGTATAGGTCCAAAAGCCGATGTGCTCGCAGGGTCCTTTGCCAATGAACGGAGAGAGGAGATAAGAACAACCACATTGATACCAAGATAGAACAAGTATTCAAGTGAGAGGGGGCGAAGGCTGTCTCCCAATGATCGGCTCAAGAGCAATTCCAGTATACTTAGAGGAACATATGCCAATGAACAGTATCCAATACCATGCACAAGCAAGCGATATGCGCTATGTTGTTGTTTCATTGGAGCTTTCACCAGGGTGAGCCCAAAAAGAGAGAGGGTAATTGCTACCATAAGATATACAAAAGCTTGCCAGATGCTTGAGGTGGTTAGCGTGCTTTTAGGCAACAGGGAACCAGTTAATCCGCTTACCATCAGTACAGCAGAAACCAAGCAGCTTATACGGGCATACAGAAACAGATTTCCTGTCCCTTTCTGCAATTCCCGTATTCCCAGAATCCACCATAATCCAAGATATAATGCCATGGTGAGCAAAGAAGAGATTACTCCGAATACGGCCTCCACTGTCGCTTGCCTTGGCCCGACCAGTTCCAACACTTGCATGAGATAGTAATAGATTGCAACCACTGCAAGACTGGCGATGAATAGTCCCTGTACTACTGCCATACGCTTGGTAAACGGTTGTTTGAGCCGCACAGAAAGCACCAGTAATGCCGCGAGGGCACCAAATCCAGTTGAGAAGATGATGATGTAACTCAGCAATATTACGTGTTTCACTGGGAAGACTGTACCATCGTAACCGTTGTCAGGCAAGATGAATATCGTGTTTTCATCATCATACGAATATTTTCGTATGGTAATCAGCAAATCATTTCAGTATCACATTACCAGAGGTATCGTATGAAACAGAATAGAAGTGGTGTTGAACTGTGTATGCTTATTGGGTTGGTGATGCTGCTATGTCTTTCGTGTTCATTATTTCCTATGGGTTATGGAAAACGCTTTTCAAGAGAACAATGTGAAGATCCAGCTTGGATATCCCTAGTGGGTGATTCGTACTCCTACCAGTATCGTAGTTCGAAAAACGCATATGATTCAATCACCATTAATTTCAAAGGATTCTTTGGTCGTGATACGGTATTCGAAATATCTACCGATCATACAGTTCTGCTAACCTATGAACTAGATAGAACAGGTGTACAGGCAGAGATGTACAAAGTGGTACTTGTCCATGAAGAAACAGGTGAAGTCGAGACACTGTCCGAGGTAGGAGATGATGCCTCTGGCCATCTTGCGCTGCGTCCAGGGAAACACACAATCAAATTGGTCGGTTACAACGCTCATGGACAATTATGTTTGAAACTGAATGTTCCCCAAGGAGTGTTGGTTGTAGACCGCTTCTCTGAGCGGTGGTGAACCGTTCTGGTTTTGCGGAGAATGGTCACTTGGTGAAGGACTCCCTTTGTATGCCTTCCGTCCTTCACCTCACGCTTGAGAAGTTCTGAAAAGCACCTGTTTTCCAGACTGAACCCTAGTCGATACTAAAAGCGTTAGTATCTCTGGGGGTTCTTGTATAGATTAGTAGTTTTGAATGGATGGTACCTTCAACAATCAATACTTTCCTTGGAGACAATGGTATCCTGAGCTGGTAACGCATCCACTTTCCTGTTGGGATTGGACTTTCTTAGTATCTGGCTCACCAACACGAGTGAGATCAAGAGCATAATGATATCCGTGATTGGTTGGGCATAGATGAATCCATTGAAACCAAAGAGAGTGTTCAGTAAGAAAAGCAGAGGGATAAAGATAATTCCTTGACGAGAGATGGACAGGAACAATGAGGGGATTGCTTTTCCCATGGCCTGGACTGTGACAGTGTTGAGCATCTGTCCTCCTACAAATGGTAGAGAGATGACCAAAGCTCGGAGAATTATCATACCAAAATTTTGAACCTCTTCAGTTGATGAGAAAACCCCAATAATCGGACGGGCAAATATCCAGATCAGCCCTCCAAGCAGGAGTCCGATAATGGTCGTGATAGACATGCCATTGAGGATGATACTTTTTACACGTTTTAGGTTTTTACTCCCAAAATTGAATCCTACCAAAGGTTGACAACCAGCAGCTATTCCCATGAAGATGAAAGTCCCGATTGTGATAATTCGTAGAGAAACCCCAAGACTCGCTACTATCGTATCGCCATACCCAGCGGCCATATTGTTGAGGAAAGTCATAGAGATTGCCATGAAAGCTTGGCTGAGTGATGCTGGAATACCTATGGTGAAAATCTCACGCATGAAGACTTTTTCAAATGAAATCAGCTTTAGATTGATTTTAAGAAGTGTTTTTCCGCTGTTATAGCGGAAAAAGTAAAAGAGTAGCGACCCTGTATTTCCAAGAACCGTAGCGATAGCTGCTCCTCCCACCCCCATTTCGAACACAAATATGAATAGTGGATCCAGCACAATATTCAGAACTGTTCCCAAGAACATTCCAAACATAGACCCCATAGCATCGCCTTCTGCTCGTAGAAGTTGTCCGATAGCATAGTTACCCATAATCGGTATCGTGCCGATGATAAGAACCAATACATAGGTATATGCATACGGGAATGTATCGATACTTGCCCCGAGAAGAGTGATCAATGGCTTGAGGAATATCACACCAAGGATGGTAACCACCAGTCCAATAATGACACTGAGGACAACTCCGGTTGCAAGGGTTTTTGCAGCTTGTTCGTTCCTGCTCTCTCCAAGACAGCGTGAGATATAGGAAGCAGCCCCTGTTCCGATGATTCCTGCGATGGCCATCATAAGGACTAATACAGGCATCGCCAGATTAGCAGCTGCCAATTGGTTGGGGTCGCCCAACCGCCCAATAAAAAAGGTATCTACCAGGTTATAAAGAACCTGGACCATCATTCCTGCAACAACCGGTGTCGCCATGACAAAGATTGCTTTGCGTACCGGTGCTTCACCTAGAAGCTTGGTTCGGTCAGTATTCATGTATCGTATTATCCTTCACTGTATGTGTAAGATTTTTTGCATTCTTCGTGATCTTACTCAATATTGTAATAAACATTTCCTGTTGAGCAGCATCGATACCCTGCATCACCTGTGTGTCCCAATTTTCCGATACTTGCATGACGGCATCCACTTTAGATTGACCATATGGGGTGAGCGAGACTAGATTCTCCCTGCGGTTATTGTTATTTACTACCCTGGTAACCAGGTTCTTTTCCTCAAGTTTCGTCAGTGTCCTTGCAATCGTTCCTTTATCCAAAGCAAGATGTTCCGAAATAGCATCTTGATTCACGCTTTCCTGTTGCGAAAGATACATGATGACAGAATGTTCAGAACCTGCAAGATGAATTTCCTTAAGGCTCTGATGTGTGTAGGCATACCAGTAACGCGTCACTGCAGAGATGTCTTTCATAAACATCGGTATTTCTCCTAGTTTTATTGTTGCATATACAATTATTGCATACGCAACTGTTCTAGGTAAGCTACATGCGTCCAGCGGCCTGTGTCAAGTCTCTCATAGCAAAAGGTTTTTACTCTCGGGACTAATTATATTGCGCTTTCTGCTAATGTAAACGCTCAAAGTTAGGTACTTTTTTGTTTTGCAATTCTTTCACTTCAGTTGAATTTGCCATACTGGTAACCAACTTACTTCATACTATGATTGGGTATGGGTGTAGCACGTGGAATCCCAATAAGTCCATATATTGTTGTTGTATAGCAATCAGAGAGAGTATCTAGTAAGTATTGGGTTATCGCTAAAGTATATTCTCATCCACCATGAAAAGGCCCTCATCTTCACTAAAGATGAGGATAGATACCAAGAATATTCTTGGCTTGCTTAAGTCATGAATAGTCATTAGCAGTTTTCTTGATTAACTGCATCTAGCAAGGTTTTTACGATTTTTATATATGGTTAGAAGGCAAGTCTTTCAATGAAAAGATCTTACAACCTTTGCTCTCATAGTAATGCAGCATCTCGTCAATTTTCCTTGTATCATAACTGGTGATGCAATCTGATAGTACCTTGACTTCGTACTGTGCCTTGCAAAGGTTGTAGCATGTTGACTTAACGCAAGCGACAGCATCTGCTCCTGTTATATAGAACTCTCTTATTCCTTTTGCAGTAATGAAGTTTGAGAAAGCTTCACAGGTTAAGGCATTCCCTTTGTATTTGGTAAATATATTTTCTGATACTATGTTCAAGTCTGGAGCTAATTCGGCCCCACGTGTTCCTCTCTTGAATGTCCTCGTTCCGTCCGATAGGTTTTCATGCTTTATATACACAACATGAGTATGAGTTGCTATAGCCCAATCGATTGCTTTATTGATATTGCCAATAACATGCTTGTAATTTTTTGTTATGTCATTTTGGATATCGATTACGACCAAGGCTTTCTTTTGCATAGTGGATCCCCCTGTAGGTTGCTTTGTTGTTATCACTATAGAATGCAATTATTGACAACAGTGTGGCAACAATTCACAATACCTATACAACCAACAGGAAAATTGCAATCAGATGAAAGTTGACAGGCTTGTAAGCATAATAATGATACTCCTTGATAAAAACCGTATCGGTGCGCAGGAGTTGGCAACTTTGTTTGAGGTTTCACTACGAACAATCTATCGTGACATTGATGCAATCGCAATGGCAGGGATTCCTATACGTTCAGTTTCGGGAGTGGGTGGCGGTTTTGAGATCATGCCGGGATACAAGGTCGATCGGAAGGTTTTCTCGACTACCGACCTTTCCTCTATCTTGATGGGGCTATCCAGTCTTTCCGGCATGATACGAGGTGATGAGATGGTTAATGCCCTTGTGAAAGTGAAAAGTTTCATTCCTCCTGATAGGGCGAAAGAGATTGCACTGAAAGCAAATCAGATACACATCGACTTGAGTCCGTGGATGGGCAACAGGAATATACAACCATATCTAGAAGTAATTAAAACAGCCATACAGGAAAACAAGCTGCTTTCCTTCATCTATGCAGACCGCTATGGTAATACAACCACACGCACAGCTGAGCCATACCAATTGGTATTGAAGGGTAGTAGGTGGTATGTCCATGGGTACTGTCGTAGAAGAACTGACTATCGGCTGTTCAGGGTATCACGTATTTCTGATTTGCAGATATCTGAAGAGCGCTTTATTCCACGAGCGTATCATGAACCACAGTTGGATTTTTCAGATACCTTGGAAATGATGCATAACCCAATCAAGATACGTATTCATGCATCAGCTAAGGAACGAGTGCTTGATTTTTGTACATCTGAACAGATTTCGCCAGATGGGGAAGAGCATTACCTTGTTGATTTTCCCTTCATAGAGAATGATTACTATTACAATATCCTACTCAGTTTTGGAGATGCCTGCGAGTGTTTGGAACCCATGCATATCCGTATGGAGATGAAGCGTCGGGTTTATCGTATAGCAGCCTTATACGATAACTAAGAAGAGAATCCAATACTCATCGGTCAAGCAACTGCAATTGTAAGCCCGGTACCTTGATACCCAGGATACCACCTACTTGGATGTGGATAATCATCTTTCAGATTAGGTTTTCTCTCATTCTCTGGTTGGATATTGCTCAAAGCATAAAGGTAGCCCTTTTATCCATGCTGCCAACACAGAGGGAGTATTGATGTTCTGCAATGCAATGGAGGCTCTCCCATTTGCACATTCAATGATTCGTGATCCGGTTGCAGTTCCCATTTCTGTGATGAGGGGAGAATTTCCTGCAGCACTAAAGTACACTCTCTTATCGAAATCTAGACAGCGTCTATTTTGTGAATCGACTACCTCAATTTCCCAAAGAATCGTATGCTGGTCAGACGCGCGGAATTGCGATCTGATGGCTGCTGGTTTTCCCCATTGCTCGCTTTGATACATAAAATTATAGCCATCTTCAAAGACTTCATTACCATAATAGGCTTTCACTACTATTGCGTGCGATCCTGCTGTTAGTTCTGCATTCCATCGTAGTCCGGCTGCCGGGAAATCCTCGGTGTTTCTTTCTCTTTCACCGAGACTTCTCCCATCCAAGAAAAGTTCCGCTCTTGGACAATTGGAATATGCCCTAAATTCTTTTTGTTCGCCTTCTGAACCCCATCTTATTGTCCATCCATGACCAAAGAGTCTGACCATTGGATTGTCACTCCAGTAAGACTGTACTACATAATAGGTTTCTTTCTTCGTTAAATCGCGTTGGACAACTCCTTTTTGATTGACATAGGGAATGGGATTATCTTTTCGTAAAGGCGTCGCAAAATCTTTGAAAGGCCAAAAAGCACTTCCTGTCAGGTCAGGCATGGTTAATTGTTCCTTCAGCGTCCAATCGAAAAGATCGCATGCATAGTTCTCTGACCAATTTCCATCTTTCGAAGCCCTCGCAATACCACCAAACAAAGAAGCATCATTATCCCTCTCATCAGTACCTGTTCCTGTTGCAAGGTTTTCTAACCCGCGGTAAGGATCTTCACTAAAACGATTAGCATGACTATCTGCACCCCACTCAACGTGTAAAAAATGTGCTACATCCTTACAATGGCTTATCGTTGATTTCTTATATTCCCTGTAGTGTCCTCGATACCAACCAGCCCAAATAGAAGGTGAATAGACATCTACAACATCTTTGCAAAATTCACAACGACGGATAGCTGTTTTCCTGTTTGGGTCGAGTGTATGTGCCAAGGTATTAAGTTCTTGGAGATACATTCTGATTTTCTTTGCCTCATAGGATGGAAAATCTCCAGGCCAATCAATTTCATTTCCAAGGCCCCAGATGATAACGGATGGATGGTTGTAGTGTTGTTCTATCATGTTCTTAAGCATTCGTTTCCCCATTTCCCTATAGGGGTACCCGCCAAGACCGCCCCTGCACCAAGGAATCTCTTCCCAAACCAATATTCCTAATATATCGCAGAGATCCAGAACCTCCCTCCGTTGTTGGTAGTGCCCAAGCCTGATAAAATTTGCTCCCATTGCTTTGATGAGGTGCATTTCCTCTGTGATTGAATTGCTTGTTTGGGCGGCCCCAACCCCTGCGTGGTCCTCATGCCTGTGGGTACCTTTTAAAAGAAGTCTTTTTCCATTGAGGAGAAATGGTCCATGCTCTTTAAATTCAAAACACCTAAATCCAAACCATTCATCACGAGTAGTATACTGACCTTCGACTTCCCATCCAACCGTACACTTGTATAGGGTCGGGGTATCTGGGGACCATGGTTCGACTGAGGCAAGGGTGAAAGATGTGCAAAATTTCCCATTGGTTGATGATATGCTTTTTTCAATCACCTGTGTATCAGTATCATCTATAATCTGGATAGTCATGTTCACTGTAATGATCGAAGTATTCAATCTCCCTGATACTTTTATGTCGCCATTATGAGTATGGTAATCGTACACAGGTAGTACATGTATTTGATCAACATAGATTTTTGGTTCATAGACAAGGCTGACGGTTCTATACAGTCCACCATAGATTGTGAAGTCAGCTAGATCAGAGGGTATGGTCTCAAGATTCCTGGAATTATCACACCGTATTGAGATGGTATGGTTCCTATTGGGCTCACTGAGATAAGGAGTAAGCGCTACAGTCCATTCATCATATCCCCCTTCATGTGTATGTATATGCTGTTGGTCAAGATATACTTCTGTTATTTGTCCAGTGCCTTCAAAAAGCATATAGGTGTCGCCATTCTGAAATGGGTTGCCGATGGAGATTTGTGTTCTATACCAGCAAGGTCCTTGGTAGTACGACGTCTCAGGGTCAAGAGCATCTTTTGCATTGAAGCAGTGGGGGACAGTAACAGCATCCCATTGTAATGCGTCTTCTGCTGACCCTTTTGGTGTTTCTCGGAGTGCTTCCCATATGCCTCCGATATCTCCTTTGTGGAACTGCCAATGTTCTATTTTATAGGTATACCTGCTGTCCATACAAAATCCTCTTTTCCTAATGCTCGTAATACAGCTTCAAAGTAAAAATAGTCTCCATAACTCAGCATCGCAGAAGCCCAATGCCCTCCTTTTTTTGCATGACTAGCACCTTGGTTCAAGAGACCAAGAGAACCCTCAACCGTAGTGATATCACAGAGTCTTCTGACCCCTTCCAGGATTTTCAATCCTGCTTGTGTATAGGTTTGCGACCTCTGGTCGTTATGTTCTTTCAGGATTGAGCCAAGGGTCAACATTCCTGCACTGAGGATTGCTCCTGCTGAACTATCTTTCACTTGCAAATCAGGATCGAGACATTTGAAATCCCAAAGCGGAACCATATCTTCACTGATGTTTTGCAAAACATAGTCTGAGAGAAAACATGCACTTTCCAAAAAAGAGGGTATTCCCGTATTAATATAGGCTTGGGAGAATCCATGGATGGCCCAGGCTTGTCCACGACTCCAGCATGATTCATCACTAAATCCTTGATGCGTCGATCCACCGAGAGGATCCCCTGTTACGGGATCGAAATTAAAACAATGATAGGTACTTCCATCTTCTCGAATGATGTATTTTTGAACACTTTTCGCATGTTCATTTGCAATGTCATAATAGGCTTTTTCTCCTGTTTCTCTTGCAGCCCAATATAATAATTGAATGTTTTCCATGGAATCTATGATCATTTTCCCCGCTGCAATCTTATTCCATTCTGGATTGTTTGGTTTTGGATTCCATGCTTGGATGTACCTCCCATGCCATTGAAACCTGCTTCTCAGGGAGTCTGCAGCTCTCAGAGCTCTTTGTTTTGCTTCTTTGTTGCCTGTTGTATGATAATCAGAGACAGAACTCATGAGAAACAAGAAACCGACATCATGATGGAGCCATGAAGGATTTTCAAGTAACTTCGCAAAGTAGGGGGTGTGCTGTCTTGCAGCATTCAAGAATTGTTCGTCATGTGTATCATTGAAAGCTAACCAGAGTTGTCCTGGCCAGAAGGCCTCTGTCCAATAATGATCTTCCGTGTAATACCAACTATAGTCTGAGCCACCCTTGCCAATTTCAGGACGTCTATCCTTGTGAATTGGTATGGCTTTTCTGAGAATATGCAATATATCATTTCTAATGGTAGTCCATTCTTGCAGACTATAGGATCCCATAGTTTTTTCCTTATGATTTTATGAGTAGTTCGAAAGAGAAATGGTAGAGCGATAAAATTGTAGAATCATTAAGAGTAAGCAGTAGTCCCGGCAGATTGAAATGTACCGGGACTACAAACCACGGTTATTTACCAAATTTTCTGTCATATGCTGCTTGGTATACAGCTTGTACTTCCTTGAGTCCCATGGTATTCAACCGAGAGAACACTTTGTTATATTCGGAAGGAGCAATCCCTCCAACTAATGCTTTTGCAGACATTTCTGCCGTATAGAGCTTGATTTGGCTATATTTATCATTTAGAAGCATCTGTTCCTCTTCAGTGAAACTCAGAACAGGAAACTCTTCAATGATATAATTTTCCATATAATCAAGTCTTGCATCTGTTGCAATGGCGTTAGCAAATTGCTTCTCATAGGCAATATCCTGCTGCAACCCGATTTTCCATTGCATTCCATTCAAAACCAATGCTTCATGGAAACCTCTCTCAGGATTATTGGTGATTTTTGCGGTATACACAGGAGAACCTTCCTTCATCGTATATGTATCACCTTCGACTCCGAAGTTCATCAATTTACTACCTTCAGGACTAAAGAGGTAGTCCATCATTTTTATAGTAGCAATGGGATCTGGATTGCTATGGCTTATGGACCAACCTCCATCAGCTCTTACTTTGCTCATTTGGATTCTGGTATATGGCTCTGAGGCTGTTCCTACCGGGGGTGCAAAATGTCGTAAGTCGAAACCATGGATTTCTTCAATCAAGGTGTCGTTCAATGTAGCTGTAGAAGCAAACCAGTCATGGATACATCCAGCAACATCTTTTCCAAATAAATCACTTCTTGGATTACCCGGTCTGGTAAGGATTTCCTGATCGATTAAATCTTCAGCATATAATTTGGCGATATAGGCTAAATAGTCCTGATATTGTTTTTCAACAGGGCTGTACGCTACTTTCCCATCGCGAACAACCCACTCAGGATCTGCATCAAAAGCATATGCCAGAGCACCTAGATTATAAAATGCATCATCACCTCTGCGGCGAAAGACCATTGGTATTTCATCTTTGATGCCATTACCATTGGGATCCCCATCCCTAAATGCGACCAAGACATCATAGAGTTCCTCAGTCGTTGTAGGAACTTGCTTGTTTACAGCTTGGAGCCAGTCATATCGGATAAACCATCCTCGTGCAGCATTCAAGGCGCTAAGCATAGGTATATAGTAAATATGTCCATCAGAGGCAATAAGTGCTTCTTTCACAGCTTGATCATCCAAAATGGCTTTCTTGAGGTTGGGAGCATGCTGGGTTATGAGGTCTTCAAGGGGTAGGAAAGCGCCTTGGCTCCCGAATTTATTAACGGAAGAGAATCCTCCCTGACCTTCATAAAACGCCATCACATCGGGAAGATTTCCTGAGGCCATGATCAGGTTGAATTGTTCATCCTTAACCTGTGCACTGATAAGTTGCCAGTCAAGTTTTACATTGGTTGCATCTTCAACTGCTTTCCAGTTGCTTACTGTCTTTGTATCAATGGGTATCTCTGCAGCCTTGACTGCCCATACCTCTAGATTGACTGCATCAGTACTTGATAGTTCTTTCGCCCCATTGGCGAAGACCGTTGCTGCAATTATTAACAGAACAGTGGTTAATAATACCTTTTTCATATCTATCTCCTTTTTTTCCAAAACGTATGCGTTTTGAATAGTTTGCTTATAAATAGTTTTCCAGAGGTGCAACAAAATCGTCATTACCCTTTGACGGAACCTAGGGTGGCACCTTTTACAAAAAATTTCTGAATAAATGGATATATCACCGCTATAGGTAACGTTGCCAATACAATCGCGCCATATTTGATAGCTTCTGCATTTGTAGTGCTTCTTGTTAGATTGGCATCCATCTCTTCGCCCATTGAGGCAAGTACTATCAGTTCTCTTAATACTACTTGGAGTGGATGTTTCATTTCATCTCTTAAGAAAATCATAGCCCAAAAATAGCCGTTCCATCGATTGATTGCGTAGTACAACCCAATCGTAGCAAGTGCAGCACCTGATAGTGGGAGGACAATTTTTATCAGTATGGATATCTCGCTGGCCCCATCCAGTCTTGCAGCCTCAAACATTTCTTCAGGTAATCCTTGAAAAAACGAACGAAGCAAGATGATATAATATGGGAAAGCCGCAAATACAATTAGCAATGACAATCTTGTATCCAGAAGGTTGAGCGACCGGACAACAAGAAACAAGGGAATCATCATACCTGTTGCTGAAATGAACATGGTGATGGAAATAAAAATATTAATAAAACGGTACCCTTGGAACTGTCTCCTGGACATCGGATAAGCAGCCAAGACGGTGATTGCTAGGTTAATCAGTGTTCCGAAAACTGTATAAAATAGGGTATTCCCGTATCCAATCCAAATTCTATCGTTATTGAAGAGGATCTTATAAGCCTCAATGTTTAAAGGGCCTTTTGGAAGGAATGTCACTTCATTTCTCACAATTGAATCAGGATTGGAGAATGATGCTGATAAGGTAAAGATGAAGGGGTATATCATTATCGTACAGATACCCACTACCGCCAGAAGAATAAGGGCTGAATATAGAGTATCTACTACAGATGTTTTTTTGTTACCAAAGGGATGAATCACTTTTTATTCTCCTTACGATTGCATTGGAAGATACCACCAGGAACAAGGCTAGTATTGTCTCTAAAAGGCCAACGGCAGTGGCAAAGCTGTAGTCGGCATTCACCAAGCCCCGTCTGTACACCAAAGTGCTGATAACCTCTGAAGTGGATAAGATGACATCATTTTGAAGCAACAATACTTCTTCAAAACTGATGGAAATAATCCTTCCTATCTTGATAATGAACATGATCAAAATGGTTGGAACCAGTGCAGGGAATGTTACGTGTTTTAATTGTTGAAATCTATTTGCTCCATCACAGATAGCAGCTTCATAGAGCGTAGGGTCTATAGTAGTTAGTGCAGCAAGATAGATAATTGCAGAAAAACCTGCTTCTTTAATGATTTTAATGACAGTGAAGATAATCCAAAAATAATTTGGCTCCTGGAAAAAATATATTGAATCCAAACCTAAGTGCATGCGCAATGTGTTTATGACACCTGTGCTAGGAGATAGCATGTTGATTGCGAGGCCGGCAACGACTACAAAGGATACAAAGTGAGGGAGTAGTGTGATTGTTTGCGTAACTTTTTTCACATGTTTATTGGTGAGCGCATTAAGCAATAGTGCTAGAATGATGGGAGCCGGAAAGCCAAACGCAACATCAAACAAACCAATCATCAAGGTATTTCTTATCACTCTACCGAAATAAATAGATGTAAAAAATTGTTTGAAGTATTCAAATCCAACCCAAGTACTCTCAAAGACACCTTTAAAAGGGCTGTATCGTTGGAAAGCAATAATTACCCCAGCCATGGGAATGTACTTGAATACGATGAAGTAAGCCAATACTGGGATCAACATAATCCACAAAGCTTTGTTATCTATTAGTTTGAATTTCTTCTTCCTGAGGTTTTTCATTACCTAATTATAGCACAATGTACTATACTGTCAATGAAATGTTTCAAATTGTGTGATACAATTATGGCAGATAAAATATATTCCTACAGTATAATGGGATGAAACACTGAATCTGAACGAGTATCTGTTGTCAGGTGTTTGATTTCCAGCACGAACGTCTAAGTATCAATTCCGTTCTTGATTTTCTTATAGGATACGCAGTCCCTTTTGTAGCAATCAATTCCCGTAATAGTGAGAGAGAGGCTTCCACAAATTGCGTTCTGTCTATCCTGACAGTAGTTAGGGGAGGAGCGGCAATTTCTGCCATAAAAAGATCATCAAACCCGGAAACAGACATTTCTTCTGGAATTCTTATTTGGAGTTGATGCAATAGGTCATAGGCACGTAATGCTGTTATGTCGTTGTAGCAGATCATTGCACTGAATCCATCTTTATGAAGATCGCGTAGTCTAGCACCATCCTCGCTTTTATCTTTGGAAAAATTAAATGTATGGAGAGTGTATTTGGAACTGTTGAAAATGCCGCTCAACGATTCCTGTATTATCTTCAAACGATGTTCATATACTTCGGTCATTTCGAATTCAACAGAAAATGCATAAAGAATCTTAGAATGTCCGAGGCTTGCTAAATAGGTACAGAGTTGTTCCAGACCATAGTAATCCATGAGTACTGATCCTATTCTTCCCTTGTTTGCACACTTTATTTCTTTATTAAGCACAACAGTGGGTATGTCATGTTCCTGGATGAATTCTAGATAGTTTGGAGGAAGAGAACCTTGCACGAGCAAGCCTTTTGCACGAGAGAGTGAATCTATATTAGGTATAGTTTTGGATGCATTATCATAGATAATGAGTTGTGCATTTTCTTCGCATTGTTCCATGGCATGTAGATAAGCTAAATAGATTTCTTTTCCGTGGTATCCAAGAGCATTGTTGAATCCTTGGATATAGGTAGCACGGGCTTTGTCGATCAACATTGGTATGGTTTCGTGTGTATGGTTCTCTACCTGTTTTGTAACCACTGAACCGGATCCTTGCCTGGAGGAGAGAATCCCAAGCCCAACGAGATGTGCTGTTGCCTTGTTTGCAGTCTGGGGGCTGACATCATACAGTTTTGCCAAGTCACGAACTGGAGGAATGAGTTCTCCTTCTTTAAAAACCCCTTTTTCTATTTGTTCAAGTATTTTTCTTGCTATAATTTCATACTTTTTCATGCTCTTTTCATTCATTCCTAAATGATACCACCTATGTATGATTGTGTAAACTATTGTGTAATACAATTGTTTGATATTGGAATGAATATCATTACAATTTATCAGTGACTGCAACTCTACTGGTATAAACTATATCCAGCCTTATAGTCAGTTCCATTTTTCTTGCTGCCATTATCAGGTTATGGATTCTTGTTCTTTCATGATCACTAAATAAGAAAACCAGGTGCAAGCCGAGAACCAGTAGAGAAAATTTGGTTCTGTGGCAACCGAAAGGGGCTTGCACCTGGTATTTTTCATTTCTTCTCTAGAACAGATTTCCCTCCAGCATGGATAAATATCCCTCCTCACTGAAGATTAAATGGTCCAGTACCTTAATACCCAGAATATCCCCTGCTTGCTTCAGCCTCCTCGTTACATCCTTATCCTCCACACTCGGCTCAAGATTGCCACTGGGGTGATTATGGGCTACCAGGATGGCCGTGGCACGCTGGCGCACTGCTTCTCCGAAGACTTCTCTGGGATGCACGAGTGTACGGTTTACCAATCCTATGGAGCATACATTCACCGAGAGCACCTCATGGGCTCCGTTCAAACAGATACTCAAGAAGTGCTCCTGCATTCGTCCTGCATAGTGCCTGATCAGGGGAAAGATGTCCCCTGGAGTAGAGATTTGCCTTCGTTTGGCAGGGAGTCTTCTCCTTCCAAGCTCCAGGGCTGCCCCTATGAGGGTAGCCTTCGCCATACCAAGTCCTCCTATGGCCATCAGGTCTTCATTGGTAGCCATGGGTTTCCTGTCCAGCAGTGCCAGAAGATCTTTTGCAATAGCAATAACTGAGCGGTCACGATTTCCACTCCCGATAAGGATCGAGAGTAGTTCCTGGTCACTGAGTGCCTCAGCCCCACGCTGGATCAGGCGCTCCCTTGGTCGGTCGCAGACAGCCATCTCTTTGATTCGTCGTTCTGTTGGTTGGTTTATTTGGTATTTCATACTCTGCTAAGATGCAAAAGCCTGTTGTTTGCTTGAGCTCTGCGGTAGAGCTGTGGTACAACTAAGGCATGCAGGGAAATACCTATCGTATCGGAGAGTTGGCTAGGAAATGCAATGTCACCGCACGGACCATCAGATATTATGAGTCCCTGGGGTTGCTGAAAACCAATTCCCGTTCAGAAGGTGGTCAACGCTACTATACTGATGCAGATGTGGTGTATCTCAACCGAATTGCAGAGTTGAAGGAATTGGATTTCTCTCTGAATGAGATTCGCTCAATAATCCTGATGGGCAGTGATGACGCAACTGGAGAGAAGCGTCGTAATGAGTTGCTCAAACAGTACCGGAGCAAGCTCAGTGAAGCCCTGGAGAGGCAAGCTGCCCTGGAAAAACGTATCTCTGATCTTACCTGGCATGTACAGCAGTTGGAAACCAATGATGACTTTCAGCAATGTCCCGGCCTGATGTGCAAGAACTGCACCTTCCGGGAACGATGTAGATTCAAGGAACTATCGTAAATGAGAAAAGGCTGCTTCCCATAAGGGGAAACAGCCAGCTAATTCATTATTCTCCCTGCATCCTCAAATACTCTTCAAAATACCCATTAATTTCTTGTGCGAGGGTTTTGCTGGTCTCATCGGGAGAGAGGTCCTCTTCCAGCATCCTGAGTATTCCACTCTGGAATGCATAGTAGATCTGATAAGCACTGGGAACCCAGATGCCCTGCATCTTGGGATTGCTCTTCATCAGTTGCTCTATGGCCACCCTGTAGTGAGGATTCTCCTCGATGTGGTTCTGGAAAGCCTTCATGGCGTATGTGTCGTGGTGTACCGGGAAGTAGCCGGTTGCAATGTGCCAATTAAACTGCTGCTCAGGGCTGGTCGCGAACTTTACGAATTCCCATGCAGCATCTCCGTTGCCTGATTGATTGTCAAACGCATAGAGGGCACCACCACCAACATTCACCCCTCCTGTTGCCTGCTCATCGACAGCCGGGAAGTGGGCAACTCCTACCTCAAACCGGTCAGCAACCATGGAGTGGATGGTTGTAAGCTTGCTGGTAGAAGCGACGATCATGGCAACTCGTCCACTGGCGAAGGCGCCATTCACATCGCTGGTAAGATTTTCTACCGCCCCAGTGGCATAGAGTTCCTTCCATCGGGTGAGGAAGTTCACCATGGTCCCCTTCTCATCAAAGAGTACCTTTGTAGGATTGCCGAGGTGTCCATTTTCATTATCAGTGATGTAACTCATCCCATTTTGTTGCCCGAGCCACACGATCAGCTCATAGGTGGTTGGGACATTTGCAAAACCATAGCGGGTGATGTTTCCTTTCACATCCTTCTGTACCAATGTCTTGGCAACATTTCCAAGTTCCGCCAAGGTTGTTGGAGGGGTAGCTATACCAGCCTCCTCAAATGCGGTCTTGTTGTAGTAAAGAAGAATGGTTGAGCTGTTGAATGGCATGGCAATCATCTTATTCTTATAGGTTACCGAGAGACGGGCGGCCTCGAGGAGTTGGTTCAGGTCATACCCATCCTGTACTGCCAGATTTTCCATCGGAATCAGGGAAGGCACATCGCGGATATCCAACACAGCCGATCCATCGAACTGGGCCAGATCGGGCAGGTCCTTCGTGCTTCCTGACTGTAAGATTGACTTGGTCTTGGTAAGAACATCGTTTGCTTTTCCCTGGAAGACTGCATTGACCTGGATGTGTTTTTCCTTTCCAACGGTTTCGTTGAACTCCTGCACAATGGAATCGACTGCTTTTCCGGCAAGTCCACTTCCATAATGCCACCAGGTAATGGTGGTCACTCCGGCCTCTGGGGCCTCCTCCTGCCCGAGAGCGAAGAGCCCCTGGGTAGCCAACATGACAAGCAGTAACAAAGCAAGTAATCGTTTCATGATTTTATCTCCCTGCGAAGCGTGAACTCACGCTGTTTTGTATTGGTGAATGCATTATGATGAATGCAATAACAATCGGAATCATAAGAAGGGCAATGGCAGCAAACTGAGGACCGTAGTCGAGGTTCTCACTGAAACCAAGCATCGTGAGTCCTACCTGCACGGTTCTCATTCCCTCCTTGTTGGTAACCAGAAGAGGCCAGAGATAGTCGTTGAATATGTTGCTGAAGCTGTGGATTCCCAAGGTAATAACCACGGCTTTGCTGATCGGAAGCAGGAGGGTGGTGATGAACCGAGCATCGCTGCATCCCTCGATAAGGGCTGCCTCGCGGTACTCCCTGCTCATGGTCTTGAAGTATTGGCGCAACATGAATATATGGGTTGGGCTAAGCAGTTTGGTGCTGATGATTCCCAGATAGGTATCGGTCAGCCCCAGTGTCCTGATGGTTGAGTAATTGGCAAGGATCAAGGCATCAGAGGGGAGCAGCATGGTTGCTATAACGACAAAGAAGAGCACGTCTCTTCCCTTGAACGTGAAGAATGTGAATGCATATGCTGCCCCTATACTGATACCCATCCTAAGCAACATCCCCAATGTTGCCGTTACAAAGGAGTTTGCCAAAAAGCGTGCCAAACTGGTTTCGGCAAACGCTCGAATGTAATTCTCCAGATAAAGACTGGAGGGAAGCAACTTCGCGGGAATGGAGGTGAAGTCTGCGTAGGTGAAGAAAGACGCACTGATGGTATAGATGATGGGGAATATCACCACCAGTGAGAAAAGGGTTGCTAAACTCGCTTTAATGAATCTCATTGGTAGTATACCCTCCTTCGTTGTAAGTGCATCAGGAGAAGCAGGATGCTGAAGGTTAGCAGGAATACCACCGTTGCAATGGAGGAGCCCACTGCATAGTTTCCGCTCTTGAAGCCCTCAAGATACATCTGGTAGACCAGCGTCTGTGTGGAGCGGAACGGCCCTCCTTCGGTGAGGATAAGCACAGGTGATGAAATAAGCATGGCATCCTTGATGTTGGTGATCAATACAAATACCACGGTTGGGCCAATCAGAGGGAGAATGAGGTAGCGAAAAGTCTGGAAAGGAGAAGCCCCTTCAATCTGGGCTACTTCGATTAAATCCTTGGGGACATTGCGAAGAGCGGCATGAAACAACAAGAAGTTGAACCCAAAATCAAGGTATACTCCTGCGATGACCAAAAGAGCCATTGCAGCTTTTGGATCATTGAACCACTGTATTCCTAGACCAAGTAGATGGTTTACGATACCAAGCGAGGGATTGAAGATCATCTTGAAAATCATCATGGAAGAGGAAAGACCTACCGCAAGGGGAAGAAAGAAGAAGATCTGGTTCAAAGTTGCTAGTTTTCCCTTTCTGTTAGCCAAAAGAGCAGCAGAGAGGCAGAGGAACATATTGGTGGGGACAAAGTAGAGTGTAAAGCGGAGGGTATTGGACAAGCTGTCTTGAAAGGATTGACTGGCGAAGAGCCGGGAATAGTTTTCCAATCCAACGAAGGAAAGCCTTTCTCCCATGATGGAGACAGTATGCAAACTATTGATGATGGTTACAAGAAAAGGACGATAGCTGAAAACCATCGCCAAGACAAAAGCTGGGAGTATGAGCAAGTAAGGCCGAGCCTTGTGTGTCCATCGTCTGTTCATGAATATACGTTCCTCTGACGATACTACCCCCTTTTGGTGGGTAGGGACAAGGTTGAGGAAGGTGTAAATGCTGTATTTGGAAAGAAATAGTTTACGTAGATAATCCTTACGTCAAGTTTTTGCATGCAATACTTGACGCATCAAACAGCTCGGTTAAGTTTTGCTGTTAGTAAGGCAATGACCAACAATTTAGGGAGTGTATGGAGAAGGACATATTTAGAATCGCTTGGTAATACCGAAGACTATCTGAAAATCATCAGTATACCCGCCCGCACTTCCACTTGGTCGGTCGTATGTCCTTCTCCCGATCCAGTTGACCTGACCAAACAATTCCAGGTTTGGAATATCTGTATAGTAGGTGCCGCCAAGGCCAACGATCAAACGTTCTGTGATGGTATTACCAGAGGGGGAGGGACCAGAGATATTGGGCTCTCCATCATTATTGTTGGTCTCGTCTCCGTCGGTATCTTCACGGTGGGCAGCAAGGTAGTCCAGCTGCCCTTGTCGGTGAATGGTGATTGAGGAGGCAATGTTCGCCTTTCCAGGAAGGATATAGTCCAATCTAGCTTGGTAGACCTTGCTATCTGAACCCCAGCTGTACCCCAAGTAGTCGATGATGACAGGTAATTTATCGTCATGTTTCATCAAATCCCTTGCAACCAAGAAGTCCATATGATGTCTTCGGTACATCGCAGGGTCAGTTGAGGCTGCTTCAAGACCGATTGTAAAATACCCCTTTTGCACACCCCATGAATATGACCCCGAAACCAGATACGCCAGAGCATTTGCAGTGGAGGCTCCCTCGCTGGATAATTGGAGCTGATCCATCGCGAACTGCCCGTGAAGGGTAAAACCCGGGAGGGGAGTGATGTCAGCTTCGAGACTGGCAATTGAATTTACCTGTTTAACGTGAAAAAGGTTGTGGTAGATATAGGTCGGGTCAACATATTGCAGGCTCAGTCCATCTTGGTTTGCCATTACATTCTCACTGATGGAGATTCTCGCCCACACAGCTGGGTTGAACTCAAAGCGATGAGCGAGGAAGATACGCGCGCTCTTGCCAGTCTGGCTCACATCAGGGAAGAAGAGGTAGAGCAGTTGAGCCTTGAATTTCTGGTTGAAGAAGGAGGCAGTGAGTCCACTGTGGTTGGAGATATGGTCTCCCACCACGAGGTTGCCACTCTCTCCTGCTCCCCAGGAGTAGGCTCCACGACCCAGGCTGATTGCCCACCAGGGACCAGCGTACGTCATCTGGGAGTGGCGGGGGAAGTCTGGCTCAAGAGGGGATCCAAAGAATGGAAGGTTGCTGCTGAATGCCCTTCTGTAGAGGGTCGCATCAGGAACAAGAAAAGCATCATCTTTATCGAGTATGGCTCCTATTCCCCAGTCAGGCAGATTATCGTTTTTAGGATCCACACCCTCTACATATGCACCCACTCCTGCCTGCAGTGAAGTCTCGACGAGGAAAGAGGAGGAGAACTGCATGGAAAGTGTAAGGTCGAGGAAGGGTTTCCTCTCATCGTAGCTGTAGATCCAATCATCGTAGGAGGTGAAATCCTTGTCATTGGTGTGGAGGTATGATTCAAGATTAATGGTAGGGGAAATACGGTACGAAAAGGTCTCGTCTACCTGGTGAAATGAGTTTCCTTCTATTCTCTGGTGTGCTGTATCCCATAGGTCCTGATACGGGGTGTCTTCCTCGATAGCCTCCAGAATAGATAATGCTTCATAAGCATTCCAGGGTCGGCTCGTGGAGGGAAGTGCATAGCCGGAAAGCCGGTAGAGCAGGTCAATTTCCTCATAGATAGGGGAGGTAAGGGGAATCTGTGCAGGAGAAATAGCTGCAAGCGGGCTTACTACCATGCAAAGAAACAAAACCAGTACCAGTACAACTCCGTGATATTTCATGATTCACACCTTCCATACTATTCTTCCTCTACTGTAGAACATGGGTGGTAAAAAGAAAAGCACGGATATGGTTCTGGCATACTTCTCACTGAGAAATAAAGAGAGTACAAGAAAGAGAGGCCTGTACACGGTACAAGCCTCCTCCTTTCTAATGTCGATTATCTCCCTAAATGGTTAATTTTCAGTGTAAAAATATGTCCTTGGTTTGATAAATGCACGTTTCTTGGCAATGATCAGATAGGAGATGATTGAAGCGAGCAAGTAGGCTCCACTGATTACAATAGCCCATGTGAAAAGGATTGGGTTGTTCTTGGTAACACTGAACGCCGGTAGGTTGATACTCAGGATGATGGGAATGGCCAGAATAAAGACAATTCCTACCGAATAGAGATAGTCTGTGGCAACCGGTGTCTCAAACTCCTTATCGACCACACGTAGCAGTGCCAGCCCGGTGGGGAGTGTTCCTGTTGCCGAACCATAGATGATCAACATCCTGAAGAACTGGTGGTCATCATAGAGCCGTGAACAGTACCAGGGCAGAATAACCACGGTGATGAAGAGCCCAACCAGGGTGAGGATAAGGATAGGAATCCAATATCCTTGTACAGCCACCAAGCTGATCGCACCGAGTGAAGATGCAACGGTCAAGTCGACAGAGAGTCCACTGAGCCGGTTGCATGTTGCGTTATCGATGGTGGTCTCGACCTTGAACAGCTTCATGAGCATCTTGATGCCCAGTGCGCTGAATGAGCTGAAAACAAAGTTGATACCCCACAGGCTATCCGCGAGTTCAGTTCCCAATGGGCCGATAAGTGAAAGAAGCGCAGAAAGCCCGGTAAGGAAAGACCAGCTAACCAGATAGGTCATCATGATCAGTGCAATGTGGTAGGTCATGGAGTCCAGCGACTCTCCATCAGTGGATAGGTAGGAACCAACAGGACGTTCATGTTGTGCTCTACTGAAAAATCCGGTTCTTACACTTCGGTCATTGATGTTCTTTGCCTGTTCTTTCCCGATCCAACCGCGCTTGAGTCCCTGGTTGATCAAGATCACACCACCAAAACTACCAAGTAAAAAACCGATTGCTGCCATGGTAAGTCCCACTGAGGAACCTCCCCTGAAGCCCATTGATTCCCAGCCGATTCCTATGGAATATGCCTGTCCGGGGCCCAGCTCAAACCCTAGGGGGAGCGTGAACCCAAATGCTGGGAACAGGTCTGGTTTGAATGTAGAGATAATCAATGCGGTGGCGATGAGACCGAAGAAACATTGCAGGCCATACTGTCCCAAGACAGCAGTCACATTGGCGGCAAGGGTTCGCTTCGCCCTCCCCTCCGTGTGAGCTTTTGGCGTAACCCTAAGCAACATGGAAATAAAGCTGATATTCAGCAAGTGGTAGACAATTTCCCCGAGAAAGTCATTTCTTAGTCCCCACCTTGGTGCTATGAAGTTGTAGAAAATAAGGAGCATGAGACCAGAGAGGATGGGTACGGGGATCAGGAACCGTTGAAAGAACCGTACTCGGGCTCGAATGAGCGCTGCGAGTAGAAGTGATACTGAGATGATTCCGATATGGAAAAAGAAGTTCCAGTTCATAAGGTTGCCCCCTTCTGGATCAGTTTATTTCGCTGGTACGCTTCCACATATTTGAGGATACAACCTCGTTTGTGGATCCGTATCCTGTACAGAGTATGAAGATGGTAGAGTTCCACCGTATTCTTTGCGTTGATAATCATGGATTGGATATCAGAAAAAGCCATCAGGTGTTCTCTCCCGTTTCGTTCCACAAGACGCATTCCCCATTGTTCCAGAGAGAGGGTGAAATCCTTCGAGATCCGCTTGAGATGTCTCTCATCAGCACTCTGGAACAGAACCCCCTTGTCAGGAGGGAATGCCAATGCTTGTTTCTCGCTTGATGCACTGTACTCTCTCTCCCAGGAGTGCCAGGCAGCGACATCAAGGAAGCTGGTCTTTCCCCTGATCGTGTGTAACTTGTCCTGGTTGTCCAGCTCCATGGTAAGGGAGCATTGCGTACAGGTAATCTGATTCCCCTTGGAATGGATGGTACTTGTTGCATGACAATCTGGGCAGAGATAAAGAATTTTCTCCACTCCTTCAGCCGCTCTCCCCGAGATATAGTCAAACTGCATCTCATCCTGCCAGGAACGGTAACTATGGTAGAGCTTCTCCTTAAGAAACTCATAGAGTTCTTTCACTGAGAGTTGGTCGATCACATCGGTATGAACTGGGGGGAGAACCCTGAGAATTGCTGTTCCCTTTCGTTTCTTTTCTGCCCATCGGGGTTTCAGCCCGTATACCCCTTCCAGGTTGATGAGTACGATAGGGACCTTGAATATCTTTACCAGTTTGGCAATTGCTTCATCAAAACCAGCAGGCTCTCCATCCCACGTACGTGTCCCTTCAGGGAAGACTCCGACGATGTCACCCTGTTTCAGGGATTCTGAGATTGCCCTGATGGTGAATAGGTCACTTCTTCCTTGTTGCTTCGAGATAGCACCAATCCATTTTTCCATCATGCTTCTCATTCCTTTCATCTTGAAGAGATAGGCGCCCGCTACCCATCGGATATGAACCGGAGAGGCCGAGGAGATGAAAAATGGATCAAAAGTGTGAGCATGATTTGCCATTACTAAAAAAGGAGGTTTCAGTTCTGACAAATATTCCATTCCAACAACTTGGATCTTATTACGCTTTAAAATCATGGCCCCATACGTTGGTTGGGCCAAGCGGATAAAAAGTGGTTTTTTAGACACTTGCTTCCTCTCTGTAAAAGAGTACCTCACGAGAGGTGCTCTTGTCCACCTTGAATGTATGAAGAAACTACGAAGTACCGTTGGTGTCAGCTAATAGTAGGATTATTTCATAGATGCTTAAAAAAAGTATTTGATAAAGCAACGGTTTTTCTTGCATTGGATGCTTAATACTGTTTAATATTGAACCACTGGTTAGAGAGGTAGATGAATGAGAAGAAAAACCGTGACATTGCAGGATATTGCTGAGAAAGTAGGCCTATCGACGGCAAGTGTTTCCATGATCCTTGCTGGGAAGAGCCTTTCACGCTTTCCTGATGAAACGATCGATACCGTCTATAGGGTGAGCAAGGAGCTCGGATATGTAAGCAAACGGGCAAAGAAAGATCGACGTATTCTTCTTATTGTTTGCCCCTCGGTCATAAATCCATACTTTGCTACGCTCATTCAAGGAATGGAGCAAGAGGCTCATGTACAAGGACTGGGGACTATGCTCTGCACCACATACTGGGATACAGACAAGGAGAAGCGGGTATGCGAATTTGCCAAGGAACCTACCGTTGGAGGAGTTGTTTTTGCCATGATTCCCCAGCAACCGGAATTGGTACGGGAGCTAAGTACTACCGTACCCGTGGTAGCAGTAGGAGATAAGCAGAATGAGCTTGGCCTGGATACGGTTGATGTGAATAATTACAATGCCGGAATTTTGGTTGCGCGGCATCTTCTGGAATTGGGGCATCGGAATATTGCCTATCTTTGTACCAGTCTCAATAGTGAGCATAGTGCCCGTGTACGCCGCTATGAAGGATTAAAAGCTCAGATCAAACAAGCAGGAGGAAATGCAAAACTTACCCTGTTTACACGTGAGATTCCCTCCCTTACCGAATTGAATACTATCGATATTGAGCATGAAACAGGGTATGTGCTTGCCAATCGCTGTATTGCTGAAGCCCCCGAGGTAACTGCAATGGTTGCAATAAACGACATGGTAGCATACGGCGTCATGGATGCCATCAAGGATGGAGGCTTTTCAATTCCCGGTGATTATAGTGTCTGTGGGTTTGACAACATCTATCCATCATCCTTCGGTGGGGTAGGCTTGACCAGTGTTGAGCATTTCATTGTTCAAGGTGGTAGGAGTGCAGTGAGACTGGTTTGTGAGAAGATGAGCAAGAAGCCGTCTCGGGTATTTGAGGGGAGTGGAGTAACCAGAATTGAGTATCATAATCGCCTGATTGTTCGCTCGTCTACCGGTATCCCAAAATCTGAGTAGTATACTGGTTTGACAGGAAACACCTTCGGTGGTACATCCCTCCAGGGAGAGTGGGAAGATGGCAAAGACAGGCTTTGAGAGAAACTTGCAGTACGCCAAGTTTAGTGCATATGGATTTTTAAAGAATCTGCGGTTCTATGAGCCGTTTATGATGTTGGTATTCTTGGACAAGGGGTTGTCCTACCTGGAAATTGGAACGCTCTATGCGGTAAGAGAGATCTTGATCAACATCACAGAGATTCCCTCTGGGGTGTTTGCCGACAGTCTGGGTAGGAGACTGACAATGGTCTTCTCTTTTCTTGCCTACATCTTTAGTTTCGTTGTCTTTTTTATTGCCCAGGATTTTGGTATTTTGCTTATGGCCATGGTTCTCTATGCCTTTGGTGATGCGTTCAGAACAGGTACCCACAAGGCCATGATCTTCGACTATTTAAGGGTGAGAGGGTGGGAAGACCAGAAAACCCACTACTATGGTAATACCCGGGCTTGGTCACAACGAGGAGCGGCCCTGTCTGCGTTGATCGCTGCTTTCCTGGTTTTCTACAATGGTTCATATGCCCCAATCTTTCTCTTTACCATTATCCCCTACGTCCTCAACTTACTTCTGATAATAAGCTATCCAAAAAATTTAGATGGGCCCAGACATACCAGTGATAAGCGTATTAGGGATGAGTTTGCTGCAGTATTACAGTCATTGGTAAAAACGATGAAGAGCTGGTCCATGGTTCGAACCATCTCCAGTCAGGCACTCTTCAGTGGGTACTACAAGGCATTCAAGGACTATTTGCAGCCAATACTGCAAACATTCGCACTTAGTCTTCCCATTTTATTGGCGTATGAAGATCAAGAGAGAACAGCATTGATAGTGGGAATTGTATATTCAATTCTCTATGCGACCACTGCGATTGCATCGAGCTATTCCGGTAGGTTCTCAGAGCGGTTCAACCAACTTGCATCTCCCCTTAATATCACATTGGTCATCGGTATATCCCTTGGTTTGGTAAGTGGTCTGCTCTTGCACCTGACCTATGCAACACTGGCTGTGGTGTTGTACTTAGGAATCTATATCCTTGAGAATTTGAGAAAACCCATGAGCATCCACTATGTGAGCGACCAGATGGATCAAGCTTCGCTTGCCAGTGCGCTCTCAGTGGAATCCCAAGCTGAGTCCCTTTTTGCTGCAGGCATTGCTCTCCTCTTGGGTTGGTTGAGCACCTTGCTTGGCGTTGGGCTTGGAATCCTGGTGGTTTCTGGGATCTGTTTATTATTGGGGCTGGTTCTGAGATTGCCTACGCAGGAGAACCGCCAAAAGCGATAAACCGCTCAACATCAATGCAGTACGCAATTCCAGAACCTGGTTCGGTGAGAAGAGGAAGATTCTTGATTGCTTCCAATACTGTTCCCGTCAAACCCGATCCGACAAGGATAAGCAGCATGTCTTTCTCAGGGACCAATGGGTGACCGAAGAACTTGACGTCTTCTTCTTTCCCTGTTCCCCGTGCAGGGAGAATAGTTCCGCCAGTGGCTCCTGCTTTACGGGCGGCATCCATGACAGTTTCAGCCATACCTTTGTTCACAATACAGGTAATCAGGGTGTGCGGTGTTTCCATTGGGTGCCTCCTGTTATTCCAAGTACCCATCATACAATGAAAAAGAATGATGGGAAAGAGCTTGCCTTCCTGAAAGAATTTTAAAATCTTTTTCCTGTGACAGCATATGTCTCTCCATAAGAGGTATCCTGTGGTTGTAGGAGGCTCCTATGGAAACTTGGAGAGATGACCAGAAAGCGTATACGAGGGAAATTATTGAGAATGTAGATTTCGTTGCGTTCACATTCTCCCTCATTGGGAAGAACAAGGGCTGTTATCTTGACCACTTGGACGGAAGGTTCGGATACATCACCAAGGAAGATGCTCTTGCATATCGTTATCGGGTATTCAATTATGAAAGTGATGCCTTGGAAGGGAAGTATGTTTCCCTTGATGACTTAATTGAAGATGGATGGAAGGTAAGTACATGAAAAGAAAACGATCGTCATACATTCCCTTTTTTTCGGAAAAGTATTCACCTGAGTATGTACAGTTGGCACACAAGGCCACCTTTGCCCATGAGAGCCAGATTCTGGAAAGTGACAGCTGTACATGTTTTTATTGTGGTCATACGTTCAATCCACAGACAGAGGAGAAGCTGTATTGGATTACCGAGAGAGAGCCGAAGGAGAAGACCCTGCAGTGTCCCATGTGCGGGATTGATTGCTTGATCGGGAGTGCTTCCGGCTTCCCGATCAACGACCCTGAGTTTGTAACCATCTGCACGGAGTCGTGGTTTGGGGGTATCAGCAGGATCAGTGATGGGTTTACCGTTGAGAGGCTTGCCTTGGCGGATATTCTCTTGAATGATTGAAACCCCTGCGACCTGAATGGGCTACAGGGGTTTTACATAATCATGAGCAATAGAGAATCATGCTCCCTTGGATGACCTTGATTTCGAATACAGGTCGAATGCAACGGCTGCAAGCAGTACAAAACCCTTGATAGCTTGTTGCCAGTCCGTACTGACACCAATGATTGACATACCGTTGTTCAGTACTCCGATGAAGAGCCCTCCAACCACTGCTCCAATTACTGTACCGACTCCTCCGGAGACAGCCGATCCACCGACGTAACAAGCTGCGATGGCATCCATCTCAAAGTTCTGTCCAGCTTTTGGTGTGGCAGAGTTGAGGCGTGCGGTAAATACCATTGCAGCCACCGTAGCCAGAATAGCCATATTCGTGTATATCCAGAACATTACCCATTTAACTTTGACACCGGACAGCTCGGCGGCTTTCCTGTTTCCCCCAAGGGCGTAAATATGACGACCTTGTACTGTCTTGGATGCAACAAACTGATATCCTACAACGAGTACTCCTAGCAGGATCAAGACATTGGGGAACCCTTTATAGACAGCAAAGACAACGGTAAAAGCTATCAGTACAGATGCAATGAAGATTACCTTCGCAAGCCAGATTCCAGAAGGGAGTAGGTCAAAGGCATATTCCTTCTGCTTTTTTCGTTTCTGAATTTCTCCGAAGATAATCAGCCCTACAATAACAAACCCAATGAGGAGGGTGAAAATGTGAAATGTCACATTTCCTACAGAAGCTCCGCCAAATGGATCAGGGATATAGCCACTTGAAATCTTTTGGAACGCCTCTGGGAAAGGGGCCTTGGTCTGGCCTTTCATGATGACCTGTCCCAAACCTCTAAAGACCAACATTCCTGCCAGGGTGGCAATGAATGGAGGAACATTCACGAATGCTATCCAGAACCCTTGCCACATTCCGATCAAAGCGCCACACGCCAATGCAATAATCATGGCAAGATACGGATTCCATTGAAGGTCTACCATCATGACCCCGCACAGGGCACCAATGAAAGCAACCATGGATCCAACAGAAAGGTCGATGTTACCCGTCAAGGTACACAGCAACATACCAACGGCAAGAATCAAAACATAGCTGTTCTGAAGTACCAGATTCGTCAGATTCACTGGTCTGAAAAAGATACCGTCCGTCAAGAGACCAAACGCAATCATCGCCACAGCCAAGGCGATGACCATCATATACTGCCTCACATTCTTTTTCAAAATTTCAATCAAGCCACTCATCCCATACTCCTTATCGCATGTACTCAGTAAAATTATTATCGGATCCCATGTCTCTACATCGCTGAATGCACAGCGGTGTCTTAGTTGTTGAGGATATTGCGCATGATATCCTCTTGGGTCGCGGTCTCTCCAGAAAGTTCTGCAGTAATCTTTCCTTCACTCATTACATAGATTCTATCACTCATTCCAATAATCTCGGGCATTTCACTGGAGATCAGGATACAGGCATATCCTTGTTTGGCGAGTGAATTGATGATTGTGTAGATTTCATGCTTTGTCCCAACATCAATACCTCGTGTAGGTTCATCAAGAATCAATACCTTTGGGTCAGTGAACAGCCATTTGGACAACACAACTTTCTGCTGATTGCCTCCAGAGAGGTTCCCAGTCTTTTGGAGAATCGTCGGTGTTTTTGTGTTAAGCCGTTTACAGTAATCTTCAGCAACAACATTCTCCTCATGTTCATTGATCACGGAAGCATTGGCAATCTTCTTAAGTTTGGCAATTGTGGTATTTTCCTTGATATTTTGGATCAGCACCAAACCAAGTTCCTTGCGGTCCTCAGGCACATAGGCAACACCGTTTGCGATTGCCTTGGGAATGGTGCTGATGTCGACTTCCTTTCCTTCTAGATACGTTTTACCCGTGATGTTTTCCCCATATGCACGGCCAAACACACTCATGGCGAATTCAGTGCGCCCGGCACCAACCAGACCAGCTAGGCCGACGACTTCTCCAGAACGAACATTAATGTTTATCCCTTCAAGTTTATTTCGTTCGGGGTTGTCAGGATTCTGGACTGTCCAGTCCTTGACCTCGAATAGGATATCCCCGACTGGGTTGTTCCGCTTTGGGAACATGTCGGTAATTTCCCTTCCGACCATACCCTTGATGATTCTCTCTTCACTAATTGATACAGGGGTATTTTTCTTACGCACAACATCAAGTGTCTCAATAGTCTTACCGTCTCTTAGGATGGTAATGGAATCAGCGACAGAAGCAACTTCGTTCAGTTTATGGGAAATCAAGACAGAGGAGATATTGCTCTTGTCACGCAACTCCTTGAGAATATCAAGAAGATGTTGGCTATCTCTCTCATTGAGTGCTGAAGTAGGCTCGTCGAGAATCAGAAGCTTTGCATGCTTTGCCAGCGCCTTGGCAATCTCGACCATCTGTTGTTTTCCCACCCCAAGCTTATTTACCGGAGTGTTTGGATTTTCATTGAGCCCGATTCGCTTCATATATGTTATTGCGTCTTCTCGGGTCTTATCCCAATTGATGATATTGAATTTTGCTCGCTCGTCACCAATGAACATGTTTTCAGCAATGGAAAGATAGGGGCTTAATGCCAGTTCCTGGTGAATGATGACGATCCCCGCTTGTTCACTTTGCCTGATGCTGGAGAACTTGCAGTGTTTGCCTTCGAAAAAGATGTCCCCCTCATAGGTCCCGTATGGGTACACACCTGAGAGAACTTTCATCAATGTTGATTTCCCGGCTCCATTCTCGCCAACCAAGGCATGAATTTCAGATGGTTTTACATCTAGGCTGACGTCATTAAGCGCTCTCACCCCCGGGAAAGTCTTGGTGATATGCTTCATCGACAGCAGAATAGAATTGTTTGGCATACATGGCTCCCCACTATATAGACTAGAACCCGATTCCAAATCACCCGTAGGCAGGTGGCACCGGGTTCGATATCATGCGATACAATTCCGGCCTCAAAGCTGAGGCCGGGCAAATACATTTACAGTCCAAGCTCTTCGGCTGAGTGGTAACCGGTATCGACTACCTCAGCTACAAGGTTGTCCTTGGTAACGATAACAGATTCCAGAAGAACGGAGGGCACAATGTACGGTTTTCCGTTTCTGATGGAGTCGTTGTCGTAACTGGTGGTGTCAAGACCCTTGGGAACCTCGCCACGCATGATGGTGTCTACAAGTTCAACAGTAGCCTGGCCGAGTACACGGGTATCCTTGAGGACGGTTGCATACTGATCACCTGCAAGAATTGACTTACAAGAAGCTACGATACAGTCCTGACCACCGACTACCGGCAGCGGTTTGCCTGCTGTGCCATAACCGACGGCCTTGCAAGCTTCAAGCGTGGAAAGACTAATCGGATCATAGGGTGAAAGAATTCCATCGAGTGTCTGGTTGGTATAATGAGCAGAAAGAAGATTTTCCATTCTGGACATTGCCAATTCATTACTCCAGCGCAAAGTTCCAACCGTGTCCATGCCCTTCTGACCTGAACCAATCTTCAGGGTGCCGTTGTCAAAATAAGGCTTAAGCCTATCCATAGCGCCGTCATAGAACTTATATGCGTTGTTGTCGTCAGGTGATCCACCGAACAGTTCGATAAGCAGCGGCGTTTTCTTGGGGTTGTCAAGATTCATCCCCTGGATGAGAATATCTCCCATCTGCTGGCCGACGGCATAGTTGTCAAATGATAGATAATAGTCAACGTTCGGTGACTTCATGATGAGGCGGTCATAAGCGATCACGGGGATCCCTTCATCTGCAGCCTTCGCAAGAACATCACTCAATGCTACTCCATCAATTGAAGCGATGACGAGTACTTCTGCTCTCTTTGTGATAAGGTCTTCAATCTGACGAACCTGGGTGGGAATGTCGTCGTCTGAGAATTGTAGGTCGACCTTATATCCGAGCTCTTCCAAACCAGATTTGACCGCTGCTCCATCCTTATTCCAACGTTCCTCTGATCTGGTAGGCATGACTACTCCGACCATTCCTTTGGACGAGGTTTCAGCAGCCCCTCCTGCAAAAACCATGTTCATGGCAATCAATAGCACCATTGCCGCTACGAGCATCTTTTTCATATGTAGCCTCCTTAGGTTTTTTGCGTTTACGTTAACGCATCACACTCTTTATTGTTAAATCATTTCCTGTAGAAGTCAAGAAAATTATTACCTAATCTGAAGAAATTGAAACTAATTACTAGTTATAAATATAAATAAGAAATGTCTACAGATTGTGAGAGCGTTAGCAAGGAATAGGGATAAACTCATCTAGAATGCGTTAACGTACTGTAGATTATTAAACAAGACAATTATCAATGGCAGATGGAAATAGATTTTTAGGATGACTACTTGGTCTTTGTGAGTTCGAATGTCTGATAAGGATAGTCCAACGTATACCCAAGCTTTTCAGCCAAGTGAAGTGATAGTTCTGTGTGGGCATCCCAAGAGGGAAAGAGGTCACGCTCCAGACAGGCAAGGATAAGTCTCGCACTGCAAGCCAACGCGAGACCTTTTCTGCGATATGGCTTTTTTGTATCTACTTCAACCTCTATTCCGTTGTGATACCTGCAGTATGTTGATGCGCCAGAGACAACCTCTGCCCCTTTGAGTATGACATAGCCCAGTCCCAAGTCACGATATCGCTCGTAGTTGGGAAACTGTCCGACCAGGTCCCTGCACCAAGACTCAGAGAGGAGATAGTGGTAGATAATTTCATCAATCTCTACGATTCGGAATGCTGGGGATAGGGAATCAACGAGGTTGTATAGATACGCTCTATCAAACGAGGCTTCCTTTTTTAGAGCATAGCGGGTGAATTCTTTTACCCTGGAACCAAAGGTCTCCCTGATAGCCTGTTCCCATTCTTTGTTCTTGGGAACAAGAAGCCGGGTTTCCCATCGGGCAAGATCATGCTGAAAAAGCAAGAGTTCACTTGATGGTTCGCCAGCGAGCAGGCAAAAATCTCCTAGTAGTGCAAAAGCGGAGCGAGGCTCGTTTGGGTCCTCCACATAGATTTCTCCCATGATACCTTGCATGCAGGACCGTAAGAGGGGGTCATGCCATCCTTGAAAGAGAGGAGCTGCTTTTTTCGTATCGATAAGTCTCTGTATCATAAAGCCCCTTTATAGTATCGAGCAGCTTTAAGAGGAACACAAGAGAAAAGATGTTATTCAGAGTGTTGCAATGTTGTAGTGATTGAGGATGGCAATGAGAAGGAAGTAGAGCACGATTGTCGCTCCACATGCAAGCAAGAAACTTCCCCAGAAGGCCATGCCTCGATGAAGTAAGAAGGGGAAAAGGGCAAAGAAGGCAAGAGAAGGAAGCACCAGAAAGAGAATTGACTGGGAAAGCTGCGCTATGGCGGTATCCTGGGTTTTCTCAAAGTGCATCCAGAGGATTGCCAAGAGTGAGGTCAATGGGAGCGATGCGATCAAGGCACCGAACACTGAACTTCGTTTGGCCACTTCACTTACCAGAACGATGGTGAGCGCTGAAATCCCAATTTTAATGATGTAGTACCACATGTTGTCCTCCGTTTACCGATGCTATTGCGTTGCCATGTGATTACCAAAAAAAAGCTTTACAGGAATCAGCATATTGGCACTATACTAGGAAATACCATGAAAAAAACTATCTTGTTTCCCTCAATTCTGCTCTTTCTCCTCTTGAGTTGCAACCAGTTATTGTTTGCAGGAACCTTTCCCGAGGAGAAGGCCAAGAGCTTTGCTGACACTGATTTTGTATTCCCTACAGATCTCATCCAAGATGCCCCGGTGCTTATCGCCTTGAATATTGGTACCTCCAGGGAAAATGGGGAAGTGCAGCAAGAAGCCCTAATCGCCTGGAAGGATGCGGTTGAAGGCAGCAATACTACACTGAGTTATGCTCCGTTCTATCACATCTCCGTCATAGAGGGAGCTCCCTTCTTTGTTCGCGGCGCAATTCGCAGGGGGCTCGCTGAGAGTTTTGAAGGACTGATCGAGCCAGAACAGGGCGGAGTGTTGTTTCTTTCCAAGGCAGAGAAATTTGCCAAGCAGGCAGAGATCCCCATCGATGGGGAGCCTACAGTGGTAGTGGTCAGTACCGATGGTACGATTACGGGGTATGTGAAGGGGCAGGTGAATTCTCTTTCGCTTTCCACCCTCGTTGCTCTCTGGGAGAAGGCAACGTGAACCACTCCTTCTTTGCCCAGGTCTATGAAATCATAGGCCGAATACCAGAGGGAAAGGTAGCCTCCTACGGGCAGATCGCATGCATGCTTGGCAGTCCGAGTAATGCCAGAATTGTAGGGTGGGCTATGCGAAAGTGCCCTTCGGGTTTTCCATGGCACCGGGTAATCCGCTCAGACGGAAGCCTTGCCAATAAGGATTTCTATGAGCTCCAGCGAGTCATGCTTGAATCGGAGGGAATATCTTTTCTCCCCGGTGGCACGATTGCCATGGAAACGTATCAGTGGAATCCTGGATTTCAGGATTAAGAAGCAGGAAACCAGCGCTTGGTACGGTTTGCTATGCCCACCAGGGTCAACATTACAGGAACCTCAACCAATACTCCCACTACAGTTGCCATCGTTGCCCCTGATTGCAGCCCAAAGACTGAAATGGCAACAGCTACCGCCAGCTCGAAGAAGTTCGAGGCCCCAATCATTCCAGCAGGTGCTGCTACATCATGTGGCAGTTTCCAGGTTTTTGCCCAAAGATAGGCTATGAAGAAGATAAGAAAGGTCTGAATGATGAGCGGTATGGCTATCAGGATGATATTAAGTGGGTTGTCTATGATCGTCTGCCCTTGGAAGGAGAAGATGATGATCAGGGTAAGCAGTAGGCCGGTGATGGTTACATTGCTGAACTTGGGAATGAATGTCTTTTCAAAGTATTCGAGCCCATGACTACGTGTAATCAGCACGCGGCTTGCCCATCCTGCACCCAGAGGGATGACGACAAACAGCACAACTGAGAGGAAGAGTGTCAGCCAGGGAATGCTGATGCCACTTATTCCCAACAGCAAACCGACAATGGGTACAAATGCTGCTAAAATAATGAGATCATTTGTTGCCACCTGCACCAAGGTGTATGCTGGGTTGCCTCTGGTGAGGTGGCTCCAAACGAATACCATGGCAGTACAGGGAGCGGCTCCAAGGAGGACAGCACCTGCCAGATACTGCCGCGCAAGATCCTGTGGAATGATGGATTTGTAGAGAACAAAGAAGAAGAAGAACGCGATTGCATACATACTGAATGGCTTTATAAGCCAGTTGGTTATCCATGTAATCATCAGGCCCCTTGGATTCTGTCCAACTTGTTTGATGCTGTGAAAATCGACCTTAAGCATCATGGGATATATCATCAGCCAGATCAGGATGGCCACAGGAATTGATACATTGGCGTATTCAAACCTGGAGAGAAAATGAGGGATCTGGGGGAGGTATGCCCCGATCAATACTCCAGCGACCATGCAAAGCAGTACCCAAAGCGTTAGATATCGTTCAAAGAAACTAATTCCGGTTTTATTGTCCTTGTTGCTCACAAAGTGCCTCCCAATGCAATAAAGTCTAGGGAAACTATAGGATTATATATAGAAGTATGTCAATGTGATAATTAGTATGGCAGTATAGATACTGTAGAGAAATATATATATATAATAATATAATAAAAATAAATAGAACGCTTATGATACTGTATACTGACAATTTAATATGATTGATACATTGACATGTATCTATATATTATTGATGCTTTCAGGAGAGGTGAACATGGCTATTGATTTTGATAAAGGTTCGTTGATACTGAAGGCTATAGCAGATCCGACGAGAATCTGCATCGTACATATTCTCAGCTGTGGAGAGTTGTGCGTCTGTGAGATACAGAAGTATTTCAACATAAGCCAACCAACGCTCTCACACCATCTAGCAATACTCAAGAATGTAGGAATCATAACCGCATCGAGAAAGGGTAAGTGGATGTATTATGGAATCAACAGGGAGCAGGTAAAACTTCTGACAGGGTTCTTGGATACGGTGTTTCTTCCCGGTGACGCATGCCTGTGCAAAGTGATCAAAGAAGAAAATGCCTCATGTTAACCCCATAACGCAAAATTAGATTCAAGGATCACTTGTTATCTGCTATCGCTCCCTGTACGTATGTGTTTGTAGGTATATACTTGTACTAAATATTCGAATGTGAACTGAATATGTAGCAAACACAGAAGCAAGGGAGCAGTAACAATGGAAAAGAGAACCACTCCAAACTCAACAATACCATGGTTGTTGTCTTCTAGCAGCCCTTCGGTGCGTTACTTTACACTTGTAGATCTTCTGGGTACTTCCCTTGAGGACAACTGGGTAGAAAAGGAGAAAGCTCTGATCATGCAGCAAGGCTATGTTCCAGAGCTTCTCCATGCGATGAGTGAACCTGCCTATAGAGAAGCGTTCCCCAAATTCTATACAAATAAATACAGAGGTTTGGTTTGGTCTCTTATCGTATTGGCTGAGTTGGGAGCTACACGGAATCCTGCGATTGAAACATATTGTGAGTATATATTCGAACATGCACAGGAGAGGACTGATGGAGGTTTTTCCATGCACTCCTCTAAGAGTGGTGGTGGCAGAGCCTCAGAGGTTATTCCGTGTCTGACTGGGAATATGGTGTGGAGTCTTTCCAAACTGGGGTATCGTGATGATCCCAGGGTACTGAAAGCACTTACGTTCCTTGTAGATACCATGGTTACTAATGATGGAATTGAAGTGGAGAAACAGCGACCTCCATACGACCGCTATGACGAGTGCTGGGGAAACCATACCTGCTTCATGGGGGTGGTAAAATCCTTGAAGGCCTTCAGCGCATTCCCAAAGGAGCGTTGGACTTCAGCCATGTATGCCAAATTTGACCAGATGGTAGAATTCCTTTTGATTCATCATCTGTATAAACGAAGCCACGACTTGGACCGAGTTGCAAAGCCTGGTTGGCGTTCATTTGGTTTTCCTATGATGTACCAAAGTGATGTGCTGGAAATACTTGATATCCTTACTTCTCTTGGGGTGCAGGATGTGAGAATGGAAGAGGCAATGAAATTGGTAGTTTCAAAACAGGATGAGTGTGGACGATGGAATGCTGAAAATACCTATGGAAGTGACCGGCTACTTATTCCGATAGGAAAAAAGGGGGTGAGTAGCGAGTGGGTAACCCTCCGTGCTCTACGGGTATTGAAACGATATAATCAATGGTAGGTAATGATCTGACTTTGAAAGGAGATATCTCAACCTTGATAGAAGCTTTCTTTCTGTTATCCTTCAATTTATAAATGGTTCAATTTCTGAACTTAAATTAGAATAAATTGTGATATGTAGTGCTATTGATTTCTTATATAAATATTAGTGTGCCTGCATAGCTTGTGGATTGTTGTACATGCAATATAAATGCATACAGAGTTGTTATTAAGTTGTGTTATACTTTCAGCAACAAGATTTATACAAGGAACAATGGAACAAGGCGGTCAAGATATGGGTGAAGGATTAGTTTCAATTCTTGCTGTTTGTGTGACGCTTATAATTGGTATGGGTGGATTAATTGCGAATACGTTCATTCAACGCAAAAGTAATAGTATCAAGATTATCACCATGACACGATTGCGAAGGCGGGATTACACACAGAAATTGGTATCGAGAATTATGCTCCTCAGTGATGAGTTCTTTATAAAAACCTTGGACGAGGAACATATGAAGACAGCAATCCAGTCAATGGCTAGTGGTGTTTCACAATTAAGAACTCTTTATTTTTTTGCTTTTCAGAAGGATATGGAATTTATTCAAGCTGCTTATAATGTGGAGGAAGCTCTAGGTAAAAGATTGATTGAAGGAGTAGAGAATCATATTGAGCTAGCTGCGTGTCGTAAGAGGTTCTCCAAGCTTGCTGATTTGTATCTGGGTACAGAATGGAAGCGCATCAAGTTGGAGACTGTTGGCAAAATGGGTGGTTCTGGAGCGAAGTCTCTTCCATCCTGGAACAGAATTTTCCAAGAAAATGAGGGTAACTTCAAGGACGAGGAATATGAGAAGCTCTTCAAATAATAAGGGGCTGTTGTTACAGTCTTTCACCTGTTTATCAGCCCCTTTCCGTTAATTCCAGTAGAATTTACTATATGCTGTCCACGAACGCCCTACACACATCCGGGTAGTTGGTGAAAATACCATCACATCCCCATTTGTAGCAGTCTATAAGTTCATGCATGGTATTTACCGTCCAGACATTTACCTGGATCTGGTGATCATGACACTCCTGTACGGCTTCCTTGCTCATGGTGCAGTAAGGTGGATGGAAATACTCAAACCCAAACTTCTCTGCAGCATGGCCTGCATTGACCAACCCGGTCTCAGGAACCAGGGCTCCACACAGGATTGACGGTGCAATGGCCTTCACTGCACACAGACTGAGATGGTTGAAAGAGGAAATCAAGGTTTTCTCTTCCAATTGATAACGCCTTACCATCTCTAGGGTTTTTTCCTCAATCTCAGGGTAGTAAATGACGCTGCTTTTGATTTCGATATTTGTCATCAGGTTTGTGGTTGCAGCCCAAGCGCAGTACTCTTCAAAAGAAGGAATCGTCATGAATGTGTTTGCAAACGAGCTCTTAGCAGCTGCATTACACGTTTTCAGTTCATCCAATGTATAGTCACAAACGCGTCCAGTACCGTCTGTGGTTCTATCAAGGGTTTCATCATGGATTACCACCAACTCACCGTCCTTGGTCAGTTGGACATCGAGTTCAATGCCATCACTGCCTGCTTCCCAGGCCTTCTGGAAAGCGAGCATTGTGTTTTCTGGATAACATCCACTATACCCTCGGTGGGCGTAAATCTTCACAATAGGTACCTCCGTTAATAATCAGGCAACCCCATAGAGCAGGTTAGGCACGATGAGGGTGATAATGGGAATATACGTTACAAGAATCAATGAGATCAGCAGGGCAACAATGAAAGGAATGACCTCCTTCACGAAATCCTGCAAACTGCATCGGGTGATGCTGCAGCAGGTAAACATCATTGAACCGAATGGGGGTGTGAGTCCTCCGATCATGATGTTCACAATGCAGATCAAACCAAAATGGATGACATCAATACCAAGCTGGGTCACCACCGGCACGAGCAAGGGAGCGAGGATGATCATGGCAGCTCCTCCCTCAAGGAACATTCCCATTACGAGGAAAAGCACATTGATGATCATCAACATCAGGTACTTGTTCTGTGTAATGGTAAGCAGTCCACTGGCCATTGCCTGAGGGATGCGTTCCCAGTTCAGATAATACCCAAAGACTGAGGCAGAGACGATGATCAGAACTACACCGCTGGTACCAAAGATGGTTTCCTTGAGCACGGGGAGGAAGTGTTCCTTTCCCAGCTCCTTGTAGATGAACTTCCCTACGATGATGCAGTAGAGAACTGCCACTGCTCCAGCCTCTGAAGGGGTGAACATGCCAATTCTTAATCCTGCGATGATACCGAATGGGAAGAGCAGGGCCCATATGGAATCGCGAAGCTGGTGAATAACTTCCTTTGTTCCGGCTTTCTTCTCTCGTACAGGCTGATAGCCACGACGCTTTGAGATGATGGAGACAGTCACCATCAAACTGATGGTCATGATCAAGCCAGGAACATAACCTGCTGCAAACATCCGACCGACCGATGCATTGGCGATCAAGGCATAAATGATCAGGTTGATCCCAGGGGGAATGACCGGAGTAACAGCAGAGGATGCAGCAGTAATCGCTGTAGAGAATGCTCGGTCATATCCTCGTTTCTCCATCTCAGGAACCAACATCTTGCTCTGCATTGCCGCATCAGCATTTGCTGAACCGGAGACCCCTCCCATAAGCAGGCTCAACAGTACATTGACCTGTGCCATGCCTCCTGCCATATGGCCGGTAAGGACATCAGCGAACTGCATCAATTTCTTGCTGATGCCTGCATAGTTCATGATCGATCCAGCCATTACAAAGAAAGGAATGGCTAGAAGCGGGAAGGATTGGGTGCTGGTGACAAACTTCTGGAGGATCAAGTCAACCGGACTGCTGGTATCAATTACCGCAAAGTAGAAGAGTGAGGACCCAAACAGTGCATAGGCGATGGGAATGCTTGAGAAGTACAGGATGAATACCAGGATGATGGGTAGGTAGGCAATCATGTGGTACCTCCTTGTGCAGGCTGTTTAATATCCTTGACCAGGAAATAGATTGAATAGATGGTTGTCAGGGCAAAGCTGACGAGAATCGATGAACTGATGTATGCAGTCGAAATTCCCAGTACCGGCGTGGGTTTCTTGTAGGAGAGCGAGAGATAAATGACTGCAATATAAGTTATATATCCGTTGATCAACAGTAGGACAAGATCAACGATGATGGTGATTGTTTTCTTCGTTTTTGGGGGGCAGAGATTGACCAGCATGTCGACCCCTACATGGACTCGATGCTTGTATCCTGCAGCAGCGCCTATGAAGACCGACCAGACAAAACAGGCGGTCGCAACTTCTTCTGACCAGTAAATACCGGTTTTCAGGAAGTAGCGCGTGAAGACATTGAGCATGACCAAGACAGTGGTGACAATGATTGCAGCACTGGCGATGATGAGCTCAAGGTTGGATAGCACTTTCTTTACGGCTTGGTGCATTGATCACGTTCTCCTTAACAATAAAGTACAGGTCGAAGACGACCAGTGTTTTGTAGCATACACCGACAATCCTCGACCTGTATAGGACAGATACACTTACTTGGGCATCTTGGCCAATTCGTCCTGCAGAATCTGATAGATGCCAGGAGTGACACCCTTCATATTCTCATAGACGCTGGTAACAGTTGCGGCAAATGCAGCAGAGTCAACTTCGTTGAACTTGTTGCCTTGAGCCTCGAGTTTCGATTTTGTGGCCTCATAGTTGTTGGAAATCTCACCGATCATATGCTTTGCCCCAGCGGTGAATTCTTCCTCAATAATGGTCTGATATTCTTCAGGAATTTCATTGAAGACATCAACATTGATGTATACACCACAGGTTCCGAGGAAGTGCTGGGTAAGAGCCATGTTCTTGGCAACTTCAGCACTACCGTTGGATCCATACGCATCCATGGTACCTTCCAATCCGTCAACAACACCCTGTTGTACTGCACTCAGGGTTTCGCTGAACCCGAGAGGGGTGGCGGTTGCACCCATTGCATTGATGGTGTCGATGAATAACTGGCTGCCAGGAGTCCTGATCTTCATTCCCTGGAGATCTGCGGGGGTGGTGATGACCTTGTTGGTCTTCATGTTCCTGAAACCAAAGATGTAATCCAAAGCTAGAACCTTGATTCTGTGCTCCTCTTCCAATTCTTTCAGCATGCCTTTGACCAGATCGGTCTGGATCATATACTCATACTCGTCAAAGCTCTTATAGAGCATTGGTCCAACCAAAGCGTTGAAATCGGGAACATAGTCACCAAGGTATGATGGATCTTCAACACTGATGAAGTCTGCACCACGGGCAACCTGCTCAACTCCGTCTTTGTAGACAGCCAGCTGGCTCTGTGGGTAGTGTTGTATCTCAATTGCACCATTGGTGCGATCGCTGATATTCTTGACAACGATGTCAAGGGATTTTGTCAGCTGTTCATTGGGTGCGAATACGTGGCTCATTTTTAATACGAGCTTATAATCGTCCCCACTTGCTGCTTCCTTGCTCCCTTGTGCCATGATCGGCATGACTACCAGAGCCAGAACCAATAGGGTAAATAGAACTTTTTTCATTCTTTCCTCCTGAATGTATTTTGAGTTTAAAGATTAAGCAGAATTAAGCTTAATTTCTACAACTCTTTTTTCTTTAGCATACGGGATGAATTTCCAAATGTCAAAACAGTTTTTATGAAAAAAGTATGAATAGCGAATTAATAGTACTTTAGGATACAATTATTGAACATAATTTCAAAAATAACGTTTAAAATTGCTGAATATATTACATATGTATAACTTGATAAGATGCATTTTTATTGCATGAATCTGTACAATCTTAATGATTCGACCAGTTCTTCCTCTGTTCTTCGGGTATATCCTTTGATACAATTTTTGCTTGGTAGGTCAGGAAGGGCTGAATCATGAAACTACTTCGGTTGCTTTTATTGCTTATACATGTGTTTGTTGGGTTCGGTGCACTTGCAGGTGGATATGCTTGCTTGGTCGATCCTGTAACTCCCCTTGGAGCTACAACCGATATGTTGCAGGGGTCTCCGTTCTCTAACTTTCTAATTCCTGGCATCGTTCTCTTTGGACTGTTTGGATTCGGCAATCTGTTCAGTATCATACTCTTATTAAGGCAAAGCAAGTATTTTGGGTATGTTGCTGGGCTGCTTGGAGGCTCCATGATTGTGTGGATTGTGGTACAGGCGCTTATTATAAAGACGGTCGTATTCTTGCATGTACTCTTCTTCACCATTGGAGCAATCCAAGGCTTTATCGGACTTGTCTTACTATACAAAGAGAAATTGTTTCCTTGGAGTTTATTCAAAGACAAGAGACCTTAGGAATCACACAACCTCATGTGCCTATCACCAACAGACTCATTCATTTCATTGAAGACAGAGAAGAACACAAGGGTATGCCTGTTGTTCCAAACATACCCTTATCAAAGTTTACTGATGCTTATGCGCTATTTCAGGAAGGTGATGGTATGGCTTGCATAAGTAACGTGCTTGCTCCTGAGATTATCTCGATTACCATAGGCGACAATAAGACGGAGATTTCTTCCTGAATCGTACTCTGCGGTAGGTACCGTGAATTCAAGGGTGGTTTTACCCCCTGCCTCCTTGATCTTACTCTGCACAAGAATCTTTGATGAGGATGGGCTGTGGCTGTGTCCACGGCCAGTTTCCTCGCTGATGACTTGGCTGGTAATTGCATCATAGCCAATGATGATGTGAGCACCATGCATCCTGTTGGATCCAAGGCCAACTGAAACCCATCCTGCAGTTGGTGCTTCGAGAATGAAGTGCAAATTGAGGGAATCCCGACTCTGGGCATATCCAAGACGCATATCCTTGAGTTGTACTATCTCGGGGTATTCATTGGTTCCCAAAGATCCATCAACCACGAGATTAGACGGGGATGACGGGAATATTTGAGCTGCCAGTGGCAAACTGAAGAGCAGTGATATAATGAGAATTATTGTAAGTTTTTTCATGATTTTTTCCTTGTTTTCCGGCCAGAGATCCGGTAATTCGCATAAGAGACAAGGGAGAAAGCCATCCAAGCGACCAGGATGCCAATCCCCCACGGGTTATAAGTGAAAGAAGACGTGGAGGCAAGTAACACATGGAACAAGACAACAAGTCCAGCTAGCACCATCAGGTTGTGCATTGTACGGGCTTTCTGATGGGTGAGACCAGATTTCTCATAGACTCTTGTTCTCAATTGCGCAAATCTTTTCTGCTTGGTAAGTAAGGTATTTGCGAAGAAAAGCAAGGCGGCGATTGTTCCCACAAAGAATAGAATAAGCGCAACCAATCCGATAAGCGCTTGTGAAGTGGAGAGGGTAAACCCATTAGCGAGCTTGAGCAAGGCATGGATGAGAGCGAGTAGAATGATGAGCAGTGGGGAACTTCCATGCAATGCACGAACCGACTTTGCTCCCAGCAGGGAGACCAGCCAAGCTGGTTGCGAGGCAAGGTAGAACTGGTTGCAGACAAGGACGAAAGCGTAGACACCAAATATGATTGACACTGAATATGAATCGATAAGGGCACCTACAGAGTGCAAATATAGGAGGACAGGGATAAGAGGGGAGAGGAAAAACCCAAGATGGAATAAGCTTCGTTTCATTGCAACCTCCAGTACAGGTATAGCACCTATTGTTAGACTAACATAACATTCAGATTATATTGTGGTCAATGCATTGATGGGCCATTCTGATGCAATTCTTTTAGATGATTCATTCTAGAGAGAAACGTTTACCAACTCTTTCCCTACCTGGTTTCCTGTTTTGCAAACTAAGTACTCAATACATTCCTGGGCAGGGATATACCTTGAGTAAAATGCTAGGATATAGATACACTATGTATAGTACCGCTGATAAAGTGAAATAGGAGATGTTGTATGGAAACAAAGAAGACTACGCTAACTTCAGAACAGAAAACATCAATCATCGATATTCTTCATTCCAGATTTATGGAAAACATATTCCGTCACGAAGACCTTCATTGGAACGTGATTGAAAAGAGACTTGATCAGTACCCTGAGAAACTTTTCTCCATCTCTGCGATGGAACGCACCGGTGGAGAGCCCGATGTAATTGGGTATGATGAAACCTCTGATGTATATATATTCGTCGATTGTTCTGCTGAAAGTCCTATCGGCCGGAGAAGCCTCTGTTATGATCAGGTAGCTCTTGAGAACCGGAAAAAGAATCCACCAACAGGTAGTGCAGGTTCTCTTGCAGTAGAAATGGGTATAGAGATGCTTGATGAGGAGCAGTACCGTAATCTCCAGAAACTGGGTGTTTTTGATGTGAAATCTTCCAGTTGGATCCGTACTCCTGAATCAATGCGAGCCCTTGGAGGAGCTCTCTTTGGGGACTGCCGATATGATAGGGTCTTCATCTATCACAACGGAGCCGACTCCTACTATGCCTCAAGGGGATTCAGAGGGTTGCTCAGGGTTTAGGATCAGAGACACATCGTGGAACATCTGATGCCTGCGTGTTCACATATGGTTACATCTGTTTCTGATTTTATGCTAATCAATTTACAGGTATCTCATGATACGGTAGGTGCTTGATGTCCTCAATTGCTCTGGTAATTCATTAATTTCAATGCTTACTGTGCCCATAACTGTACACAGTACTCTGTTCAGGACTGGTTTGGGAAATGGTTTTTAGACAAAAGAAAAAGGTAAATCTTTTATATTAAAAGATTTACCTTTCTGCCCAGAACAAGATTTGAACTTGCACAGTCTTAACGACCGCTAGGACCTGAACCTAGTGCGTCTACCAATTCCGCCATCTGGGCGCAGGGCAACTATAGAATATTTGTTTGGATTGTGTCAACAAGGATTCTGGGAAATCAAGACAACCGCTTGGGCCATGACCGCTTCCGCTGTACCAAGCTCACCAAGAATTCCCTCGGCGGTCTTCGCCTTGACAGAAACCTGATTGAGTTCGAGGTGCATTGCATTCGCCAGGTTCCCCCTGATTGCATCAACATGCTCGCGAAGCTTAGGGCGCTGGACTATGACCGTGGTATCAATGTTCTCAATGGAGTAGGGCGGTAGGTCTTCTTCCAGTACTCGTGATAACAGCTGCAGGCTATCGGCCTCCTTGAAAGCTGGATCGGTATCGGGGAAGTGGGAGCCAATGTCCCCTTTCGCCAACGCTCCAAGGATTGCATCGATGATTGCATGGACAAGGACGTCACCATCGCTGTGAGCAACCTCACCCCGCTCGCTGGGAATGACTATGCCACCAAGGATAAATTTCCTTCCTTCAGCGAGGCGGTGAACATCCCAACCAGTGCCAATCCTCATTGTGTTTGCTGCTCCCTCTGTACCTCATCCATGGCCTGGTGAAGTGCTTTTGCAGCTTGTGCGCTGCGTTTGCCTTCCTCAAGGTTCTGGAGGTATTCTTCAATCTGCTGTTCAGCATCAGGAATATCTTCGATATACGTGATCTTCCTGTTCTCCCGGGTGCCTTCACAAATACCCACTGCCTGTCCATAGTCAGTGAATATCTGAGTATCATCCACATAGGAAGTGGTGCTGTCTTTTGCCGCTTGATGAGCTTCCCAGATTTCTGGATAGGTAAAAATCTGTGGAGTCTGAACTCCTACAGCATGAGTGCGGTCGATGTGGTGGGTAATAACCCCATTGTCATCAATGATTTTCAGGGCATCGGTAGCGGGAAGGGCAGGAACTGCACCTCGAAAAACAGTCGCTGTTGCAAGTGTCTTGATCACCAGGTCGGGGGTAAGGAAACAACGAGCTCCGTCATGGATTGCAACAAAGTCCACTGCCAACGCCATGGAAGAGAGCATCTGTAAGGCGTTGTATACTGACTTCTGTCGGTTATCCCCTCCTGGAACAAGTATGATGGGAACCATATTCTGCTGCAACAGATCCTCCAGGGCAACTGCACACTGGTCAGCCATCCCTTCAGGATGGGTGACCATAATAACCTGACACCCAGGTACTTCAAGGAATGGGGCAACAGAACGATACAGCACTGTATGTCCATCGATGGAGAGATACTCCTTCTTGACACTAAGTCGCTTGCTCGCATTAAAGCGATCGCTGCTGCCGGCAGCGGTCACGATGACTGCATGTTGAGGGAAATTCATAGAACTATTTCTCCAATTTGGAGAATACAAGCATTTCAATCTCTTTTTTGTCCTTCTTCAAGGCAAACGAGATCTCGTCGATCAACAAACGAAGTGCATTGTCATAGAGCTTTCGCTCTTGTACCGGCAGTTCCTTGATCTTGCTGCGATGATAGAGTGCTTGTACCACCTTCGCAATGGACGTAATGGAACCCTGCTTGAGCAGATCCACATTCATCTGATAGCGGACCTTCCAATCTACCGGCATCGGTTCATACTTGCTCGAAATGGACTCAATTGCCAGCTTCGCTTCTTTGTCTCCTACGATTGGCCTGATCCCCATTTCCTCGGACTTGTCCACAGGAATCATCACCGTCATATCGGAGATATCAAGGTAAATCACGTAATACATCGTAGCGACGCCTCTGAACATTCGTTCTTCAATACGCTTGATGACGCCTACGCCTTGGAGAGGATATACTACATGTTCTCCGATGGCAAATTGTTTTGTTTCCTGGGGTGAATTCATAGCACAAGTATATCCTATTTTTCATGTTAGAACAAGAACACCCAAAAACAAACTCTTCCTTGTTGAATGATAGCCATCAGCAAAGGAATACTATATAGTCTGAAGTATGAAACATGACATACGACGCTGTGGTGTATTGATGCATCCTACATCATTTCCCTCACCCCATGGAATTGGATCATTGGGTGATGAGGCTTTTACTTTTATTGACTTGCTTTCCCAAGCGAAGGTGAGTTTGTGGCAGATTCTTCCCCTAGGGCCCACCGGCTATGGGGACAGTCCTTATGCAGCTCGGTCTACCTTTGCCGGGAATGAGCTCCTGATCGACCTCAGGACACTTGCCTATGAGGGATATCTGGAGGTGGAAGCGGTTCTCTTCCATCCCGAGTTTCCTTCCGACCGTGTTGAATACGGTAGCGTACGCTCCTATAAGGAACCGCTTTTGGAACAAGCAGCCACAACCTTCATTGGAGAGGCAGCAAAGAAAGATTGGGATTCGTACCTGCAATTTGTTCAGGAAAACCAGTGGTGGTTGGAGGACTATGCTCTCTACCAAGTACTCTGCAGGACCTACAATGATTCCCGTTGGTTTGAGATTTGGCCTAAAAAAATAAGGTTGCGGGAAGAGGCTACATTGCAACAGCTCAAGAAGGAGCACGCACAGGCAATTGAGAACATACAGGTACAACAATACTTCTTTTTTACGCAGTGGACTAAGGTTAAGCGATATGCCAACAAGAAGGGTATCCAAATCATAGGAGATATCCCTATCTTTGTCGCTCCCGACAGCGTGGATGCTTGGTCAAATAGAGACTTACTGAAAATGGATGAAGATGGCAGGCAAACCGCTTCAAGCGGAGTTCCGCCAGATGCCTTCTCTGATGAAGGGCAGCTGTGGGGGAATCCCGTCTATGATTGGAAAGCACACCAGAGGCAACAGTTCTCCTGGTGGATCAAGCGAATAGAGAAGACCCTGGAGATTTGTGACATTATCAGAATTGACCACTTCCGAGGATTTGCTGCCTATTGGGAAGTGCCGAAAGGTGAAAAAACTGCCATGAATGGTACCTGGAAACCATCACCGGGAAAGGAGTTCTTCTCTGCACTCAAAGAACATCTTGGGGAAGCTCTTCCCATTATTGCCGAAGACCTAGGAGTGATTACCGAAGATGTGGATGAACTCAGGCTCTCCAATGGATTCCCAGGTATGAAGATACTTCAGTTTGCCTTCTCGGTTGAGAACGGAAAGCTGGATGCAAGCAATGCCTACTTACCACACAATTGTGAGCACAACAGTGTCATCTATACGGGTACCCATGACAACAATACCACCAGAGGGTGGTATGATACCTTGGATGAACAGACCAAGGATGCTGTGAGGCGCTATCTTGAATGTCCTGATGACCAGATAGTTTGGCAGTTGATCAGGCAGATGTTACTCTCTCATGCCAAGGATGCCATTCTCCCCATGCAGGATTGGCTGGAACTTGGTGCGGAAGGAAGAATGAACATCCCTTCCACCTGTGGGGTGAGTAATTGGAGCTGGAGAGCAGAAACCCTCCACCCAGAGGGATGGAGGGTTGACCGACTCAGATCCTTGATAGAACTATCAGGAAGAGAAGGAATCTAGCAAGTAGGTGAGCAGGTCAGAGCAATCGTCCTGCTCACACTCATTCAATACCGCCTCTACTGCTTTCTTTTCATACGGAACTCCGACCAGGAGTGTTTTGATACGTTCTACAATGGAAGTATCAAGGCTGTCGGTGAACATGAGGATATCACTAAATACACCTTTCTCTACAAGGATTCTGAAATCAGCTTCGCCCCATGGAAAACGGTGGGTGAAAGAGTGGCTGAATTGTGGTGTCTGCTCGAGAATTTTTGATCGGTCTCCGAACCGGTGATAGTTTTCCTGGGCGGCAGGAAAGGTAGTAAAGTCAATCTCCTGTACCTCAGCCTCCCCGTAGGTTGCCTTGAAAGCCTCAATCAACGCATCCTGTACAATCTCACTGGTAATATTTTGGTTGCCTTCCTTAAGATTTCCAACTCGGGATGCTACGGATTTTACCGCCTTGGAAGCCAGTTTGGTGGAACTTGGGGTAAGATAATTGCCCATTACCGACAAGTCGCTGCTGATCAGCAGTGTTCCATGATGACAGAATTTGGTAGCAGTTGTCTGAAAAGCATTCCCAGAGATCTTTTTCCCATTCAGAAGAATATCATTCCGGCCAGAGAGATCGCAATCAAGGGAAAGGGTGGAAAGTGCCTTGAGAATCAAAGCAAAGTTCTCTTCCTTAGATGTCTGTTCCTTGTTCCCAATCAAGGTAAAACAGAGGTTGCCCTGGTCATGGTAGACCGCTCCACCCCCACTTTGCCTTCTCACAAGTTGGACTCCTTCCTCATTCATACGTTGTAGGTTACACTCACTGAACGGGTTCTGGTATCGTCCGATTACGATACAGGGATCGTTCACCCAAAGATACAACACATGTTCATAAGGCAGACTCATCAGGTATGCCTCTCCGGCCAGGTTTGCTGCACAGTCGTGCGAATTCGCCAAGTAGATTGCATTCTTCATGGCATCAGTCTACCGTTTTTCCCAGCCCTTATGCTATAGTGCCCTGTATGAACATCATCCTCTTTTCGACTTTGGCCAAGACTAATGAACTGCCCATGAATGACCATAGGGCTCGCCATATCAAGAAAATCCTTCATTTAGGCGTGAGCGATACCTTCCAAGCAGGAGTTATCAATCAGAGCAAGGGATTGGCTACCATCACAAATATGGATGAGCATGTTATCTCCTTTACCTACGAAGTAGAGAATGAGCAGTCATCCTCTCTCTATCCGGTAACACTTATCGTTGCCCAGGTCAGACCGATCAGCATGAGAAGGATTCTCAGGGAAGCTGTGAGCCTTGGGGTAGGTTCCCTCATCCTTTGTACCACTGACACTGCCGAGAAATCCTATGCACAAGCCAATCTCTACACCAGTGGGGAATATGAAAGCATCCTCATCGATGGAGCGATGCAGAGTGGTCAGAGCGGGGTCAGCTCACTGCAGTTTGCCTCTTCACTCAGGGATGCCATTACCAAGATTGCTCCAGATACCCAGAGAATTGTCCTTGACAATGTCTGGGAAGGAAAACCTCTCTCAGTGTTGCAAGTAGAGGAAAAGTCACCTGTTGTCTTGGCTATTGGAGGAGAGCGTGGGTTCAGTGATAGGGAGCGAACGCTCTTTAGGGAATATAGGTTTCAGTTTGCATCACTGGGGAAGCGAATTTTGAGGACTGAGACAGCTTGCAGTGCAGGAGTAGCTGTATTGCTTGGTCGGATGGGGCTTCTCTAGAAGTTGCCGAGAGTGGGATATTCCTGTACCATGGCAATATTCCAGAAACAGGAAGGAGTACTATCGTTATGGCACATTGCATCGTCAGCGCTGCTGAAGAGATTTTGGATAAGGAATTCCCCGTACTTGATCATGGGTTCGTACGCTTGGTTGACTACTTGGGAAGTGATGAGCGAATCGTACAGAGCGCACGGGTTTCGTACGGGAGTGGTACCAAGACCTACCGACAGGACAAGGGCTTGATCAACTACCTCTTGAGAAATGACCATACCTCGCCCTTTGAACAGGTAAACTTCACCTTCCATGTGAAGATGCCGATTTTTGTTGCCAGGCAGTGGATTCGCCACCGCACAGGCAGGGTGAACGAGATCAGCGGAAGGTATAGTGTCATGAGTGATGAGTGCTACCAGCCAGATTCTGCCCATATCAATTTCCAGAGTGATGACAACAAGCAAGGAAGAACCGCTGATCCTGTTGATGACGAGATGGCAAAAAAGGTACTCTCCATTCTCAGCGAAGACCAGAAGCGGAGCTACGATACCTACCAGAAGCTTCTGGATATGGGTATCGCAAGGGAACTCAGCCGCATCGATCTTCCCTTGAGCCTCTACACCGAATGGTACTGGCAGATGGACCTCCATAATCTGTTCCACTTCCTGCAGCTCCGCCTTGATGCCCATGCACAATATGAGATCCGCATCTACGCACAGACCATTCTTGACCTGGTGAGAAAGGTTTGTCCGATTGCCACTGAGGCATTCGAGGAGCATAAGCTTGGAGGAAAGCAGTTCAGTAAAAGTGAGATGGAAGCGATCAAATCCATACTCAAGGGGGAAGCTAACCCGCTTTCCGGTAGGGCCTTGGACTTGTTTGAAAAGAAATTTAACTAGAATTGTTTTAACCTATATCCCTATGCCCTCTTTCTCAGGAAAGCGGGCATTATTCGTATAGATGGTTTGGTCAACAGCGGCGTAATGCAGATTCGAAGCTATAACCTATCTCTTTTCCTCTCCAGACATGCCTGGTAAGAGGCTTTCATCGCTGCCTCAAAGGTCTTGTCGTTGGGATAGGCATATCCAAAGGTTGGTTGCCAGAGAGAAGGATCCTCCATACAGAGGTAGAAGAAGGGATCACCCTGTTTCCAGAGGGGAGGAAACTGATCATAGGCAAATGAGAACATCGTTTGTTTGATCTCCGATGGATAGGAGTATTTCCCAGCCGTTGCAGTGAGATCCATGTCCAGTACCCTGGTTTGATAGTGATTAGTTCTGAGTTGTCTCAGAACTGCCTTGGTGAACGTAAGCGTTCCGAGGGAGAACATCATCAACTCTTCAGGCAGGAACATGGTTGTTACCTGTTCAATGAGCGAACCATACTCCTCCTGCCATCCCTCGAAGTAGACCATGGGATGCAGATGAAACCCTATGATCCTTCCTTTGTCCCTTGCCTTCCTTGCCGCATCAATCCGTCCCTGGAGTGAAGCTGCCAAATGTTCCTCTTTCTCAATGATCGTTGGAGCATTGAGAGACCATGTGGAAACAATATTAGACGGGAGGTCAAGGTCGAGATAGTCACTCCGTTTGCTCTTTGTCTTGAGTTCGATGATGAGATTGGGATAACGGGAAGCCAGGATGGAAAGTGCATCGAGGGTCCCATAGTCATTGCCCCAAAGGAGCGAATCGCTGCTTTGTCCAGTACCGATATGCCAGGTATCCTCATCAAGGTCGATATCCTGCAATCGTTTTGAAAGATTTTCCACCACTTTTATTTCATGGCTGTTATAAAAAGATTGAATTGAGCAGTAGGAACAACCGAACGCACACTGCTGCACAACATCAAGGGTCTTGAGATTGCAGCAACGAATTTTCTCTCCCTCTACCGGGCAGGGACATCTTCCCATCAGGGTGTCAGAGGAGATAAAAAGACTCTGGAACTTGTCAGGAAGGCGAGTATCAGGATTGAAATCCTGGTAGTTGGTTGGTTTTTTCCGCTCTTTCTGTATTTTGTTCAAATGGTCGGCTACCAATCCCTTGGCCTGGGATTTCCCCTGCATTTTTGCTACCTTCTCTTCATCTATCCACTTCTCTAGCGGCCCCAGTTGCCACATAGCAAGGTCACATGCGCTTTCAATGAGCTGTCGTTGCTGCTGGAAACTGAAGTGATAACGTTCATCAAGCTCCATTAGATAGTGTTGTTCCACAGTGGGAAGGGTTGTAAAGAGGGGATGATTCATAGCCCGTATTGTATCGATTGAGCATTGCCAAAACAAGACTGTCTGGATATGCTCAAAGGAGGATGAAGAAGAAGGAAGAGGAAGCAGTTCAGTATAACCCAGCCAGTGAGGTGGAAAGCCTTGGAAGTGTAGCAGCAGAACAGGTCAGTCCCCAGATGCAGGCACGTGATTTGCCCCATGCCAGTGGTGTCTATTTGATGCGTGACGAGAAAGGGTCCATCATCTATATCGGAAAGGCAAAGGATCTTCGCAAACGGGTAACCAGCTACTTTCTCGCGAACAGGAGTGCCAAGACGGCAGCACTTGTAAGGAAGATTGCTTCCATCGAGTATATCATAACTGGTAACGAGTATGAGGCATTGGTACTTGAGAATAATCTTATCAAGAAGTACTCGCCGCACTACAATATCTCCCTCAAGGATGGCAAGAGCTATCCAATGATCAGGATAACCAATGAGAAGTTCCCTAAGGTCTTTAAGACGAGGCGAATCATTGATGATGGTTCCTCCTATTATGGTCCGTATCCGGATGCAGGGAAACTGGACCTCTACCTTGATCTGATCGCAAAACTATTTCCTCTTAGAAGATGCTCCACACCACTGAGAAAGCGGGAGAAGCCTTGCTTGTACTACCACATTGGACTCTGTCTGGGGCCTTGTGCTGGACTGGTCAGTAAGGAGGAGTATGGGAAATCCGTTACGGCGGTAAGGAATCTTCTGGAGGGGAGAACCGATGCACTCCTGGCAACATTGCAGGAGGAAATGATCCTAGCCTCCAAGGCACTGAATTTTGAGGAAGCCGCAACCAAGCGAGACCAGATAGCCGCCATCAAGACCACTCAGGTAGGACAACAAGTACAAGACTTTGCAAATGAGAGCAGGGACTACGCAGCTATTGAGATGCGAGGTCCCTTATGTACCATCAGCTTAATGCAAATGCGCGATGGTCAGTTGATCGGTCGGGCATTATATCGTGCAGAGACACTTGGAGAGGAGACGGACACCCTATTGAACTTCCTGATACAGTACTATGCGGATGGGCAGAAACTTCCACAATTCCTGTATGTCTCCCATGAGATAGATGTGCATTTGATCAGGCGTTATTTCACCGAGCAACTGGGAGGAAGACTGGAAGTTAACCTTCCCATCGACGGAAAACATTACCGAATACTCCGCATGGCTAGAGAGAATGCAAGCCGTGATGTGGAAAAGCGGTTGAAGAGCAAGGACAACACCAGGGCATTGGAGGAACTTGCAGATATCCTGGGTCTTGCTGCCCCGCCAACCCTTATCGAGGGGTTTGATATTGCCCAGTTACATGGCAAGTACACCGTTGCATCCCTGATTTCATTCCGCAATGGCAATCCAGACAAGCCAAATTACCGCAGGTACAACATAAAGAGCCTTGAAGGAAGGATTGATGACTATGAATCCATACGTGAGGCAGTAGCCAGACGGTACACAAAGATTCTGAATGAGAATCTCGAACGTCCTGGACTGCTGGTTATCGATGGTGGCCAGGGCCAGGTCAATGCTGCCCGGGAGATCCTCGATGCGCTGGGGATGGTGGATATTCCCATCATCGGGCTTGCCGAACAGTTTGAGACGATTGTATTTGATGATGAGAGAGAGGACCTTCAACTCCCAGAGGACAATGAGGCATTACGGTTGGTGATCGCTGTACGGGATGAGTGCCACCGGTTTGCCACCAGTGCAAACCAAGCAGCAAGGAGTCGTGAAGCCTCTTTTCGAGTTCTGGAGTCCGTAGAGGGAATTGGGAGAAAGCGAAGTGAGCGTTTGATGAAACAGTACGGAAGTCTGGAATCCATCCTGGCAAAGTCAGCTGAGGAGCTGTGTAAGGAAGGGGGGCTCTCCCTTGTTGTTGCAAAGCGGATACTAAGCCAGCTCTCCCTCTAGATCAGAGAGGCAAAGCTGGCCTTGTTGAGTGGGTTTCCCTGACATTTCATGATCCGGTAGAGCAACCTCTCAAGCACCAAATCTGTGAGCTCACTACCGGATTCCTTGACTTCAAGGTCAGCTTCACCCAGCGCAATGATTATCTTCCTGATGGACTCGATATCAAAGCGATGCAAAGCATTCCTGTACGTAGTCTTATCCTTTGGTTTCCTGATCGGGCTACTCTTACCCTGTACATGTGCTTGCAAATACGCCTCACTCTCACTGCCACCCTGGAAGATGAATTCTTGGAGTGAGTAAAGCCTCCTGAACTGCCAGAGTAATCCATTCACCAAGAGGATGGAGCTTTGGCTGTCTCCACTACCAAGAATACTGTGTAGTGATTGCATGCTCTGTTTTAGATCCCCCCTGGCAATCAAGGGAAAAAGGGTGAATGCATCTTCCTGTCTGCTATGATAGATATAGGTCTCGACATCCTCTTCTTCAATGGGGCGAGCACGCTTGTCAATCTGCCAGAATAGAGACAGCTGGTTGCAGATCAGACGCAGTTCCTGAGTATTGTCTTCAGTGAGGTCAATCAGGAGATCTATTCCATCGGCCGTGATGGAAATCCCCAACTTCCTGAAGAAATTTCTGATCCATTCAGTCTTCTGGTTTTCCAGGAGATCATAGAATGTCTGAATATTCCTCTTGGGAATTGCCTTCATGATTTTCTGTGAGAGATAGAGTTCGCTGGAAATGATGATCAGCGTTGCTGTTTCCACCGGATGGGCAAGATAGTTTGCAATGGAATCCACCATGGCCGATCCAAGCTGCTCCGCCTGGCTCAAGATAACCATACGATGCTCGCTGAACAGGCTGTTATTGTTCAGTGCATTGAGAATTTCCCCATTTTCAGTCTCGAAAGGGTAGAATCTGCTAAGCTCTATCTCTCCACCATGGGCCTCTTTAAGGTTGTCCCGGATATCTTTCAAAACCTGTTCTTTAGCTCCTGTTTCGGGGCCAAGTAGAAGATATGCTCGTTCACTCATCGATAGTTCCGGATCAGAAGGTGTAACTTGCCGTGGATCTTGCAAGAACGCGTGATAATCGGGCCCATCGTTGCATTGGCTGGGCGAAGTTCCACACTTCCCTTGCCAGGGTAGTAGCCCTTGAGCGTAATCCCTGGTTCATCATCCCCCACGGATGCCGCTACTATGTCTCCCCGTTCAGCTACATCGCACTTACGGATGATGGCGATATCCCCATCGTAAATACCATCCTCAATCATGCTCTCTCCCCTGATTTTTAGGGCAAAGTAGGTATTTCTTGTCGTTCTCAACATGGTTGCAGGAATGTTGAGAATAAAATCAGTGTTCTCTTCGCTCATCAAGGGTGCTCCTGCGGCGATGGAACCAATGACCGGCACCTGGATCAGTTCTTCACGGGGGAAGAACTCTTCACCGATAACTTCAATGGAACGTGAGACTCCTCCGGTGGTTTTTATCACCTGCTTTGCCTCAAGCGCTTTCAGATGGTCATGGGCGGCTTTCACTGAGAATTGGAAGTGGTCAGCAATATCCCGTACGGAAGGAGCATAGTTGTTCTCCTTGATGTACGAACTGATGAAGGTCGCTATGGCTTTTTGCCGATCGGTAAGTTCGCGCATCTCCTACTCCTCAAACCTGTTTTCAAACAGATGCTCAATTGCATCTGCCATTTGTTGTTCATCCGGTCCATCACACGTCATCAGGATGGAGCTCTGGTGGGTTGCTCCCAGTGTGATGATCCCCATGATGGATTTTCCATTTATCTTCATTGTATCCTTTTCCAGATACAGATCACTTTTGTATTGATTGGCCAGCTTGACGATTGATGCAGCTGGCCGTGCATGAATGCCGGCTCGGTTATAGACCTTCAGTTCTTTGGTTACCATTACAGCGTCTCCTCGTTGATATAATACATTTTTCGCGCTGACTCACTCTCCAGCCACTTGAGAACACTCTGATCGAACTCCTTGGCTGAATAGTATCCGAGTTTTTTCAGACGTTCATTTCTAGCAGCGGTCTCGATGATGACCGGTATGTTTCGGCCAGGCTTTACTGGAATGATGACCTTGGGAATGGCAATACCCAGGTAGATATCTTCCAGTGTTGCTTCCCCAACCCGGTCATAGTTCTTTTGTGCATCCCATGGTTCGAGATGGACAGCAAGCTGTACCTGCTTCCTGTCCCTGATTGCTCCAACCCCGTAGAGATTGGCAAGATTGATAATGCCCAGTCCTCTCAGCTCCATGTGGTGGGCGAGCAGGGGGTTTTCCCCCATTCCGATGAGATAATTGTCACTGATATTTCTCAGCTTGACCGTGTCATCACTGATCAATCTGTGTCCTCGCTCGATCAACTCCAGAGCGGTTTCACTCTTTCCTACTCCGCTTTCTCCGGTAATTAGCACCCCGATACCATATACCTCAACAAGAACACCATGTATGGTCTGGGTAGGGGCAAATACCTCATCAAGCGTCTGATACAGACGTCTGGAAAAGTCACTGGAGAGGAGATCTGTCTTGAGAATTGCAGTACCTGTCTCCTCCGCTAGTTCAATAAGCCGAGGGCTTGGGTCACTATTGTCACAAAAGACACAACAGGGAATGTCATAGCTGAAGAGTTTGTTGATGCTATCGGTGTTTTGCTCTCCCTCCAACTTGTCCAAGTAGGCTCTCTCTCCCTTGCCGAAGACCTGAATAGAATTGTTGCTGAACTCTATGAAAAACCCGCTGAGAGGGAGTCCAGGTCGACTGATTTTGCTGGTGGTAATTCGCTTTGAGAGCCCAGAGCGTCCAGCTATGCAGCTAAGACGTAAGTGATTGTGTTCCTTCAGGTCCAGGTCCAATAAATCCAAGACAGTAAAATCAGGCATGCTCAACTCCTCACTATATACCATTTTACTATACAATTGTTGATAGGATTTCGCAAGGGGGAAAACGAGAGAATAGTCATTGCATTAGAAGTCAAAAGATGGAAATAAACGCTTGTGAGAGAGAAATATAGTAATAATTTTAGATAGTGGTCTTTTTCTCAGAACCAAATGTCCATTGACGATTGACTTTCCAAGCCTTATCCTTAGTGTATGACCATAGTCAAAGGAGGGCTTATGAATTTGACAGTCAGAGGCATCCGTTATAACCCAAGTGACGCAACGCGTGAATTTTTGGACAAGAAACTCCAGAAGCTACAGTTTGCAGAGGGGTATATCCATGACCTGGATATTGCCATTACCCGTGAACCGGTAGGGCAGGGGTATCATTTAGATGCAAAACTTCACTTTTCTTGGGGTACCGTCAAGATGGTCACGTATGACTGCTACGAACTCTACGAAGGCATCGAGCTGATAACCGACAAGATCGAAGCCGTAGCAAGAAAGGAGAAAGGGAAGATTACAGATCATAAGTAACATGTTTTAGTCTATTGGGAATACGAGATGGGGCGCTTCGGCGCCCCATTCATCATACTCGGAGGCAGATGTCAGTCATTTCCCCTGATAAATGATGGATCAATATTGAGCTCGTTCCGGTATTTTGCAACGGTTCTTCGCGCAACAGATATTCCCCGTTCCTTGAGTAGGTTTGAGATTTTCTGGTCGCTGAGCGCTTTCTTGCCCTCATGTGCTTCCAATATTTGTCTGATGATTTCCTTGACAGCTTGCTTGGAATGCTCAGCACCATCTGCACCGACTGAGCTGCTGAACAATTTCTTTATGGGAATTATGCCCCAGTCAGTATCAATCCACTTGGCAGTAGATATTCTACTTACCGTTGTCTCATGTACTCCAATTTCCTGGGCTACTGCCTTCTGTGTGAGTGGTTTCAGGTACTGTGGGCCGAGGAGGAAGAAATCCTTCTGTTCCCGAAGCAGTACCTGGGCAACCTTGTAGAGCGTCTGGTTGCGTACCTGTATCTGAAAAATCAGTTCATTGGCAGTTTTTATCTGCTGGTTGATATACTGCTGAGCCTTTTTCGCTTCATCTGCTGTTCCTACCTCTTGGGCTAGTTGCTCAAACTCTGCATTGATTCGTAGGTCAGGAAGCGATGAGTCATTCATCCTGAGTACAAGCTCTCCTTCCTCCTGCTTGATGGAAACATCGGGAATGACATACTGCTCAGGCCCGCTGGAGAACCCTTGTCCCGGGAAAGGGGTTAATGTTTTGAGGAAATTCCAGAGGTCTTCCAGTTCATCGATACCCACACCAAGGTTCTTTGCAACTTGGGTTTGTTTGTTTGCCCTCATCAGTTCCAGATTATCCCTGACCAATTCAGAAAATCGTGCAAGCTCTTCCCCCCTCATGCCCTTAGCCTCTGCCTGGAGAATGAGAGACTCTCGCCAATCCTTTGCACCCACTCCAGTTGGGTCGAACTGGCGGATGATGGTCAGGAGCTTGGGTAGGTGTTCCTGGAAAAGTGCAGGGACCAATACCTCAGGTTCTTCAGTGAAAAATCCATTTGCATCCAGGTTGGTTATCAGGAGCTCTCCAACGACATACTCTTCCTCATTCAGTGGTTCACAGCCCAGTTGGCTGAGTAGGTGCTCCTGAAGCGTTTCTTCCGAGGAGAGTGCATTCTCCATGAATTTCTGTCTCCGGTCGCTCGCCTCACTGTCGTAGCCGGGTCGATCGCTGCCATAGGCGGAAGAGTCAGAGTAACTGTCGTCAATCCCTCTGGACTCTTTTTGTTGTTTTTGCTGGGCAAACCGCTCATAGGAAACCTCCCAGGAAGAAGGTATCTCCAGAGCAGGATTGGACTCAATTTCATTCTTGACTCGTTGCTGTAGCTCAGTGAGTGGGAGTGTCATCAACTCAAAGGACTGAAGCATCTGGGGGCTCAGCTTGAGTTGCTGTTTTTGGGAGAGTGAAAGCTGTGCTGAAAAATCCATTAGGTGTCCTCCCCGAAATCTTGTCCGAAATAAATATCCCTGGCAACCTGGTTGGAAAGCAACTCCTGCTTTCCTCCTGAAACCAGGATGGTCCCTGCATTGATGATATGTGAGCAGGAAGTGATGGAGAGAGTGTCCCGTACATTGTGGTCGGTGAGCAGGATACCGATACCCTTGGCTGCGAGTGCCTTGATCAACTGTTTGATCTCAAAGACCGCCTTCGGATCAATACCCGCAAACGGTTCGTCGAGCAAGAGGAACTGTGGATTGCTTGCCAAGGAACGTGCAATCTCGGTACGTCTACGCTCACCTCCACTCAATGTATATCCCTTCTGAGCGCGAATCTCTTCAATCCCGAATTCATGGAGGAGCTGCTCAACCTTCTCTTCCTGTTCACTGTGGCTTAAGTCTCTTCTTGTTTGGGCGACCAAACGGATATTATCCTCCACACTGAGTTTGCGAAAAATTGAAGGTTCTTGGGGTAGGTACGCGAGTCCCTTCTTGCTGCGGATGTACATCGGAAGTTCAGTTACATCCTCACCATTGAGTAGGATAGTTCCCTTGCGAGCCTTGAGAAACCCTACAATCATGTAGAAAGTAGTGGTCTTTCCTGCTCCATTGGGACCAAGCAACCCAATGATCTGTCCTGAATGCATGGAGAATGAGACATCCTTAACCACTTCTTTCTTTCCATAGGATTTTGCCAGGTTCCGTACCTCAAGAAGGCTGGTAAACTTATCCATTGACAACCCCCTTGATTGCTCCTTCCATCGTGATGGCCTCGGTGGTAAGGTCTACGGTAATTCTCTGTGCTTGATAGAGGTCCTTGTCCCAATCAATGATGGCATTTCCTTCAAGGTTAAGCATTTGTGATTCTCGATTGAATCGTAAGGAATCAGCTTTGCAGGCCATTGCGCCACTGTTTGTATGTTTGAAGAGTTGAACTTGGACCTGTAATAGGATTACTCCATCATCAAGGGTGAACTCCAGGTGGAATGCCGATGCAATCACCTCGTTAATCTGGTCATCAAGTTCGAGGTATCCATCAATGATGATCAATTCCTCTTGGCGGTCATAGTAGAGATTCTTGCTTTGCAAGGATATTCCCCGCTCTTCATCGTTGAGTGAAACAGCTCCACTGCAGGTGGCATAACGAAACGATTCACCTGTTAGGACAATGGTATCGGCTTCAAGGCGAAGCGAACCACTGGTAATGGCCGCTCCTTCTGAGAGTGTGATGCTCTCAAATCCCTGTTGCATATGCATGCTGGTCGAGCCACCGGAAAAGGATATTGGCTCAGCAAGAAGAGAGACGAGAACAAATACCATCAGTGCAAGAATAATTATTGCTCGTTTCATTGGAATATCACTCCCTCCAACACTCTTTGGAAGGTAACACTGAAACTTGCCAATGTGGCAGTCATTCCCGTTCCCTGTACCTTCTTGTCATCCTCATAGAGCAAGGTGACGGGAGTATCTCCCTTGCTGAGGAGTGTTTCATCATCCCCGATCCATCTCAAGGCTTCTGCTTCAATGAGCAGATGCTCTGGATATTTTTCTAGAGAAACAGATCCGGAAAGTTCTGCATCGTAATATTTGGTGTCTATTTCTGCATAATCGGCATGCCCGCTGATAATTAGATTACCTTCCTCATCCTTCTGAGAGAAGTGTAAACCCCTAATGATGGCTTTATGTGTCTGCTCATAGAGGTCGATTTCATCGGCAATAATGCTAATTGGGGGTTCATTGCCACGATCCAAGACATAGGTGGCGTTTCTCAAGGTGAGATCTGGCAAGGTAAAAGAGCGTGCCACCACCTCCTGCTCGGGGGAAAGGGAGCAGGAGAGGAACAAAAAAGATGCAAGAATCATGCCAAGAAGCCTTTTTCTCATGTATTGAGTATAACCGTCGTTGCCCTTTTGAGCAATCTCATTCTTCCCTCTCTTCTGAGAGTACTGAAGCTACGACAGGAAGGTAGTGGTTCTCTTGTTTCTTGAAATAGAGCCAGACTCCCACGAATCCTAGGGCAATGCTACCCAAAGCAATGAGGAAGGATGCCCCAACTCCAAGTCCTGCGGCAACAGCCAGGAAATATCCAATCGGAAAAAGCAGTAAGGGGGCAATAAGCGTGATCAAGGTTCCGGCAATCGTCCTTGACGGCTGGAGGTAGATCTCGACCTCCTGCCCTTCGTAGACGGGAAGTTTGTTCTCATTCCAGACTTCAAATTTCTTTCCCTTGGTATTACAAAATGCCGACCCTTTACATCCGCTGCATGCAGAACTGGTGCAGACAACCTCAATCTTATCGGGAGAGATGTTTCTTGTTACGGTAACGACCTCATACATAGTTATATCCTTTCATGTTCTACAGGAACGCGGATAATCTCGATGGAGGTTGCTTTTTTCTCGTCTGAGATATCCACCATCACCCCGACGAGGGCGAGGTCATTCCAGCATTCTTGGCTGCGAACCGGTATCTGTACGATTTGTTTCTCAATTTCCGTGGCAGCATCGAAGCCTCCCACACTTGTTTGGCTTCCACATCTCCCATTATCGGTGATATAAGCTGTACCACCCCCTAGAATACGCCCATCGGCACTTAGAACCTTTGTATGGGTCCCAATGACGGCAGCAGCTTTCCCATCCAGCATAAACCCCATGGAGAGTTTCTCTGCTGTCGGAGAAGCATGGAACTGTACCAAGGGAATAGCCCCCTCTTCCTGTGCCTTGTCCACGAGGAGCTGGGCAAGGCTGAAAGCATTGGAGAGGTGGGTGCGTGGGAAGTCCGCATTGCCAAGGATATTTATCACGCAGACCTTCTGTTCATTCACTGTAAGAAACCGGATACCCCTGCCAGGGTTTTGCTGTGGATAGTTTGCAGGCCTGAGAATACTGGGGTTCTTTGCGATGAACTCCACCATGTCCTTCTTGTAGTAGATTTTCTCACCACCAGTGATCACATCAATGCCCAGCTTCAGCAATTGCATGCTATGGGCTCGCCCAATACCAAAACCTCCGGTTGCCCCCTCTGCATTGGCAATTACCAAATCGATGGACTTTTCTGTCCGCAGCGGTCGCAAAGCTTCCTTGACACATTGAATCCCTGGTCTTCCTACTATCTCACCTAAAAAGAGTACGCGTATGCTCATGCACCTACAGTACCGAGTTTTTCCATCCAAAGGCAAGTGTGCATGGTATACTGGTCTTTGGAGGTGATCAGTGTGTAAGCGATGGTTATCGAAACTGGGAAAACGTGTGGTCCAGGTACGTATGCACCAGATGCTCAAAAACCGGGATGCCCAGCAGGACTATGAACCGATGAAACTTCAGCTTCCTCCAAGCAAGGAGTCCTCGAAGGCCAAGCAATTGCTCGCTCTTTTGAGTCTTGAAGAGAAAATCACCGTACTGAGTGGGCAGGATGAGTTCTGTATCCCGGGTATTGAGCGTGTTGGTCTGAAACCGGTATGGACCAGTGATGCTACACTAGGGCTCAGGGGATGGAATGCCCCGGTAACTGATTTCCCTGCATCCATTTCCATGGCAGCATCTTGGAATACCTTCCTGCTTGCTAAGGTAGGTGAGTGTATTGGATCAGAATGCCGATCATTGGGCATTGGAGTCTTGCTTGGCCCCGGGGTGAACCTTGCACGGGTTCCGGTCTGTGGGAGAAATTTTGAGTATTTTGGAGAAGACCCCTTGCTTGCCGGGAAGATGGCAGCTGCATATATCAAGGGAGTGCAAACCCACCCAGTCATTACCACGGTCAAGCATTTCGCCTGCAACAACAGTGAGTATGACAGGCATAAGTCCAACTCTGTGGTTGATGAGAGAACGCTCAGGGAGCTCTATCTTCCTGCCTTCAAATATGCATTGGATGCAGGATCGCTCGGGGTGATGACCAGCTATAATCAGGTCAATGGAACCTATGCAAGTGAGCACGCCTATCTCTTGGAAGAAATCCTGAGAGGGGAGTGGCATTTTGATGGACTAGTCATCAGCGACTGGGATTCTCTTTACAGCAGCGATGGTGTACTTTCCTCTGGCGTCGACCTGGAAATGCCTGCAGGGAAATACCTGAAGAGGGAGAAGGTACTGGAGGCCATCTCCAGGGGAGTGGTGACTGAGGAGGCAATCGACAGTAAGGCACTTCATCTTTTCACTGCGTATGAGAGGGCAGGATTGTTCGACTGCCCTCTTGCCGATCCTGCTCTCGAGGTAGGAAATGACAAACATCGAGAGATTGCTTTGCAAGTGGCACAAGAGGGTGTGGTGCTCCTGAAAAACAAGGATGTTGCACTTCCTCTTGATCCTTCCCTAAAGCTCTGTATAGGGGGTGACAATGCTTCCCGGGTGGCTCAAGGGGGAGGCTCTTCCATGATCCAGTGGGAGAAGCCACCAAAGACATTTGTTTCCTTGATGGAAGACAAGGCAACCAGCTTGCCGCGGCATTGGTATCGTAGTGCCTCATACCGGAGAAGTGTTGCTTCCTCTGACGCGGTCGTCCTGGTTGTTGGTTTTAACCACATAGAAGAGTCAGAGGCCTACGATCGCCCTTGGGAGTTGGACCGAGTAACGCTTCGTTCGATAGAACATGCAGCCAAACTGAATAAGAGAACCATTGTGATTATACAGAGTGGGGGAGCGCTCCATCTCTCTCCGTTTGCTGATAAGGTTTCGGCAATTCTCTGGACTTCCTATCTAGGTTCATCAACAGCGGATGCTTTGTACAATATTCTCTTTGGGGCTGTTTCTCCATCAGGGAAGCTTCCCTTTTCCATAGCTTCTTCGCTCTCGGATTACCGCTCGATGCGTAGCTATCCTAAGGATTATGCTACCTTCTCCCTTGAAAGAATACGCAAGGGACAGGGAAATCCCAATATTCGCCAGGTAAGCCCATTGGATTATACGGAGAATCTTATGGTAGGGTATCGCCAGTTTGACAGCGAGGGACCTGCCCCTCTGTACTGTTTTGGCCATGGGCTGAGTTACGCTGCCTTCTCCTATGATGATATGATGGTGGGGGAGCAGGGAGAAGGGACTTTCGCAGTTTCTTTCTCTCTTACCAATATATCTGATGTTTCTGGTGCAGAGGTTGTACAACTTTATATACATCCTTTGAATGCAAAGATCTATCGAGCAAGGCAGGAACTGAAGGGATTCAAGAAGGTGTTTCTCAATGCCAGAGAGACGACAACGATTGAATTCTCTGTCTTTCCAGAAGATTTCTCCCGGTGGGATATCGATACTTGGAGGTTTGTCAGTGATGACGGTCCGTATGAGCTCAGGATTGGTTCGAGCAGTAGGGATATTCGATTGCATCAGGTAGTCGAATACAAGGAAAGGAAGCCATGATGACTTCCTTTCATGATGAGCCCGGCGCGATTCGAACGCACGGCCTTCTCCTCCGGAGGGAGACGCTCTATCCAGCTGAGCTACGAGCCCATTCATTCGTATCCTACGGCAGAGGAAAGGCACGTGTCAATAGCAGGTCTTGGAAATCGTATGACATGAGATAATAAATTGATAAATTATTAAAATATATAGAATAATATATCTTAAATCGAAGAGTAATCACGGTAATTGAAAAAGAATTATCATTACTCTTGACATGGGTTGCCTGCCTTATTACACTTTCTGTATGATGAAACGAAATCGGATGAAACACCGTCTGAAGTTCATACTTCCCATCCTGTTTTTCCTTCTTTTGGAAGGGGCAGTTCTTACTGCGGCATCGCTCCCGTTTACCAGTGTCAGGGTGGAAGGTAGAATGCCGGTTACCGAGATTTTTCGCGTTGAACAGAATGATGCAGCCCTGGATTTCAATCTTTCTGCCAGCAGGAACAGTATCATTAGGGTTGGTTCGTATACACTGGTATCGAACAATACCATCAGCAAATTTCGCTTGGCCATTCGCCCTGGTGAAGACGGGAACCAAGAACGTTTTGCGTTCACCTTGGATGAAGGGGAAAACTTGCCCGAGGGACAAGGGTCAGAGATACCTTTCACTGTACGTGTATCGAGCAATATCTCACGTGCGGTCAATGTTGCTGGTCAGCAAGCAATGGAAAAGGATTTGGGTGTACGGGGAGCTTACGGCAACAACGATGCAATCCTCTATGAAACAGGGGATATTCTTGCTGAGATTCCTGACTTCGATCCAGACCTCTACGCAACTGGGTGGTACTCAGCAGCTATTCAGCTGAGTATTGAAGTAATTTAGAAAAGATCATCGTCGAAGAACGCGTCTTCCTCACTCTCTTCCTCATGGAATTGGAGCCGAAGGAGGTCTTGGAGCCACTTGTGGTCATCACCTTCCATATTCATACCATCACCGCTGCATGCATGTTCTTCAGATAGCCATTCATCCAATGAAAGTAGTGCTTCTTTTGAGGAGAAACAAGGCCTGCTTTCGCTGTTAGGTATGGTAAGATTTCCTGTCAGCAGCTGGTACGGACAGGTTGCGCAAGAAGCAGATAACTGACAGAAATGCATTGCTTCTGTGTACCATTCTCGATTGTTCATGCACACAGCATACTCCATGGTTCTCTGTTTTACCACAGTTTCTTCCCCAACGAAGCGAGAGTAGTGGAAGCCATGGTTCCATTGCCGAGCGAGTGCTGGGAAAGCGAGGTTAGATACCCCGCCCCTTGGGCCATGGCTATTGGTACCTTCCATTTGACTGTCATTGGCAGAGAAGATAGAATGAAACCATCTGAGTACAGATTTGAGGAGAGAAAGCATGAAACCAACACTTTTGGTAATGGCAGCTGGTATGGGAAGTCGCTATGGCGGCATCAAGCAGATTGACAGCGTAGGAAACCATGGAGAGACGTTGTTGGATTATGGTGTCTATGATGCACATCGCAGTGGCTTTGAGAAAGTTGTCTTTATCATCCGAAAGGATATAGAGAAAGATTTTCGGGAACGCTTATTCGACAGGATTGCAAACAATATGGATGCAACCTATGTTTTCCAGAGCCAGGATGCACTTCTTTCCGAGGAACAGAAACGACTCGCTGTAAACAGAAAGAAACCCTGGGGAACGATTCATGCAGTACTCTGTGCAGAGAAAACGGTAAAGGAGCCCTTTGCTGTCATTAATGCAGATGACTATTATGGCAGGGAGTCCTTCGCTATCCTAGCAGAACACCTCGCGAACCTGGAACCAGGAAGCAAGGAGCATGCGATGGTGGGCTACGTCCTCGATCATACGATGAGCAAGAGTGGAACAGTCAGCCGTGCTATCTGCAATGTTGAAGATGGCTATCTTGCAAGCATGGAAGAGCATACAAAGATTGGATACGAAGGGGAGAAAGTGGTCAGCCACCAGAGTTCCGGTGATATTGTGCTTACCGGCAAGGAATGGGTTTCCATGAATTTCTTTGGTTTTTCACCCACTGCTTTTGAAAGCTTCAACAGTTACTGGGACGCCTTCATCAAGGACCATATCACGAGTGAAAAGACTGAGTGTTATCTACCGAATGGTGCCAGCAATATTGTAACAACCGGGGAGGGGAAGATGCGCTTCTATACTACCCAGGAGAGCTGGTTCGGTATGACGTACAGTGAGGATAAGGACATCGTGAAGAATGAGCTTGCCAAGAAGGTTTCTTCAGGTTATTACCCAGACAAGCTCTGGAAACTCTAGGCTAGGGACGTTTATCCCGTCTTCTCTTTTGGGTGACGTCTGATGAACCCGCCCAAGCAGCTTCCTCGATGGGGGTGAATCCCTCACCGAGGACCTTGTATGCTTCCTGTACAACCATGAACGCCTGATTGTCGGCTCGGTGTACAATATTGGTAAGCTCACCAACCTTGTTGTTTGATACAACCGTCATGATGACCGGCCGGTCGAATCCTGTGAACATTCCCTGTCCGTTGAGTATGGTTCCTCCATGCCCCAGTTCCTTGAGAATCTCTTCTTGGATAATCTGTCGCTTTTCGCTGATGATGAAGACAGTCTTGGCCGATCTTGTTCCAAAGGACAATACCACCTTGTCAACTGTTACTCCAACGATATAGACAGTCATGGTTGCATATAATGCCATTTCGAGTGAAAAAATGAAGGCACTGGAAGCAATGATGATGGCATCAACCAGAAAGAGTGCAGTTCCCATGGAGAGCGGGGTGAACCGTGCAACAATCTGGGCAAGGATGTCTGTTCCTCCGGTATTTGCTCCACTGCGTAGTACCAGCCCAACCCCCAAACCCATCAACACCCCGGCTGAGATGGCCGAGAGCAAGACCGAGAGATCCTTTGAATAGTCAAGCAGTCCGTCATAGCCCACCCATGCATTTATCAGTGAGGTGAAGAGTGAGAGGAGGACGGTTCCCAGCAGTGATTTCATCCCATATTGTCTACCAAAAATGGCAACTCCGAGCAAGAAAAGCGGAACAGAGAGCACCAGGATTGAGAGACCGGTATCGAATCGAAGGGTGTGATAGATGATGATAGCGATACCACTTACTCCCCCGCTCGCAATTCTTGCAGGGGAAGAGAAAAGGGCAACACCAGCGGCCGTGAGGAAGGACCCCACTACAATATAGAAGAGTTCAAGTAGATGGTAATTTCGTTTGGTCATATGTGTAGCATAGCTTGATTGGTAGTGTTTTACTACTATTTAGGGTGAGAGTTTATCACTCAGTTTTGGCTCCCAACTTTCGAGTCTGTCGAGCAACGAATCAATATCTTGGTCGACAATCAAGGCATCCAGATGATTCTGTTTAAGAAACCCTTGCTTTACGCTGTAAGAGAGAAAATCCAGAAGTTGGTCATAGAATCCAGCAAGATTGAGTATGGCTACAGGCTTCTGGTGGTACCCGAGTTGCAACCAGGTAAAGATTTCCAGAATTTCCTCCAGCGTACCGATTCCTCCTGGGAGTGCAATAAATGCATCTGCAAGAGAATACATCTTGGCTTTTCTCTCATGCATTGTGGGCACGATGATCAGCTCGGTTTCAACAGTGTGAAGACGAACATCTTCTCTATTCAGTGCTTCAGGAAGGACTCCGATGACATTGCCTCCCCGATCATAGAGACTTTGGGCAACGATACCCATCAGTCCCCGATTGCCCCCTCCGTATACCAATGAGAGGTGTTTCTTTGCCATAACGGCACCCAATTCTTGTGCCCCTTCCGCTAAACGAGGGTTTGTTCCGGTGCTGCTTCCGCAGAATACTGCCAGTGTCTGTAGTTTCTTCATAGGGAAGAAGGGTACAGAATATGTCATATCTATGGCAAGATGGTGAATAAGAAGGGTTACCAATTGTCCTTTTGCTTGTTATAATTACTACAGAAGTGTATGATACCAATAGTTGGTTTTGTAATATGATTGCTGTGGCCCCACAAAGAGTCGCAGAGAGGAGTTTCATTGATATGAAAAGGAAATTCATTACTGTATTAGCTGTATTGATACTTTTACCGGCATTCTTGTTTGCCGTTCCTGTAGTAGTAACCTGGGAATGGTTGCTGGAAGACCCCTTGGTGACAACCTTCCGCTACCAAGTGGATGGGGAGGAAGAGAATAACTGGACCGTTGTCGACTCTTCTGTCACCAGCTACACCGAACGTGGGCTTGATGGTACGATAGACCATGCGCTCTACCTCCAGCAATCGTATGATGGGGTGCATTTCAGTGGAAGTGCCATCTCGGTAGCGGAAGCGATGTTCCCACCTGAAGAAGACGTTCCCATGGTGGCCAGTGAGCCTGTTCCTGCAGTCGAAGAAATAGTTGCAGAAGAGCCAGTTCCCGTAGCTGAGGAAATTGTCGCTGAAGAACCGGCAGAAGAAGTGGTTCCTGTGGCTGAGGAAATTGTCGCTGAAGAACCGGCAGAGGAAGTAGTCCCTGTTGCTGAGGAAGTGGTCGCTGAGGAACCGGCAGAGGAAGTGGTTCCTGTAGCTGAGGAAGTAGTCGCTGAAGAGCCAGCAGAGGAAATGGTCCCTGTAGCTGTGGAAGCAGCCACTGAAGAGCCAGCAGAGGAAGTGGTCCCTGTAGCTGAAGCTCCTCCACAGGCTGTTGAAGAGAAGAAGGAAGTGGAAAGCCGATCAAGGACAACCCTTACCTTGGGTGGCACCATCAACTTCCAGAATCCTGCACTGAATAATTATCACCGATTCAATCTGCAAGCCGAGCTCGGAGTCCATATGAAGAATCTGAAGACCTTCAACGACTCCCTTGGATTGGGTGTAGATCTTGGTCTTGCCTATTCTCCATACCTCCTCAATGGGTGGCGAGCTGTGTTTGATGATGTCGTTGCCTTCGATATTGGAGCTGCATTTGCCAATTTCGACCAGGCAGGTACCTTCTCGGTTGCTCCAATGCTTAATATCAGCATGGGTAAGACTGATTTCGATATCGGCCTCGGTGGTTTCCTTACCTGGGGACCTAGCTTGGCAACCGACAGTGGTGATGCATTCCTCTATGGTGCCTTTGCAAAGGCTGCGTTGGAGTACCACTTCAACAAGACCTTCAGTATGGGAGCAAGTGCTAAGTACGGTCTTATTGTCAGCGAGGGGACCAGCAACATGCCTCAATTTGCTGAGGGTACTGTTTATATGGGATTCTCCTTCTAGAGAAAGACTGAATTTCTTGGATAAAGAGCCCAGAGATGGGCTCTTTTCTTACACCTGTGCCTTGACCTCACTTCTTTGGTATGGATATCATAGATCGAGACGGGGCATGTCCCCTTCATGATACTATTGTACGGAACCATATAAGGTCCGGTGCAATAAAAGGATGGTTAGTGTTTTTATGAAATCAGGCCGTGTGCAAGCATGCATCGACTACATCAGGTTCAACCACGAGGCAGAAGGATATGAATTCTCTGAGGAAGAGGAACAAAGTGCACGTTCCATCCTGGAGGAAGAGTCTACAGCAGATGAATTGATCCAGCGGTATATTGAGGAACACGGACTTGCAATGCAGTACACCAAAACCTCAGACGAGCTCTCTGTCTATCCTGATACATCTACCTTGGTTAATTTCTTTTCGATCAAGGAACGATCAAAACTGAGAAAAGTGGAAGCATCCTTGGCTAACTTACGTACCGCAGAGATGCTTACTGAGTCAGTAGACAATATCTATGATTTCGAATATCTGAAAACCATCCATGGAAGAATGTTCAGTGACGTCTATCCCTCAGCCGGCCAGATTCGTACCACCGTTGCTGCAAAGAGAACCGTTTTCTGCCATCCTACGTTCATTGAGAGCGCTGCAGAAGATATTTTCGGCCGCCTTAGGAAAGAACACTACCTTAAAGGATTGGATCGGGAGACCTTTATCAATGACCTCGCTTTCTTCATGGGAGAAATTGAGGCTCTTCATCCATTCAGAGATGGAAACGGGAGGGCAGCACGTCTGTTCTTCTACCAGCTTTCGGTACACGCGGGTTTTGACATCGACTGGTCGATGGTCGATCCGGACCGATTGCTTGAAGCTGATATCAGTGCGATTGACGGGGATTACCAACTGTTGATCGATGTACTGGAAGAAGTGGTACTGTAAGGCATTGGGACGGTTTTTCCGTCCCTTCGCTTTTTTGGGAGATATTGCCATGACCAAAATAGCTTTTTTTGATACCAAGCCCTATGACAAGGTTTGGTTTGATCATTTCTCTGCCGAGAATCAAGTGGAAATCACCTATTTCGAATCGAAGCTCAACCATAAGACGGCACCTCTTGCTCATGGGTATGAGGTGGTCTGTGCTTTTGTGAATGATACTATTGATGAACAAGTGATCGATGATTTGTACCAGGGTGGTGTTCGTCTCCTCGCCATGCGTTGTGCAGGATACAACAATATTGATTTCAAGGCTTCCTTCGGTAAGATTCATATTGTTAGGGTACCAGCCTACTCACCCTATGCTGTTGCAGAGCATGCAATGGCATTGCTGCTGAGTCTGGTGAGGCAAACACACCACAGTTATGTACGGACCCGTGAGTTCAACTTCAGCCTCAATGGCTTGGTTGGTTTTGACCTGCATGGGAAGACCATCGGGGTCGTGGGGACAGGGAAAATTGGACGGGTGTTTATTGATATTTGCAAGGGTTTTGGGATGCGGGTGCTTGCCTATGATCCCTATCCCAATGATTCAGTCCCAGTGGAATACTGCAGTTTTGAGGAACTTTGTAAGGAGAGTGATATCATAAGCCTGCATTGCCCCCTTACCGAGGAATCCTTCCATTTGATCAATCGAGAGAACATTGCAAAGATGAGGGATGGGGTTATATTGATAAATACCTCTCGAGGTGCCTTGGTGGATAGCCAGGCGCTCCTGGAAGGCATTCGTAGCAAGAAGATTGGAGGGGCTGCGCTGGATGTGTACGAGGAGGAAGCTGAACTCTTCTATGAAGACAGGAGCACCACCATCCTCGATGATGACATCCTCATGCTCCTGATCTCGATGCCCAATGTACTGGTCACCAGTCACCAGGCGTTCCTTACCAAGGAAGCGCTCCAGAATATTGCACTCACGACGCTCAAGAGCATTGAAAGCTATGCGAAAGGAGATGTGATGGAACATGAAATCTGTTACCAGTGCGATACCTGCAACAAGGTTATCGGGCAGCGCTGTTTCTGATACTTTGTTCAGCCCACTGCCTGTCTATACGTGTGAAATAGCCTTTCTGGAGAGGGAAGGATACTGCATTCACGTGGAGTTGACTATATAGACCAAACTCACAACTGATGGATCCCTCTAGGGATCCATCTTGTCCTAGAGCCGTGAAGTACAGCAAATTATCATCTTTTCTCTGTTCTGTGAAAAAGAGCTGATAGTCCGACTCCTGTAGCTGGAGGGAAAGGTAGAGCTTGCATAGCTCTACAGTGCGGTCATCGAGCCCTTGCTCCCAAATCAGGAGTTTCTCTTTCAGGGCCGCTGTTGTCCTAACCAGTCTTAGTGTGTAGGGGGCGAGGTCCTCCCGTCCTGTTACCTTCCCATCCACCTGCTCGTGTTCAGTGTTTGGAATGAGCATCATTGCCCATTTTGTAGTTTCATCTACGACCAGTAACTCATGCAGTACCGTGTATTGTCTCTTACAAGCAGGACAGGTGACACTGAAGAGACTATCGGTAAGGATACCCAATCTCTGCTTTGGTTGCTTTTTGAGGTCGATGAACGGGGTGAGGGAATGGGGGTGTTCCTTTTTGCAGTGGGGGCAGGTAAGGGTTACGTCTTGCACAGTGCTTCACTCCTGAAAAGAAGGCTCCCTGAAGCCAGGGAGCCTGTAAGAAGACTACTTTTTTCGAATCACCTTCTTGGGGGCAGGTTTTACCTGCTTGATCTTGGCAATCGGACGATGCTTGATCAGGTAGGTCTGGTGAATTTTCTGGTCACGGGCAAAATCCTCGGCAATGGTCTCTTTCGAAATCTCCTGGATGTCATACTCTTCTAGAAGTCGCTCATCCATCTTGAATTTCCGGAAGTTGTTGCTGAATATCAAGGTGCCTTTTTCATCGAGATGCATCATACAAGCCTTGATCAAGCGAACCTGGTCTCGATAAACATCGAAGGTATCCCGTCCCTTTCCATTTGAAAAGGTTGGGGGATCACAGAAGATGAGGTCATACCGGTCGTAGGTATCGAACAGGAATTCGATACAATCGCTTCGATAGAAAAAGTGGTTCATTCCGGTATAACCATTAAGCTCCATGTTCTTGGATGCCCAGTCAAGATAGGTGGTAGATGCATCTACACTAACAGTGCTTAATGCTCCTCCCTTGGCCGCCTGTACTGTGGCGGTTCCTGTATAGCAGAACAGGTTAAGGAACCGCTTACCTTCCGCCATCTTGGCAATCTCTGCGCGGATTGGACGGTGGTCAAGGAAGATTCCGGTATCCAGATAGTCAGTGAAGTTCACCAGATATTTGGCATCATTCTCATTGATGATGTAGAACCGGTCGCTACTTGCCATCTTCTCGTACTGCCGCTCGCCTTTCTGGGGAGTTCGCTGTTTTACGAAAATTTGCTCGCGATCAATACCTGTTGCTCGTTCAGTGGCATCAATGAGTTCTCCCAATCGTCTGAGTGCTGCCTCTTCCTCAATGGTGCTTGGGGGGGCATACTCCTGAAGGCTGATATACTTGCCTTCATACAGATCTATTGCCGCACTGTACTCCGGCATATCTGCATCATAAATTCGGTAGCAGGTGACTCCTTGGCTTTCCATGATTGGAGTGATAGCAGAAATGTTCTTGACCAAACGGTTGTATGCCATCTGGGCTCCCTCGCTCAATGGCTGGGCAAGTCGTTCTTGCTTACGGGCGATTGCACGTTCGATCATCTGTGCTCGTTCTTCAGGGGTGAAAACATAGTAGTGGGCAATCTGGCAAGTTACCCCGCCGTTGTTAACCGTGTTGGTCCTATCGGGTTTCATGTCAACATAGCTCAACAGCTCTTGCTGTCCACACAGCAGTGCTACGTTCCATCCACCGAAAAGGCTGCTTAGCTGGCTGCCAATCTTTCGATAGAGCGAGCGAAGATCCCCATCACTTTCCATCCTCAGCCCATAGGGAGGATCGGTGATGATGTAGCCATGGTCGGAAGGAACATCGTCCTTGGTAAGGGTAAGGAAGTCTTGTATCCGGAAGTCGATCAGGTGATCCACCTGGGCTAGTTCAGCGTTCTTTCTTGCAATAGCCACGGCCTTAGGGTCATTATCCCAGGCATAGATGGAAATCTTGCGATCCTTTGCTTTTTCAGCTCTCTCGACAGCTTCATCCACCACATCATCCCAGAGATCCGGGTCATGGAAAGGGAGGCTGAGGAAGTTGAACTTTCGGGCAGTTACCAACCCTGGGGCACGGTCACTTGCCCAGAGTGCTGCCTCGATGGCAAGCGTACCGCTTCCGGTGAAAGGATCAAGCAAGGTAGGAACAGTTTCTTCTGACTCCAGGGCTTTCCTCCACTCTGAGCGATAAAGCACTGATGCTGCAAGGTACTCACCGAGTACTGCATCAGTCTGTGCGGCGCGGTACCCACGCTTGTATAAACCACGACCGGAGAAATCTACATACCATGCGACTGCATCTCCATCGATATGTACGTGGAACACTACATCACTCTCTTCCTTATCCACCATGGGACGCTCACCGTCAAATTTTTCCCTGATCCGGTCAACAATTGCGTCTTTGACGCGGATTGTTGCAAAGTGAGAATTTTTCAGGTAGCGGCAATTCTTCGTAGTCTCAGTAACCAAGAATGTCTGCTCAGGAGTGATCCAATCCTCCCAGGGTATCTGTAGTGATGCTTCATAGAGCTCATCAGCATTTTGGATATCGTCATCCATGAACAAACCAAGGAGTACCCTGGTTGCGGTCCTCGACCAAAGGCAGAACCGGTAGGCTGCTTCCAGGTCTGCTGCGAACTCAACACCACCGCTGATACTGCGGATTTCGGTTGCACCAGCCCTACGGGCTTCCTCTTCAATTATGTCGTTCATGTATAAGGCTGAAGTGGCGAAGAAAATCATTTGGGTTCTCCCTCTGCGTCGCTGAACAAGTAATCTAGTTCATATTTTTCGTAATGGTAGTGTGAATTGCAGTTGACACAAACCAGCTCAAGCGGGAAAGGGCCATGTTCCAGGATGTCCTGTTGCTCTGCCTTGTCCAGTTGTTTCAGGTACGTTTGGTATTGCTCACGAGAACAGGGGCAAGAAAAGCCCAGGGGCTGTCTTGCCAGGTGCCTGCGTTCATAGCTCTCAAACTGCTCTTCTACATACTCCTTGATCGACATTCCTTCAGCGAGTTTCTTGCCGATGGAAGGAAGAGCATAGGCTTGTTCTTGAAGTTTCTCGAGGACATGTTCCTCACATCCAGGCATTGCCTGCAGGAACAGGGCACCGCTGCCGGTAACCTGTCCTTCCTTGTTGAAATTAATCGAGAAGCTGAAAAGGGTGGGGGTCTGCTCTGACTGTTGGAAGTAGAGAGCAAGATCCTTGGCCAAATCGCCGTAGGACATCATGGTCTGTCCAGTGAAGGGTGCCTTGTGCCCTTCCAGCAGCTTTGAAACCGAGATGAAGCCTGGTCCATAGAGTTCGTTCAGGTCCAGACTTTCTAGAGGTTTTGTAAGGGGAATTGGATTGTGCTTCAGGTATCCCCTCACAGCTCCTGCTGCCCATGCCTCGACATATACACCCGCTATGGGGCCTCCACACTCAATAGTCAGCTGGATTCGGTCATTGCCTTTTACCGTACTGCTGAGAAGGCCGGCTGCAAGGTATGCCTGACCCAACACATAGGTCTCTAGGAGTCCTAGTTCATGGTTGGTTCGCATCTGATTGATAAGTGTGGTCGCTGAGATTGCAGTAACACGAACTTGATCGTTATGCAAAAGGAACACCTCGCGCCCATCTTCAGGCAGGGAAGCGAGATGTTCACATAAATTACTATCTTCTATCTTTTTCTTGATCATACGGATGCAGAGTAGTCAATGACCTTACTTTTTGCAAGAGCTTCGAACTCAGTTCCGCCGAGAACCTCTCGTTTGAGCAGTTCTTCTGTGATCGCGAGCAGGGCTTCCTTGTTCTTCTCCAGCTTTGTCTTGACCTTCTCATATTGCTCCCCAACAATTCGGGCGGTCTCACTGTCGATATACTCCTGTGCTTTCTCACTGTATTCACGTGCACCAGAGATGCCTGCAATGCCACTATTGGTGGTAGGGAGGGTGATGTTCCGGTAGCGTTCGCTCATGCCGAACTCCGTGATCATCCTCCTTACCAAGTCACTAGCCCTGCTTATATCATTGCCTGCTCCGGTGGAAATCTCATTGTAGATGACCTCCTCGGCTGCCCGACCACCCAAGAGGGTGTCGATATTTCCCAAGAGTTCACTCTGGCTGAGCAGGAAGCGGTCTTCAGTTGGGTACTGTAAGGTATACCCCAAGGCACCAAGTCCACGGGGGACGATGGATATCTTGCTTACCGGTTCAGCTCCCTCGGTCATGAAGGCGGTCAATGCATGTCCCGTCTCATGGTAGGCTACTCTTTCCCGTTCCTTCTCATTGAGCAATCGGCTCTTGCGCTCAAGACCTGCGACCGACTTCTCGATTGCCTCCTCGAAGTCCTCCTGCATCACTACTTTTCTTTCCTGGCGTACAGCCATCAGGGCGGCCTCATTTGCTATGTTTGCAAGATCAGCACCGGCTAGTCCTGCAGCACCCTGGGCAATCTTTCTTAGGTCAACATCATCGCCCAGTTTAATTTTCTTGGTATGAATCTTCAATATTGCCAGCCTTCCTTCCAGATCAGGCTTGTCGATCAGGACCTGTCGGTCAAAACGGCCTGGACGAAGGAGTGCTGGGTCAAGAATTTCCGGTCGGTTGGTCGCCGCAATGATGATCACTCCCGTGCGTGAGTCAAAACCATCCATCTCTACGAGCAACTGGTTGAGCGTCTGTTCCCTCTCATCGTTGCCGCCCATTCCAGCAGAAACGCGAGAGCGTCCGATGGCATCAATCTCATCAATAAAGATGATACAGGGGCTGTTTTCCCTTGCTTGCCTGAAGAGGTCCCTCACGCGTGCAGCTCCAACACCCACAAACATCTCCACGAAATCCGCTCCACTCATCTTGAAGAAAGGTGCTCCGGCCTCTCCCGCAACGGCCTTCGCGAGAAGGGTCTTACCGGTTCCTGGAGGTCCTACCAGGAGAACGCCCTTGGGGATCTTTCCACCAATTTCAGTATATTTTTCCGGTCGCTTGAGAAAATCTACCACCTCTTCCAGTTCATATTTACTCTCATCAGCCCCAGCTACATCGGCGAAACGAACACCGGTGTCTCCCTCTGCAACAATCTTGGCCTTGTTCTGGTTGAAGGAGAGAACTCCTTGTCCGCCCTGTCCCCCCATTTTCGAAAAGAGAAAGCGCCAAATGAGGATGATGAAGACAAAGGGAAGTATATACGAGAGGATGGATGAAAGTATGCTTGGTCTCTCAGGTGCGGTAGCATAGTACTCTATCCCATTTTCATCCAAGAGAGGGATGAAGGAAGGGTCATCTACCTTATACGTGCTGAAAGATTGCAGGTATGTGCTGGCCTCCAGTCCCATCTGGGGATTTGACGTATACGTTTGTAAGTCATTCACTGCCTGGTCCCTGGTGAATGGGTAGCCGATATACTGTTCCTCTTCTATGGCAACACGTTGGATGGTCCCCTCTTCCACCAAGGATTTGAACTGGTTGTAATCCACTGGGGTGACGTTGCTCTGTCTGCTGACCATGTAGGTATTCAGTGCCATGAACACCAAAAGTATGATGAAGAAGTACCAGAAGGAGAAGGTAAATTTCTTTCCTCCTCTTGGTTCCTTCTCTCCCAGATGTACACCTGGCTCAATATTCAATTTTTTCTTGAATTTTTCTTTCCAATCCTTATTGTCTTTACTCATGTTTCCTATTTCCTTGGTTGATGATGGCTATCTGGCCATCTGCAGTAAATATATCCCTACAATTGTCAATCGGCAACAAGACCGGTATAGTTAACGGTATATGGAAACGAAACAGGTTGTATTGATTACCGGTGGCGCAAAGCGTCTTGGACTTGCTATGGCACAGTATCTGCTAGGGGAAGGGTATCGTGTGGTTATCCATTGCAACACAAGTTGTGGTGAAGCAAAAGCATTGGGTGACGATTGCCGCACAGTTCAGGCAAACCTTACCAATAGGGAAGAACTACAGCTGATCTTTCTAAAAGCAGTTGCTTGCTTTGGCCAGGTTGACCATCTGATCAACAATGCATCAGTCTTTCCCTCAGCTTTCATCGATCAGACAACATTTGAGTTGTGGGATGAGGTGATGGATCTTCATAACACTGCTCCTTATTTTCTTTCCAGGGCACTCTACTTACACCTGATTGAGCGTGAAGCTACAGGGTCGGTCATTAATATGGTCGATTCCAAGATTGAGGCTCCCACGGCAAGTCGTAGCGCATATTATATCTCGAAAGGCGCCTTGTTGGCTCAGACCAAAACCTTGGCGGTATCCCTTGGACCGACGCTACGGGTGAATGCCATCTCTCCAGGAGCAGTACTCAATGGTGGTGATGACATGTACTTTGCAAAGATGGCAGAGCGTCTCCCGCTCAAGCACACCGGTACAGCCTCTGATGTTGTCCTGGCAGTAGCCTATTTGCTCCGTGCGACCTTTGTTACGGGTATGGAACTTGCTGTCGACGGAGGACAGAGACTTTTGTAGTTTAGGTGAAGATGGCCTTATTGTACTTGCCCTTGATGTGATTCAATACGATAGTTAAGGGTATCATTAATAGCTATAGAAGGAGTGCATATTCATGCATAATCGAAGAATACGAGGAATGGTTCTTTGCTTGGTCCTCATAATTGGAACCACCTCCGCCTTCTCCCAGTCACTGGAGGATATTGTTTCCAGGGCACTTGGAGAGAGTACCCAGATGCAGGACTTGGAAATTACCAAGAACAACGCACTATTGACCCAAAGCATTACACAAGCAGAAGACGAAGTAGGTATTACTGTCAGTAGTGGAGAGGTAAGTGCTACCTATGACCCTTCCGCTAATGCATATCAGTTCATGACTACTGGAATGGGAGCTTCCTTCTTGCTTCCCAACGATGGAGAGACCACCATCACCGTTTCCACGGGGACGATGCGTTATTTGCCCAATGGTAGTGCCTTTGCCATCTCTCCCAAGGTTTCAGCGAACCACACCCTTACCTATGGTTATACAACCGATAATCGTGAGAGCCTTGCAAACAGGCAGACTGAGGTATTGGCCACCAGCTCCTATGAGAGCAGCAAGCTGAACTTCACCAATAGCATCTACAAGCAGGTAAGCAGTTTGTTGGAGAATGAGAAGTCTATCAAGCAGACCGAAAAACAAATAGCAGACCTCCGCCTAGACCTTGAGCAGAACCTCTCGTTGAAGCTCATCAGGGAGGGAAGCCTTACCCATGAGACACAGAAGCAGGCAATAGCGTCCCAAGAGGCAACGCTCTCGGGTTTGCAGGCCTCACGTGAGCTTCTACTGAGGCAGTACGCCACCTTAACCGGATCCACATGGGAAGGTGTGGACTCAATTCCTGAACCGGTACTCGATTTCTCCAGCAATAAGGAAGGGAACAGCAATGTGCTGATGCAGTCTCTTGCCCTTTCCATGGCAAAAGAAGATCTGGCATTGAAGATCGCTGAGTTTGAGAACAAGAGTCTGAAACTCAGTGGTGGTATTGCTACATCCACCATTGATACGGTTTTTAATAATTATAAGGGGAATATTAATACCATTTCCCCGGAACTCTCTGCTACCTTGACGGGCAAGCAGTTCTCAATGACAGGTAAGGTCGAAGGAACGTATGATATTTCTAAAAATGACTTTACTCCTACCGTGAGTGTCAGTGGGAGCTGGAGCAACAACCCTGCTTCCACCACTGACTCTCTGACGGTACAGAAGTTGCAGAACGAGGTTTTGCTTGCTGAGATTGCGTATGCCAATGCCAAGAATGATTACAACCAGAGTGCAACTTCGCTCGAGAATAGGGTAGCCTCTTGGAACCTCAGCTATATGTTGCTGGGCCAGACGATGGATTATCACCAACAAGTGTTGGAGCAGCAACAGGACCTGGCTGAGCGTGGCCTTGCCACCAAGAGTGAGGTGGACGATGCAGCCTTTACCGTGGAGATGGACGCCTATGATGTGGCTGTCACGCTCCTATCAGGCTTGCAGTTAGAAAACGAAATTCGCATCTTGCAGATATAAGGGAGAATTATTCCATGCAAAAGCAGTCCAATGAAATGAATACCGAGCACCAAGTGAGGAACCAGCTCAGACGGAAACTCCGTGTAAAACGGATCAAACGATTGATTACCACCTTCGTTGTTTTGGCCCTGATCCTTTTTGGCCTCTTTCTCTATACCTTCTACAATGAAAACGGAAGAATGCCTTGGGCAGAGGCAAAAGCCCCGGTAAGTGCCATTAAAGAAGTTGAGGCAAAGGTATATGAGAGTACCTTCACCTCCACGATTGATCTCTCCGGTTATGTGGAACCGAATGACATCCAGAAAGTGATTCTCAGAGCAACTGGTACGGTTACTGATGTATTCGTGGAGGAAGGTGATGTGGTCAAGAAAGGCGATGTACTTATCGCCATTGATGATACCAGCCAGAAGTATGAAGTCGCAAATCTAGAAGCGGAACTGGAGAGAGCAAAGCTGGTCGGTAGCGACCGTGAGGTTGAGCTGACCGAGCTGAGGTTGCAATCAGCTCAGAATCGGCTGGACTACACCAAGGCATATGCAAATTTTGATGGGGTGGTGGCAGAGGTCAATGTCAGCCAAGGTGATTACTTTGATGCAGGAGCCAGTGCAATGACCATCATTGACCGTTCTGCGCTCAAGGCAACGGTCGAAATTGATGAGATCGATATGCAGTATGTGCAGCTTGGTCAGATAGCTACAATCTACTTTGATTCCTATCCATCATCGTCAGTGGAGGCAGAGGTGACCTACATCCCCATGCTTGGACGATATACCAACCAAGGAATCGGGGTAATGGATGTGGAACTTACCATCTCTGATCCTCCATCTCAGATTGCCCCAGGCTTCACCTTTGAAGGCTCGATTGCAAGTGAGGGAGAAACTACACTGGTGCTGCTTCCCCAGAGTGCTGTGACGAGTTCCCGAGGAACCAGTTATGTAACCAAGAAATTAGCGGATGGAAGCACCACCACAGTTCCTGTTACCGTGAAGTACCTAGGTGAGGGAATCAGCCAGCTTCTTAGTGGTGACCTCAAGGTAGGGGACACCCTGATTATCAAGAAGACTGATACCAGCGCATCAGCTCTGGTCACCATGACAGGGCCTGGTGGTGGCATGGGTGGAGGGCCAATGCGGTGATAGAGATGGAACAGTATGTAATACAGCTTGACGATATAAGGCGCTACTATGTCATGGGAGAATTCATCGTGAGAGCCCTTGACGGGGTGACCCTGTCCATCAAGAAGGGAGAGTTTACCTCGATCATGGGTCCCTCAGGAAGTGGAAAGTCAACGATGATGAACCTTATCGGCTGTCTCGATACTCCAACCAGTGGCCTGATCGACATTGATGGTGAGAATACCGCCGGCTTGAATGAAACTGAGTTGGCGTATATCAGAAACCGAAAAGTGGGTTTTGTTTTCCAGCAGTTCAACCTGCTGGGAAAGCTAACAGCCCTTGAAAACGTGGTAACCCCGCTTCTCTATGCTGGCATGGGAGTACGTGAACGTAAACAAAAGGCTGCTGATGCGCTAGAACGAGTTGGCCTTGCAGATCGCATGTACCACCGTCCCAATGAACTTTCAGGTGGTCAGAAACAGCGGGTGGCAGTGGCTCGTGCCTTGGTAAATAACCCTACCATCCTGCTTGCTGATGAACCAACTGGAGCACTGGACAGCAAGACCGGAAGTCAGATCATGGAACTCTTTGAGGAGTTGAATGCTGAAGGCAGGACGGTCGTCCTCGTTACCCACGACAGGGAACTGGGAATGCGATGCCATCGACAGATACACCTGCGCGATGGGAAACTGGAGGAAGGCTATGCTGTTTGAGAATATAAAACTTGCATTCTCAGCAATGCGTGGCAGCAAGATGAGGACCGCACTCTCCCTGTTGGGTATTGTTATCGGGGTAGCTTCGGTTGTAGCCATCCTGACCATCGGACAGAGTGCTTCGGCAAGCATCACCGACAGTATCGCCGTTGGTGGCTTGGATATGATTACCGTTTATCCATCCTATGCGCAACGCTCGAGTGGTACCTTTGATGAGGAGTTCAGCGATACCCTGCTTAGGGATATCGAGGGACTGACAACTGTGCTCCCCCAAAACAATAGCAACGCCCAGATCCGAAGTGGGCAGGAGTCCATCAATGCATCGGTTTCCGGGGTGCTTTCAAGCTATGGAGTGGTGCTTAATCTGGAGTATGCCGAGGGTGGTTTCTTTGAGTCCATGGACAACATCAACTACCGTCAGGTTATCGTGCTTGGCTCTGATATTGCTGAGGAGTTGTTTCCAGACCAGAGTGCTGTAGGCCAGTATGTAAGTGTGTTCCGGAACCAGGCTAAGAGCTATTTGGTTGTTGGAGTTCTCGAGAGCAAGGATGCTACCTTCAACCTTTCCTATGATAACACGGTGTTTATTCCTTACAACACATATGGTCAGCGTTTCACCAATACCTCTGGTGTGGGCGCGTATGTCCTGAAAGTCCAGGATGGGTACGATACCATCGAGGTTTCTGACAGGGTAACGGAATACCTTGATGGCATTGTGGGAAGTGATGGTTACAATATCTTCAGCCCAGCAAGCCTTGCAGATATGGCAAACGAGATTACTGGAACCTTCAGTGCTTTCCTGGCTGCTATTGCCGCCATCAGTCTCTTGGTTGGAGGGATTGGGATCATGAACATCATGCTGGTATCCGTTGCTGAGCGTACCAAGGAAATTGGTATTCGCAAGGCTTTAGGAGCGAGCCCAAATGTCATTCGAGGGCAGTTCATCTGTGAAGCGCTCACGCTGACCATCATCGGAGGCTTGCTGGGTATCGCACTGGGGGCCTTGATCAGCTACGGGGTGACCAATGTAATGGATTGGTCGTTGCATTTATCGTATACCTCGGTCATACTGGCGTTGGGTTTTTCCATGTTTGTCGGTGTCTTCTTTGGGTGGTATCCAGCAATGAAAGCCTCCCGTCTTGACCCGATTGATGCCCTTAACTACGAATAGGATTCTCGGGGGAGTATACGCTTGACTGTTAAGAAAACCAGGTGGATGATCGTTGATGGAAAGGAACCTTTCATCGTCATCACCTCGCTCGCTTTTGCCTTCATTGTCTTGATTGCTCTGGTGATATTTCTCACCTCAGCTATTCTTGACCGCGAAGAGTTAAGAATGCAGAGTGAGGCTGAGCGGGCGTTCAACTCTGTTTTTCTTGCTTTGCAGGATAGTACCAACAAGGCTTTGCAGGCAATGCAGGATGAAAATGTCTCTGGTATTGGTGTGTACAACTCCTTGGGAAGGAAGGTGCTGAGCCTAGGCAATGTCCCGATGACAATACCCTTGGATCGCTTCGATTCTCGCGGTTCTCTGCCCAAGGACGGTTCGAATACGGGAACCGCAACCTTCAATAGAGAGACGGGGATGATAGAATATATCCGATTCAGCCGTCTTACCATCCTCCTGGATACTGGCGAGCTTACCCTTACTGAGAGTGGATTGCTTCCAGCTCCCCTCGACTTCCCTGATGTTCTGTATCTCCACTTTGATGGGCAGAACTATAACCACCGGGTGATGGTCATAATGGTCATCGGTATAATCTCCAGTATGACCTTGGTGGGCCTTTTCTTGTTGGTGCTCTCCATCTACCGGAACAACCGTCGATATCGTGAGACCATTGCAAAGCAAGAGAGCCTGGTGAATCTTGGCCAGGCAGCACGGACCCTGACCCATGAGATCAAGAACCCGCTCAGTGCCATTACCATACAACTTGCTCTGCTCAAGAAGACACTCCCTGCAAAACATGCTGGGGAACTGAAGCTCATAGAACAGGAGATCAGGAGACTTACCCAGTTGACGAACAAAGTCAGTGATTTTCTTCGCAATCCATTGGGCAAGCCAGTTGTTGTTGATCTGAATGAGCTGTTCAACTCATTGGTAATGAGGTTTGACAAACCCATTCGGTTCTCGAGCGGCTCTCCACAACAGATTGTCATCGATGTGGACAGGGCACGTTCAGTATTTGAAAATCTCCTGAAGAATGCCGTTGAGAGCAGTAATACCCGTGATCCACAGGTAGAGGTACGAATTACCACCGATAAGCGGAATTTTGTCCATATCTATGTCATGGACCGTGGGGATGGTATCAGGGTAGAGGATTCCAAGAAGATTTTTGACCCCTTCTTTACCACAAAGATCCATGGCTCAGGGATTGGTCTTTCCATCAGCCAGCAGTTTGTGAAGGCAAGGGGAGGAAATATACGGCTCTATCCTCGTGATGGAGGTGGTACGGTTGCAGAAGTGGTGCTGCCTAAGTCTATCCATACGGCCAAATTGATGGGAGTAACGAGAAAATGAAGATCCTCATTGTTGACGATGAACCAAATATCCGGGATTTGATGCAGCAATACCTCAAACTTGATGAAATTGAAAGTGATTGTGCAGAGAATGGGCTCTCGGCACAACGCATGCTTCGTGAAGAGGCATATGATGCTGCTCTTGTCGATCTGAAGATGCCCGGGATGGACGGGCTGTCCCTGATCAGCTGGATCAGGGGAGAAGGGTTTCGCATGCCGATCATCATGGTCAGTGCCCATGGTGAGATTATCGATGCGGTCTCTGCCTTGAAAACCGGGGCCCAAGACTACATTGTAAAACCTTTTGATCCAGAGGAGTTGACCATCCGCTTGAAGAAACTTGTGGAAGCGCAACACCTGAGGAACTTGGTTGAAAGTGAGACACGAAACAATCGAGAGGATGATAAGCAGATTTTTGTAGGAGAGAGTTCCTCGATCAAGAAAATCAAGGAAGTTATCACCAAGATAGGGGATACTACCTCAACAGTTCTCATAACCGGAGAGAGTGGAACGGGAAAGGAAGTGGTGGCTCGCGAGATTCATGCTTCCAGTCCGGTCAAAGGTGGTCCCTTTGTAGCCATCAATATTGGGGGAGTTCCAGAGAACCTGCTTGAAAGTGAACTCTTTGGTTACGAGAAGGGTGCCTTCACTGGCGCTGCAACGCGCAAGACAGGAATGTTTGAACTGGCAAGTGGAGGAACCCTTTTCCTGGACGAGATCGGCGACATGCCGCTCGCTCTGCAGGTGAAGATACTCAGGGTCCTGCAGGATCGCAGGATAAGCCGACTCGGTGGTACAGAGGCAATACCCATCAATGCAAGAATCATAGCGGCTACCAACAAGGATCTGGAACAACAGGTCAGGGAAGGGGTATTTCGTGAGGACCTGTTCTATCGGCTTAATGTGGTTCGTATTGTCATACCGCCACTGAGGGAACGTAGAGAAGATATTCCCTTGCTCGCCGCAGGAATCCTCAGACGATTCAACCGCCAGATGGGTCATAAGGTCACCGGGTTCTCTGCAGATGCACTGCAACTGCTTTGCGAGCATGACTTCTTCGGGAACGTCAGGGAGCTGGAGAATATTCTCGAGCGAGCAGTGATTTTTACCAGTGGAGAAGAGATCCAGTGTGATGACCTTGATCTGAGGGGATCGGTCTCCCTCCATACACAGATCAAGGATGAGCCTTCAGCAACACCAGCAGAGGCAAAGAGTCTCAAGGATGTAGAAGTTGACGCAATCATCAGGGCTCTCCATCGTTGGGAGGGAAACCGCACACGCGCAGCCCAAGAGCTTGGCATAAGCCGCAGGACCCTGATCAACAAGATTGCTGAATATGATTTGAATTTATAAGGAGCATCAGCTGTGAGTGCATTACCTACCTGGGATTTGGATCCCATCTATCCTGGCTGTACCAGCAAGGAATTTCAACATGACCTGCAATGGGTGGTTACCGCTTCTACAGAGCTTGAGGCAAGCTTTGTAGATACCAAAAAGGATTTGAAAGAGCTCATTTCTACCTATGAGCTGATCCTTGACTATCTCGAGAACCTCGATGCCTACAGTGCTGCATGTCTTACTACCGATACTGCGAATGAGGAGTATATGAAGGCAGTTTCCCAGACTGAGGAGGCTTCCTTGGTAGTTCAGCATATGCAGGTTGCCTTTCTCAACTTTCTTGCCACCAGAGCAGAGGAAATTGCCCAACGCAGTGGGGAAGGTGGAGATCTTGAAGTATACCGATTCCCATTGAATGAACTCTTGGAAGAACAGCACCATCTGATGAGCGAGGAAATGGAAGATCTTGCCAGCGACCTTGCCCGTAGCGGTACCGATGCCTTCTCCCGTTTACAGGAAGCATTGAGCAGCAGTGTTTCCACTACCTGGGATGAGCAATCCGAGAAAACCGTAATCCAACTGAGAAATGAAGCCTTTAATGCTGATAGGAGTATCCGTAAAAAAGCATTCGAGAAAGAGCTGGAGATATGGAAGGCTTATGAGGTTGCCTTTGCCTCGAGCTTGAACGGAGTGAAGGGAACCACGATCACCTTGGATGCGAGGAGAGGCTATGTTTCCCCGCTTGACCGTTCCCTGATGCAGTCACGAATTGATCGTCCTGTTCTTGATGCGCTGATCTCCACCATTGAAAAGAACCTGCCCATGTTCAGGGGATACCTGCGGAACAAGGCCAAGGCACTGGGGTTGGAGAGCTGTGCATTCTATGACCTGTTTGCCCCGGTAGGTAAGGAAGAACAACACTTCAGTTATGAGGAAGCCCATGCGTTCATCGTTCAGCAGTTCAGTTCTTTCGACCCTGAGATGGGAGCGTTTGCTGACCAGGCATTCAGGAATCGATGGATTGATAGTGAGAGCAGGAAGGGCAAGGTAGGGGGAGCCTACGATACGGCTTTCCCCCTGGCAAAGCAGAGTAGGATCCTTTCAAATTTTGACTTCACCTATAATGGGGTGTCCACCCTTGCTCATGAACTGGGCCATGCCTGGCACGACCATGTGGTACTGCAGAAGAGCAATCTTCTACGTTCCTATCCGATGACCTTGGCAGAGACTGCTTCCATCTTCAGCGAGTTCCTAGTCTTCCAGGGAGCACTGGAGGAGAGTAGCAAAGAGGGAAGACTTGCCCTCGTCGAACACTTCCTGCAGGATGCCACGCAGGTGTGTGTTGATATCTTGAGCCGGTTTTATTTTGAGAGTGCAGTATTCAGTAGACGAAAAGAGGGAGACTTGAGCGCCAGCGCATATTCAGCCCTGATGGAAGATGCTCAGAAGAGGACATATGGGGAGGGTCTTTGTGTCTATCATCCGTACATGTGGGCGGTGAAAGGGCACTACTATTCGTCAGATTTCTCCTTCTATAACTATCCGTATGCGTTTGGGCAGCTGTTTGCCTTGGGACTCTGGGCTCAGAGTAAACAAACGGGTACAGATTTTCCTGCTTCCTACAAGGAGCTGCTTGGAGCAACCGGTAGTCTGCCTGCCTCAGAGGTGGCTGGATTGGCAGGGATTGATCTTGCTGATGCCTCATTCTGGCAGGAAGCGATGGATGTCATTGCCTCCTATGCGAAGGAATTTGCCGATGGCTTATCAGATTGAGAAGCTCATCCAGGGAGGAGCAGGTCTTACGACCAGTGAGGAAGGAAAACGTATCCTTGTCATGGATGTGCTCCCTGGTGAGTTGGTTGAACTGAAGAACTTTGAGGAGAATCCAGGATACTTTCGCGCTACCCTGCAGACGGTTCTGCAAGCAAGTGAAGAGAGAATTGCACCTCCCTGCCCCTACTGGGGGGTGTGTGGAGGTTGTGACTTCCAATATGCCACCGATAAGGCGCAGGGAGTCCTGAAAGAAGGGATTGTACTGGACAATATCAAGCGACAGGGAAAGATAGACCCTGCCTCATTCCCTACAGAGAAACTTGAGTCGGGACCTGCTTGGGGATACAGGAACAGGGTACGCTTTCATGTCGACCTTCCCTCCAGAAAGGTGGGGTTCTTGGGAAGGAAGAGCAACTCCCTTGTTCCCATTGAGCACTGTCCCATACTCAATGATAAACTCAATGCACTCCTTGAAAATCCTGATCGGCTGTTTAAAGCTGCCAGAACCCTTATGTTCTCCAACAGGGGAGGGAAAACCGGATTCATCGAGGTTCCTGCTTTTAGTGGTGATGATAAGGTCTCCTTGTTTGATGAGGTCGTTACCGCAACGGTGGGCGAGCACTCCTTCTTTGTCACTGCATCGGTGTTCTTCCAGTCAAATGAATATTTGCTTCCAACTCTTACAGACTATGTGGCTGCCCAATCGATGGGGAATACGGTCATGGATCTCTATAGTGGGGTAGGCACCTTCAGTGCCTTTCTACAGCAACCAGGAAGACGTGTGATTGCAGTTGAGCGGCAGAGGCAGTGCCTCTCCCTCGCCAAAAGGCATACTCCTGATTGTGAGTTTTATAGTGAACCGGTTGAACGTTGGGCCAAGGGGCAGAGAGGCTCGGTGGATACTGTCGTGGTCGATCCTCCCCGGGTTGGCCTGGATGCTTCTCTTCCTTCCCTGATCGCCTCCTGGAAGAGTAGTCGTATCATTTATGTTTCATGCAACAGCGTAACGTTAGGACGAGACTTGCAACGATTTGCCTCTGAGGGCTACACTCTAAGTCAGGTGAAGGTGTTCGACCTCTATCCCCAGACGTTTCACAGTGAAGTCGTTGCCATCCTTGACCGGTAGGGAGAAAAGACCATGAAAGACGGGTTCGTCAAATGTGCAGTTGCCTCGGCCTCCGTTCGCGTAGCGGATCCCATTCATAATACAGCATCCATTGTTGCGCTTATGCGTTCAGCAGTACAGAGGGAAGTTCGCCTTCTCGTGCTGCCTGAAATGGTAACCACCGCCTATACCTGTGCTGATCTTTTCCTACAGAAATCTCTACAGAATGGGGCTGTTGATGCAATAGCCAAGGTTGTCGAGGAGAGCAGGAAAAGTGATCTTCTGGTTGTCTTTGGATCCTTGATCCCCTTGCATGGGCGTCTCTACAATTGTGCTGTGGTTGTCCAGGGTGGACGAATTCTTGGACTGGTCCCCAAACAGCATCTTCCAAACTATCTTGAATTCTATGAAAAGCGTTGGTTCCGGGTACCCAGTGATGGGAATATGGCAGTGGAGTTTCTTGGCCAGAGCACCTTCTTCGGCACACGATTGCTCTTTACCTGTACCAACCTTCCCGAGTTCGTGATTGCCTGTGAAGTATGTGAGGACCTTTGGGTTCCTCGATCTCCCAGTACTGATCATGCGGTTGCTGGTGCGACGGTCATTACCAACTGTTCAGCAAGCGATGAATTGGTCGGTAAGGAAGAGTATCGCCGATCGCTCGTGGAGACCCAGAGCGCTAGACTACTCTGTGCGTACCTTTACAGCGATGCAGGGGAAGGTGAGTCCACTACCGATCTTGTGTTCTCTCCCCATAACCTGATCTATGAGGATGGTCATAAGCTTGCTGAAGAGAGTGGGGTGAGTGACTCACTTCTTGTAACAGAGATAGATGTCCAGAAACTTGTCTTGGAAAGAATCCGTAGGCAGAGTTTTGGCTACGATGACCGTGCTTATCAACGCATACCATTTGCCCTTGAGGAGCGCGACTGCTCCTTGACCCGGAAGTTTGATAGGAATCCGTTTGTTCCCTCTGATGAGCAGACGAGGTCTGCACGGTGTGAAAAGATTTTGACCTTGCAGTCCCTTGGGTTGAAGAAACGACTCGAGCACACGAAGGCGAAACGGGTAATCGTGGGACTGTCAGGAGGGCTGGACTCCACCTTGGCCTTGCTTGTATGTGTAAGGGCTTTCGATGCCCTCAATCTTCCCAGGAGTGGGATTCTTGCCGTGACCATGCCAGGCTTCGGCACCACCAAGCGTACCAAGGGGAATGCCACCAAGCTCGCCAAAGCGCTTGGCGTGGAATTGTTGACCATCTCCATCTCGAAGGCAGTAGGGCAACACTTCAAGGATATTGGTCATGACCCTGCTGTTACCGATGTAACCTATGAGAACAGCCAGGCACGTGAGCGTACCCAGGTCCTGATGGATCTTGCCAACAAGAGGGGTGGTTTGGTTATTGGAACGGGAGACCTTTCTGAGCTTGCTCTTGGTTGGGCAACGTATAACGGAGACCATATGTCGATGTACGGCGTGAATGCCTCAGTTCCCAAGACCTTGGTCAGACATCTGGTTACCTACATTGCCATGATCAGTGAGCCCTCATTGAAAAAAGTATTGTTGGATGTTGTGGATACACCGGTTAGTCCTGAGCTGCTTCCTGCCAAGGGTGATGGAACGATCAGCCAGGTGACCGAAGATCTTGTGGGACCATATGAACTCCATGATTTCTTTCTTTACCAAGTGGTTCGATTCGGTTACAGTCCCGCAAAGGTGTACCGGCTGGCCCTGTCTGCGTTTACCGATCTCTATGAACCGGATTTCATCCTTGGCTGGTTGAAAACATTCTATCGGCGGTTCTTCAGCCAGCAGTTCAAGCGGTCCTGTCTCCCCGATGGTCCGAAAATTGGATCGGTCTCCCTTTCTCCCCGTGGGGATTGGCGGATGAGTAGTGATTCCTCTGTGGCTCTCTGGCAACAAGAGTTGGAAACACTAGCAGAGTAGTATAGGAATCATTCCCCAACGGAGCGAGAGGAGAGGAACCGTCATGCTGGTTCTTTTCCCGAGCGAGTGCAGGGAAAGCAAGATGAGATACCCCGTCCCTTGGGGCGGAAAAGGAGGCAATGCCTCCTGGGCTCAATGCTTGCCCTGAGGTATTGATATCTTTCATTAAAAAATCGCTTTTCTTTTGTAGCTTCTTTGCCTCATAGCTGTTATAAAGGTGAGGAGTTGCTAATCGGTATGCGCAAAAGTTCACTAATTCTCATTTTCATCATGATCCTCATGGTTCCTTCCTCTATCGGAGCAAGGAGCTTACTCAATGTAAGCCTTGGCTTCGGTGCCACCTACTCACCTGAAGAAGCAGGTGATATTACCCTTGGTTTCAAGGACCCAGATAATTGGATGTTCTCAGGGGAGTTGAGTGCACGTCTTGCATTCCTGCAAGGACAGGCCATGGTCTATCCCATAACTTGCAGCAATGATGCGCAGGGAGTCCTCCTGATTGGAATGGGATCGGTGAGTCTGCCCGTTCTTGGTTCAGTACTTGCCCTGGAGTTCGGCGCTGGCCCCAGTGTTACCTATATGCCGACCTCTTCAAGCAGTCCCCGCGCATTTTATGAACTTGCGGATGGAGAACGTGCTGATGCTGAGGATAAATCCTTTAGTGAGGCGATGTTCGAAAGTCCGGTCTATCTTCAAATTGGTTTAGGCTCAGAAGTTGGTCCTGTGGGAATCAGGGCCAGATGGTTGATGGAAAGTAGTGCAACATTGGGTTCAGTGTTTACCTCAAGTCAGTGGTGGGGCATATTTGCTGTAGATAAGGCCTCCCTCTCCCTTGCGCTGGCACTGAAAATGTTCTAAATTTAGTACGCAATAAGTAATGTGTCATAAGTAATGACAAAAGGGGTTATGAAATGAAGAAAAAAAGCATGGTATTACTGCTCATCGTATGTGTGATGCTACCTACAGCACTGAGTGCTGCTGTTGTTGATCTGAGTTTGGGTGCTACTGCGCAGTACAACCAGACGCTGGGTAGTATTAAAACGGATATTGATAATAATGACTTCGACGGCATGGGTGATTTCAAAAATTACACACTGGGTGCTGATCTCCGTGTGAAGCTTCTCATTGCTGAAGTGGATGTGGTTGGTACCTTTGGAACCTATACCGATTCTTCCTCGAATGAATATACCGAGATTTCCGCTCTCACCACAGCTGGTGTATCGATGGATCTTCTGGGGATTGCTCGTTTGGGATTTGGCATGGGCCCACGCTTCCGCGTACTCATTGATGATGCAGGGAAAGCTCAGATAATTGCAGAAACTGGTTCTGTTGAATCCATGGATGATTTTGGTGAGGCATTTATAAACTCACCGGTCGCTTATCGAGCAACGGTAGATTTTAATCTCGGTAACTTGATGCTCGGATTGAACTACACCCTGGATACTGACTATACCTTTAAGAACGCCGCAGAGATAAACAAACTCTTCAGCGGAGATCTTGACGATGGCAAGGTTGGTGTTTCTCTCTTGTTCTCACTTTTCTAATAGTAGCTATGTATATTACCCGCAGGCCCGGAGAAATCCGGGCCTGTGTTGCTTTTCGCCTTTGTCCAAGTATGGTAGAGTAGTCTCAGGAGAATCACCATGGCAAGAAGAGGGTTTTTTCACGCATTTCTGTCAGCTGTAATTGCGGCTGTATTGAGCTTCTTTGTGATGTATTTTTTTATTCCCAGCATGGGAATGCAGTTTCTTGGTGTCAGCTTTGCTCTTCGCGAAGGATCGGTGAATGCCCGGGTTTTGGATGTAATCAGCGAACAAGCACAAGGAAACCCAGATTTCTCAAGGGAGTCATTTGCCCGATTACAGGAACTCCTTTCCAGCCCTGAAGTCCGAGAGCAACTGAAGGATGCTGCAAAGGATGGACAACAGGCTCTTGAATCTGCAGTGAAACAAGTGACGGAACGTGCCCAATGATTCCATTTGAAGTAATCTTTCTCGGGACAGGAACAAGTCATGGTGTTCCTGTTATTGGGTGCAAATGCCCTGTCTGTACTTCCAGCAACCCTCGGGACAAACGATTCCGCTCCAGTATCCTCATCAGGAGTGGGGAGCACTCCCTTTTGGTGGATACCACTCCGGAGTTTCGTCTACAAGCCCTCAGGGCTGATATTTCTCATCTTGATGCAGTGCTCTATACTCATGACCATGCAGATCATTTTAATGGAATTGACGACCTGAGGGTCTTCTGTAAGGATCAAGTGTTGCCTGTATACTGTCAGGATGAAGTAAAGCATGCAATAACTGATCGCTTTCCCTATGTGCTTACCGGGAGTACAATCGCAGGTGGGGTGCCTCATCTTCAGCTCAATACCATGAAAGCATTTGAAGCGATTGAGATTGGACCTTTCACCGTAATACCCATTCCCATCCTGCACGGCAAACGGGAGATCTTTGCATTTAGAATTGGAGACTTTGCCTATGCAACCGACTGTAGCGAAGTACCGCCTGAGAGTCTTTCCTACTTTAGAGGACTCGATACCCTCGTTGTGGGTGCCTTGCGATATTGGCCGCATCCCACCCACTACAGTGTATTCGAGGCAAAGGCTTTTGTAGAATTTATTGGCGCGAAGCGTGCCTATTTCACCCATCTCAGCCATAATGTGAGCCACCAAAAGCTGGAAGATGAACTTCCATCTCATATCCATGTGGCTTATGATACGCTCTCGTTAACCATAGGGGGATACCATGGATGAACTGTTTTCCAGTCAGGATTTTGATCAAGAGAAGTTGCAAAAGGAGGCAAAGGATAGGCCCCTTTCCGTACCACCTAAGCAAGAAGAAAAAAAGAGGGAATCCACAACACTCAGCGATCGAAAGAAATTGTATATTATTGATGGCTACGGCCTGATTTACCGCTCCTACTACGGGTTTTTCAGAAATCCAATGCAGGATACCCAGGGCAACAACATATCTGCAGTATATGGATTCTTTTCCACGGTCTTGAAGTTGATACGTGAATACTCACCAGACTATCTGGTAGTTGCGATGGACGGCAAGGAGAAGACGTTTCGCCATATAATGTATGAACCCTATAAAGCAACCAGGGATGCCGCACCAGAGGATCTCCATACTCAGGTCCCCATTATCAACAACATCCTCAAGGCCTTGAAGATTCCATCCATCACAATGGAGGGGTATGAGGCCGATGACATTATCGCCACCTTGAGCGAGGAGGCGACTCGACATGGAATTGACACTATCATGTTTACCGGCGACAAGGACTTGCTCCAATTGGTGGATGAACACACCTTTGCCTTGAGACCTGCGAAAAAGAATGAAAAATTCTACCAATTGATGGGAGACAATGAAGTAGAGGCGATGCTTGGGATCAAACCCTCCCAGATTGTCGATTACCTCTCCCTGTTGGGTGATTCTTCAGATAATATCCCTGGGGTAAAAGGGATTGGGGAGAAAGGAGCTGCAAAGCTCTTGCAGCAATTTGGTACCCTTGACGGTATCTATGAACATATAAAGCTGGTTGCTCCCGGCTTACAGAAGAAGTTGATGGAAGGAAAGGAGAACGCACATCTGAGCAAGAGTCTGGTCGTGCTCAGGCGTGACTTATTCAATGTCGAAACATTCGATACTGATCAGTACTTGGTCAAGGATGTAGACTATGAGGCAGCCATTCCCCTGTTCCAGGAGATTGGGATGCGGACCATCCTCAAGGAACTTGGACGGGCCTGGGGAGGGGATGCCACCTCGTTCCTTCCTGAGAAGCCTGTGAAGAAAGCCTCCAAGAACGGTTCTTATGAGGCCGTGACAACGGTAAAAGCTCTTTCTGAGTTGCTTGCTTCATATGAGAAGGCAGGAAAACCAGTAGCATTCGATCTTGAGACGACCAGTATAGATGAGATGGTTGCTGATGTTATTGGGTTTTCATTCACCAATGAGGCAGAGAAAGCTTACTATGTTCCCTTGGTGCATGAAGGAAAAGAACTCCTGCCAGTCGATGAGGTTCGCGACTTACTCGCCGACTATCTCGGGAGTGGGAAACTCTCGCTTATCGGGCAGAATTTCAAGTACGACTACAAGGTGTTGGTGCGTTGGGGGGTGGTTCCCAAACGTTTTATCTTCGATACCATGGTAGCAGCATGGTTGTTGGATAGTACCTCGGTATTCAATATGGACTATCTTGCAGAGAAATATCTGGAGCATAAGACGGTCCGCTACAGCGACATTGTACCAAAAGGAAAATTACTGAGTGATATCCCCTTGGACCAGGTGGTGTTCTATGGTGCAGAGGATGCTGATGTGACTTTCCGCCTCTATGAGGTGTTCCTAGAACTTCTCAAGGCAAGAGGCTTGCTTGATTTGCTCAATGACATTGAAATGCCCTTGCTTCTGATCATTGCAAACATGGAGCTTGCGGGTATTTGCTTGGAGAGAAGTCGAATAGAGCCTCTCTCCCAGGAGTTTGAGAAGCGCATTGATGTCATCAAGGAGGAGATTTTCTCCATCTGTGGGCATAGCTTCAATCTGAACTCCCCACAGCAATTACAGGAAGTGCTTTTTGTAGAGCGTGAGATTCCTACCGGTGCCAAGACCCGCTCAGGATTCTCCACTGCAACTGAAGTACTGGAGCCTCTGCAGGAGACCTACCGGGAAGTTGCCTTGATCTTGCAATATCGGATGCTCAACAAGCTCAAGAGTACCTATATCGACAAGCTTCCCCTTCAGATCAATGCTGAAACCGGCAGGGTTCACCCCTCATTCAGCCAGACAGGGACTGAAACAGGAAGACTCTCATGTAAGGACCCCAACCTACAGAACATTCCTGTGAGGACTGATGAGGGGAGAAGAATCCGTTCTGCGTTCATTCCAAAGAAAGGATATCGATTCCTCTCTGCTGACTACTCACAGATCGAGCTTGTGGTATTGGCACATATGGCTGATGACCCGGGACTCAAGAGAGCTTTTGAAGAGGGTGTGGATGTGCATCGTTCTACTGCGAGCTTGATCTTCGATGTTCCCCTCGCCGAAGTCTCCTCCGATCAACGCCGGATATCCAAGACGATCAACTTCGGTGTCATGTACGGTATGGGTACCCATAGCCTGGCGAAGGACCTCAAGATTTCCCACAGTGAGGCAAAGCAATTCATCGATCAATACTTCCAACGCTACAGTGGGGTGCAGGCCTTTGTTGAAACCACGAGGAGTCGTGCTGAGAAGGATGGCTATGTAACCACCCTGCTTGGGCATGTTAGAACCATCACCGAGATCAACAGCAGGAGTGCTGTTGAGCGTGCGAAAGCACAGCGCATCGCGGTTAATACTGTCATCCAGGGGACAGCGGCCGATATCATGAAACTTGCAATGCTCCGTGTTTCTGCCTCCATCAAGGAAAAAGGACTCAAAGCCACATTGCTGCTGCAGATTCATGACGAACTGGTATTCGAAGTGCCTGAGGATGAGGTGGAAGAGACAAAGCGTGTTGTACGCGAAGCACTGGAGGGAGCTGTTAAGCTCAGTATCCCCCTGAAGACCAGTATTGAGGTGGGGGACAACTGGGGAGATATACACTGATGATGGTTATCGGGTTGACCGGTAGGGCATGTGCCGGCAAGGACCAGTATGCAAAGGTGTTTGCTTCTTTTGGTTGCCAAGTGGTTGATGTTGACTCCTTGGGTCATGATGCACTCAATGAGAGCAAGGATGCTCTGAGGAAAGCCTTTGGGCAAGCAGTGGTATACGACGGGAAGGTCGACAGAAAGGCATTGGGAACACTGGTTTTCAGCAACCCGGAAAAGCTGAGGGAGCTCGAGTCGATAACCCACCCAAGGATGGTTGAAATGTGTAAACAACTTATTCAGGAGGCAAGAGAGGAGCAAAAGCCAGCACTCATTCTCAATGCTGCGCTCCTTGGGCGTATGGGCTTGGAGCCTCTGTGTGACCATATATTGTTTATCAAGGCACCGTTTCTGTTACGTTTTATTCGCTGTAGTGGGAGAGAAGGGCTCTCCTTCAAACGATTCCTTGAACGAGAGAGAGCACAGTTGGATATTGTTCCAGAGACCGATGTGCAAGGTTTGGAAGTGGTGGTATTGGGTAATCACCGCTCAAAGAAGGTAATTCATCGACAAGTCATAACCTATTGTGATACCATAGGATTACGAATTTCATCTCAGCGATGAAATCTTTTCCATACGAGGGTTCGAAATGAAAAAGTCTGTCCTGATCAATTTGCTGGTCATTACCATTGTTGTTACTACATTCGTATTTGTCGGAATGTGGTATCTTCGCCCAGGCGTGCCCAATGAAATTCTCCAGCAAGCAAAAGATAGGCAGTTGCAACCCCTGATGGAGGTTACTCCCCCGGTCAGAAAGCCGACAGTGGAAGAGGTCTCAGAGGCTGAGACCTTGGCACGCGAGCTGTTGCCTCGACTCCAAGAGCAACTTGAGCCGGTATTGAAAGACTCCATCGCTGCACAAATCCTATCGGATGATGTTCTCCTCAATTCCCTTGCAGGGCGATTGGAGGAGTTGGTGCTTCCGTCCCTCAGCGAAACGCTTACGGCTGATCAAGAAGCTTATCAGGGAGTACTTCAGAGTGAGGTTGAAGCGTATGTTGAAAAGAATTTGGCAGAGCTGAGAGTACAAGCGGGTAATCTGCAGACAGCCATTGAGGGGAGTGTAGCGACGCAGTTGGACGCGATAAGAGAGGGTTTGACCAAGGAAATGGATGCGTATGTTCCCCAGTTGGTTGACCGCATGATTCCCCAGATTGTCGCACAGATTGTCAGCCAGCTCGAGGCAAACAAGGAGGCCTATATAGCGGAATTGCAGGCTTCTTTACCCAGCCCTGGCCTGAGTGAGGAGGAGGCTATTGCACTCTATGACAAATATCGTAGCGACATGGTCATGGATTTGGCTCCAACACTCCTTGATTCCATGGAAGAACCGGTGAGAAAGGCTGTGCAGGATTATCTGGTTGAGATGAAATTCATCCCTCCTGTGCCCAAGATTCCAACTCCCAATATAAAGGTCCAAGTGGATGAACCGTTAGTAGAGAAAGAAATTGTTCCCGTACTAGAACTTAAAACAGAGGATACGATAGCTCCAGAAGGAGAACGAGTATCAGAGGAAGTTGAGCCGCTGGTAAGCCCTGCCATACCTGTCATAGCGAAGCCTGTGGTTATAACACAAGAAACACCAGCGGTTTTACCTGAAATTGAAACCCCAGCTCCTGTGCTGAAGAAAGGAGCCGATCCCATTCTTGTTCCTACTTTTGAAGAGAAAGAAGAGGTCCTGTTCATGGAGCCGGAGGTGTATGAATCACAACGTCAGGATATTCGCAAAAAAGCTATTCAAGATGTCCTTGATCGGATAGCTCCTCTCTGATTGGATCCGGGTAGGTCCTGATTACTCCCTCTGCATTTCTGAACATCCATGCACCTTGTTGGTTTTTACCCAGTAGATAGTTTCTGCCCAGAGGGACCTTTCCCCCACCTTCAGGGAGATCTATTGCATAAACCGGCATGGCAAGACCTGAGAGACGCTGTCTCAGTTGCTCTTCTAGGTGAAGCCCCTTCTCGATGGGGACACGGAAGTGAGCGGTTCCTTCCACGAGGTCTCCTTGAAAGAGGTAGTACGGTTTGATTCTGTTGGAAACCAGGCGATTGCAAAGCTTAACAAGCACGTTGGCATCATCATTTACCCCTCGGAGCAATACTGTCTGGTTCATTGCAGGAATACCTGCATCAACAAAGCGGTCTATCGCTTCAATTGCCTGTGGGGTGAGTTCCTTCGGATGGTTGAACTGACACATGAGGTAAAACGGGGCACTAGAGAACTGCTTCAGCATGGTGATCAAGGAGTCTGTGATCCTTGCAGGATAGGAAGCTGGCATTCTTGTGCAGAGTCGGATTACAAGGTCAGGGCGCTTGCTTCTGAACGCTTCTATCATGGACTGTAAGCGGGTATCAGAGAGGGTAAGGACATCACCCCCAGTAAAGAGTATCTCTGTCACTTCTTGGTGATGGGCAACATAGGTTGCTGCCTCACTGATCTGGGTTTCACTTGCAGGACCCTGGAAAGTCCCCGTGAAACGGCGACGAAAACAGTGCCTGCAATACAGAGGACAGATATCAGTGGTCAGAAAGGCGACCCTGTTCTTGTACCGGTGAATGAGTCGGTCTTGAACACTGTACCTGACTTCCTCCAAAGGGTCTGTGGTCCCCTTGGGTTCGGAAATCTGTTCCTCTCTTGAGGGGACTACCTGGCGTCTGAGTGGATCCTTAGGATCTTCTGGATTGATCAAGGAGAGAAAATAGGTAGGTATTTTCATAGGGAGAGAACAGCTTATATGTTCATCAAAGGCAATCTCTTCCTCAGTAAGGGAGAGGTAATGTCCCAGTGCTTCTTTTGTAGTGACTATTGTCATATTATCACGAGTTTGCATGAGGATGGTGTACCGTAAACGCGTGATTTCGTCCAGAGCCAAGGAAAGCCTACCGCCCTTTTGGAAATGTATGGTACACTTATTGCAATTGGAGCGTAACAAGGAGTCTCTCGATGGCCAAAACACAAAAAAAGGGGTTGAAAGGGTACTACACTACCACCTTTCTGATCGGTCTTGGATTTTTTACCATGGGGTTGATGGACCCTCTTTATGATACCTATGTCCCTATTTTTCTCGCCCGTTTTGTAGAGTCCAAGGCCCTGATCGGGTCGATCATGACCTTCGATAATATTCTGGCCATATTCCTGATTCCTGTCTTCAGTGCCATCAGCGATAGGACCCATACGCGGATTGGGCGAAGGATGCCGTTTATCGTCATCTGTCTCCCCGTTACAGCGGTTGCCTTTGGTTTGATTCCTTTCTCTGCTTTGAACAGTCTCTGGTTGCTTATCTTGCTTGTGTTCATTCTCAACCTGTTCAAACAGGCGGTTCGGGGACCTGTTGTCGCACTCATGCCCGATATGATACCCGGAAATCTTCGCAGCGAAGCCAACGGCGTAATCAATACCATGGGAGGCATTGCCACCATCGTAGGAACAGTCGGACTTGCACGGTTGATGGATATCCCAATCAATCTACCCGGTCGTGGTCCCACCACCGAAATCCTTGCATTCCCCATCTCCTCAGTTCTGGTCATCATCGCTGTACTGCTTCTTTTCTTCTTTGTAAAGGAGAGAAAGGCAAATGCGTCTGAACAGAGCGAAATAAAGGAGCCAATCCTCCACTCCCTGAAGGTAATTTTCAAGGAGCAGGACAAGAGTGCTCTCTTTATTCTGCTCTCATTACTATTCTGGTTTATCGGGTACCAGGGTATCCTTCCCTTTGTTGGCCTGTACTCCAAGGATATACTGAGAACCAGCAGTGGGACTGCAAGCTTGGCTGCCGGTATGGTGGGCATTGCGTATGCTCTCTTCGCCATTCCTTCAGGAATTGTGGCACACAGGGTAGGAAGAAAGAAAACGATTCGTCTCTCCTTGGCTATTCTTGTTATCTTACTCGCAGGGGTCTTCCTGCATGACCCGCTTACCAGTGGGATGAGTGATGCATTCCGTCAATACACGTTTTGGGCCTTGCTTTTCGGCTTTGGGATATTTTGGGTATCGGTGGTTACCAACAGTTTTCCGATGCTCTGGCAGATGTCTACCTATCAGACTGTGGGTATTTATACAGGCCTATACTATTTCTTCAGCCAGCTCGCGTCCATCATCAGTCCCCCGATTACCGGAGCCTTTATCGACTTGTTCGGATTCCGAGCAATATTCCTCTATGGTTCAGCTTCCATGCTGATAGCATTCTTCCTGATGGGCCATGTTAAGAGGGGTGAGCCCTCTGATGATGGAAAGAGTGAGAACCTAGAAACCGATAATACCAAGGTGGGAGAGTAGGATCTTTCCTCCGATGAGGATAAGTACAATCCCACCCAAAATTCCCGCTTTGCTCTGTAAGCGATTTCCAAAGTGGTTTCCGATGATAACGGCAAGCAGTGAGAGTAAAAATGTAATAATGCCGATCAAGGAGATTGAGAGGATGATATCGGTGTCCAGAAATGCTAGGGTGATCCCCACTGCCAGGGCATCGATGCTGGTTGCGATGGAAAGCAGTAATAGTTCTTTGAGATCAATCTGATCTACTGTTTCCACGGGGCATGTGGGGTCCTCTGTAATGGAATCATAGAGCATCTTTGCTCCAATAAGGGAGAGGAGGATGAACGCAATCCAATGGTCTACAGGTGTAATGAATCGTTCAAACTGATGACCGAGCGCCCATCCAATGATCGGCATTCCTGCTTGGAAGAATCCGAAGGAGAATGCAATGAGAATTCCCTGGGACCAATTGATTCTGCGCATCCTGAGCCCTTTGCATAAGGATACAGCAAACGCATCCATAGCAAGACCTACAGAGAGCATGAGCAATTCTATGATTCCCAAAAGTGGGTCCTTCCATATTTCATGAAGCTGAGTATAGAAGGTTTTTGAATGAAACTCAAGATTGATAAAAAAACCATAAATGTTGGATTTACAACATACTGACATGTTTGGTTTGTATACGATGCATGTACTATGAGACATAGAACGAATCAATAAAGGAGTTGTGATTGCGATGATTAAGAATTTCAAAACATCTGAAGTAATGCGTTTTGCAGACCAGGTTACCTATCAGGAAGGACAGGTCGTGAGCAAGACCCTTGCACAGGACAAACATCACAGCCTTACCCTTTTTGCTTTCGAGAAAGGGGAGGAGATCAGCACCCACGCGAGCAGCGGGGATGCTCTGGTAATCGCCCTGGACGGAGAAGGACTGGTGACCATCGATGGTCAGGAGTTCAAGATTGAGGCAGGGGATTCAATTCTGATGCCGAGTGATGTACCGCATGCAATCTATGCACCAGAGCGTTTCAAGATGTTTCTGGTAGTCAGCTTTTAATAGAACAAGGAGAAAGCAAATGGATAACAAGATGTTCTGTTTCCAATGTCAGGAAACTGCCCGCAATTTCGGATGTACGCAAGTAGGGGTGTGCGGTAAACAGCCAGAGACAGCAAACCTGCAGGATCTTTTGATCCATGTAACCAAAGGGCTGAGCCAGGTTGCAACCAGACTCCGCGGGGAAAACAAGTCGGTCAGCAAGGACGTTAATCACATCGTGACCTACAATTTGTTCACCACCATTACCAATGCAAACTTTGATGATGAGAAGGTGACAGAAAGGATTCTCCTTACCATCGAAGCAAAGAAGGGTTTGCTTGCTGAGCTTTCCTCCAAGGATGGCCTGAGTGAGGCTGCCCTCTATGACAATACAGATACTGCTTCCTATGAGGAATTTTCCAAGACCGTCGGTGTGCTTGCTGAGAGCAATGAAGATGTACGCTCCTTGAAGGAATTGATCATCTATGGATTGAAGGGCATCAGTGCCTACACCAAGCATGCAAACAACCTGATCAAGGAAAATGAAGAACTCGATGCCTTTATCCAGAGTGCATTGAATGACACGCTTGAAGAGAAGAGTGTTGATGAACTGGTTGCTCTCACCCTGAAGACCGGCGAATGGGGTGTTGCAGGCATGGCTCTGCTCGATGGAGCGAATACCGGTACCTATGGTAATCCTGAGATGACCAAGGTAAAGATTGGTGTCGGCAAGAACCCTGGTATTCTTATCAGCGGTCACGACCTCAGGGACCTCGAGATGTTGCTTGAGCAGACCCAGGGTACTGGTGTTGATGTATACACCCACTCTGAGATGCTTCCAGCCCACTATTATCCCGCATTCAAGAAGTATCCCAACTTCTATGGCAACTATGGTAACGCATGGTGGATGCAGAAGAAGGAGTTTGAATCCTTCAACGGTCCCATCTTGATGACCACCAACTGTATCGTACCTCCAGCCGAATCATACAAGAGACGCCTCTATACCACCGGAGCAACCGGTTTCCCGGGCTGCAAGCATATTGAAGGTGGAATCGGGGATAAGAATGACTTCAGTGAGATCATCGAACTTGCCAAGACCTGTTCTGCTCCAACGGAGATTGAATCAGGTGAGATTATCGGAGGCTTTGCCCACGAGCAGGTCTTCGCACTCGCAGACAAGGTAGTGGAAGCCGTGAAGAGTGGTGCGATCAAGAAGTTCGTGGTCATGGGTGGCTGTGATGGCCGTTCCAAGAGCAGGAACTACTACACTGAGTTTGCAAAGAACCTGCCCAAGGATACGGTAATCCTGACCGCTGGTTGCGCAAAGTATCGCTATAATAAGCTGAACCTTGGTGACATCGGTGGTATCCCCCGCGTGCTTGATGCTGGTCAGTGCAATGACTCCTACTCCTTGGCACTCATTGCCTTGAAGTTGAAGGAAATCTTTGGCTTGGATGACATCAATGATCTTCCCATCGCCTACAACATTGCCTGGTATGAGCAGAAAGCTGTAATCGTACTGCTTGCCTTGCTTTACCTTGGTGTGAAGAACATCCACCTCGGGCCTACATTGCCTGCATTCCTTTCACCGAATGTAGCCAGTGTATTGGTTGAGAACTTCGGGATTGCCGGAATTTCCTCAGTAGAGGATGACCTTGCAGAATTAATCGGCTAATCAGCTGGTCTAGGTTATTGAAGGGAGCTTCCAGAGAGAGGCTCCCTTCGCTCTGTACATATCCAAACAAAGGCTGCCTCTCTTTGGAGAAAGGCAGCCATGCTGCAAAGCGATTGATGAAGTGTTAGAAGTACCAGCGAAGTGCAGCCCAGGCCATGGAGTTATCCTGATAGACACCGAAAGTACCCTCTTCATCACCAACAAATAACTCCACGCCGCCTTCAATCAAGACTCCATCTCCAAAGTTATAGGAGAGGGATGGCCTAATCAGGGCATTGGTAGGTTCTAGTTCCACGTAGGTGAAGAGTTTTGCAGTCAGTCGTTCATCGAGGAATGTATCCTGAACCCTGAAGGTGAGGGTGTGTGCGAACTCCTTGATGGGTTTCATTTGACTGACCAATGAATCACTATGGTCATGGGTGTAGGTTAACAAATACTGACTCGACCACTGGGCACCCAGCATATTCCAGTCCAACCCCACCAAGGTCTGTACCTGGTTGTGGTATTCAATGGAAATTGGGGGATTGCTCGTTGTATCCACACTGTTGAACGGCTTTTCAAGCGCCAGTGCAGCTTCTCCACGAAGTACAACACTGCCAAGGGTGGTGTTGAAGCTTCCCCCAACAAACCCGTACCGCTCATAGCCCTGAGAAATCTCTCTTGTGGTAGCAGTAGGTGCAGTAACTCCCGTTACCAAAGGCTCGTCGGTGAATACATAGCCCCCGTTTACCTTCCAGCTGATCTTGTTGCCAAAACGACCCAAGGAGAGAAATGCTTCACTGTTCTTTAGACTTGAATCTGGCATGAAGGGTGCCTGAATCTCAGCGGTAACTGTGGGAGGAAATGGTAGGGAAGGAGCCTGTGCCCACATTGAGTTTTGGGAAGGAAGCGTAGATGGGATGAAATGTGTGACCCAGATTCCCTGCAAGGTGTAATCTCCTGCGTAGTAGTCGACCTTGATGGCCGGTACTGCCTTACGGATCTCCGTAAAGTCGGCAAGGATGAATGAGCGCATATCCCTTGGACTTACCAGGTCGGTGATGAATGCTCCCTCAGCCTCCCCCCAGATGATTTTCTGTTTACCGACCCTGAGGTCCGCATCCTGGAGATAGAAATCGAAGTATGCTTCCTGCAGATCGAGTTCCACACCTTCGTTGGGATTGCTGTATGCCACCGGGTGGAGCGTGAGTTTCCCCAGGCCCCCATAGTAGTCATACCTCAAGTCAGCTGTCATCTCATGCACCGGCATGTCTGTCTGGCTGAACCGGAAGGTGGCATAGTCGCGAACCATGCCACTGAATACCCCATCTCCGGCGGCTGCCGGAAGCAGGAAAATGGCAAATATTATACTTGTAAGTATAAAGGTTTTGTGTTTCATTACTTATCTCCTTGGTCCAATTTTCATCTGTCGTTCACTGAAGAAGCTGTCATTGAAATCAAGATTGAATTCGACCTCTTCCATCTGTATTCTGGTAGAAGTGTTTTTCTCCAGGTTTCTCATCGTCATGTCGGTGATGACATAGATGCCATCTATCTCTTCATAGGCATCAATGGTGAGCGTTTTCCCTAAAGTCCCATTCGGAAGGTAAAACTCCTTCTTCAAGCCGAACCACTCTCCATCAACAACCCACGAGAGGGTCCTGGGATAGTCCTCATCTCCTTTTGCAACGCTCTCAACCACCAAGGTGGGAACCCCCTGAACAGTCTCCTTCCTCAAGACCTTGTGGGTATCCAGTTCAGGATGTCGGCTTCCCATGTCATCGTAGGTGAAGTCAGAACCCATGAAGGAGTCATTCTTGCTGTCGCTTGCAATTCGCTTCACTCTTCTGAGGGCAGGCAGGTAAATGTACTGGTCATCACTTCTCCCATCCTCATAGCTGAAGCTGAGGAAGCTGGTATTTCTTACATCACTGGGGGAGAGGAAGAACATAAGCTTGCTCTCAACCCCATTCTTATCCATTCGGTATTGGGCAATTGTTCGTTCCCTGACAGATCCTCTTGCATTGGTGATGGTCATGATCAGATTTGCGCTCATCGTCTCTCCGCTATCTCGGTTATAGACTTCCCACATTACCTCGCTACCACTCGGGGTGGCTGCGCTCACGGTAAGTAAGGCGAACGTCAAGAGCAGTGCAAGCACACTGATTCGTTTGGCTGTACGTATGTTCATAAGTAACTCCTTGTATTGTTATCGTATGCGTTTTGGAAGAAACACATGTTTTTTCTCAAGGTAGTGCACAAGCACCACCAGTATGGTAAGCGTGCCCAAGGCACTGGTTGCCATGTTCAGGACAATAAGTGCCCCTACCTGCCTGTTGGGAGGAAAGACGCTGAACATCAGGATCGCAAAGCCACCCATCACGGCGATTGCATTGAAGATGATTGCCCTCCCAGTATGCCTCAGTGTCGATCTTGTGGCTTGCTCAAGCGATAATCCTCCAAGGCGCTCATTTGTGTAGTGCTCCAGGAAGTGGATGGCATAATCCACCCCGATACCGATGGCAATGCTGGTTATCAAGGCAGTTGCGCTGCTGAGCGGGATGCCCAGCAGTCCCATCACACCGAAATTCACCACCGCAGTGATGGCAATCGGTACCGTCCCCACCACACCTATTCGTAGGTTCCGGAACAGGAGAGCCAGAAGAATGATGATTATCGCAAAGCTGATGGCCAAGCTGATAATCTGTCCTTCCAGCAAGAGTTCGCTGAATATGAAGGCCTTGTATCCACTGCCGGCATACGTTAATTCAATTTCATGTTCAGCGAAGACGGGGCGGTACGAATCGACCACAGCAAGGATATCCTTGAGGACTGCAGAGCTGTCACTCTTTAGCTGAACAGTGATATTTGCACTGGTATACTCGTAGTCAACGACCTTTTCCAAGGATTTGGGATCACCGGAGAATTCGTAGAGCAGGAGATACTGACTTACCAGTTCTTGGGAGTTCGGGATGCTGTAACTTCCCGCCTCATGGTCCAGCATTACTTGGTTCATCTGTTTGATGAAGGTTGCAAGGGAGAGGGTGTTTCCAACAATTGGGTCCTTCTCAATATCATCTTGTATGGAATCCATCGCCTGCAGTACCTCTGGATGCTTGAAGAGGTCTGCCTCATCCCCGCTCAGGATGATGTTCAAGGTGGAGGTGCCTCCGAACTTGCTGTTTACGAATTGGTCGGTCTGTGCAATCGTACTGTCTTCCTCAAAGTTTGCCAGGAAGCTTGTATCGATCCATACCATGCTTGTCCCCCAGATTCCGATAATGAGTACTGTAAGGGAGATGAAAACAACCATCTTCGGACGACGCAGCAGGAGTGCTTGGAGCTTGTCTGACAGAGTCCCTTTTCCCTGTTGTAACTCAAGATCTGCCTTCGCTCTCTTATACTTGGGCTTACCCAGAAGATAGAGGGAAGCGGGGAAGAGCAACAGGGCAAGCAACATCTCAGAGAGGACTCCGATGGCCGCAAACAACCCAAAATACCGGACAGGAAGTACCTGGCTGCTCATTAGGGCAACAAATCCGATAGCTGTAGTTATTGCTGTCATGATAATCGGTCTTACCATCTGTTTTAGGGACTGGGTAGCCAGTTCTCCTTTGGAAAGGTTAGGGTAGGAGATCATCAGGTGGTGGATGGTGTTGTGCATGTGGATACCATAGGCAACCCCGATGGCAATCAACATGACCGGTATCATGGTATCAACGGCATAGATGGGTATGTTCAACAAGGTCATCAAGCCGAAGGAGACCAGTGTCCCGAAAAGCACAATAATCATATTCAGCACCGTATCGCGTACTGAACGTAACAAGAGATAGAGCAGGATGATCATGGTGATGATGACCAAGGGGAACATAATCGCCATATCCTTCGGTCCCAACTCTGCGAGAGCCCCTTCAACTACTGGGCGTCCTGCAACCATGAGATTCTCAGGCCCTTCCCACTGCCCAGCCCAAGTCTGCAGTGTCTCTGCCTCTATATTACTGTTCAGTTCAGCAATGATCAGTGTAGCCGTCCCATCCTTGCTGACATTTCTCCCATAGATCATGGGGTTGGCTTCTACCTCGGCTTGCATTTGTGAGATTGCCGAATCACTCGTTTGCCCAGAGTAGAATGGTTCAACCTCAAGGAATCCATCATCACTCTTGATGTTGTCTGCGGTCGTGAGACTGGTTACGGATTCCACTGCATCGAACTCTTCCTGGAGTGCTTCAGTGATGGCTTCAATCTTCTGGATGGTACCAGGGTTGTAGATGCCCTCAGGGTGTTCAACTACGATGAGTATTGCATCCTTGATACCAAAAAGGCTCTCTGCTTCATCACTGGCCATGAAGGCGAGGTGGGTCTTTGGCATATACTCATCAAGGTCCGTCTCCAGCACTGCATTGTTCGCAATGGAGATGACAAAGATAGAGGATAGAACCAATACCGCGAGCAAGAGAAGAAACGGGCGTTTAGCAAATGATGTGAAAAATCGCATAAATCCTCCGTTAGTTAACGTTTACTTACATATAATTGAAATGAACATGCTCTTTTTGTCTTTGAAATGTTCAGTTATTGCAATGAGAAGAGCGTGATCAGGCTAGCAGTGATAGGCCTTGCTTGTTCACTTAGCTTTGAGGGTTCATCCTGCATATGCCAACGTGAGACATAGAGACGAATGGTACCGAAGGTGATCATTGCAAGCTCAACAGGGTCCATATCATTCCTGCAACGCTTCTCTGCAATTGCCTTTGCATAGAAAGCAGAGAGCTGCTTCAGGTTTCCCTGTAGCAGTGCATCCAACTGTGGCTTGAGTTGGATGTCAACATTGAATGTCTCCTCAGCGAACAGCATAAGCGTGAATGCTGCATTATGTTCCAAAAGTGTGAACAAGTCATGTACAAACTTGGTGAGCGCTTCGCTGTAGGAGTCTTTTGATGCGAGCAATGTAGCAAACTCTGGCGTAAGCAAGCTATCAAGATGCACAAGGATTGCTTGCAATAGCTCATGTTTACTTGCAAAATGTCGGTATACAGCTGCTTCACTGACTCCGATGGCGGAAGCCACATTCCGGATGGTCAGTTTCTGGATACCATCATTGGCTGTTACGCGGATTGCTGCTTCAACCAATTCAATTTGTCGTTTCGTCTGCATCGGTTCCTCCAAAGTAAGTTAACGATTACTAACGTATACAATGTTCTCTCATTTGACAAGGGGGAAATAGGTTTTTTTTCAAGCTTTGTTTGCATTCACTTGCAACCTCACCATTTCAACACGATACTAAAGGCATGGAGGAATCAAGCCATATGAAACATGTGTCATCAATGGATGCAGCAAAAACTATTGTACAACGCTTCCTTGCGTCACACGAAGGTGGCCACTATACTTGGCGACCGTTTATGAAACGAGGAATCTACCGAAGAGAAGATTACCGCTACCATGCAGATTTGCAGGGTTTGCTTCCTTCTGCCCCTCTTGGTTCCTATAGCTATATCTGGGGAGTGTACCCCAGTACAGGAGAGACTACGCTTCGCTTCGCACTCATTCCCTATGGTCCGGTCAAGATATATGTGAATGGTACTTTAGTGGGGGGGAGTGATATTTTCAGCGAACGGTATCGTAGCAAGCAGATATTTGAACTTCCTATGAAAAAAGGCCTCAATGATTTGGTCCTGCTCTGTGAAAATACCAATGGTGGGTTTGGTTGTGAGTTCGGTACGTGGGTCGGAAAACTGGATTATTATTTCCTTATGCCCTCCTTCTACAGCGAGATGGAAGGGTTGTGTTACTCAGTACCCCAGGAAACACTTCTGGAAAGTCTTACCTTGGAGTCCTTGCATTCTTTGGATTGGTATCCTGAACGTCCTGAATTACTTGGGGAATCGGTAGATCTTACAAGCATTTTTCCCGATGCAAAGGAAGGCCAATGTGCAGTATTGGCAACCTCCTTCACCTTGGAGGAGGACCTTTGGTGTACCTTCAGGAGCAATGCCCGGCTTTTTCTTGATGATCTTCCTGTGGAGGGTTCCCTGGAATTGCAAGCAGGTCGGCATACTCTCTTACTCCATGCCAGGATTGAGAGTCCGGTCACCTTGGAGGTTCGCGATGCAAAGACCAATGATGTGATAGTGGTTTCAAACCCAGTCCTCCCTGCATCGTATCCCTATCGATACCTGATAGCTGGTCCGTTTGATGCACGTCCCGATGCATTCTCACTTGAATATACCAAACCATTCCCTACAGCAAACGGAGAAGATTTCTGGCACCTTGCAGGGGAAGAGACATACCTACGGATGTATAATGACAATCCACTGTTTGGGCATTGGAACTATCCTCTTGGTGTCACCCTCTATGGCCTGGTGGAAACAGAGCGGATGATCTCCTCCTCTGAGCCTTCCCTGGCGTACCGCATTGCACAGTATCTGGAAGACCACATACAAGCCAGTCTTGATTCCTACGCCTATGCCAAGTGGGACAAGGATTATCTTGGAGGCAGTACTGCGGTACATCATCTGATGACAAGTCTGGACAGTCTTGATGATTGCGGTTCCTTTGCATCGACGGTCCTCGAAGTGGGCAAGGATCATGAGCTTCATGGATTTGAGGATATTATCGAGGTGGTTCGCACCTATATAAGCAAGATCCAGCCACGCCTGAGCGATGGTACTTTCTTCCGGACCGGGCTCATGCATGAGTTCCATGAAAATACCATGTGGGTCGATGACCTATATATGTCAGTTCCTTTCCTTATCCGTTACAGCCTCTATGCAAAGGATGAATCCTACCTTGAAGACGCCATCAATCAATTCTTCGGGTTTGCAAAATACCTCTATATGGAAGATGCAGGGTTGATGAGCCATGTCTATGATTTCGAGCGCAATATCGCAACGCTCATCCCCTGGGGTCGGGGAAATGGGTGGGCATTGTTCAGCCTCTCTGAGTTGCTGATGGTGTTGCCTGAAAATCATCCCAAACGGAAGAAACTGCTTACTTTTTTCCGCTCTCTCAGTGAGGGAATCCTTCGTCATCAGGATGAGGAGGGAATGTTTCACCAAGTGTTGGACATGAGCGCTTCCTACCAAGAAAGTTCCTGTACAGCGATGGCTGCCTGTGCCTTCTCAAGGGGGGTGCGCGGTGGGTGGTATGAGAACCCAGAACCGTACCGGGAAGGATGTATGAAGGCCTGTGACGGACTCAAGAAAAAGGCCATCGATAGTGATGGCCATGTGCATGGGGTATGTCGTGGTTCGGAGTTCTCCTGCTCACGCCACTACTATGGAGAGCAGTTGCTCCCCCGCCTGGATGATACCCATGGAATAGGTATCATCCTCCTTGCGCTCTGTGAAGGGGAGAAACTTGGTTAACCCTTCAAGCCGGTTGTAGCCAATCCCTGTACGATATACTTCTGGAAAACCAGGAAGATGATCAGGACAGGGAGAAGGCTGAGGGTTCCCATGGCAAAAATAGCAGACCAGTCAGTAGAGGTCTGCGGGTCGCTGAACATCCTGAGTGCCAAAGAAACGGTGAAGAGCCTTGGCTTGTTCAAGAAGAGCAGCGGGCCAAGGAAGTCATCCCATCTCCAGTAGAAGCTGAAGATCGTACTGGTGATTACCGCTGGCTTGATCAGGGGAAACAGGATTCTCGAGTAGATCATGAAACGATTGCACCCATCGATCTTTGCCGAGTCATCAAGCTCATAGGGAATTTGCCGGATGAACTGCACCATGAGGAAGATGAAGAAGGGGAGTCCTGCAAACTGGGGAATGATCAAAGGTTTGAACGAGTTGATCCAACCAATCTTGTGGAAGATGATGAACTGGGGAACCATGACCACCTGATAAGGGATCATCATGGTAAGGAACATGCAGGCATACCAGAACGACCTGCCCCTGAACGGCACCCTGGCAAATCCATAGGCAACCAAGCTGGAAGCAATTACCGCTCCAAAGGTAGAGAGGATCGTATAGTAGAATGAGTTCTTGAAGAAGGTGGTGAAGGTGATTGTATTGTTGAACTTCCAGCCTCTGATATAGTGCTCCAAGCTCAACGATTTGGGGATCAGCGAACTAGAACCGAATATTTCAGCATTGGTCTTGAACGAGTTGGAAATCATCCAGAGAATCGGATAGAGCATAAGAAATCCGAGCAGGATGACAACGATGTGGAATGCGGTTTGGCCGAGAAGATACTTTGTTTTTCGGTTCAACATCTTATTTGCCCTCCTTTGCTTCGTAGAAGACCCAATTGTTTGAAGTCTTGAAAACAATACCAGTCATGACGCCGATTATCAGCACCAAAACCCAGGCGAGAGCACTTCCATAGCCCATATCGTAGTACTTGAATGCTCTTTGGTAGAGGTAGAGCGCATACACCAGTGTAGAGTTCAGAGGATCTCCGGAGCCTCCTGAGACCACGAAGGCCTGGGTAAATACTGTGAAACCGTTGATCAGCTGCATGACCAGGTTGAAGAAGATTACCGGAGTGATCTGCGGCACTGTTATGTGGCTGAATTTCTTCAATGGGTTTGCCCCATCGATTGAGGCAGCTTCGTAGAGTTCTTTGGGAATCTGTCTGAGACCGGCAAGGAAGATCAGCATTGAGGAGCCAAACTGCCATGCAGCTAGCAGGATCAATGTCCAGATTGCTGTGGAAGGATTTCCAATCCAGGATATGTCGGTGACGATACCGATTCTTGCCAGTGCAGCATTCAGTGCACCATCAGCCATGAAGAGTCGTCTCCACATGACCGCTATGGCGATCGATCCACCAACCAATGAAGGTACATAGTATATCGCCTGATACATCCTGATAGCACGGGTGCCACGGTTGAACAACATGGCAACGAAGAAGGCGAAGAGCAAACGCAGTGGTACCGAAACGAATGCATAGAAGAAGGTCACTTTCAGCGACTGCCAGAAGAGTTCATCGCCTAACATCCTCCTGAAGTTCTCCAGACCATTGAAAATTGGTTCACCGAGAATATCGTATTCGGTGAAAGAGTAGTAGAGGGAAAAGAGGATCGGGATAATGGAGAAGGCTATGAACCCCAGCAGCCATGGGCTGATAAAGGCATAGCCGGACAGATCGTCTAAAAACAATCGCCTGCGAGATGTGAGTTGCTTCATGGATGCTCCTTCCGGCTATAGAGGAAGACCCGCAGGAGCAGGTCTTCCCCATAGTGTACCGTTGCGCTTACTTCAGGATATCGTTTCCTCTGCTCATGATCTTGGCAACCCCTTCATCGAGGGATATGCGCTTCATGAGAATCTCTTGGGTAACATCACGTACCATCTTGAGGAACTCACCGCTGCCTGCCGGATCGGGAGCGTCAATCGGTCCTGCATTCTTGGATGCAAGACTGATGTAATCGAAAATCTGCTTGTTGATCGGGTCAACCTTAGTCGACATGTGTGCACGCACGTCATCAGGAATGGGAACTCCACGCTCGCCCATCAACATGTCATTAACTTCGATGTTGTTGACAAAGAAGTTGAGGAACTTTGCTGCAAGTTCAGGATTCTCGGCGGAAGCTGGAATGCTGAAGAACATGGAAGGCTTAAGGAATGTTCCTTTCGCCTTTGCGTTCTTGAGGTTGGGAAGCAGAGCAATCTCGAGTGGACGCTGTGCTGCAGCCTGGGTGGATACAAACTGGTTGGACCAGATGAATTCAACCCAAGTCTCACCCTTGGCAATGGCTCCTTCCTCAGGGCTGACGGTAACAAAAGCTGTTTCCGGCTTGATGAGGGCACCTGCATCAAGGAGTCTGAGCTGGATTGCGTAGAACTCACGCAGAGCTGCAGGATCGGTAAAACCGAGACCGGTTTCGCCATAGGTGGATGCACCAGTCTGACGGATCATATTGTCGAAGCCAACCTTTGGATCAGTGGTGAAGAACGGGATTGTCTGTACACCGGTCTTCTGATACACCTGCAGAGCAATGCGTTCAAAGTCTGCCCATGTCCAGGTCGCACTGTTGATCTGTGAGATGCCTGCCTTCTTGAGAACTGCAGGATCATAGGTAAGACATACGGCGTTGGTGCCCAAGCTGATACCATACAATTTTCCATCAACCCTACCACCGGTAAGGAAGGAGTCATTGATCTTGGAGAGGTCGATGATTCCCTTATCAACATACGGGGTAAGATCAGCGAGCTGATTCCGCTCTACCCATTGGAGCATGTAGGCATAGTCATGCTGCATAAGGTCAGGAAGGCTGCCTGCCGCTGCCTGCGTATTCATCTTGTCCCAGTAGCCACTCCAACCGGTAGTCTCGGTTTCAATGGTGACTCCTGGATTCTTGGCTTCGAATATCTCGACGGCCTTGTAGGTGCGTTCATCGCGGGTAGGGTTGCCCCACCAGGCGAGTCGCATCGTGTTTGAATCAGTTTCCTCGGGAGCGGCCTGGGCAAAGAGGACACCCGGCAACAACATGAGGATCACCATGGCGGTGATGAGAACGTTTCTTGCTTTCATACAAATCACTCCTTTTGTTCGCATTTCCTATAGTGTACGGGCTCGCGTGCAAGATGTCAAAAACTTAGTGTAACCAGTTTTATATAAAGAAGATAATAGGTATGTATTATCCAAGAATATGTCGGAATAGGACAGAATTGTCCAAAGATAAACCCCCAAGAATTTCCTGGGGGTTTATGGGTAAGGGGTAGGTCAGCTGTTGACCCGCTCGATATACTCTTTTGTTTCGGTATTGATGCGGATCTTTTCACCTTGCTTGATGAAAATAGGGACACGGACTTTCAGTCCGGTTTCTGTGGTTACATACTTGGTTGCACCCTGTACGGTGTCACCCTTTACTGCTTCCTCAGCCTCTGCTACCAGATAGACCACTTTCGGGGGAAGCTGGATGTCGAGCATTTGCTCTTCCCAGAATGTACACCGGTAGGTTTCCCCGTCCTTCATGAGGAACTCATAGTCTGGGAACGTGGTCATCGGTACTTCGATCTGCTCGAAAGTGTCAGTCAACATAAGATGGAAATGCTCTCCATCGTTGTACAGGTACTGACAGTCACGATCCATCACCGTGATGTCTTCAGCGTTATCCTGGGTCTTCATCGTTTCACTCAAGGTCTGGCCTGTTGAGGGGCTCTTCATCTTCAGTCGTACGAAGGCTGAGCCTTTGCCGGGATTTACGAACTCTCGGTCAACGACCACAAAGGGTTGTCCTTTGATCAATAAGGCGGTTCCCTTATCGATTTGGCCTGCTTTAATCATGTGTATTACCTCGTATTGTTACAAATTACGCGTATCGCCATTCCTCAGCATATCAGAAAGCGGAAAAAGAATCACCCCCTGCAGACTCCTTTTATCCATAAGCAACATCAATAAGCGATCAAGGCCCATGGCAACTCCGGAGCATTGGGGCATGGATGCAAAGGTATGGGCAAGTGAGGGGTCGGTATCGGGGATGACAGAGCCACTGTCCATCCTGTTTCCCACCAGCTTTGCATACTCACTTTGGTAGTAGGCAGAGATAGTGTTTTCGCTTCTCTCTTCGTCATAACAGTTGGCGATCTCGACACCGCGGATGTAGAGTTCCCACCTGCGGCGGTAAAGGCCGTCAGCCTTTGCAAGGCAGGCAATCTGTCTTGGATACTGCTCCAGTACCAAGGGGCGGTCTTGGGGGAGGTTGGGTTCAACGAAGGTCAGGAAAATCCTGTTGAACGTGTCTTCCCAACTCTCTGGCCCAGGGGGAAGTGAAAGACCGAGTCTCTTTGCTTCATTGGCAAGTGAGATTTGTCTTTGGTGTTGTTTTAGGTCAATGCCCGCATAGGTGAGCATTGCCTCTTCAACAGTCATTCGTCTGAAGGGAGGCCTCAGATCCTGTGGACTGTCTTCACTCAGCAGTGAGCCAACAAGATCTTCTGTCAGGGTAATGGAGTCCTGTTCGTCTGCACCTATGGTGTAATATTCAAGCATCGAGAACTCGATATTGTGGATATTTCCCAGTTGTTCACTGTTCCTGAAGCAATGGCTGATCTGGTAGATGCTGCCGATTCCCTCTGCGATAAGCTGCTTCATGAAAATCTCTGGTGAAGGAACCAGGTAGAGGTCCTTGGAGGGAAGAAAAGGGTTCTCAAACCGTGTGGAAAAGTTCTCGATGGTAGCTTCAGGTATGAGGGTGGGGCTGAGTATGGGGGTGTCGACTTCTGTGTAGGAACGTTCGTCAAAAAAGGTGCGGATTGCCCTATTCATCCTGCTCCTTTGCTGTGCTGCTGTTTTCATGGGTGCATCATAGCCAGAGGGCCGCTTGTGTTGCAAGCATACCATGCAAAACAGTATACTCACTCCTATGAGAGAGTATGTAACCGACGATATCATCTATGCCCTTGCCACGCCATGGGCGCAGAGCGCGTTAGCGGTCATAAGGGTAAGTGGAGAAGGTTGCAAAGCACTGCTTGCAACCCATTTTTCCCGGCCCAAAGCCCTGAAAGATGCTGGTAATGCCACATTGGTACATGGCTTCCTGCAGGATGAAGCAGGAAAAAAGCTAGATGAGGTTGTTGCCGCCGTTTATACGGAAGGACACGGGTATACCCTGGAGGAAGCAATCGAATTCACTTGTCATGGTTCACTTGCCGTGATCAAGGAGATTTTAGCTCTGTTCTCCCGCTTGGGTATGCGTAGTGCAGAGGGTGGTGAGTTTACCTTTCGTGCGTTCTTGCATGGCAGGTTGGATCTCACCCAGGCAGAGGCTGTCCAGGAACTGGTGGTAAGTCAGAGTGAACGATCCCGGGCTCTTGCATTGGGGAGGCTTGAGGGAAGCCTGAAGGAACGTATCAGTTCCCTGAAGCAGCAATTGATGCAGGTAATGGCGGCAGTCGAGGTACAACTCGATTATGCCGAGGATGAACTGGATGAATTTATATTCCCTCGATCTCAACTATTCGATTTGATAACCCAACTCCACCATCTCTCTGAGACGTACCAGGTAGGAAAACTGTACAAGAGTGGAGCCAGAATTGTGCTTGCCGGTTCCACCAATGCAGGAAAGAGCTCTTTGTTCAATCTGTTGCTCAAGCAGGAACGCTCGATAGTCAGTCCCATAAAGGGAACCACCCGAGACTATATAGAAGCCGACCTGTCAATCGAAGGTATCCCGATTCGTCTCTACGATACAGCGGGACTCAGGGAGAGCTCTGACAGTATTGAGAGTGAAGGCATTAGACGAACAGAACGTCTTATTGGCCAGGCAGACTTGGTGGTCTTTCTTGTTGACAGCACCATGATGGGGCACGTACCTGAAGAGGATGAACGGACCTTGGTGGTTTACAACAAGAGTGATCTTGCAAAGCCACCCAAGGGGGAGTTGGCTATTAGTGCCCAAAGTGGGGAAGGAGTGGATCGTTTGCTCCATGAGATCTCCACGCGCCTGACCAGTGGGTTTTCCATCAGTGGTGATGAACTTCTGATCATTGAATCGGAGCGGCAGTACCAACTCTTGGATGCGAGCAAAGTAGCGCTCGAGAGAGCTCTCAATCTGGTGGATGATGATATCCCTTTGGATATCACTGCTGTAGAGTTGGGAGAGGCGTTGGACAATCTTGGTCAGTTGACCGGAGAGGTTACCCCCTCCGATATTCTTGAGACAATCTTCAGTGGATTTTGTGTAGGAAAATAATATATGGATTATGATGCAATCGTAGTGGGAGGGGGACATGCCGGTATTGAGGCATCCTTGGCTCTCTCCAGAATAGGATACAAGACGCTCTTGATCACCCAGAACCTCGATGCAATCGGGCGTTTGTCGTGTAATCCGGCAATCGGCGGGCTCTCCAAGGGAAATATCGTCAGGGAAGTTGATGCACTTGGTGGTGAGATGGCCCACCTGATAGACCACTCCATGATACAGTACCGCATACTCAACAGGAGACGCGGTCCTGCTGTACAGGCACCACGTGCCCAGGCAGATAAGTTCACCTATGCAAGGCTTGCTAAGGAAACGCTGGAGCGTGAACACAACCTTTCCTTGTTCATGGACACGGTTGTCGACTTCCTGCTCGATTCAACAGGTAAGCAGCTTGTAGGGGTGGTTACCCAAAGACGGCATACCATCTCCGCAAAGGTAGTCGTCCTTACCACCGGAACCTTCATGGAAGGAAGAATCTTCATTGGAGAGTATGATGCCCCCAACGGTCGCTTGGATGAGCCGGCTGCCATTGGACTGGGTACGAATCTCAGGAAAAAGGGTTTCCCGGTGGGGAGGTTGAAGACCGGTACCCCTGCCAGGGTACGCAAGTCATCCCTGGATTTCGACAAGATGGAGTTGCAGGATGGGGAGGAGCTTATGATGCCCTTCAGCTTCGATTATGATAGCATCAAGCGGCCCAAGGTTCCTTGCTACATTACGTGGACCAATGAGAAGACCCACGCAATCATCCAGGATAATATCCATCGTTCACCCCTCTATGGTGGGAAAATCATTGGCACCGGACCACGCTATTGTCCTTCAATCGAAGACAAGGTGGTTCGATTCCCCGATCGTGACCGACACCAGATTTTCGTGGAACCTGAGGGTATCGGTACAGAGGAGATGTACCTTAACGGTATCTCTTCCTCCCTTCCTGAAGATGTGCAGTGGGACTTTGTCCACAGTATCGCTGGCTTGGAACATGCACAGATTATGCGTCCAGCCTATGCTGTAGAATATGATTTCATCGATCCCCAAGCCCTATTCCCTTCCTTGGAGAGCAAGCTGGTTGAGAATCTCTTCATCGCAGGCCAGACTAATGGTACCAGTGGGTATGAGGAAGCTGCCTGTCAGGGATTGATGGCAGGAATCAATGCAGCGCAGAAGCTCAAAGGGGAGGCCCCTCTGGTGCTCAGTCGTAATGAAGCCTACACAGGGGTACTTATTGATGACCTGGTAACCATGGGGACCAAGGAACCCTACCGCATGTTTACCAGCAGAGCTGAATATCGGCTTAATCTTCGTCATGATAGCTGCGACCAACGCCTTACCGAGAAAGGATTCCGCGTTGGATTGCAATCTGAAGAGAGCCTCTCCCGTCTTCAGCAAAAAATGGAGAAGATGGAAACGGTGAAGGATCTGCTCCGTCAGCGGAAGGTAGGCGAGAAGAGTGCAATTCAGGCACTCAAGATGCCTGAAGTCACCATGGTCAGCCTCCAGGAAACGATTCCAGAACTTTCTGCTTTTGAGGAGCCGATTCGTTACCAGGTGGAACTGGATGTGAAATATGAAGGCTATATCAACCGCCAGGAGCGACAGATCAACCGATTTGAGAAACTGGAGAGTCTCCATATCAGTCAGGACTTCGACTATGATGCATTGGATGGATTGAGTGCTGAGGGCAAGGAGAAACTCAAAAGAGTGATGCCGATCTCAGTGGGACAGGCCTCCAGGATCAGCGGTGTTCGCAATAGTGATATTGCCCTCTTGATCGTCCATCTGGATAGGGGAGGAAACCGTGAGCGGTAAGTATACTTCCTTGATACAGGAAGGTCTTGATACCATGCAACTGGTATGGTCCGATGAACAGTTGCGCCAATTGCAGCGGTATATTGCAGAGGTGGAACTTTTCAATCCAGTCTACAAGTTGGTTGGAGCTGAGGGAAAAGAGTTGGTCATCCGCCATATATTCGATAGCCTTGCCGCAGTCTCTCCAATCAGTGAAATCGCCCGGCAGTATGAGAACCCCTGCTTTGCAGATCTTGGTTCAGGTGCAGGTCTACCCGGGATTCCCTTGGCAATAGCTCTGGAAAATCACCCATTCACCTTGGTGGAAAGGATGGAGAGAAGAGTGAATTTTCTGCGAAACGCTCTTGTAGCGACCGGGCTCTCTGAACGGGTGCAGATTGCTTCCCAGGACTTGAAACAGGTTCGCCAGAAGTTCGATGTGATTACCTTCCGGGCTTTCCGGCCTTTGGTGGAAATTCTTGATCTTGTGGAGCCCATTCTCAGTGATGGTGGTGTTGTGTGCGCATACAAAGGTGTCTTAGACCAGGTTGAAGCAGAGCTGGACCAAGTTGCATCACAATGCAAAAGCAGGTGGAGTGCACAGTTTATCCCTCTCACGGTTCCCCAATTGGATGCAAATCGCACGCTTTGCGTTCTCACAAAGATTTGATACCATCTGAAGGCAAGGGTGTTTACCTAGAAAGGAGCAAGTTGTGAAGGAAGGTAGAGGAAAAGGTTCTCTCGTTGCAGGGGTTGTTTGCCTCTTATTGACGCTATTGGTAGGCGCGTTGGAAGTTTTACCGCCTCTCGGAATTGAACTCAGCGTAGGTATATGGGCAAGCTCCCTTCTTAATCGTTTCTTCTCCTTCACCGTTTCCCCAGCACCCTTTTCTCTCGTGCCACTTGCCGTCCTGCTTGGCCTCTGGACGATCATGATTTTTACCTTCAGAGTGAAAAATCGCTTTCTCTATGTATTAATCCCCCTTACCGGAATCATGGCCTATACCCTCTATTCCCTCAGCCATCTTATGCAGGGAAGTACTCGCCCTATCCTGATCCGAACCATACCCGAAGATTTGCGTGGTGCGTCTTTCCGTGTGGTACTTCTCTTCTTCGCCGAAATGGCTCTCTTTGTTATTCTCACCTTAATCGGGGACGGGATGAAACGCTACAAGACAGCCAGGGCGGAGATGGGCAAGGTTAAAAAAGAGAAACGAGAGAGGAGGAAAGGACACAGTTCTAAAGACCAAGAAACGCTTGAGGACGAAGAGGAAACCATTACCCTCAGCAAGAAACCCGTAGAAGCCGAAGAAGTTGTTGAAGGGGCAAGCTTTGCAGACCAGCAGGTTGCATTTCCTCCTATTGCCGAGGTTCCTTCCCTGGAGAGTTTGTCGAGAAAACATACCCCGAATGACCGAAAAACACCGCTGGAGGATACAATCGCGGTGAAGGAGATGCAGGTAGGAAAGGTGAGTATTGGAGCGTTGCATACACTTGGGGAAGAGCGAAAACGAAATAATGGGGTAACCTACCTGGAGAGAAAACAGAGAGAACTGGAAGCCCAGAAAAAAGAGGCTGAAACACATCCATTGCCAATAAAAGACGAGAAACCGAATAAAGAGCCAGTTCAGCTCTCAGGATTCCTGCAGGGTGCTTTGGAGGCGGTAGGGAAGGCCCCTAGAAAGCACAATGCACGGAGGAATGAACCCCAAGGCAAGGTAAAGAGCATGCTTGCTCAAGCCGTGGAGGAGCAACAAGGGAAGCGGGAAGATCCTCCTGCCAAGCCCTCTCAGCACATGAATATAAGGGAACGTATTCTCTCGGTGCGGTATGAACCAAAGGAAAAGGAGGAGCGCCCCCCCAATCGGGAAGTGGATGACCCCTTCTTCCGCCCCAATCAACCAAAGAAAGAATCGCCACTTCCTGTCACTCCACAACCCGAGATGACTCCAGAACCTGGTTTTGCGCCCAAAAGTACTGCTCAGCCAACTGGTGGTGGCGAGCTGGTAGGAGAAGCGGTCCAGACAGAGAGCAAGGAGCATCAAGAAGATCCTCTAGAGAGTGCCAGCGGGGTGGGTGGTCTTTCTTCTCAGGGTGAAGGAAGCGCCCTCATCAACCGTAAGCGCATCACTTATCAGTATCCTGATGAATCCATCCTGGTTACCTATCCACAGATTGGTGATGTGGTTGATGAGCAGACCGTCAACCAGGGGAAGCTCTTGGTTGCAACACTCGAACAGTTCAATATAAATGCAGAATTGACCAATATTGTACGTGGTCCCACTGTCACCATGTTTGAGTTGCTTCCTGCTCCTGGCGTACGGGTGAATTCAATCGTGAACCTTTCTGACAACATTGCCCTCGCGCTCGCTGCCACCCAGGTCCGTATCGTGGCACCCATCCCTGGGAAATCAGCTGTGGGTGTTGAGATCCCCAATATCAAGCGGGATATCATCGGTTTCCGTGAAATGCTCCCTTCATTGACTGCTTCATTGGGTATACCCATGGTCTTGGGACGTAGCCTGATGGGGGACCCCGTGGTCGTCGATGTAATCAGGGCTCCTCATCTCCTGATCGCTGGTAGTACCGGAAGCGGTAAGAGTGTCTGTGTGAACTCCTTGATATGTTCAGTACTGTTCAGGCGTAGTCCAAAGCAGGTCAGGATGATCCTGGTCGATCCGAAAATCGTAGAATTGAATATTTATAATGGGATTCCCCACCTGCTCACTCCCGTCATCACTGATGCGAAAAAGACCCTGAAGGCACTTGATTTCTGCCTCTATGAGATGGACAGAAGGTACAAGCTGTTACAAGCCTTGAGTGTGAGGAATATTATTGGATACAACGAGAAGATTGAAAGCAGTCGCCTTGCGCGGGAGAAACTTCCCTATATTCTGGTGGTTATCGATGAATTTGCTGATTTGATGCATCTTGTGGGCAAGGACATGGAGAGCAAGGTCAGCCGTCTTGCAGCCATGAGCCGTGCAGTGGGTATTCATCTGGTTCTTGCAACCCAGCGTCCTTCTGTTGATGTCATCACCGGTGTGATCAAGAACAATATTCCCACCCGTATTGCCTTTGCTGTTACCAGTTCAACCGATAGTCGTATTATCCTTGATGAACCTGGGGCAGACAAATTGCTTGGAAAGGGGGATATGCTCTACATGTCCAGCAGCAGCCCTGCAACTGAGCGAATACAGGGCTCATTCCTGAGTGACAATGAAGTGGAACAGGTGGTAGCATTTGTAAGCTCGCAAGGTGAGCCTGAATATATCGACGAGTCATTCTTTGAGGACGATGAACCGAAGGCAAGTGAGAGCAGTGATGATGATGGTGCTGATTCAAACGATGATGAAGAGTTGATGGATAGGGCGCTTGCGATTGTGGTTGAACGAAAGTGTGCCTCAGCCTCCTATCTGCAGAGACGTTTGAAAATTGGGTACAACCGCGCTGCCCGTATGGTTGAGCAAATGGAAGAGTTGGGGTATGTAGGTCCTCCAAATGGAAGCAAACCCCGTGAATTGATCAAGTACCCCTAGGAGAAGAGAACCAAATGGTTGGAGAACATGCCGTTTACAACGGAAAAATCATATTGCAGAGCGAGGCAGTAGTACCGGTAACCCAGAGAGAGGTCCAGTCAGGGTTTTATGTGTATGAGTCCCTTAGGGTCATCCAAGCACACCCTGTGCATCTGGAGGACCACCTCGTGCGGCTGGAAACTTCAGCCGGACTCATCAATCTTGTCTATCCGTTCAGTCGGGAAGAGATTGCCAGCTGGGTTCATGCCTTAATTGAGGTGGATCTGGTAGAGAAAGCATCACTGAGGATCCAGATCTATGGAGGCAAGCAACCACAGCTGTTCATCACCACGAGTGAGATACTGACCTATCCAGAATCCTTCTATACAGAAGGTGTGAAATCACTCACATATGAGGGGGAGAGACTGCTTCCTGGCGCAAAGACGGGGAATCTCCTTTTGAACTATCTTGCCCTGGAAGAAGCCAAAAGACAGGGTTGCTTCGAAGCACTCCTGGTTGATGAGGAACAGAAAATCCTGGAGGGAACACGTTCCAACTTTTTTGCAATCAAGGATGGGCAGCTCTTCACCGCGCAAGATGAGAAGGTCTTGCTCGGTATCACCCGCGATAGAGTACTCAAGGCAGCAAGACTGTTGGGTTTGCACATACGCTTCGAAGCACCTTCACTAAACGAAGTGGTTGATGGTTTTTATGATGAGCTATTCATTTCAGCGACCAGCATGGCTGCTATGCCTCTTTCGCAGGTTGACGGAACAAAGGTCAAAAAATCCTTTTCATTTACCCGTGAGATCAGCAGTCTTGTCAGGCAGTGGGAGCTGGAGGATTGATCATATTTTCTCCTTCCTGGAGGGGAAAATTCCAAAGATATGGTGTTCGTATCAGACGTAAGCCTGGGAAATCATAATCCAAAGGTGGTTGTGGTGTTTCACCATGAATATTCTGTTCACTTTTGCAGAGGTGGACAAGGCTTTTAATTTCCTCTATCTTACTAGAGTAAGGTTCGAAAAAGAACCTCTCTTATTGCGAATACTGCAATTACTTATAAAGGCGAAATATAGAACGAATGAAATTTACCGAATTACCCTTAAGTGAGCAAGTGCTCAAAGGCATCGAGACTGCAGGCTTTAGTGACTGTACCAACGTACAGGAAAAAGTACTCCCCACAAGCCTCTCTCGTCGCGATGTCATGGTCCAGTCAATGACTGGAAGCGGGAAAACCGCAGTGTATGTGTTGACGGTTCTTGAATCGTTTGTCCAGGCCATTAAGGCTGGAAAGAGCAAACCGAAGGCCTTGATTGTTGCTCCAACCCGTGAATTAGCTGTTCAGATTGAGGAAGATACCATCCTCCTGGGATCAGGTATCGAAGACCTCACGATCGGAAGTTTCTTTGGCGGTGTTGGATACGGGAAGCAGGATGAAATCCTGGAAAAGGGGTGTGATATCTTTGTATGTACCCCTGGCCGTATTCTTGATTACCAGAAGATGCATAAGATCGACTTCAGAGAATTTGATATCTTTGTAGTTGATGAGGCAGACCGAATGTTCGATATGGGTTTCTATCCCGATATCCAGAAGATGTTCAGCTTGCTTCGTGATTGCACTGAACGGCAGACTATGTTGTTCTCAGCGACGCTCAGCACAAAGGTCCGTAACCTTGCCTGGTCGTTCATGAATGATCCAGCTGAGATTGAGGTTAATCCTGAGGAAATTACCGTCAATGCAATCACCCAGGAGTTGTACCATGTTGCAAAAGATGAGAAATTCTCCCTTTTTCTGCAACTCCTGAAAAAAGAAAATCCAGAGAACTGTCTGGTATTCACCAATACCAAGGCACGATGTATTGAGGTCTCTAAGCGGCTCTCGCTGAACGGATACCCAACTAAGTATCTGATGGGAGACCTTCCTCAATCAAAGCGGTTGCAAACAATCGATCGTATGAAGGAAGGCAAGATTAGATTTCTTGTGGCAACTGACGTTGCAGCCCGCGGGTTGCAGATCGATGACTTGGAATTGGTTGTTAATTACGATATCCCTGATGATTTCGAGAATTACGTTCACCGTATCGGCCGCACAGCCCGTGCCGGCAAGAGTGGTAAATCCATCACCTTCGCAGATGAAGAGTATGTATTCAACCTAGAAGCAGTAGAGAACTTCATTCAGATGAAGATTCCCGTAATCTGGCCTGAGGAGGGTGATCTTGAACCCGTCGAGGACAAGAGTGCCTCATACTCCTTCAGGGACTTGGTGAGGGATGACGAGTATGGTGGGCGTCCGAGTCGCGGCCCTAGAAGTGGGGCAAAACCTTCCCGTGGTGGGTCCAGAGGCCCCAGGAAAGGGAAGCCACAATCCTCTGGCCGTCCAAAGCGTGCAAAAGACGAGCGAGACAACAAACCCAGAGGTCCTAGACCTGAAAGACAGGAGAGAGCACAGGAACCTCAAAGACGTCGTCGTCCAGGCTCCAAGAGCTACGCAGAGATCCAGAATCTCTCACTTGAGGAGCGATTGTCATACTACAAACAGCAGTACAAGAGTGAAGGTGGCCAGATCCCTGAAGGAGCCCCTGAGTCCAAGAAGATCCAGCCTGCTGTGAAGAAGGAGAGTACTGTAAGAAAAGACCCTGCCCCCAAGCCGTCTATTGCTCAAAAGCAGGAGACCACCCAACCGAAGAAGAAACAGAATTTCTTCACCCGGTTGTTCAGGAGAGGCAAGTAGCATGCTCAAACGGTTCATCGCCTACTATCGTCCATACAAGGGATTGTTTTTCCTTGATATGGGGGTGGCAATTTTTGCTTCAATCCTTTCGATTCTATTTCCCACCTTGACCAGACAACTGCTCAGGGTGGAGATCCCTGACCAGAATCTGAAGAATATGGTCATCATCTTTGGCTTTATGCTCCTCATCTACATACTGCAGGCAATCTGTCAGTATATACGGGTAACCTGGGGACATATTCTTGGGGTAAAGATGGAGACCGATATGCGGAGCGAGTTGTTCGGTCACTTGCAGAAACTCTCCTTCGGGTTCTTTGACAAGACCAAGACCGGGCATATGATGAGTCGTATTACCAATGACTTATTCCAGATCACCGAGATGGCTCACCATGCTCCTGAGGATTTGATCATCAGCGTTGCTACCATTCTGGGTTCTTATATCCTTATGTTCAGCTACAGTGTTCCGCTTGCCCTGGTTTCCCTCATACCCCTGCCGATCATGGTGTTCTACGGGGTGTATTATGGAATACGCATGAAGGCAACCTTCCGCCGTGTGCGGCGAACCGTTGCTGACGTGAACAGCAATGTAGAGAACTCCTTGATGGGAATCAGAGAGGTCAAGTCATATGGCCGTGAGTCCTACCAAGAAGCCAAATTCAACCACGTCAACGATATCCTGCGTGACAGCAAGATGGAGCAGTACAAGGTGATGGGAAGTTATCACTCCATCTTGGGGTTCTTCCGTGAGCTCTACTACTTCTGTACCATCGCCGGTGGAACGTTGCTTATATTCATGGGAAAGGTCCAGTCCTATGATTTGGTCACCTTCATCCTCTATGTTGGTGTGGTGCTCCCTCCCATTGATCGCCTGATCAACTTCACTGAGCAATTGCAGCAAGGAATGGCAAGCTTTGAGCGATTCACCCAGGTGATGGATGAGCACCCGGACATACAGGATGTGAAGGATGCAAAGAGCCTGAAGATCCAGGATGGTACAGTCAGGTTCAACCATGTCTCATTCTCCTATGAAAACTCTCCAGAGGTGATCCTCAAGGATGTGGACATCACGGTTCCAGGCGGTTCTACATATGCATTGGTAGGCGAGTCAGGAGCTGGAAAAAGTACCTTTGCCAGCTTGATCCCTCGCTTCTATGAGCCAAGTGAAGGCAAGGTGATGATTGATGGGCAAGATATCCGGGAACTGACCCAGCACTCCCTCAGGCAGAATATTGGGTTTGTCCAGCAAAATGTATTCCTCTTCGATGACACAATCCGGGAGAATTTGAAGTACGGAAAGGTTGATGCAACCGATGATCAGCTTTGGCTTGCGTTGGATGCAGCAAACCTTGGGGATTTTGTCCGTTCACTGCCACTTGGACTCGATACCCAGGTAGGGGAGCGGGGTACACTGCTCTCCGGTGGGCAGAAGCAACGAATTTCCATTGCACGGGTATTTTTGAAAAATCCTCAGATTCTCATTTTCGATGAGGCAACCAGCAGCTTGGATACAGAGAGTGAAGAGTTGATCAATGAAGCCTTCCACCGACTGTCGAAGGGGCGTACAGCTATTGTCATTGCCCATCGTCTGACAACCGTCAAACATGCAGATTGCATCTTGGTCCTTGATGAGGGTAAACTAGTAGAGTCTGGAACCCATGAGCAGTTGCTTGCAATCGATGGCCAGTATGCAAAACTCTACAAGACACAGGACTTTTCTTAGCGGGAGGGGTATGCATGAAGAAGATACGCATAGCATTTGCCGGATTGTTTGTGATCCCAATTATCGCGCTTTCACTTGTGTATGCATTTCCTCTTGGTTACCTGTTACGTCTCCTCGGCTTGAGAAAAGCTGGGGATCGATATTTACGTGCTTGTGGACACTTTATAGGTAGTTGCATCATTTTCTTTTTAGGGATCAAGGTCCATGTTGATGGAAAGGAGAACCTTCCTGCCGAGCAGTCAGTATGCTACATGGCAAACCATCAGAGTATGCTCGATATAGCTGCCTTTGTAGGGCCGGTCAATCTTTGGGCATCCATCATGGCAAAGGCAGAAGTTAAGCGGATTCCTGTCATCAATCTCTGGTGTTATGCCTTGGACTGTGTTTTCATCAACCGAATCAGTCCACGTGATGCCATCAATGCCATTCTCAGGGGTGTGGAACTTCTCAAGAGTGGGAAAAGCATGTTGATCTTCCCCGAGGGAACAAGAAGCAAGAGTGGGAGCATCGGGGAATTGAAAAAAGGGAGTCTGAAACTCGCTACTCGCTCAAACTCGGTCATTGTACCCATGACCATCAAGGGGTTGCGTGCTGGGCTAGAACTGTTGCATGGCTTTAAGCGTGTTCATGCATATGTCTCCATTGGAAAACCAATCTACACTGACAATCTGAGCACTGAAGAGCTCGCAACGCTTCATGAAACGGTCTATGGAACCATCGCCAAACGATTTGACGAACTTCCCGGCCAAGTCTAAGGGTGACCATGAGCAACGCACTCTCCATAGAGCATCTCTCTTTCACCTACCAGTCATGGACAGGGAAACAGAATGATCCCCTCTTCCATGGGCTCTCTCTGCAGATTACTGCAGGAAGCAAGACGCTCTTGCTTGCTCCCTTCAACAGGGGGAAGACTACGCTCGCCAAGATCATTTGTGGGGTCTGTCCCAAATATTTTCCAGGAGAACTGGAGGGTGAGATACGTCTCTATGGAAAATCACTTGGCGAGTTGGATCCTTGGAATCTCCTTCCTGTGTGCACGTATGTCTCCCAGAACCCCCAAGAGCAGTTTGTAGCTACCTCGGTTGAGGAAGAGATTGCATTTCCTCTTGAGTCGATGGGCATGGATACAGCAACCATGAAGGCGCGAATCGAGGAAGCAATCACACAGTGGGGACTCCAGGATTTGAGAACTAGTAGTGAGCAGGAGCTCAGTGGAGGGGAACGCAAACGGGTGCTCCTTGCCACGATGCAGGCTATTGACGCCTCCCTCTGGTTACTCGACGAAGCCTTCGATGATCTGGACCAACATTGGAGAGACCAGCTTAAAGACTTGATAGCAACAAGCAACAAGACGGTGTTGGTGCTTGCAAGCCGGTATCTTGGTGAGTTCGATGATCTCTTTGACCAGGTTCTCTTACTCGATGAAGGAGTTATTGTAAAAGGTGAAACAAGCTCCTTGGGCCAGCGTTTTGCTCATCTCTGCGGTGATGACCTTCCAAGCCCATTGGAAAGAGAACACCTATTATCTTCCCAAAGACGAATGCTCTCTTGCCATTCTCTCCAGGCCAAACGGAGCAGGGTGAGTACTACTGAGAGCACCCCTTTTACTTTGGAAGTACCTCATTTTAAACTGCAAAGTGGAGAGTTGGTAACCCTCGTTGCCCCAAACGGGAGTGGCAAGAGTTCCTTCAGTCGCTTGCTCTGCGGCTTGGATACTCCCCTATCAGGGCAGATTACCATTGATGGAAAACAACATGAGGGGAAACAACTGTCCAAACGGGTAGGGTACTTATTCCAGAGCCCTGACCTGCAAATCTTCCTTCCTACGGTTGCCGAGGAGCTCTCCTGGTCATTGAAACGTCGCTCTGATCTGTCCAGGAAAGAAGTAGAGAAGCAGGTAGCTGCTTGTGCTGAACTGTTCTCCCTCGATCTTGCGGACACCCCTACCACCATGAGCTATCCACTGCGTAAGGCTCTCCAGGCTGCAGTATATTACCTCCTTGACCGTCCCTTCTATATTCTAGATGAACTCGACAGTGCCTTGACCTATCAGAGTGCGCTTTCCATCATTGCCCACTTACGTCATAATGGTGCAGGAATCCTACTCATCACCCATGACCGACAATTTGCCGACAAGGTAGCTCAACGTTCCTATACGATTGAGGATGGGAGGCTGAGCGCGGTATGACGACCAATACCTATATTGCAGGAACGGGTTGGCTCTACCGATTTGACCCACGTGCTAAACTCCTGTTGATGCTTCTCATGTGTATCTGGTTCTTTCTCCCTGTCTCCCTGTTGCATCTCTTTGTTGTGGTCGGCTTAGTTGTTCTATCCGGCTCTTTCAATGCAGGTTGGCACCATGCATGGAGAACCTTCGTTTCCATCTCACCGATGCTCCTGTTCATGGTGCTTTTCATGCCATTTAATGTACGGGATGGATCTCCCCTGTTCTCCATTGGTGATTTTACCGTGATCACGACGGAAGGTTTGGAACAAGCCTTGAGATTGATGAGTCGTTTTATCGGTATTACCTACGTGTGCACTCTGCTGTTTGCCACCACTGTTATGCATGAGGTTATGCTTGCCCTGAGATGGTACCATCTTCCCTATAAGGCCAGCTTGGTAGTGACACTTGCCTTCACCTATATTCCGTTTATTGCTGATAGTTTCAGCCAGATATCTGAGTCTCATCGCCTACGTGAGGCTGAGGATGAGAAAAAGAAAAAACTTGGCCAACGAATCAAGGACCTGGTTCCGACCCTTACCAGCGCCCTGGTGGTTGCGCTCAGATCCATACCGAACCTTGCCATGAGTCTGGAGATGCGTGGATTTGGGAGGGAGGAGCGACGTACTAGTTACCATAACCTTGATGCTTATCAGCATGTATGTACCCATTTTCTCCTCTCTTGTATTATTCCAGTGGCGTTTTGGTTTACGAATATATTTTTCTAGGAGGCCGTATATGCAGGGAAATAGGAATGCTTTGAAAGTTGCCATGGTGTCGGTACTGACCGCAGTGGTAGTGGTTTTTACGATGATTGTGCGTATCCCCACGGCAAAAGGGTATCTAAATCTTTGTGATGTAGCTATTGTCTTCATCGCATTTACCTTCGGTCCCTGGTCAGCGTTTATAGCAGCAGGGCTTGGAACGGCGCTTGCAGATCTGATCAGCGGGTATGCACAATGGGCGCCTATTAGCTTTGTTGTCCATGGAGTGGAAGGGCTCCTGGTTGCCTTGATCGTTCAGAAGAAGGGAAATGTTGCTGTATCATTGGGAAGAAAAGCCTTCGCAGCCTTCGTTTGTATCGCAACAGTATCTCTTGGATATTTTGCACTGTCAGCACTGTTTATCAGCACAGTGAGTGTTGCTGCAGCTGAAATTCCTGGAAATATCACACAGAGTGCAGTAGGTTTCGCACTTGGCCTTGCAGTATCGGCAGCGGTGAAACGTGCGTATCCCCCGGTCAGTTCACTTGCTTGGTAGTCATTGCCTAAGCTTTTCGATATACTCCGAATATACTTAAACAGAGAGGAATGCACATGCAACAATTCCCCCATGACACCATCGTTGTACTAGACTTTGGGGCTCAATACAGCCAGCTGATTGCACGTAGAGTACGTGAGATGCACGTATATAGCCAGATTGTTCCCTATACCATAACAGCAGCAGAACTTGCAGCCATGAAACCTAAAGGGATCATCTTCAGTGGAGGCCCCTCTTCAGTACGCACTGAAGGGTCCCCCAGACCAGATAATGGAATCTATGACCTGGGCATTCCCATCCTGGGTATCTGCTACGGTTTGCAGGTGATGAGCATCCAGAATGGAGGGACTGTTGAGCGCCCCTTGAAGCGTGAGTATGGTTTCGCAGACCTTACCGTGCTTAAGAAGGAAGCTTCCCTGCTCAAGGGGGTCAGTGAGAACTCCCGCCTCTGGATGAGCCACGGTGACGCCGTTGCCTCACTTCCCGAGGGATTCATACAGACTGGTAGCACCCCTAACTGTCCATTCACGGTCATTGAGAATGATGAGAAACACTTCTACGGTGTACAGTTCCATCCTGAAGTAGTTCATACAGCAGAGGGAATGAAGTTCCTGCAGAACTTTGTCCTCGGTGTCTGTAAGGCAAACCAGGACTGGGATATGGGTTCCTTCATCAGTACGGCGGTTCAGGAGATTCGTGAGAAAGTCGGAGATAAACAGGTACTCTGTGGCCTCTCTGGTGGTGTGGACTCTGCTGTTGCAGCGGTACTTATCCATGAGGCGATCGGCGACCAGTTGGTCTGTGTATTTGTAAACAACGGTCTCTTGCGCAAGGGCGAGGCGGACATGGTACTGAAACTGTTCAGGGACCACTACAATATCCGTCTCCAATATGCTGATGCTGAGGATGCATTCCTCTCTGCTCTCAAGGGAGTCACAGAGCCTGAGGCGAAACGGAAAATCATTGGTAAGGTCTTCATCGATACCTTCTATGATGAGGCGCGAAAGGCTGGGGAGATCAGCTTCCTCGCCCAAGGAACGCTCTATCCAGATGTAATCGAGAGCAAGAGCCCTTCCGGTGGTCCTTCTGCAACCATTAAGAGCCACCATAACGTGGGGGGATTACCCGAAGATTTGAAATGGGACCTGCTCGAACCACTTCGTGAACTGTTCAAGGACGAGGTAAGGGCGTTGGGAAGAGAACTTGGGCTTCCAGATGTCATGGTGAATCGTCATCCCTTCCCCGGTCCTGGACTTGGGGTCAGGTGTGTAGGCGAGGTAACCAAGGAACGCCTGGATACCCTGCGTGATGTTGATGCTATTTTTATCGAGGAGATCCGCAAGGCCAATCTGTATGATGATATCTGGCAGGCCTTGGCTTGTTTGCTTCCTGTAAAGAGCGTGGGAGTCCAAGGGGATGAACGCACCTACGAAGAGGTGTGTTCCCTCCGTGCTGTCACCAGCGAAGATGCCATGACTGCTGACTGGTTCCGCTTTCCTCCAGAGGTACTCCAACACGCTTCAGCTAGGATCTGCAATGAGGTGCAGGGAGTTAACCGAGTACTCTACGACATCACGAGCAAACCTCCTGGGACTATCGAGTGGGAATAATCCCACAAGGAAATTGCAGTTCATATAGTTCTTTATAAAAGAGAGAAAAGACTCCAATTGCTGGGGTCTTTTCTCGATTCTATCGCCTTACATAGTTTACTCTGGAAAAAATAGTCGGAGGAGAAGACTTTAGACGAAGAAAAATTGCAGATTCCGCAAAAATTCCTTGAGGAACCAGAATCTATAAAAGATGATCGTCGAGTAATATACTGATTACATACTTACAGGGATTGTATCTTGCTGACATTACTGTGTGAGCTTATACACTAGGAACCAGAGAATCAGTATCCAAATGACAATGAAGAGAATGGAAAAGCTCCAGTTCTTAGGCAACAAAATCGGCTTGCGCTCTGCTTGATCCTGGGCATCCTTGAACACTTCGTTGGGTACACACTTGATGGTCAGCACCAACAATGCGGGGAGAATAATCAGATCATCCAGATATCCAAGAACGGGAATGAAATCAGGAATGAGATCAATGGGACTGAGTGCGTAGAGTAGAACAAAACCAGCCAATACCTTCGGGAGTAAAGGCATCCTCTTGTCCTTCGATGCATAGTAGATTGCTGTCAACTGGCCTTTCAGCAATAATGCACGTTGCATTAATCTGGATTTGATCTGTTTCACAGGAATACTGTAAGTTTTTCCTGATTCTGTTTCAATGCAATTGGAATCGAGTAATGATATTTTCCTGAGATGTATCTTCCTTGGTAAGACTGACCATATAATTGGTCTGAAACCCCGTAATGGTTTAAGTGCCAATATTTCAAGCCAAATCAACAATATATAGATAGCGCCTCTTCAGGACTACCTGCCTATCACGATTCATATGAATTGTGAGATGATCTCTCACGCAGTCATTGTCTTGATCTTTGTTTTATAGATCTTTCCAAAGAAGTAAAGGGTCAAGATGAAGGATGCTATTTCGGCGATAAAGAATGAATACCACAGTGCATCGAGTCCTACAAATCTTCCCAGAAGGTAGGCTGCTGGAAGCAGGAATACCAGCTGTCGTGTTACCGAGTTGATCATAGACAGGTATCCATAGCCCATACCCTGGAAGAGTGCAATCAGGACAATACTGACTCCTGCCAGAGTGAATCCCAGGCTGATGCGTTGCATTGCAACTACGCCGATCTCCACCATCTCCGGTGTTGCGTTGAACCAGCTCAGCAATACATGGGGGAACAGGATAAATAGGGCAGTACCAATCCCCATGATGGTAACAGCAACAATCAAACCTACCTTGATGGTTGCTGTTATCCGTTTAGGCTTTCTCGCTCCATAGTTGTATCCGATCACTGGTATCATACCGGTGTTCAGTCCAAATACTGGCATGAATATGAACGATTGCAAGCGGAAATAGATGCCAAAGACCGCCACTGCCGAGGTTGAGAACCCAATAAGTATCTTGTTTAAGCTGGTTATCAGGATGGTACCGATCGCTTGCATGATGATCGTGGGTATTCCAACTGCATAAATATCCTTGACGGTCTGTTTCTCGAGTCGGAAAGAGGCTTTTTTCAGTACAATCTCCTTGTTTCTCCGCACATAGTATATAGCGAGAACGGCAGAGACATGTTGGGCGAAGACGGTAGCGATGGCAGCTCCCATGACCCCCATCCTCGGCATTCCAAACAGGCCGAAGATCAGGATAGGGTCCAGGATGATGTTTACAATTGCCCCGGTACTCTGGATGATCATAGGGTGGAATGTATCGCCTGTTCCCTGCAGGATCCTTTCACAGGTGATGTCAATGAACAAGCCGAGTGAGAAGATCAGGCAGATGGAGATATATTGGTTTCCCATAGCAATAAGCTCTGGGTCATTGCTGAAGAACTCAACGAAGGTCTTGGAGAAGAAGAGGCCAATGAGCGCAAAAAAGCCCCAACTGATCATGGAGAGTGTGATCCCGTTTCCTGCAGCTTTTCTGGCTGCAGAGAGGTCTTTTGCCCCCAGTTTCCTGGCAAGTAGAGAGTTGACCCCTACAGAGGTCCCAACACTTACTGCGATAAGCAGATTCTGCATAGGGAAGGCAAGGGTAACTGCAGTCAGCGCTTGCTGACTGTAGTGAGAGACAAACATACTGTCTACAATATTATAGAGTGCTTGCACCAACATGCTGAGCATGATGGGAAACGACATGGACAAAACAAGGGTGGGGATCGGTTTGACCCCCATTTTATTTTCTTGGACAGGTTGCATGGGTATTCCTTTCAGATTCTGGTACAGTCATACCATACCAGACAAGCTTAGTAAAGCAGGTTGTCAGTTAGTCTCCTTGAGGAATACCTCCATCTCCTTCTTTCCCTTCTCCTCATCAACTTGCCTGAGCAGGATATACCCACCAATGAAGAGCAAGACCAGTGAGACAATTCCATTTCTAGAGTCTCCGGTGACCAATGTGACAACTCCCATGAGCAGTGGACCGATGATTGCAGCAAATTTTCCAAGCATATTGAAAAAACCAAAGAACTGTGCCGACCGTTGTTTCGGGATAAGGCGTGTGTAGTATGACCTGCTAAGTGCCTGGATTCCTCCTTGGAACAACCCGATACACACAGCAAGCAGATAGAAGTGGAGAGGCTCACTCATGAAGTATCCAAGGAGGGCGATGATTGCATAGGCGCCGATTGCAATCTCCAGCGCTTTGCGAATTCCCACTTTTTTCCCAAAGGCTGAGTAGGCAAGTGCAGAAGGGAATGCCACAAACTGTGTGATGAGTAGGGCTATGATCAATGACTCACTGGGGAAATTGAGGCTTGTCCCATAATTCACAGCCATTCGGATAATGGTATCCACCCCATCAATATAGAGCCAGTAGGCGATGAGAAAGATTGCCAATGTTTTCAGTTGGCGAAAACTCTTCAAGGTCTGTCGTGTTATGGAGAGCCCTTTCTTGACGGCCTGCTTGAAAGGGAGATTATCTGCGGTCACCTCTTCCTTTACCAAAAACAGTACAGGGAGTGTGAATACCACCCACCAGATACCTACGATGATAAAACATACCCTGATAGCTTCTCCGCCATCCGCAAATCCAAACCATGATGGATTGAGATACATCAGAACATTTACCAAGAACAACAATCCCCCTCCAATATATCCCAGGCTGTATCCGAGTGAGGAGACGAAATCCACCTTCTTCTCTGATGCTACAAAAGGAAGGAGTGCGTCGTAGAAGGTGTTTGCTCCGCTGAAGCCGACCACAGCAACAGAGTAAAAGAGTACTGCGAATGGCCAGGAGCCCATCTGTAATACATAGAGGCTTGCCGTCATCACTGAGCCTATCAATGCAAAAAATGCAAGCAAGCGTTTCTTGTAGGTGCCCCAATCTGCGATAGCACCCAGTATGGGGGCCAAGAGCGCAACGATCAATGATCCCAAGGAGTTTGCCAGCCCAAGATAAAAAGTTCCTTCCTGGCTGCTTGCTCCTACAGCCCAATAGGCACTGAAAAAGACAGGGAAGAACCCTGCCATCACAGTAGTAGCAAAAGCACTGTTTGCCCAGTCATAGAATGCCCATGCGACAATCGAGCGTTTTGAATCTTGCATTGTGTGTACCTTCTTTCTCATAGCGTACCAGTGAATGCCCTTTCTGTCATGCGCTATTTTCACCATGGTTGTATTGCACAACGTGCTATCCTTCAATACAATACGCTCCTGTAGATATCCTAGAAATATGGAAGGTTATTTCCCATGATTGTAAGTAAATTCGGTGGAAGCTCTGTTGCTGATGCCAAACAGATAGAAAAAGTGAAAGCGATTGTAGAGGCTGATCCAAAGCGACAGATAGTAATTGTCTCTGCTCCAGGAAAACGCAACAAGGATGATGAGAAGGTGACAGACATGCTCTATGCATGTAATGCACTCGCCCAGCAAGGGTTGACTTGTAAGCCTGTCTTCAAGAAGATTGCTGACCGTTATACCTCTATTCTGGAAGACCTTGGCATAGAGAAAAAACCCTTTGTGGCTGTCCTCGAGGAAGTTCGCCAGATGATTGATGCCGGCCATGGTGCAGAGTATGCAGCAAGTCGCGGAGAATATCTCAGTGCCCGAATGATTGCCGCATATCTTGGTTGGGATTTCCTGGATGCTGATCCGTATATCGTCATCAACCCTGATGGAACCGTGCATGAACAGAGCTATGATAACCTCAAGAAGGTATTGAAGAAAGGCAAGAAGTATATTGTTCCTGGTTTCTATGGTTGTGATATCGAAGGAAAAGTAAAAACCTTCAGCCGAGGTGGGTCGGATATCACCGGAGCAATTCTCAGCAGTGCAGCAGATGCTGAATCGTATGAGAACTGGACTGATGTTTCGGGGGTGTTCTCAGTAGATCCCCGATTGGTAGATAATGCAAAGGTAATCAAGACAATGACCTATCGTGAGCTTCGTGAGCTTGCAGGTGTTGGGGCAAGTGTCTTTCATGAAGAAGCAATTGCTCCTGTGATTGCAGCCCAGATTCCCATCAATGTGAAGAACACCAACGCACCTGAGGATAGGGGCACCATGATCGTCAATGAAAGAGCGAGCGGAACAGCACCTCTTGCAGGTGTCTCAGCCAAGAAAGGCTATAGCAGGATAACCCTGCGCAAGTTGATGCTTTTCAAGCAATCCGGGACCAGGCATGCACTGCTCACCATGTTGCATGTGTTTGGTATAAGGCCATCTTTCAGTTTGTTTGGCGTAGACAGTATTGTATGGTTTTTTGAGACTAGCCAGGCAAGTGACAGTGTCCTGAAAGCAATGTGCACCCGTCTTACCAGTGAATTCTCACTGGACTCCATTGAAGTTGATCATGATCATGCAATTGTAGGAGTAGTAGGAGAGGGCGTCATGGATCACCGTGACCTGATTGCTAAAGTGGTTGGATCCTTGGACAAAGAATCCATCAAGTTGAATTTTCTCAACTTCGGTGCATCCGATACTTCCTTGCTGCTTGGAGTCAATGCTGACAAAACACAAGATGCTGTAATCACACTGTATAACGCATTGTTCTAAGTATCTATTCCCTCCACTTCCCCGTGGAGGCACTTTTGTTTGCCCAGCATGGGCAATAACTTGGTGGTGAAAGTCCACTGTGGGTGCGGTACTGCCAAGGGCAGAACCACTAGCTCAAGGCAAGTGCAAGCATGTGAGTGCTTGTGTGAAGGAAGCCGGCGGCAAAGTCCTGAGCCAACGAACAGAAACTGGATACAAGGCTGGTTGACAGGATGAGTCAGCAAAAGGTGACGAAGTCCAACCGCGAAGTCAACAGGTAAATTCAGTGGCCGCATGGGATGAAAGTTATTGCCATTAACTGGGGAGGTCTGCGTCCCGTCCCCTAGCCTGCAACATCGGTGATGACGGGGACAAGGCACATGGAGTGTCAAAGCAACATGTGCTGCTCAGCCGCAGAAGTCAGCAGAGGCCATGGTAGCGGCATCGGAATGTCGTGAAGGGCCGAACGATTGAACGCTCTTGGGAGCGAAAACGCCAACCTGTTGCAAAGGGAGGAAGAGAAGATTGCGAAAACCAAGCGACCGGCTCGGAGCCTGTATTTGTACAGCAGGGGAGGAAGGAAACTATGACAAGAGAAGGCATGGCAGTGGCGAACACCACGCTTTGTGAGAAGCTCGTTTCCGATGACAACCTTACCAAGGCCGCCAAGAAGGTCAGGTCCAACGATGGGGCACCAGGCATTGACGGCATACCGGCCGAAGATGCATTGGTGTACCTGATGGAAAACCAGGAAAGGATGGTCAGCGAGATTATCACGAGGAAGTACAAGCCGAGTCCTGTGAGAAGGGTCGAGATACCCAAGGCAAACGGCAAGAAGAGACTGCTGGGCATCCCCACCGTAAGGGACAGGATAGTCCAGCAAGCGTTGGTACAGGTGCTGACACCAGTGTTCGAGCCGACATTCTCGGATTTCAGCTTCGGCTACAGGCCGAACCGGAGTGCAGAGGATGCGGTGAGACTCGCTCAACTCTACATGTCCGAGGGCTACGACCACGTTGTGGATCTTGACCTTTCCAAATACTTCGATACTGTAGACCATGACATTCTCATGGGACTGGTGGACAAGGACATGGAAGACAAGGACATCAGGAGGCTAATCTTTGTATTCCTCAAGGCAGGGGTTCTGTATAGGGGCAAACTGGAGAAGACCGAACGAGGTGTTAGCCAAGGGAACCCATTGAGCCCACTGCTTGCAAATGTGTACCTTACGCCGTTTGACAAGGAGATGGAGAAAAGAGGATTGAGATTCGTCCGCTACGCCGACGACTGCCAGCTTTTCACCAAATCCGACTACGCGGCGGCGCGTGTGATGAAGAACGCAACGAAGTATCTGGAAGGCAAGCTGAAGCTGAAGGTGAATGTCGAGAAGACTGAAGCCAGAGAAGCCAAAGGCTCCAGTTTTCTTGGGTTCACCTTCATCACCCTGGGAAGCAAGGAAAACGGAAGAGGAGTGTGCAGACCAAGGGGTGAGAAAATCGAGAGTCTCAAGGGAAAACTCAAGGAGATAACCAAGAGGAACCGAGGAGTGTCGGTACATCAGGTAATCAAGGAGATAAATGAAACCATGCAGGGTTGGATCGCCTACTATGCACGGGGAAGTATCCTAAAGTGGCTGACAAAAGAATTCCTCCCTTGGCTGAGAAGAAGGATACGGCAATACCTGTGGAAGGTGTGGAAAACTGCCAAAAGTCGGAAACGGCACCTCAGGAAAGCTGGAGTACCCGAATGGCATATAAAGAAAGACCTAGGGTGGTCATCGCGTAGGTATTGGAAAATGAGTATAGTGATGGGCAGCTTGGTAACCAATAAAATGCTGGTCGAGTACTTTGGATTGCAAGACTTCGAGAACATTCTCAGAGAATGGCACAAGATGAGAATGGAGCGTGACTATGAACTCGACTTCAATGACTACCTGTGTAGGCAATATGAAGAAGAGCAAGAGACAAGGTTGCTGATGGACGCATATCCATGTGTCAATTGGTAATGTCGTTTGATTGAACCGCCCGGTACCGAACGGTATGCCGGTTGGTGTGGGAGGTTGGGGCCGTGAGGCCTCTGCCTACCCGATTTACCAAAAATATTGTAATATACCAATAAAACATACCGAGAAAAGAATGAAAGAACGTTGGGGATTCTGTTGATTACTTCCTCTTTTTTCCTTATGGTATAGGGAATATGTACATATGAGGGTAGTGTAGTGGTCGATTCTGCTTCGCTCTATTTGGCCTTGATGATCTTCCTTGCGAGAGTGTTGGATGTCTCTCTGGGTACCTTGCGTCATGCGCTTGTCATTCGTGGGAAGAAAGCTCTTACGTTTGTCATTGCATTCGTTGAATCCATCATTTGGGTGTTTGCTGTATCGAGGGTTATCAATGACTTGTCAGACCCTCTCATGGCCATTGCCTTTGCCTTTGGATTTGCTGCTGGGACCTTTGTGGGTATCACTTTGGAGAGCATGCTGAAAATCGGGGATCAAGTAGTGAAAGTCTTCACACAGAAGGGCTCTGCAGTTGCTCAGTTACTGAGAGACCAAGGATTTCGTGTAACTGAGTTTCAAGGGAATGGACGGGATGGAACTATCTATCTCTTGTTCGTACAAGTTCCCAGAAGATCAGTGAAGCAAGTCATGAAACTTACCCGTTCCATTGATCCCACCTGCTACCTTGTAGTCGAAGATATCAAGATGCGTGCATATGCATAAAAAAACCGGCCCTTAGGTGGGCCGGCTATACATGAACCAATTGTTATTTGTTGATAACCTGTTCGGTCTCAAGATCAAAGAACTTAGCCTTTGCCATGTCAGGAATCAAGTAGATCTTGGTATCCGGAGCAGGGACGAGGGTAGGTTCAATCTTACCGATAACCTGGCTCTTGGAAGTGGAAGTATAAACGTGGGTCTCACTACCAAGGGGTTCAACAACACTTACCGTACCATTGATGGTCTCGCCATCCTTGGCGGTATTACTGAATGAAACATCCTCAGGGCGGATACCGAAGGTAACTGACTTTCCAACATATGGGGTCAGCATTTTCTTCTGCTCTGCAGTGACTTTGAGGCGGAAGGTACCTTCATTTGCGTAGATATCATCGCCATCAGCTTCAATAGCAGTCTCAAGGAAGTTCATTGGAGGAGAACCGATGAATCCAGCAACAAACTTGTTCTGTGGGTTGTTGTAGAGATCAAGAGGTCCACCAATCTGCTGAATAACACCAAACTTCATGACGACGATTACATCAGCCATGGTCAGGGCTTCTACCTGGTCGTGGGTGACATAGATCATGGTTGCCTTGAGGCGGTTATGCAGGGAGGAAATCTCTGCGCGCATCTGGACACGAAGCTTTGCGTCGAGGTTGGAGAGGGGTTCGTCAAAAAGGAATACCTTTGGCTTACGAACGATAGCTCTTCCTACTGCAACACGCTGTCTCTGTCCACCAGAGAGAGCCTTTGGCTTTCTGTCAAGCAGTTCTTCAATCTCAAGGATCTTTGCTGCTTCACGAACACGCTGGTCAATCTCTTCTTTGGGGAACTTACGGATCTTCAATCCGAAAGCCATGTTGTCATAGACGGTCATGTGGGGATAGAGAGCATAGTCTTCTGGCCATGTTGTCATACGGTCATTGCATATGTCTCTGTCCTTGGGGGGAACGTCGTTGACGAGGTTGCCGTCGATGTAGAGTTCACCGCTGGTGATATCTTCCAAACCAGCGACCATGCGGAGTGTTGTGGATTTTCCACAACCCGAAGGTCCGACGAGAACGACGAACTGTCGGTCTTGCACATCAATGTTGACATTGTCAACAGCCTTGACTCCACCGTCATACACCTTAGAGATGTTTTTGAGTTGTACTGTGGCCATATTGCCTCCAATTATTTTATCTAACAACAACTGTAACCCAGAGTGAGTACGGTGTCAAACAAAAAATGTATAAAAAACTGTGAAGGATATATATAAAACCATATAAAGAAAGAAAAAATATAATATTCGTACAAGCAAAATCTAACAAATGATCAACCATTCATTCAGTACCTTGGAGGGATTGTCTCAAGGAGTCTTCTTCCGTTTACGTTTCAGAGGAACCGTGCTCACCTTCTCCAATGCAGAAACCACTTCATCCACCAAGGCGCGGTCCTCGATATCAAGGATGTACCACTCATTGGCTCCTTGGAACGGGATATCGGATTCTGCATCCTGCATCAGGGAGGCGATGCAGGGAAGTTTCTTGACATACGCAACATCGTCACAGACCAATATAATTGGCTTATTTCGTATATATACAAAGTAATCCCCAAACATTTTCCTGTAACTGGGGTGCCACTCTTCATCAATCTGATTGCAAATAAACTCAATATACTCCAGCGTTGATGGCATTGTTCTCAGCTCCTGCATCTTATTCTATGAAAAGTTTGAGCTCTTTGGTATAGCCAAGGAGCAGCCGGTAGATAACCTTAGGCCATACTGCACGTAATCGCTTATCTTCCACTGTGATCGATTCACAGGTAATCTCCAGATTCTCTGCGTTGCATTGCATTATGGCCGTATCACCAATATGGATGGTCTTTCCCTCTATGGCTGGCTGCATAGCGCACATCAGGGTCAGGACAGGGGAGGTACTCCCTTTTACTTGTTCCAGGATGGTGATTCCACCATTTTTTTCATGAGTTACTGTTCGTCTGTAGGATTCCAATCCAGCTGCTTCAGGATAGCAATGAGCTAACTCCATGACAATTCGCCCTGTTACTGCTTCTTCAACGGTACAACGGTATTCTTTTCCCGCTTGCTGTTCATATGGGGGGAAGTTGGTCACATTGTGATAGGTCGAGCGCATGGTCCAGATGGAGTATCGATCTCGGCTGAAGGTCTGCTTGTTGTACTGCTCTACACCAATGTCAATGAGAAGGGGAAATCCATCCTTGTAAAGGGTGACACTGCCAGTGTCATTATGGTTGTGGCTGTCATCATTTCCTCCAGCTTTGACCGCCAAGGCAAGATGTCTATCCCGACTGATCCAGATACCCACACTTGGGTAGTAGTGGTCCTCTTCCTTCAGGGAAGGAAATGGCTCTTCCTCTGTAATTCCCAGTAGTTCAAGCAAACGATAGGTAAGGTTGATCTCCTGGGGGAGATCTCTCTCCTGTTTTTCCCGCAAATGTGCCGAATGTTTTGCAAATGAAGCTAGCTTTGGATCCTGTACCGCCTGGGCAAAGAGATATTCCCTCACTGAGCAGGGACCAGCAAGGGCAGAGCAATCGGAGAAATTGAAATAGTATGGTCCTTGTGCATGAATATGACGGATAAAGGAAGCCATGTTCCGTATTTTTGGCTGTAGGAACAGCTCTTCAAATTGGATATCGGTGATGCAGTTCAGCATGTCGATACAGCGGTAGAGGCAAAGCGCTGCATGCCGGTAGTATTGGGCTCCCTCGCTGCAACATCCATCCTCCTCGTAGTCCTTCAGAAAACAGTCCAGGCTGCAGAGAGCCTTTTCTGCTATGTGTAGCTGGTCTTCCTTGTCTACAGGGGTCAGAAATGCAGTAAGCAGCACATTTTGTGTACACCACGCAGTCCAGTTGTTCATAGGTTCATCCCCGGTGCCCATCCACCAGAAGTGGGTAGTCAGATAAGGGGTGAGGATTCTTCTCTCGAGTTCTGTCTCAATACGCTCTGAGATAATGGAAGTTGTTGCATCAAAGTCTGATTTCAGCAAAGAGTAGACCTGTGCAAGTGTTGAGCCTGTCTCAGCACTGAAGAGGTCGATGATCGGATGGTTATTTATGGGCAAGGGGAGTTGCTCTGCATCGCGTATATAGCTGTTGTGTGCAGGTAGACACCAACTAGACTCTTCAACGATTGCCCAGACGAGGTCGATAATCTTATCCAAGATTATTTCCTTTGGCTTCAGGCAGTAGGCCAATGTCAGTGTTCCAAGCATCCGTCTCCTGGTGAAATAACACTCTTCAAAAGCTGTACGATTGCCTGTCCTGCTGAAAGAGAGATACAGAGACGCTGGCAGCGCAGGAATTGCCTGAGCAACCACTTTTTCTGCACGCTTGATGATAAGAGAGGATACAGGGGATGTGATGGTATCCCAGAATGTCCTGTCCGTTGCAGGTGGGGCTGGTTGATATACACCACGTATGTGGGACAGAAGTGGTATGTATTCTCTTATCATACGTGCTCTTCCTTACGTGAAAGGTGTTGCAGGTACTGCCTTGGGCTGAGTCCTTCCACCTTTTTGAACACTTTGCTGAAGTAGAAGGAGCTTTCAAAGCCAAGTTTTTCTGCAATCTCATACACCTTGTACTCCCCTTGAACCATCATCTGTTTCGCCGCATGTATTTTTTCCTTGGTGATGTACTCTACGAAACTGTACTCGCTATAGCGGGAGAAGAGACTGCTGAGGTAGTTCTGGCTGAACCCGAAGAGTAGGGCAACCTCTGTGAGGTTGAGCTTCCTGGTGATGTTTTCCTGGATGTATTGCTGGATATTAGCAACGACCTTTGCACGATAGTCCTGCTTCCTGGACTGCAGATACTTGCCCAATCCCTCTGCGAGATGGCGAAGGTATGAACAACACTGGTAGGTGGTAGTGCAACTGTATAGTTGCCGGTAACCTCCATGTTCCTCCTGGAAGATTAGTTCAACAAGTTTCTGTCCATCCGGGATCAGGCTGATGGCCATATAAAGGATATTGCTGGAACTCTCAACAGCCTGCAATGGCGTGATGCCCTGTCTCTCCATCTCTTTTGCTACATCTTCCATGATCTGAGCCAGTTCTTCTGCATCAAGCTCTTCAAAAGCTCTGGTAAGGCGGCTGCGATAGGGATCCAGGCTAAAGCGTTGCACCTGTTTCTGCTCAGCGAAGGTGATGGCTGCCTTTTCCTGGGAACTGGTGAGCAACTGACGTGCTGAGTTAAACGAGTCCCTGAGGTGGTATGGGTCATTTATCGGGAGCCCTACACAACAGAGAAGATGTACGGAAAAGTAGTTGTATATGACGTGCAATGCCTTCTCCAGAACCTGACGGATAATGGTGCGGTAGTGAGCACCTTGTTCCTCATTCAAACAGAAGGTGATGGCTAGATGGTGCAAGTCCAAACTGGTTATATGACAGGTAAGATAGCGTGAGAGCGTCTCCTTCAGCATGCCGGTACTGCTGTAGTAGAGGCTCACATCTCGCTCCTCTTCCTCCTTGCTTTCAATGGTTACATAGCAGACAACATAGTGTTTTTCTTCAAAACAGAGAGCCAGTTCCTGTTTCTGGGAATCGAAAGCCTGCCGGCTGTCGATAAGACCGTTGAACAACCGGACAAAGAACTTGTCTCTAAATGCTCCCATTACTCCACGCTCATAAATGGGATAGGGAGGGTGTCCCTGTTCCTTGATCTGAAGTAGGAGGTCCAGGGCCTTTTGCACCGAGGCAGCGAGGCTCTGTTCGGTTAATTCAAGCTTAACCAGGTAGTCTACTGCTTGGTAGGTAAGCGCTTCCTTGACATAGCTGAACTCCTCATAGCTGGTAAGGAGGATGAACAGGGGGACTCTTCCATATACCGCACCACTCTCCTTGAGCACTTCCAGACCACTCTTGATGGGCATCTTGATATCAGTGATCACCAGCTGGGGGTGTTCTCTTTCAATCGCCTGTTGGAGCTGCAATCCATTGCGCGCCACTGCAACAATCTCTATGCCGAGCTCATTCCAGTTGAGCATGGATTGCAGTCCGACCAGGACCAATGGTTCATCATCGGCTATGATTAGTTTGGTCGCCATGCTGTTCCATCCTTTTTCTGCAGTGGTAACCGAATGATGGCTTTTGTGTAGAGCCCTTTTTCACTCTGCAGGGTGAGCCCGTAGTTCTCACCAAACATATATTCGATTCGTTTTGCTACGTTCTTGATCCCAATCTCTGTGAACATGCCCTTGTTCGGGGATATGCTGGAGTCGAAGGCGGCATCTATGATGGATTGATCCATTCCTACTCCGTCATCGGTGATGATAAGGCTGTATGCATCCTCTTCCAATCTTACCTCGATGGTTACGGTTCCAACTCCTCCCTTCGGCTCAATACCATGGAAAATTGCATTCTCCACCAGTGGCTGCAAGGTGAAGCGGGGAATGCCTATAGCGTAGTAGCATGGTTCTATAGAAACCTGCAGGACGAGGGTTCCTCCATATCGGTACTTTTGGATGACAAAGTAGTCGTTCAGCAATTCCAGCTCCGCCTCCAGGGTGATGATCGGTTCATCTGCTTTGCTCACATTCTTCATGAGGCGGGATAGGCTGGTGGTCATCTCAGCAATTCCTGTTGCTTTCTGCAAGGTAGCCATCCATTTGATGGAATTGAGCGTATTGTAGAGGAAGTGTGGATTGATCTGGCTTTGGAGCATGCGGTACTCCAGTTCCTGTTTCTTTTTCTCATCGGTGACACGCCGTTCAAGCAGCTCATCAACCCGCCCTGCCAGTTCATTGATTCCTTTTCCAATATCACCCAGCTCATCCTCCCATTCGATGCTTGGGTCGCTGGAGAAGTCACTATGTGCGATTGCCTTCATCCTCTCCTGTATCTTTGCGATGGGTCGGTTGAAGAGCCGGTTCAGCAAGAGGGCGAGGATGGTTCCAAAAAGCAAGACTGCCAATAGGATAATGACCAGCATGGAGAGGTAGGTGGTACGCTCAAAACGTACTTTGTCAGATGAGAGGGTCTGGCTGAGGGTAATGTCCTGAAACCCGGTGGGGCAGGTTATCAGCAACTGCTGTTGACCATCCAGGAGGACCTTTGCAACTTGGGTCCGCTCTCCATCAGTATCTGCGTCCATTACTTCCATGGCGGGGACTTGCATCAGATGGAAGCGGTTGTTTTTCAGTTGGTAAAAATGGTCTCCAATTCCAAGATAGAGGGAGGAGCCCTCAGGAAGTGTATAATCCTTGACCAAGTCAAGGATCAATGAGGCACTTACCGCCAGGTAGAGCTGACCTGTTACCTCCGGGGATGAGGATCGGGTGAGTACTCTCCTGATGGGCAATACTTGTGCCTCTTCCCTAAGGAAAGGGTCTTGCCAGATAAGGTTCCAACCACCATTTTCAGTGAAGGTGGAAGGAAGTACCCTGTCCACATTGGTGGTGTTTACCGGCATGCTGTCACTCATCCATAGTCCTGTATGAATAAGTTTCGTATGGTTGATATCGGTGATGATGATCCTGCTGACATATGCCTGGGCGAGGTTGTTCATTACCTCTTCCTTTACCCGTTCATAGGTTTCCAGGGCATTGGTATTACCCTCCTGTTCCAGATATGCAGATACCAAGGTATTGGTGGTGCACCACTTGATCAGGGAGTCAATGGCAACCATATTCTCACGGGCTTTTGCCCCGATGAACTGCAGGTTGAACTCTGTTGAGGAGATCTGGCTCTCCAAGGCGAAAGAACGGAAGAGCAGAAAGCTGAAGGTTGCCACCAAGATGGCAATGACGAGGGCAAATGTGATGGTGATCATTGTAATCTTTCCCTTCAAGGTCTTCAGCCGCATACAAACCCTCCCACAGGAGAGTATGAGCTACGCTGGGACAAGGGCGCAACCGGAAACCGGAGAATCTTGGAAATGTTCGGAAGAAAGTACAGGTTAAAAGAAAATAGTACAACTTTTTTTGCAGGTACGGAAGAAAGTAAAGCTTTTGCACATTGAATTACATGGTATTGTAAAACATTGGGCCATACCCTAGGGCTGAGAGGAAAAGATTCCTCAGTGTTATGAACCGTAAGGAGGTTTATCCATGAAAAAAGTACTGACGATTTTGCTTGTACTGGCACTACTGACAGGTTCTGTGTTTGCAAATGGAACCAAGGAGGCAGCCCAGGAGGTAAGTGGGCAGACTACACTCAAGTGGGCCCTGTGGGACATCGCTTCTACTACGTATTATGAACCCTTGATCACCGCGTATGAGGCAGCAAACCCTGATGTGAAGATCGAGATGCTCGATCTTGGCTCGGCTGACTTTATGACCATGTTGCAGACCCAGCTCTCTGGTGGAGACTCATCGATTGATGTTGTCACCATCAAGGATATTCCTGGTTACAACAATCTGGTGAAGCGTAATTTGCTGATGGATCTCAATCCAATGATTACCAGCGAAGGTGTTGATCTTTCCCTCTATGGTGGAACCACAGACCAGATTTCTGTTGATGGAAAGCTCTATGGAATTCCCTTCCGTAGTGATTTCTGGATTGTCTATTACAACAAGGAACTCTTCGATAATGCTGGAGTTGCCTATCCTACCAATGATATGACCTTTGCGGAGTTTGACGCGCTTGCTCGAAAGATGACCAGCGGAATGGGCGCTAAGAAGGTCTATGGAGCTCACTATCATACCTGGCGTTCTGCTGTGCAATTGTTTGGTATCCTTGATGGAAAGAATACCATCGTGGATGGTACATATAACTTCCTCAAGCCTTACTATGAGATGGTACTGGGCCAACAGAGGGATGGAATTGTCCAGGATTATGCTACCCTGAAGACCTCATCCACCCACTACAGTGGTGTGTTCTACAACAACAGCGTTGCAATGATGAACATGGGTTCATGGTTCATTGCCACCTTGATCGACCAGATTGCACAGGGCAAGACCGAATGCTCCGAGTGGGGCTTGGTCAAGTATCCCCATGCTGAGGGAGTTGCTCCTGGAACCACCCTTGGAACCATTACCAGCATTGGCGTGAGTAATGCTTCCAAGAAGAAAGATGCTGCGTTTGATTTCGTGAAGTTCGTAACCGGTCCTGAAGGTGCCCAGATCATTGCAAAGACCGGAACCATTCCTGCAATCAAGGATGACAGCGTTATTGAGATCATCGCTTCCAAGCCTGGATTCCCAACCGATCAGGCAACACGTGATGCACTTCAGGTGCACAAGACTTATCTTGAGATGCCCCTGCATGAGAAGTCTGCAGAGATCGAGGTTGTGTTGAACCAGGTCCATGATGAGATCATGACCAACAACATCAGCGTCGACGGTGGTATCAAGAAGATGAATGAGCAAGTCCAGAAGATTCTGGGAAAATAGTTCTCCTTTTTCCGGTACAGGGGATATTCGTCCCCTGTGCCACATTCCAGAGCCGAGGATGGTTTCATGCCCTCAAAAAAAGCAACGTTTAAAAAACAGTTGGTTGCATATAGTTTCATTGCACCAAACTTTATAGGGTTTGCCGTGTTTACCATGGTCCCCATTATATTTGCATTCACACTTGCCTTCCTTCATTGGGATGGTTCAAACCCCATCACCTGGGCAGGGCTTGGCAATTTTTTCGATCTGTTTGACGACGACCAGTTCAAGGCTGCCTTGAAAAATACCATCGTCTATACAGCCGGGACGGTTCCCCTTACCTTGGTTGCAAGTCTGTTTCTTGCAGTCATTCTCAACCAGGGCTTTAAAGCCCGTAATTTTTTTAGAACAGTGAGCTTTTTTCCCTATGTAGCTTCCTTGGTTGCCGTAGCGGCAGTCTGGAATATGATCTTCAACCCATCCAAGGGCCCGGTCAACATGTTGCTCTATACGCTGGGTTTTGATTCGGTACCTGGATGGGCAGCCGACAAAGACTGGGCGATGATTACCATCGTATTCTTCAGTGTTTGGAAGTACATGGGCTATTATATGATTATCTATCTTGCAGGTTTGCAAGGGATAAACCCGGAATTATATGAAGCAGCGAGCTTGGATGGGACCAATGCATGGCAACGATTTCGCTATGTTACCATTCCTCAGCTTAGTGGTGTCTCTTTCTTTGTAATGGTTATGCTTACCATCCAGTGCTTCAAGGTATATGACATTGTGTATATGGTTACCCAGGGAGGGCCGGGAACTGCTACCTTGGTACTCGTTTACGATATTTATAACAAAGCCTTTATTAGTTGGAATCTTGGTTCTGCAAGTGCAGTTGCCATGGTGCTCTTTATCCTGGTTCTCGCCGTTACGTTGGTCCAATTCAACGGTGAGAAGCGGATGCATTAGGAGGGCTCCATGCAAGTACGGATCAGAAAAACCACCAATTCCACCATTGCAGTCTATCTCTTGCTTATCCTCTCTGCGTTGGTGATGTTGTTGCCCTTTGCCTGGATGATCAGTGCATCGCTGAAGCTCGACAAGGATGTATTTACCTTCCCGATCCAGTGGATCCCATCCCAGCCTCGCCTGGAAAACTATACAGAGATCTGGACGACCATCCCCTTGGGTTTGTTTATCAGGAATACCGCCAAGCTTACCGTTATCGTGACACTTCTCCAGCTATTAACTTCTTCATTTGCTGCCTACGCGTTTGCTAAGTTGCAGTTCAAGGGAAGGAATATTTTGTTTCTTGGCTATGTAGCGACCATTGCCATGCCTTGGCATGTCTATATGGTTCCTCAGTTCATCATGATGCGTTCCTTCGGGTTGAACAACACACACCTGGCAATCATCTTTCTTCAGGCATTCAGTGCTTTTGGAGTGTTCTTGATGAAACAGTTCTACATGAGTGTTCCCGATGAGCTGTGTGAGGCAGCACGAATTGATGGGATGAGTGAGTACAGCATCTGGTGGAAGATCATGCTTCCTCTATCTAAGCCTGCACTTTCCACCCTGACTATTTTTACGTTTGTAAACACCTGGAATGACTTCCTCGGTCCTTTGCTCTACCTTACACGGACCGAGCTGAAGACCATCCAGATAGGACTCAGAATGTTCATAAGTCAGTACTCCAGTGAGTACGGCCTGATCATGGCTGCCAGTGTGGTTGCCTTGATTCCGGTTGTCATCGTTTTTCTCTCCCTGCAGAAGTTCTTCGTCCAGGGAGTGGCCACTGCCGGACTGAAGGGGTAGGTATGCAGGAAATAACACAGGAAGCCGTTCAACGTGCTTTGGGTGAGGCCGTCTCACAGGTGAGGCGGAATTTACCTATGTTCACCTATTGTTGTCAGAATCATTCATCAGTGAAAAACTTCTATCCTCCTTGTGATAACAACCAGTGGACCTGTGGTTTTTGGCCGGGAGAGGTATGCCTTGCTTGGGAGTATGCCAAGGATTCCGTATTTCTGAATGCTGCAAACATTCTGGCGGAGAGCTTCCTGTACCGTATCGAGAACAAGATAGAGGTTGACCATCATGATATGGGCTTCCTCTATACTCCCAGTTGTGTCTCCTTATACAAGTTGGATGGAAATGAGCGGGCAAAGCGAGCTGCCCTGCTGGCCGCAGACCAACTGCTGACTCGGTTCCAGGAGAAGGGATCCTTCATCCAAGCATGGGGAACTATGGACGAGAAGGAGAACTACCGCTTTATCATCGATTGCTTGATGAATCTTCCCTTGCTCTATTGGGCGAGTGAGGTAACCGGTGATGCAAAGTATCGGACAATTGCCCTGCTCCATACCGACACCTGCCTCAAGTACTCATTTCGCGAGGATGGTTCCACCTTCCACACTTTTTTTATGGACCAGGAGAATGGAGAACCGCTCAGGGGAGAGACCTGCCAAGGATATCGTGCTGATTCATTCTGGGCACGGGGACAGGCCTGGTCCCTCTATGGCCTTGCGCTCAGCTACCGTTATACAAAGGATGAGCGTTGCCTCAAGCAGTTCAGGGAGAGTACCTCCTTCTTCCTGTCCCGCCTCCCCGAGGATTTGGTTCCCTACTGGGACTTGATCTTCACAGAAGGGGATGAACCCAGAGATTCCTCCAGTGCCTCCATTGCTGCCTGCGGTCTTTTGGAAATGGCTGATCTTCTCGATGATACGCAAGCTGATCTGTATCGATCCTGGGCGAAGAAGCTCATACGAAGCCTGTATGATTCCTATAGGGTAACAGACCCATCCTATTCCAACGGACTGGTCCTTCACGGTACCTACTCCAAGAAGAGTCCCTATAATACATGCACCCCTGAAGGGGTTGATGAATGCGTCTCATGGGGTGATTATTTCTATATGGAGGCCTTGACGCGGCTTGCAGGTAGCTGGGCTACCTACTGGTAAGGGGAGTATATGAAGAAAGATACGTATTTCTCCAATTGGAGAATCTGCTTCTTGGATGATCCAAAGCAGGTTGCAGCCTACCTTTGGCAGCACGAGAAAGAAGAAGCGGAAATAATAATTGCTACAGCCGAAGAGATTGTGCAACAGTCATTTCTGTTCAATCAACGGTGGGATATGGAACGTACCAGCGAGCCGGTTGTATTCCCCCACGATATAGACTGGTTGTATCAACCATCCGATGATAGTGAGTGGGTCTATGCGTTCAACAGGATGCGGTTCTGGATTACGCTGGGACAAGCCTATGCGCTGACCGGTAATGAGCAGTATGCAAAGGCATTTGCCTCCCAGCTCTGTCACTGGGTGAAGAATGTCAGGCGCGTTGATCCAAAGAGCCAGAAAGCATGGCGTTCCATTGAAGCTGGACTTCGCATGGAGTACTGGATTAAGGCGATGCAGTACTTCAAGGAGAGCCCCTCTATAACAGACCCCATCCTTCAAACATTCCTCTCCTCGGTAGCTGACCATGCGGAATTTCTCTATTCCGTGTGGGACAGCTATCATCTTATGAGCAATTGGGGTGTCTTGGAGAATCATGGATTGTTTCTCGCTTCCCTCGCTCTCGAGAAGAGTGAATTCAGTGAAACGTACTGTAGGGAAGCAGTCAGAAGACTGGCTAGGGAAATAGAGATACAGGTGTATGACGACGGAATGCAGTGGGAACAGTCTCCGATGTACCACAATGAGGTCCTACACTGCTACCTGGATGTAGTGATTCTTGCCAGGCGGTTGCACCTCCCTCTCCCTGATGTGATCAAGGAGAAGACCTACAAGATGTGCAAGGCCTCCCTCGCATGGCAGAAACCCGATGGAACGGAGCCCTGCATGGGGGACAGTGATGCGATTGACCAAAGGGACCTGATCACCAAGGCAGCCTATCTCTATCAGGATGGAGAGCTGAAGAAGGGCGGGTACCCCCATCTCGATTCTGACACCATCTGGGATCTCGGTTTCAGGGCAGTGAGATGCTACGATCAGCTACCCAGTCTCCCCACCTCGCAACGCCTCTTTGTATTGCACGAGAGTGGGAATACAATCTACAAGGAAGAAGGTACTTACCTCCGATTCCACTGTGGTACCCTTGGAGCTGGCCATGGGCATAGTGACAAACTCCATTTCGACCTCTATGCGAATGGGGAGGACCTGCTGGTGGACGCCGGGCGGTTCACCTATGTCCCGAAATCTGAGCGGTATGAGTTTAAGGACAGTACTGCCCATAACACCACAACAGTGGATAACAAGAACTTCACTGTCTGTAAGGACAGTTGGGAGTGCTCCAAGCTCAGCGCTCCCTTGGGATTCCGAGCGGTTGAGAAAAAAGGATTCATAGCCTTCCAAGGTTCTCATCAAGGGTATCTGGATGTCGGGGTAATTCCACGTAGGACGATCGTGGTATTGGATAAAACCCTTATTCTCATCTGTGATGCGTTTTTATCCCAGGAACACCATAGGTATCAAAGCTATCTACACTTTAATGACAAGGGAAAGGTACGGTTGCAAGAGTCTGAAGCAGTATATCAGAGTGCCCAGAATGCCATGCACATCCATACTCTCTCCAGTGGAGGGGTCACCCAGTATCTTAAGAGTACCAGGCTCTCTCGTCACTACAATGAGCTGATCGACAACAAGACCTTGGTCAGTGAGGTGGAAAGTGATGGGTTTGCATCATTGTTCACCTTGATCTCACTCAATGAGGATGCTGTGTTCAAGAAGGAGCGGGTGCTCTCCAATTTCAAGAAGAGCCGATTCCCTGATTCCCTGATCGAGGCTGTCACCATCAAGAAGGGAGAGGCTGCCTATACCGTGGTAGTCAGTCACCAGGAGTGGGCAAGCCCTACCGACACCTTCAACGTCGATGGATGTACGGGCTTTGGCTCATTGGTGGTGTTTGACCGCGGGAAGGGGGAGACAGAGATTGGAGAGCGACTATTCACCTAGAATCACATTCTCTGGAAATAGTTGTTTACAACCTCTCCCTATTTTGCTATTATCCAATGGCAGATGCGCCAGTAGCACAATGGTTAGTGCTCGTGCTTCCCAAGCATGAGACGAGGGTTCGATTCCCTTCTGGCGCTCACAGCCCCCTTGGTCAGTAGACTGAGGGGGTTTCTATGTTCTGAGGTGTTTGTATCAAAGTGAAGACCGGGCAGTGAGCCCGGCCTTCTATGAGCACATATTATGATGGTTTGTCTTACTTGTAGACTACAATCGCCTTCGGTTCCAGTACCCTGAAGGTGAAAGACTCAGTTGCAAAGAGGGTTACCTCCTTGGTGTCATGGGTCTCGTAGCCTAGGGCAAAGTCCTGTCCAATAGTCAGCTCAAGGTCTTCGCTATTATAAGGAAGTAGGAGAGCTCCTTCAATATTCGGGGAGTAGACTACTTTGCTTCCAAGCATTCTTTCTACTCTTTCGAGCAGATTCTGCCCATGGGCTTCTTTGTTCAGTGCAATCCAGCCCTCTTTTCCTACGACAAGGGAGTAGGGGCCATGAACATAACTTTTCTTGAGCAGGATAAGACCTTCGGTGACTGAGGCAAGAATATCACTGGATTCCTTGCCAAAGGTCAGAGCCTTATGCTCACTCGATTCCTTCAGTCCCTTGATACCACCTTTCTCATACCCATCATAGATGGCACGCTCTTCAAATAGAGCCAGTTTTTCAATGGCAGCGTCAAGCGTATCAAAATCAATATCCTTCGCACCGCGGGCTAGATTGTCCAGCTCCCACTTATTCAGGGAAAACCGAATTCTGGCTTCGGTCAAGGGTTTTGCTGTGTAGACTCCAGCCTTCACGTCTCCATCATCAACCAAGGTAAGGCGGCCTTCACTAATGGCAGTGAAGTCAATTCCCTTTGGTCCATTGACGTTGACTACTTTGCGAGCGGTAAGACGGGAGAGTAATACTTCCTTTGCCCTGTTTTCTATTTCTGCCCAAGCCTCAGATGAGAGAGGGGCTAATTCACGTTTGAACATATCCATACATATTCCTCCTAGATCATTCTTATTTCTTCAAGTCACCAATTGAGAGAGAAGTTGCAGTGGACCCTTCAGTACCTTCACCACCTTCTTCTACTTCCAGTAAGCTTCCACTGCTGAAAAGATAGGTTTTTAGTTCATCATCCCATTTGTCCATATTGCGTCTCAGCCACTCGAGGGTCATGGCTGCATGTTCGATCTCTTCGTCGCGGTTGTGTGCCATTACGCCAGCCAGTTCTGCATCTTTTGTGGTGTTCACCCGCTGGTTGTACCAGTCGATTGCCTCAAGTTCTTCACGAAGGCTGGTGATTGCACGGGAGATATCCCGCGTCCTCTCATCTATTGCATCATAAGGTTCACTGTACGCCATACTATCCTCCTATTAAGACTTTGTATTACTATAATGATACTCATGGATTGCCAAGAAAGAAAGGCCTGATGATCGAAAATCTTATGAATTGGGAGAAAAGCCCCCCTGAATTATGCTTCTCTCGATAGATAAGTTGCATACAAGCGCCTGTTACTTTGTATCTTTTTCACCCCTTTTATTGCGAGACTTTGTCTGGTGTTGTTAGGGCAAATAGTGGATTATTACACGTGTAAAAAAATATTAGTATTTCATGAAAATCACAAATAGTACAAAAATATAGCTTATAAGTATTGAAACTATCTTCTAAATAAGACAAAATCCTTACTGAACAAAAAATTAATTTGTATTATAATATTGGTATACAAATTACTCCTGAAGCTTGCACAAATCAGAGGAGCACACACATGGCATTGAAATTCAAGACTGTTTTCACACAGCTGCAAATGAAAATCATTTTCGGTGAATGGCCTGAAGGATATCGTATTCCTACCGAAATGGAACTCTGCGAACAATATGGAGTCTCCCGTGTTACTATCCGACGTGCTTTGGATGGTTTGGTCCGTCAGGGATATATCTCACGTACCCGTGGCCGAGGTTCGTTTGTCTTGTTTAAACGAAAAGTAGTCGGTCTTGGGTATCCTCAAGTGCCGATGGAGGGAGAAGAGCCCCAGAAAAAAGGCTCTTATAAGATTCTCTTGAAAGAGAAAGTGGAAGCATCGAATGCAGATCGTACCCAGATGCACTTTTCAGATGATCCTACCGATCGTGAACTGTGGCACTTTAAGAGTTTGCATATCGTGGATGGAAAACCCTCTGTTCTGAGCGACTACTATGTCACTTCTCGTTTTGGGCAGGAGATTGCGTTGCTTGGGGAAGAGAGTGAACGCTCCTTTTTTGATCTGGTCAGTTGGCATGTCGGTCAGAAGTGTCATTTCGTCCAGGGCAAGGTTGCAGCCATCAACCCGAATGAAGAGATCTGCAAACAACTTGGTATCGATTGTAGTTCTGCCAGCCTTTGGTGCAGAGGCCTTTGCGTCCTTGATGACGGGACGGTAATCGGAAGGTGTACCAAGGTCTTTAATGGCCTCATGTATGAATTTGCTGTTGAGGATCAATCAGACGTTTCTGTAGGTGGCTGATTCTGTAGTAAAAAACTGTGTTCTCCCTCTGAATGCATGGTCTATTCCTTGTGTTTTCTTGACATCGGCTGTATAAGTGTTAGTAAAGACTACTAGCTGATGAAGAGGAAAATAATGAAAAGAACTATCATAGAAATGCTGCACGAGGCTTCGAAACGTTATGGTGATCGTACTTATACCAATACAAAGACTGATGCAGGCTGGGTTGCTTGTTCTTTCAAGAAAACTGATGTGGAGTCTGATTATGTGGCTGCATATCTGCTTAACCATGGGTTTAAGCCAGAGGATACCATCGGTATTCTCAGTGAAGGAAAGAGCAGTTGGGTTACCTGTGAATTAGGTTTGATCAAGGCGAAGATGATCAGCGTACCACTATCCATCAAGCTTACCCCTGAGGAAATTGCGTTCCGTATCAACCACAGTGAAGCTGTTGCTTTTGCAGTTTCTTCAAATACCCTCGGCAATGCGGTAAAGGCCCTTCCCATGTTTGACCATCCTGTTATGTTTATCTACCTCGATGAGCAGGATGAGCGATTGGAAAAACAAGTTCGGGAAGCAGACTGGAAGCAGGATGTGAACTATGTTCCCTGGGAGACCCTTATGCTTGATGGGGCAAATCTTCTGGAGCAGAAACCTCGCTTGGTTAAGGACGCTGAAGAGTCCATTGATGAGAATGATACAATCAACATTTGCTATACCAGTGGGACTACCGGTAATCCAAAGGGTATCATGCTTACCCATCTTAATTACTATGTAAATGTGCATGATGCCATTGACCTGTTCAAGCTTCCTGATGCGAGTATGGAGACACTGGTGGTTCTTCCTGTTGACCATAGCTTTGCACACACGGTTGGTATCTACACTGCGCTGATTAGGGGAATTACCCTGCACTTTGTCGATTCCAGGGGTTCAAATGCCTCGATCATCAGGAACTTCCCGAAGAACCTCGTAGAAGTCAATCCATCCTTCCTTATGACTGTTCCCTCTATCACGGGAAGTTTCATGAAGAAGATGATGCAGGGTATTCATCAGAAAGGACCCTTTGTAGAAGGTATTTTCAATCGTGGGCTTGAGGCTGGCATGCTCCGTAATGGAGATGGTTTCCACAAAGGTGGCACCTGGGTGAAAATCAAGACCTGGTTCCCATACACATTGGCGAACCTCCTGGTCTTTCCGAAGCTCAGAGAGATCTTTGGAAATCGCATGCTCTACTGCGTGGGAGGGGGAGCTCTCCTGGAAGCAAAGCAACAGCGTTTCTTTGCAGCCATTGGCGTCCCTGTCTTCCAGGGCTATGGGCTCACTGAGGCTGCCCCTATTATCAGCAGCAATTCCCCACATCGGTACAAGTTCGGTACCAGCGGAATGGTTGCGAAGAGTGAGATCTGTAAGATCATGGTGGATGAGACCACCGAGGCAAAGACTGGTCAGCGCGGAGAGATTGTCATCAAGGGTGACAATGTGATGAAGGGCTATTTCAAGAATCCCAAGGCAAGTGCTGAGGTTCTTAAAGATGGCTGGCTCTGGACAGGTGACCTCGGGTACTACGACGAAGATGGTTTCCTGGTGGTTACCGGTAGGGCGAAGGCCCTCCTTATTGGCAAGGATGGAGAGAAGTACAGCCCTGAGGAGATCGAGGAGGTGATGATCAATCACTTGTCCATCATCAACCAACTGATGGTGTACAACGATCATCAGGTTATAACCACTGCACTGGTTACCCTCAATGAGAGTGATGTTACCTCACTGATTCAGGATAAAGGATATTCGACTCCCGAACAGGCGCTTGATGGAATCATCGCAGAGCTTCACTCCTATGAAACTCATGCCACAGCTATTCCTGATATGTGGATTCCCACTCGGTTTGCCTTGATAGAGAAACCCTTCAGCGAAGCAGATGGACTGGTAAACTCTACCATGAAGCTGGTTCGCTACAAGACAGCCGAGTTCTATAAGGACAGAATTGCCACGCTGTATGAGAGTGAAGAAGCCAATCGAAAGGCAAACCTTGAGGTAGTTAAAAACCTGTTCTTCAAATAATGAGTGTCAAAATAATTGGATAAGAATCAAAGGGCAAGTGGATAAATAAGAATTCCGCTTGTCCTTTGGAGTTTCAGAGTAGACAACTAGCATAAAATGTGTAACGCTTTGGCTGTAGAGACGTTTTACTAGTACAGGGTATGACATACCCTAGGAAAAATGGACTGATAGCCTTTACTTGAAGAGGTGAGGGAGTGAAACGATACGAAGGGATTCCCCTCAGGAGGAGGACGTTATGAAGAAGGCTTTAATACCAATCTTGTTGGTACTGCTGTTGACCTTGGCATTTACCTCATGTGATGCCAACATCCGGCAAGACATCGCAGGTTTAATGGGTGATTTCAGTGAAAATGTGTATATTGCAAATGGATTCGTTGAAGCCAATACAGCCAATGCTGCAGCTGTGACGACAACCACTGCAAGTATTGGAACAGGCGACTCGGCTCAGACCGTTGTGAAGGACGATAATATTACCACGTTCGGAGTTTCCGTGACTGTGCCTGATGGGGTTACAAAGATAATCAAGCCCCAAACTGAGGCTGAACAGGAAGAGACCAAAGACGACCTCGCAACTGCTTTTGCTTCTCCTACCCAGACTGCAGAGTTAGTAGAGTCCTTGAAAGCTCCAATTACCGATCCTGAACAGAAAGCTGCTGCAGAGGGTACGGTGATATTGTTCAATGCAACGTTGGAAAAGCTGAAGGATGATTTGGCCACAAACAACAAAGAATTGAGTGATACTCTTTCAGAGCTTGCTCTCCCAGAGATTGAGGAGGGTGAAACCTTAACTCAAGGTGATGTGCTGGTTCTTCAGATGATGACAAACCTTATCTCCAACACCGTTGCTACCTTGAATGATGCTTCTGGCGATGATCTTGATAGTACAATTGATATTTCAACTCCAGAGAACAAAGAGAAAGTACTTACTATTGTAGATGATGCCCTGTTTACTGCCCAGGTAGCTGAGCAACTTTCAGGAGCCGCAAGCATTGACTTCTCCGGTCAGTTGGATCTGGCTGCACTGCTTTCTGGAATGAACGATGACTCAAGTCAATCTGTTTCCAGAGCAGAGGATGATAATGAGTTTGGAGATGTTATGGTCTCCTTTAATAATCTGATTCCCGATCTGCTTCCGGTGATGGGAATCACCGTTAGTGGAAATGATTTCACCTATACTCAATCGAAGTACAAGAGCTTCCTCATGAATCAGAAAGCCTATCGTGGTGCTATTGAGCATGCACTACGATTCGCCAGAAAGAGTGGATTGGAGCTTTCAGAGGTCCCGAATACAAACTTTGATACCTCAACCTTGATCAAGTACATTCTCTCTGTGCTGATTACAGAACATCACGCATATTGGGCGAGTGAGAAAATCACTTCTCCGAGACCTGAGGCTATTATTGCTGAGTTGCTTGACGACAATCCAGAGATTGGTCTTGGGACGATGCCTGAAGGATATGAACCTGTTGAACCAACAATTACAGGATTCTCTTATGGTGGGTTTGAGCAGTTCCTGCATGATGGAACTACAGAAAAACCAAGAACATATGCCTATTACGAGGCTATCGTGTTGAATCTAAAAGCACTCAATTCAATCAACGGTATTACACAGCTGGATGACTTGCTTGATGATTTGCTTGATGATACAAATACAGACAATCTTCAATCAATGTATGATGATTGGGATTCAACGAGTATTTAAGGGAGGAGAGGTACCATGAAAACAAAAATAACGATAATTACAATGATTGCATTGTTCATGATTGCGGCTCCTCTGCTTGCAGTGAGTGCATACGATCCTGATTCGAATGTTGTCTATGCCCAGGTAGCGGAACCCTTTGTGGGAACCAGTGTACGGGTATTGGGCATGGGTGGTGCAGGACTGGGTGTGAAAGGCTATCACGATAGCTTCCTCATCAACCCGGCAAACCTGACCAAGAGTGGATTTAAGTTCTCTCTCCCCTCGGTAACCGTTACCGCTTATAGTCCCAAGGCAATCTTGGAGAGTGGGGCGATTGAGGAATTTGAGGAGGGAACTGATGAGTCAATGGTTAGTGGTGCCCAGAAGTTCTTGGCAACCATCAAGAAAGGATATGGAGATGTGCTGACTACGGATGTTTCCACCACCTTGACGATTGGAAGCTTTGGATTATCCTTGCAGGCTCAGGAACGCCTTATGTCCTACAAGACCGGTGCTGATATGCTGAGTACCAACTTGATCGCTCAGGTGACTACAGCTGCCACCGCTGGCCTTGGATTTAGGATTGGCATTGTACCTGACAAGATCAGCATTGACCTTGGTGTAACAGCCCAGGCAGTCTATAAGGCATACTATAAAGCACAGAGCGCATCGTCCATTACTGATATGATGGCGGATGATGATGCAGATCCAGCAGTCAAGTTTATCAATGAGACTCCGATTGTTGCAGGGTATGCCCTCCCCATCTCTGCTGGTGTGAACGTAAATCTTCCAGCTGGTTTGAGATTGTCTGCAGCTGCAAAAAACTTCAATGGTAACTACACCATGAACACGTACTATTCAGTCAATGACTGGGCTGAAGAGGTTCTTGGGGACAGAATCACTGATGATGCTGATGATTCAGGCGCCACCAATACCATAGAAGATGAGTGGACTATCGAGTCCGATTGGAGACTGGACGCAGGACTTACCTGGGCACCGAACATCGGCTCCCTGATCAGACCTGTTCTTGCAGTCGATGTTGTCGATGTCATGTCCATGAGTGGTTTGCAGGGTGATGACTTGAAGCGGGCATTCTATGAACAGACCCGCCTTGGAGCATCGGTCAGACTGTTGAGCATTCTTGATGTGCGTGGTGGTATCAGCCAGGGCTACAAGTCCATCGGTGCTGGATTCGATCTTCTGATCTTCCACATTGATGCTGCCTACTCTGTACAGGAATATGGAGCGAGTATCGGTGATAAGCCAATCGATGCACTTTCACTGAGATTCTCACTCTTCTCTCGCTAGTGTCGTGCTTCTTACTCACGGAATGCCCTCCCTGGAAAGGAGGGCATTCGCGTGTCTAAGCATCTTCTCTATTGTAGATTATGTTATTTTAATAACAAACTGTAAGAAAATTTACAAAAAAGCTCTTTTTAACCTTTTCTTTGTTACAAAACTCATGATATAGTCTCCCTATAATCACACTTCAGGGTATTCACCCGTATGAGAGGTCACTTATGATGAGTTTTGGAATTTGGGGGCTTATTCCTCCCGTTCTTACCATTACCCTTGCTTTTATTACCAAGGATGTAATGGTTTCCCTGTTTCTTGGGATCTTTTCTGGTGCGTTGATCGTGGCAGGGGGAAATCCTCTGGTAGCAATCATCAATCTTACCGACATGATCGCCGGTTCCCTCAATGATGGATGGAACATTCGAATCTTCCTTTTCTGTGCATTGCTCGGCGGATTGGTTGGTATGCTCAGCAAGACTGGTTCAGCACATGCGTTTGGTCGCTGGGCAGCAGACAAGCTGCACACCGAGAAGACCAGCCTCATGATGACTTGGTTCTGTGGTCTGTTGATCTTTATCGATGACTACTTCAACAGCCTTGCAGTAGGAACCGTTATGCGTCCTATTACTGACAAGAACAAGGTTTCCCGCGCACAGCTCGCATATATCCTGGACTCCACCGCAGCCCCGGTATGTATCCTTGTTCCCATCTCCAGCTGGGTTATCACCGTCATGTCCATCGTAAAAGGATCTGAAGGATTTGATGCCTTGGGTGTCAGTGAATTCTCTTTCTTTATCCGGTCAGTACCCTATAACCTGTATGCTCTGCTTACCATCATCATGGTAGTTGTCATCATTCTGAGCGGACGTAATTTCGGTCCCATGGCAAAAAGCATTGCCTATGCAAAGGAAACCGGTAACCTGTACAACGAGACATATGGACCAGCACCGGGTGAAATTGACATCGATGGGGATGTGAATGCAGCAAAGGCAAAGCCTCTGGACATGCTTTTCCCGATTATCGTTCTCATAGTTTCAGCAGTTATCCTGTTCCCTGTTACTACCTACCTCTCATCCATAGATGGAGAGACCATTACCAGCGTCGGTGCTGCTGCAGCATCCATGTCTCTCGGTGATGCCTTCAACAATACCGATGCCTCAATGGCACTGTTCTATGCAGTAATCTTCACGTTGGTGATCACCTACATCTACTACACTGCTCGTAAGCTTTTTACGATCAAGGGAGCAAGTGAAGCAATTACCGACGGTATCAAGAGTATGGTTCCCGCCCTTATCATCCTTACCATGGCTTGGACCATTGGTACGGTTATCAAGAGCAGTCCTGAAGATGGTGGCCTTGGATTGGCTGCCTACCTCAGTGATGTTGTGGTCGGTGGTGGATTCCCGATTGCCTTGGTTCCTGTTATTGCCTTTGCACTCTCCGCTCTGATCTCGTTCTCAACCGGTACGAGCTGGGGAACCTTTGCTATCATGATTCCGATCGTTATGCCGATCGCTGTCGGTCTTGCCCAGGCAAAGGGCCTTGCAGACGCAGGTTTGCTCAATGCAGCTATGATCAGCGTGAGTGCTGTACTTGGTGGTTCGGTCTTTGGTGACCATGCTTCCCCGATCAGTGATACAACCATCCTGAGTTCCACTGGAGCCGGGTGCCCACACCTTGAGCACGTTGCAACCCAGATGCCCTATGCTGTGACCTCTGCAGCTTGTGCCTTGGTTGGTTTTGTCGTAGGGGGAATCTTCTTGAACGTTCTGGCAGCTTGGATTGTTACCTTGGCTGTCTTTGCAGCAGCCATGATCTTCCTTCCCAAGATCCTGAACAAGTAATCTACAATTCACTACCAAGTAGGCCCACCTAGCAAGGTGGGCTTACTTGCTCTCTGGGGCCAAGCGAACTATACTTTGTCTTGGAGGCTGATATGGACATTGTACAGATTAAAGGACATATCAAGGAGTACGAGTGGGGAAATACCTCATTCATTCCTGCGTTGTTGGGTGTTCCGGAAGATGGAAAGTCCAAGGCTGAACTTTGGTTAGGTACCCATCCATCAGGGGATGCAATCGTTATGGAGACCAACCAAAATCTTTCATCCTTCCTGAAAGGAGATAGTGAGCACTGGTTCGGCGAGGACCACCTGGAATCCTTTGGGGATGAGTTGCCACTTCTGTTCAAGGTTCTGGCAATTGAGAAACCCCTCTCCATTCAGGTCCACCCTGATAAGCTACAGGCAAAGGCAGGATGGGACTGGGAAGAGATTATCCGTAAACATCTTCCCCAGGAACTCTGGAACTACAAAGACCCCAATCGTAAGGCTGAAGTCATCTATGCGCTAACCCCTATTACGGCAATGTGTGGATTTCGTCCCATTGATCAGATTGTTCCTGTATTGAAGCTCCTGCTTCCTGAGGGATATGTGAAACATTTCTCTTATCTTGATGAACCAGGGGTTGAGGATGATGAGAAACTTGCGCGGTTGTTCAAGCAACTGTACACCATGGATAAGGAAATATTGTCTTCGCTGATCGATGAATATATTGCCTCCTTGAAAGAACATGAAGAGTTGCCCACCTGTACCGCTGATGGCCGTTTCCTTGAGAGCAAGGGGATTGTTCTTGCCAGCTATGTTTCCTACCCCCATGACCCAGGATTGTTCTGCCCATTCTTGCTGAACGTTAAACACCTTGAAAAGGGAGAAGCTCTCTATCTTATGCCAGGAACCTTGCATGCCTATGTTATGGGCAATGGCATAGAGCTCATGAGTGCATCGGACAATGTGCTTCGCGGAGGACTTACCAACAAGAAGGTAGATGTCAGAGAGTTGATGAAGGTCACAGAGATCAAGGGAAAAGAGGTGGAGAAGGTACAGATGTTGCGTGGTACCTCAGGGCGAATGCATCTTCTCACCCCTACCGAGGAGTTCCATCTTATGGTCCTTACCAGCGGAACCTATGAGATTACTGACCGTAGGAGTATCGAGTTGCTCTTTGTTGGTGAGGGAAGTTCCCAGTTTATCTCTGAAAAGGAGAAGCGAACGCTGCAGAAAGGTAGTTGTCATGTGGTAGCAGCCTCTCTTGGTTCTTATACCCTGCAAGTGGAGGGAATGCTGTTTATTGCTGATGTTCCCAGATGACGGGGGTATTTTGGCTTGTTTGGGTTGGAATGAGTATCTGAGCAGTGATATAGTACATATATGGATAAATACCTCAAAATATTGCAAAAAGAGTTGCGCCCCGCAATGGGATGCACTGAACCCGCAGCCTCAGCTTTGTCTGGTGCCAAGGCTGCGGAATTATTAGGAATGGTACCCACCTCTTTGGAAATCTGTACCAGTAGGGACATGGTCAAGAATGCTATGGGTGTCGGCATTCCAAATTGCTCCTTAAAGGGTATCCAGGCAGCAGTTGCCCTTGGAGCAAGCGGGGGAGACAGTGAGAAGGGGTTAAGCATTCTCAGCAGTCTTAGTGAAGAACAGATAGAGAAGGCTTCAGCAATTCCCGTCTCTCTTGTTATTGAGAGTGGTGTCCCCTCATTGTATATCAAGGTTACTGCAAAAGCGGGAGATGATTTTGCCATTGCCACTATCAGCGGAGAGCATGACCGTTTCAGTTATCTACAGCATAATACTACGGTTTTACGTGAACTGGCAGTGGATGCCTGTGGTACAGAACTGGAAGTGGAGGATGAGCAATTCCTTGATTCTGCGAGTCTTGCTGATATGCTTACGTGGGTGGAACAGGCATCAAAGGAGGCAATCGATCTGGTTCTGGATGCAAAGGAAACAAACCTTGCTATTGCACGACATGCGCTCGAGCACTCCTATGGACTTTCGGTAGGGAGGATTGCCGCTGAGCCGATAGGGAAAGAACCAAGTAGTCTATCAGAAGCATTCAGCTTGGGCTCAGCTATGGCTGCAGCTGCCAGTGACGCAAGAATGGCTGGATGTCCGCTACCGGTAATTATTAATAGTGGCAGTGGGAATCAGGGAATCACCTTGACCGTACCCATAGCGGTAGTTGCAGCATATCTGAAGAAAGATGATGAACAGCTTGGAAGAGCCTTATTGCTTAGTCAGCTGATAGGATTGGGACTGACTGCCAGAAAAGACCGGCTAAGTGCTCTCTGTGGTGCCTTCACAGCCTCCATTGGGACGGCTTGTGGATTGGTGTATCTGCTGGGAGGAACTCTAGAAGAGATGGACCGTGCTTTCAACACCATGGTCGGTAATCTTACTGGGATTATTTGTGATGGTGCCAAGTCCACCTGTGCCTTGAAAATCTACAGTTGTGTGGAAGCGGCAAACCTTGCCTGCAAACTTGCATTCCGCGGTCTTTCCCCAGGAAGTGAGAGCGGAATCGTTGGAAAGTCGAGTATGGAGAGTATGGATTTTCTCTCCAGGATCAGTCATGAAGGGATGGAAGAAACAGATAAGACGATTCTCTCCATCATGTTAGGAAAACAATCGTGAACTATGTAGCATTAGATTTCGAGACGGCGAACAGCTACCCCGGTGGTGCTTGTTCAGTAGCCCTTGCCCGGTTCGATGAAGAAGGCACCCTGCTTGAGACGTATTATACATTGATCCGACCCAAGCATCCGTATTTTGACCCAGGGATGACAGCAGTGCATAAACTCTCCAGTGATGAGTGTCTTGCTGCCCCTGCATTCGACAAGATCTGGGAACAGATGCGTTCATTCATCGGTCGTGATATCCTTGTTGCTCACAATGCGGTCTTTGACATGGGAGTAATGAAAGCTGCATTTGAAGCATATGACCTTGAGGCACGGGAGATGAGCTACCTATGCACCCTGACCATTGCTCGAAAGCTCTGGCCCAAGATGCACAGCTATAAACTCTCATACCTTGTCGATTACCTAGAGATGGAGTATCAGGCTCACTATGCCCTTGATGATGCAATCATGTGTGGAAAGATCATGTATCGGCTCTGCCAGGGTCATTTGAATGACCTGCTCGATCTTCGCCGGTTTTTGATCACCAAGGGTATTGAGCCGAAGGTTATTGAGCACCAGAGAAAAGACGCAGATTTTTTCCTATAAGTGGATAAAGGCCGGTTGCCCAGAGTCCGACGAGGCTGTATCGCACAAATCCTCCAATTGCATACAGTGACTCTGGGATGATTACCTTGGATCCCATGATCAGAAGCACAACAACCAAGCCGATAAGATAGCGGCCAATCTTCTTTGCAAGTGTTCCTTCGGTCAAGAATTGAACCTTCTTGTTCTCGAGGGCGAATCCAAGATAGCCTCCACCACCGAGAGCGAGAATCTTCATCAGGTCATTGAAAGCCGTCTCATCAGCGGAAAAGAAATTGAGCAGGATACTGATAACAGCTCCACTGATAGCAAAGATGGTCCCCAGTATTACCAGATATCTCAGTCGTCGTTTCTCATCATCATAGAGATAGTCCAGATAGTGGTAGAATGCAAAGCTGATGGAAACACCGAGTAGAAGACCGGCAAACACGTCAATCGGCCAGTGAACACCAAGGTAGAGCCTGCTTAACCCTACAAGGGTCATCATAATTGCACAGAAAATACTGAGTTTTCGCTTATGGAAAGTGAGCGCCATGGCTGTATAGAAAGCCGCCCCGGTTGTCGTATGTCCGCTGGGGAAAGAGTATCCGGTTGCGGTCTCCAGTCGTTTCCCTTGGATCGATTCCAATACCTGGAACGGGCGTGGAGCCTTGACTGTGGCTTTCAATATACCCATCGCAAGTACCGAGAGCAGAACTGATGAGTAGAGACCGAAACCCTTCTTCTTGTCATGATTCCAGAAGATGTAGAGGATAACGGCAATGACGAAGGTCTGCTCACCCAACAGTGAGGCAAGGTTGCCCAGGAAGTCGAGAACGGGGTTCTCAATATTCAGAAAGAACAGCATGATGGATTCTTGCATGGGTATCTTCTCCTTTCGGGAAGTATACGCAAGGGTTTCTTCATTGGCAACAGCGTAGCATGTTGACAAAAGCCTTTCTATCGTGTAGTTTCCAAGAGTGCTTTTTGAGGGTGTAGCGAAGCTGGTTATCGCGACGGCCTGTCACGCCGTAGATCGCGGGTTCGAGTCCCGTCACTCTCGTTACCGAGAATCCTTTGTCCATCACTAGATGAGCAAGGGATTCTTTTTTGCTTCAGGAGAGGACTATACAATTCTTGAAGATTTTAGCGAAAAATGGAAAAAACTTTTTTAGCTATGTTGACAAAAATACAGGGATAGTGTAGTTTCACTCTTGCTATGAGGGTGTAGCGAAGCTGGTTATCGCGACGGCCTGTCACGCCGTAGATCGCGGGTTCGAGTCCCGTCACTCTCGCTTGAAGAAACCGCCTTGGATTCCAGGGCGGTTTCGTTGTATTATATGGTTCAATTAATTTTCGGAGGGACGATGAAGGTACTGGTAGGAATGAGTGGAGGAATAGATTCTTCCGTTGCAGCATATCTGCTAAAGCAGCAGGGACATGAGGTTACAGGGGTCACTATGACCATCTGGAACAAACGTGCCCATTTGGCTCGTCCTCTCGGTTCAACCAGTTGTTTCGCTCCCGACAAGAGCGAAGATATCAAGGCGATCAAGCGAATCTGTGAGAAGATAGGTATAGAGCATCATGTGCTTGAGTTGAGTGATCAATTTGAGGAAGTCGTGCTTGCAAACTTCAAGGACGAATACATGGATGGGCGTACACCGAACCCCTGTGTATGGTGTAATGCCAAGATCAAGTTCGGAGCCATGGTTGATTATGCCAGGGAAAGCGGACTTGTCTTTGACAAGTTTGCCACCGGGCACTATGCCCGTATTACCGAGGAAAACGGTCGCTATGCGATAACCAGGGCCGTCGATCTAAAGAAAGACCAGTCTTACTTCCTCTATCGCCTTAGCCAGGCTCAACTCGCTGTAACGCTGTTTCCCCTCGGTTCCATGACCAAGGAAGAAGCTCGAGCAATTGATGTAGCACAAGGCTTCCATAAAGTCTACCAAGAAGAAAGTCAGGATTTCTATGATGGGGATTATACCGATCTTCTGGAAGTGGAGAACAAGCGAGGAAATATTGTTACCCAGAATGGAAAGGTTCTTGGAACCCATGACGGAATCTGGCACTACACCATTGGACAGAGAAAAGGCTTAGGTATAGCGGCTGAACGACCACTCTATGTATTGCAGCTTGACGCACAGACCAATGAAGTGGTGGTCGGCTATGTAGAGGAGACGCTGCAAAGTACCGTAACAGCTGATGACGTTGTGTGGAGCAGCAAGCCATCCTTGGAGGGAGAAGTGGAGGTGCAGGCAAAGATCCGCTCCACCGGGTATCCAACTGAAGCGAGAGCCCATATGAATGATGATGGTACCATTACTGCTGTGTTCTCGGACTCTGTAAAGGCTGCGACTGTTGGACAATCACTGGTTCTCTATGATGGGGAGAGAATCCTCGCCGGGGGAATCATCAAGGAAGCCTTCTGATAGTTGTCTCATACTGTCTTTCCGTCTATGATGGAGTGACAAGGAGAGCACTATGCGAGTCATCATCCAAAACGATTATGAGAACCTTTCTCTCTGGGCTGCTCGATATATCGCAAGCAGGATCAGAGAGTTCGAACCAAATGAGAACCGTCCTTTCGTATTAGGGCTACCAACCGGATCTTCTCCGCTTGGAACCTATGCTGAATTGATCAGGCTGAATAGGGAAGGGTATGTCTCATTTGCTAACGTCGTCACCTTTAACATGGACGAGTACGTTGGTCTTCCAAAAGACCATGAGCAGAGTTACTACACATTCATGTGGAAAAACTTCTTCAACCATATCGACATCAAGAAAGAGAATGTCCACATCCTTGACGGAAATGTAAAAGATCTGGAGGCGGAGTGTGCTGCCTACGAGGATGCAATTGCTGCATTCGGTGGAATTGAGCTTTTTCTGGGTGGTATAGGTTCTGATGGTCATATTGCATTCAATGAGCCATTCTCTTCCCTCTCCAGCAAGACCAGAGTCAAATCACTCACCTACGATACCAAGGTGATGAACAGCAGATTCTTCGACAACGACATGAACAAGGTACCATCCCAAGCTCTTACCGTTGGAGTGAAGACCGTAACAGACAGCAAGGAAGTCATCATCCTGGTGAATGGTCATGCAAAGGCACGTGCCTTGCAGGCAACCATTGAGGGTGGTGTAAGCCAGAACTGGACCTGTAGTGCTCTCCAACTACACCCGAAGGCAGTACTCGTCTGTGATGAAGCAGCCTGTGGGGAATTGAAGCTGAATACCTACAAGTACTTCAAGGATATTGAGGGTGACAATCTTTCAGTTGAGAATATGCTCGCGTAACAGCAATTCAGTAGAGTAAGCAAACAGGCCCGAAACCATGAAGGTATCGGGCCTGTGTTTTTCAGGATGATAAGATCTAGTAGGCAACAGAAACACCTACATAGGGACTCAATGTGAAGCCATCTATTGAATAATCATAGGACATTGTAATACCCCCACTACTACCTTCAATCGTTCCAAAGAGAGGAATAAGACCTTGAACACCAATATTCAAATATGTTGATGGATCTAACGAGTAGTTGATTTCAGCCAATAATGACAAGGAGAACAAGGTAAGTGTGGTTTCTACTGGAATGGATCCAGAGTTATCTGTTTCGGAATCAAGGCTCATCACTATGCCTCCCCCCAATTCGAAAAAGGAGTCCATTTCCAATGGTTGTTGGATAACGAGGCCAAGCATGAAGTCCCATCCGATGGGTTCCTCAGATGTATCGACAGAGGTTCCTCCTATTTCCATTGAAGTGACTTTCCCAAACCTTGCCATATAGTTGATACCTAATGAACTTGTTGGGGATAAGAAGGAAGTTCCTTTTATATAGCCACCGAGAGTGTTTGCTTTTGCATCAGTTGCAATCTCAGTACTATCAATAATAATTGAGTCAATAGTTTCAAAGGAATAAAATCCTCCAACGGACACTTTGTTGGTTTGAGCAATTAACTGGACTGTTGCTAGAGCCAGAACTGACAATAATAATACATAAAACTTTTTCATTAGAGCCTCCATTAATAGAGATAAATTCATACAGATAGTAGTAGCATACCATAACTATTAGCGATATTACTATATTTTTATTACAATAAGCTATTTTTTTGGGTACTAATTACACCTGTTGTAGTTCGTAGTAGATTTGCTTGCACAGAATTGCATACTGCTGAAAGAGTAGGTCCTGATTTGTCATGTTCTGTTGGGTCAAAAGATAGCCCGAAACCATGAAGGTATCGGGCCTGTGTTTTTCAGGATGATAAGATCTAGTAGGCAACAGAAACAGGCTGAGAAATTGGCTCAGCCTGTACTATCTAGCTTCTTTGTGTCGTTACTTCACCTCAAACAACTCATACTCCATTGTTCCGAGTCCCAGTTTCTCCCCATGCTCCAGGGCTACTTTCCAGCTAGTGGTAGGATGGGTGTCAGTGAAGTGATCATGATGACAGTGTTCTCTCTCTCCAAGTGCAGAGGAAGGGATGAACGGTTGCTCGTTCACTGCATCCGCACATGCCTTATCCAATGCAATAGGGTCGAAGGATGCGAAAAATCCTACATCCGGTACTATGGCCAGATCATTTTCTCCATGGCAGTCACAGTTCGGTGAGACCTCAATGACAATATTGATATGAAAGGTTGGTCTTCCATGACAGATTGCATGGGTGTACTCAGCAATCTTGCAGTTCAACTTGTCATTGGAGCTACCGTCATTGTTTGAGATTGCATCAGTAGGGCAGACCGCAATACAACGACCACAACCAACACACTTGTCCTGATCGATCCAAGAGAGCCCATCAGTGATGTGTGGAGCATCGTGGGCACAGATATCGATACAGGCACCGCAACCAATGCAAAGACTCTGATCAACCTGTGGTTTTCCATCACAGTGCATCTCCATCTTCCCTGCACGGGAACCTCCGCCCATTCCGATATTCTTGAGGGCACCACCAAAACCGGTGGCCTCATGACCCTTGAAGTGGGCGAGACTGATAAGGATATCGGCGTCCATCAAGGCACGTCCCACCTTTGCTTCCTTGACATACTTCCCTCCAGGAACGGGGACCAATGTTTCATCTGTCCCCTTCAGTCCATCCCCAATGATGATATGGCATCCGGTAGTATAGGGCATAAAACCGTTTTTATAGGCACTCTCCATGTGATCAAGTGCATGTTTTCTTCCCCCGACATAGAGGGTATTGCAATCGGTAAGGAATGGCCTTCCTCCCAACTCCTTGACCAGATCAACAACTGTGGCGGCATAGTTTGGTCTCAGGAAAGCCAAATTGCCAGGTTCCCCGAAATGGATCTTGATGGCAGTGAATTTGTTCTTGAAATCGATGTTCTCTATTCCTGCTCTCTTGATCAGCCTGGTGAGCTTATGCAAGCGAGAGTCCCCGTTGTCGCAGCGTAAGTTTGTGTAGTAGACCTTGGAAGCTTCCAAAAGATACCTCTCTTTATTGTTGTTTATTAAACTTGCTTATCGTAGTCCCAGCTCTGTAGCGACTTTGATGGCTAAAGCTGGTTTATCGGTCATTACAGAATCTACACCCATCTGGTAGAGACGCCTCATTTCAGCTTCTTCATTGATGGTCCAGACTTGAATGATGCTCCCCTTGTTATGCATGGTTTGTATAAAAGAAGGAGTGATTACCTCGATGCCCCACTGACGGGTGGGAACCTGGAAAATAATGGAGTGCTTCTTCCCAAAGAGCAAGTGGAGCTTCTGGAGTGCCAAGAGGGGTACCACCTCAAAGGTGGTAACACTTGTCAGTATATCGGGAGCTTTCTTCCTCAGTAATTTGAGATTTGAGAGGTGAAAAGAAGCAGCAACGATTCGCTTTGTAGCCTGCACTGAGTGGACCACTTCAATGAATGTGTCAACGATGGCTGGATCCTTGCTTTTTAAGTCAATATTGAATCTCTGGCTTGGACACGCCTCCAGGGCCTCTCTTAATGTACACAGCTGCACACCTTTTTCCCTGAAGGGAAATGTTTCTCCGTTGTCTGGAGTGAATGTATATCCTGCATCGTAAGTTTTCAGTTCAGTTAGTGTATGATCCTCCACCCGGCCGGAACCATCGGTATTGCGGTCCAAGGTCTCATCATGCCAGATGACAAGCTGGCCGTCCTTACTCAGATGTACATCGGTCTCGATGACATCGACCCCCAATGTACATGCACTCAGGAAGGCACTGAGTGTGTTCTCTGGGAAGTGTGCACTATCCCCTCGGTGGGCTACCACCCGAGGCATTGGGTCAAAAAAGGAATCAGTCATCTTGCTCCTTGTTCTTATGGGCCTTGATCCTGGCTGTTTTGACAAAGACCTTTTCCATCTTCTGTATTTCACTTTCAGTGAGAGCAGAGCGTACAAATACATCGCGAAGGAAGCGGAAAGTCCAGAGTTTCTCCTGGCCTAGTTTGAAGTACCCGATCTCATCGAGTGCATCACACGCTTTAAGCGCTGCCTCCTCGCACCGTCCTTGGGTTACCGGGTTTGCCCCCTCAGGGTATGTCTTGATGGTATCGTAAAGACAGTAGGTGATGATTTGGACCGCTTGAGATAGATTGAGAGAGGGAAACTGGTCGCTGGTTGGTATGGTTACCACCTGACTGCACATGGCCACCTCATCATCAGTTAGTCCGTCGGACTCTCGTCCGAAGACGATTGAGATAAGACCGTCACCGGTCTTCTGTACCACCTCAGCCAATTGGGTGGGGTTGAGCGAGCTATGCTTACGAAACTTTCCTCTTCTTCTTGTAGCGGCAACACTGAGTACACTTCCTGCAAGTGCCTCCTTGAGTGAAGAGAATCGCTTCGCTTGCTCCCAGACATCGCTGGCATGTAATGCAAGCGTTCTTACACGGTTCTCATCGTATTCACGATCACTCACCAAGACCAAATGGGTAATACCCATGGTCTTCATGGCTCGACAGGTTGAGCCAATATTGGCTCCATCCTGTGTATCAACCAGTACGATTTGAATCCTATCCAAATTGGTTTGTTGGTCCATAGAACCAGTAATAACAGATATTGCAGGTTTTTCCAAGCTAGTCTATAGTTGTCCTATGACAGAAAAACCGTTCTCAGGAAATAAGTACATCCAAATATTCCTTGGTGTCATTGTAACATTGGCAGTATTTGCTGCTTTAAAGATGTCGAAAGACGTTATGATTCCCCTCGTTCTATCGTTTTTCTGTTATCTGTTATTCAGTCCATTACTTCGTAGGCTTGATAGACTCCATGTACCCAAAATCATCTCAGTCATCTTCGTTATGGCTCTGTTGCTCTTCCTGTTTCTTGCTACAGGCTGGTTCATCATTATCACAGTCGATACCTTAGTTGATCTCGTGCCATTCTATGTAGAGAAAGTGGTCTCACTGGACCGACTGCTGACCAGCAGGGCAAGTTCCTTTATTGATCTTCCTGAAGGGGCTTCCTTCCTATCCATACTGCCCGTGAACTGGTCGAATATTGCCATCAGTAGCCTGACCTCCATCAGCAACAAGTTCCTCTCGATCACCAAGGTTGCACTGTTGGTCTATATTTTTGTGCTTTTCCTGTTGCTGGAACGGCAGAGCGTCATTCCCAAGTTGCTGGCAGCCATTCCTCGAAGCAAAGGAATGAAAGTTGCTGTCATGTTTGAACGCATTACCCGCCAGACCTCCAAATATCTGTTGCTGAAAGTGGTAATCAGCCTATGCACCGGTGCACTCTTCTTTCTCACCGCAGTGGTCACTGGCCTTGATCTTCCCATTCTCTGGGGAGTCCTGGCATTCATATTCAACTTCATACCTTCCATTGGTTCAGTCATTGTGACAACCATTGTCATTTTTATGTCCTTGATCCAGTTTGCACCCGATTGGACCAATGTCTTTTACGTGGCGATCCTTGCAATAAGCACCCAGATGATCCTGGGGAACATCATTGACCCCCGCCTGCAAGGCGGTCAGCTCAATCTATCGCCTTTTGTTATTCTTGTCTCACTTTCTCTCTGGGGCTTCATCTGGGGACTCCCCGGGATGTTTATCTCTGTACCCCTGACCAGTGTGTTGCAGATTCTCTGTGCAAATATCAAGAGTCTCAGGCCGGTTGCCATCCTGATAAGCAGTGGAAAAAGCTATCAACGGGAAACGGCAAAGCAAAAAGCGCTGGAGCGTTATCTGCGGAAGCAAGATAAGCTCAAGAGGGGAGAACAACCCACCGCTGAACACATCCATGAAGCACAGGAGAAGGAAGCCCATGAGGAATACCACAGGGGTGACTTCGTCCTTCCGGAGAATTTTGGCGACAAGAAATGATTGATTTCCCCACACTCTCAACGGAAGAAGCAGCGCACTATCTGAATCCTCCTTTCATCCATAGTCAAGAAGGGTATGAATCCTTCATACAGACAATTCTTGGCTTTTATGAAAATCATGGAAGAGAGTTCGTCTGGAGAGAGACCACCGACCCCTATCGGATCCTGCTCTCTGAGGTAATGCTTCAACAGACCCAAACCATTCGTGTCATTCCCAAGTATGAGTCGTTTCTCTCCCTGTGGCCAACACTCAAAGACTTGGCTGAGGTGGCGCTGGATGAGTTGCTGTACCACTGGAAAGGATTGGGCTATAACCGAAGGGCTCTGAATCTCCGTAAGAGTGCCATTGCATGTGAAAAGTGGGATTGGAACCTACCCAAGAAGCAGGCTGAACTGCTCTCCTTGCCTGGAGTAGGGAAAGCAACCGCAGCTGCCATTGGTGCATTCAGTTACCGAGAGAGAACCATCTACCTTGAAACGAACATACGCAGAGTCTTGCTCCACTGTTTTTATCCTGACCAGGAAGGCGTGAAGGACAAGGATTTGGAATTGTTGCTTGCTCGTTTAGTACAGTTGGTTGAGGACCCCAAAGCGTGGTATTACGCCCTGATGGATTTTGGTGTCTTGCTTAAACATCTTCTTCCCAATCCCAATATGAGAAGTGCCCACTATACAAAACAGGCAAAATTCGAGAACTCCAACCGACAGATACGTGGACAGTTGATTCATCTGCTTGCTGATACCGGGGAAAAAGGACAGGAACAGATCACCACATTGCTCTCCCACTTTGAAGAAGAACGTGTACTGTACTGTCTTGGGCAGTTGGAAAAAGAGGGCTTTGTTGAGGAAATGGAAGGTACCTATCGGATAGCTAAGGCCTAGGCTTCCTGTCTGCAGCCAGATTCCCTGCCATCCCTAGCAACATCAAGAGAGCTCCTACGAGAAGTGGTAGGCTGAAACTGTTAAAGAAGAGATAATCGATCAAGAGACTCATCAGGATCTGGGCAGATGAGAGCAGGAGTGCAGAGTAAACAGCAGGAATCTTCACGATGACATAACTAGTACTTACCACGACAAAAACTGCCAGAATTCCTCCACCTAAAACAAGCAACAGCGGAATCTGGGGTATGGTTTGAATGCCAACGATTGTTGCATCCTTCTGAAACAGGAAATAGAAGACCAAGCCTGCCAACAGCCCGCCGATGAAATTCCTATGTGAGGCACGTATAGGCCCCTCATAGAGGGCAAGTGTACTGTTGAGTACCATCTGTGTCATGGTAAGTGCGCCGGCAAGGATGCCTAGCATAACATACAGCAAAGCAAAGTTCGCTGTACCTCCGCTCGCCATGATGATGATTCCCATAGCACTGACACTCAAACTGAAAATCTTTGTTCGGTTAAGACTACGTTTTTGCATTCCCATCCAACCAGTGAGGTCAAAAACCAATGAACAGAAACTCTGCCCGAATACGGTGGAAGCCATTGCAAGCGATGCTCCGGTATGTACGACGGTCGTATAATTCAGGTTCAAAATGGCGAGACCGAACAGGCCATTGAACATGAGATACCAGGGGACTTTTCTTCCTGGGCCATTGATGGCTTGCTTCTTCCTGCCAAGGAACAGGATAAGGGAGAGGATGACCAATCCAATCATATGATTGACGATTAATGAGACACCCATGGTGGTAGCCTGTCCCAGGAGGGTGTTGGAAACCACCATGATGGAGATGATCATACCGGTCATCATGTCGAGGAAGAGATAAAGTGCCTGATTCATAGACGTATTGTATCGGTTTCTGCCTTGTAACGCCAGAGCTTCCTCCTCTACAATAAGCTCATGTCAATCAAAGCAATCGACTACAGCCGGCAAGCGGTTTATGAAACCCAGTTGCTTGCAAAGGCAATGCCCCCAAACAGTCTCGGGAAACTCGCATCCCTTGCGCTCAAACTGGCGCTTATCAAGGAGGGCCCTCTTGATTCCCTTTCTCTCTTGCTGTTTGCAGCCGACCATGGGGTGGTGGTGGAGGGTGTAACCCATAGTCCTCAGCAAATTACCTATCAGCAGTGCTGTAATTTTGCCTCCGGTGGCGGTGCATGCAGTTTGTTTGCGTCCTTGAACCATGCAACGCTTTCAGTAATTGATGTTGGGGTTAACCATACATTTGCTGAACATGATGCAGTCATCGATTGCAAAATTGGGTATGGGACAAGAAATTTCTTGCAAGGACCTGCTATGGAACGTGAGCAATGCCTGCAGGCGATGGAAGCCGGGAGAAATAGGGTTAGAGTGGCAATAAAGACAGGGGCTCAGGCGATTGCATTTGGAGAGATGGGGGTGGGGAATACCACCAGTGCTTCGGCTGTAGCTGCTGCCCTTACCAATCTTCCAGTTTCGGCGATATCAGGAAAAGGATCGGGTCTCAGTGATGCCGAGCTTCAACATAAGATTGCAGTCATTGAACAAGCCTTGGTCCTGCATCCCGAGAGAGATCCTCTTACTGTGCTCTGCAATCTTGGAGGGTATGAAATTGCTGCCATCTGTGGTGGAATGCTGGAAGCAGCTGAGGATTCCCTCCCTATTCTGCTTGATGGGTTTGTGGTAACCAGTGCGGCGTTGGTAGCACTGGCCATGGATGAGCATATCCATGAATACCTCATCCCCTGCCATCAATCAGGCATGCAGGGGCATAGAAGAATGCTGGAGGCGCTTGGTTGTGGCCAGCCTCTTTTGGACCTACAGATGCAACTCGGGGAGGGGACCGGCGCATTGGCGGCTTGGCCCCTGGTACGTCTGGCTAGCCATCTGCTTACCGATATGACCAGCTTCTCTGATGCGCAGGTAACAGATAGCACGAAGCTGTTACAGTCAATGGGGCTGGTATGAAGCATATGCGACTTGGAACAACAAGCTACATCATCCCAGATGATATTCTGCCAAATGTGCGGTATCTTGCAGACAAGGTGGATGATATTGAGCTGGTACTCTTTGAAAGTGAAGAAATGAGCAATCTGCCTGATGAGAAAACCATCAGGGAACTTGCCCGATTGGGTGAATCACACGGTTTAAGCTACACCGTGCATTTCCCCTTGGATATCTATCCCGGTTCAGCCGATCTGGATGAGCGAACGAGATTCATGCGAACCGTTGAGAGGATCATCTCCCTTACTGAGCCTCTTGAGCCTTTTGGTTATGTATTGCACCTCACCCCAGAGTCCTATGGACCGGTGCCCTCCGAGGAAGTAGAGCGTTGGACAACATGTCTTGATATGAGTCTTGAGATGATGATATCGAAGTATGAGGCTATGCGAAGGATGTTTTGTGTTGAGACCTTGAGTTATCCATTCTCGCATGTGTATCCGCTGGTGGAGCGCTATGATCTCTCTGTTACGCTCGATATCGGACATATCTGGCTGATGGGGTACCCCATGCAGGATAATCTGGGCTTGCTCTTACCAAGAACCCGCATTGCACACCTTCACGGCGTTCATGACGGTAAGGATCATCTGGGTCTGGATAAGGGAGACCCTACACAGATACGCCAGTTCCTCTCTGCCTTATCCAAACAAACCAAAAAAGACAACAGAGAGAGGGTACTCACCTTGGAAGTATTTTCTGAGGCAGAGTTGAACGCTTCCCTCTCCCTCTTGGAGAAAAGCCATGATATGATGGGAAAAGACTGGGGAGGTATATATGGCAACCATTGACATGAAGAAGACTCTTGTAAAGGGATATCCGCTTAGGCCTGCAAAAGGCACGATGGTCTCCACCGCCGGGTCCATGAGAATCCACACAAAGATCAAGAGTGGGGTTACACTGGTAATCGGCGGAGGAAGAAGTGGAAAGAGTTCCTATGCCCAGGATTATGCCCTGGGAGTATGTGACGGTACCCAGTCACGCGCCTATATTGCTACCGCTGAACCGATTGATGAGGAGATGAAGGCACGGATTGCTGCACATCAGAAGGATCGCGCTGATCGATTTATTACCGTTGAGGAACCCCTTGACCTAGCGAAAGCCATACAGGATCTTCCCCCATCAGTCGAGGTATGTATTGTTGACTGTCTTACTGTTTGGTTGGGAAACCTGCTTTATCATAAAGGAATTCCCGAGGAAAGATTTCCTGAGGAAGATGCTCTCTATGAGGTTCTCAAGCACCCCCCTTGTGAGATTCTCCTTATTACCAATGAAACAGGCCTTGGGCTTATTCCTGCAGATGCAGAGAGTCGTTCCTTCAGGGACCTGAGTGGATGGATGAATCAGGACCTAGCAGAGATTTCCACAAATGTAATTTTGATGGTTGCAGGCCTACCCCTTGCCCTTAAGGGAAAAGTCTTGTGATCACACTCGGTCTTGGTGGTGCCCTGCGTACGCTTACACGGTTCCCTCTTCCTTATCGGGCCTTGGAGAAGGAGCAAAGAATACTGTTTTGGTTCCCTTTTATCGGGGTTCTCTTTGGTCTTTTCTTCGTAGCGGTCTCCCTGCTTCCTTTTTCACCCCAGATTCGCTCAGCGCTCATTATTGCACTCTCTGCCTACCTTTCACGGGGCTTCCACCTCGATGGACTCTGTGACTTTGCAGATGGGCTTGGAGGAGGATGGGACAAGGAACGTAGCTTGGCCATCATGAAGGACAGCCACAGCGGAGCCTTTGCCCTGATTACCCTGTTCTGTGTGCTCTTGATACAATACGCTGCCTTGCAGCAACTCGCCGATATTCCTTTGGCATTGATGCTGGTACCGGTTCTAGGAAGACTGAACCAGGTCATAGCAGCCTCCTTGATGAACTATGCAAGGGAAGGAGAGGGGACAGCCTCCCGCCTGGTACGTGCAGCAAAACCTTACCATCTTGTCCTTCCTCTCCTGCAGATAATAATCGCTCTAGCCCTGTTGTTTATTTTTTCGAGTGAGTATGCGTTGAATGCTGTATCTTCGTTCCTTGCTACACTCCTCGTTTGTTTCTTCCTGATGCTGGTCAGCAAAAAGCGACTTGGAGGGGTAACCGGCGATGTACTGGGTGCTGTGGAGGTGCTCACTGAGACTGCTGCCATGCTTGGATTTCTTCTCCCTCTTGCATCGGTGGCCCTCCCTCGGTAATACTAGGTGGTACAATCTGGGAGGTAGCGGATGGATATTGTGTGTCTTGATATGGAAGGGGTCTTGGTACCGGAGATTTGGATCAACGTAGCAGAGCGAACAGGTATCGAGGAGCTGAAGATTACCACCCGCGATGAGCCGGATTATGACAAGCTGATGGCTGGACGGATTAGGATCCTTGAGGAACATAATTTGAAGCTGAAGGATATCCAGGATGTCATCGCCCAGATGGGTCCCATGGAAGGAGCACTCTCCTTTCTCGATTCGCTGCGATCGATGACCCAGGTTGTCATTCTCAGCGATACCTTCAGCGAGTTTGCCAATCCTCTTATGCGTCAGCTTAATTGGCCTACCATCTGGTGTAATAGCCTGGAAGTTGATGGAGATAACCGCATTACCCGACACAGGATGCGCCTACATGACGGCAAGAAGAAAGCCATCCAAGCGTTGAAGGCTCTCAATTACCGAACCTTTGCGGCTGGAGATTCCTACAACGATCTTACCATGATCCAGGAAGCGGATGGTGGTTGCTTGTTCCGTGCCCCCAAGAATATACTGGAGCAATATCCCCATCTGCAGATAGCCGAGACCTATGATGAGTTCCTGGAGATCATCAAGGAGTTCTTGGACTGATGAAACAGGGTAGGCTGACTCCTTCCATTATCGTTCTCGTTCTTTCCCTGCTCGTAGGCTTTTCTTTGCTTGCAATCGCCTACAAGCCTTCTGTTATCCTTGTGGTCATGCTAGCATTGGTCTTGATGGTACTCTCTGTACTGTTGATCAGGTATGCAATGATTTTTGACCGCCAATTGCGAGAGAAGCAGGAGAGACAGCATGAAAAGGAAACTGCGCGATAGCTTGGTAGCCTTACAGGCTTGGAAAGATCGGAAGACAGTTGTATTTCTCAGTGATTTCGGCATGTCCGACGGAGCAGTAAGTGCCATGCATGGGGTGGCCAATGGGGTGTCCAATCTCCTAAGATTGGAGGACCTTACCCATGAAATTCCTCAATTCAATATCTGGGAGGCCTCCTACCGCCTAGTACAAGCACTTCCCTATTGGGCCAAGGGAACAGTCTTTGTCTGTGTTGTCGATCCTGGAGTGGGTTCAGACCGGAAAAGTGTTGTAGCTCTAACGGAAAGTGGCCATCTGATCGTCACCCCTGACAACGGAACACTGACCCATGTGGCAGACAGCATCGGGATTCTGGAGGTGAGGATGATCAATGTCGATACCCATCGTCTCTCAGGCAGCCAGAAAAGCCACACATTCCATGGAAGGGATGTATATGCATATACCGGGGCACGTTTGGCCTCCGGTGATCTGGACTATGAGGGAATAGGTCCATTGGTTCCAAGAACCGTCAAACTGAAAATGGAACGTTCCAGAATTGAAGGATCCTCCCTTGTAGGATCAGTGGATATCCTGGATACCCGCTATGGTTCGCTCTGGACCAATATCAGTGCTGACTTTTTGGATGAGCTTTCTCTGGGCAACGGGGATTTCCTGCAGACAACCATCTCCTGCAATGGCCGTATCGTCTATGGGTACAAGCTTCCGATTTGCAAGTCCTTCACAGAAGTGGGGAAGGGTGAGCCTCTTATCTACATCAACAGCCTCCTCAATCTTGCAGTTGCCCTAAATCAGGGGAATTTCGCATCAACCTACGGAATTGGTACAGGCGAGGGATGGAAAATCAGTTTTTCGATGATAGAATGATTGGTAATTGCCCGTAAGGAGGTAACAAATATGGAACAAAACAAAGGAATGCAACCGGTACGCATTGTCGTGATCATTGCCATCGGTGCAGCTCTCTATGGAGTGGGGGGCCTGGTCAGTATTCCCGTCTTCGCCAACACCACCATCAAGCCTGCCATGGCTATTCTCGCCTTGTTTGCAGCTATCTTTGGGCCAATCGTGGGTTTCTTGGTAGGATTCCTGGGACACTGGCTGACCGACCTGTTTGCAGGATGGGGTGTTTGGCCTACGTGGATGCTTGGTAGTGGTATTGTGGGAATTGCGATCGGACTGTTTCCTGCTATGAGCAAGAAGTGTGTTGAAAAAGGAGAACTACCCCGTTCCTCAATCGGTTTGTTCATCCTTCTCGCTTTCCTGGGAAATTTCATCGGCTACATGATTAGCGCACTGCTTGATTTCCTCTTCTTTGCTGAGCCGATGGACAAGGTTATCACCCAGCAATTGATCATTGCCTTCTCCAATACGGTTGTCATCGCCATTCTTGGTACTCTCTTGCTGCTGTTGGTTGTGAAACGCAACAAGAGCAGAGAAGGACTTGCTAGGGACGAAGAAGCTTAAAGGAGAATAACTGCAGCTTGTACTGCAGACTGGTACATGCAAGCACCTCAGATTGTTTTCAAGGATTTCAGTTTTACATACCAAGGTCAGACGGAACCCACGCTTAAGCATATCAATCTCACCGTTTTTGGGGGAGAGAAAGTCTTGATCGTGGGACCTTCTGGCAGTGGTAAAAGTACCCTGGGGTACTGCATCAATGCGCTTATCCCACACTCCTTCACTGGTATCATTGAGGGATCCGCATCCATCTGTTCAATGAACCTTGAAGATGGTGACATCTACGCAGTGAACAAGAAGGTGGGCACGGTGCTTCAGGATACTGATGCACAATTTGTAGGATTGACTGTCGCTGAGGATATTGCATTTTCCTTGGAAAACCAGTGCATGGAACGCAAGAAAATGGAAAGTCTGGTGTCCAAAATGGCTGGGGTGGTTGGGATGCAGGATTTCTTGCAGCAGAGTCCACAGGAAATTTCAGGAGGACAGAAACAACGGGTTTCTCTTGCCGGTGTATTGGTGGATGATGTGGAGGTTCTGCTCTTTGATGAGCCACTTGCCAACCTCGACCCAGCTACCGGATTGAAGGCAATGGGTCTTATCGATCAGCTTTCCAGGGAGACTGGAAAGACTGTCTTGATCATAGAGCACCGGCTTGAGGATGTGCTTTCCTATCCTGTCGACCGAATCCTGGTTATGCAGGAAGGTTCTTTGGTTGCCGACACCACCCCACAGGCACTGCTGGGAACAGCCTTGTTGAGCAAGTTAGGTTTGCGCGATCCCTTGTATCTGGCGGCTTTGCGAATGGCAGGATGTGACTTCTCAACACTCGGAGATGTAAGCAGCTTGGAATCCATATCTCTCGAACAATGCAAGGACAGCGTAAAGGCATGGCATCAAAAACAACACAGCTCACCCCCATTGCAGGAGAGCCCTGTCCAGCTGGAACTGGAACACCTCAGCTATTCGTATGATGGACTGAAGACAGCGTTGGCGGATGTTAGTGTGACCATTCATGTAGGGGAGATGGTCAGCATCCTGGGGAACAATGGGGCAGGGAAGTCCACTCTCGCACAGATCCTTATGGGAGTACTTAGGCAGGATACCGGACATATCCGGTATGAAGGAACCTTGCTGGATGCCTACTCAGCCAGCCAACGTTCCACAAGGATCGGGTTTGTTATGCAGAATCCGAACCATATGATTAGCTGTGACCTTGTTTATGATGAGGTTGCCTTTGCACTCAGGCAACAAGGCTATGGGGAAGAACAGATCAAGGACCGTGTTATGGACGTGCTTGGGCTCTGTGCATTACGTCCTTACCACCACTGGCCCATTTCAGCACTCAGCTACGGACAGAAGAAGCGGGTGACCATTGCCTCCATCCTTGTGACTAATCCAAAGCTGCTCATCCTTGACGAGCCAACCAGTGGGCAGGACTACCAGAGGTATACTGCATTGATGGAGTTTCTCTCAGAACTGAATAGGAAGACCGGTCTGACCATCCTCTTTATCACCCATGATATGCACCTCGCTCTCGAATATACCGGGCGTTCCTTGGTGTTGCATGATGGACATCTGCTCTGTGATAAGCCAACCAGTGAAGTCTTTGCCGATGAAGAAGTGCTCCACAAGGCAAACCTAAAGGAGACCAGTCTTTCCTTGCTTGCAAAACGGTGTGGTGTTGACGATGTCTCTTCATTCATCGATACGTTTGTCCGTACAGAACAACAGACCCGTTCACGAGTGACCAAGCTTTCCCAAATTCCTGCCTTGGAGAAACCCCTCTCTGCAATGAAACCGAAACGGAAGAGGGTCGAACGAGCCAAGAAGGAGGGGAGAAAGTTTGGGTTTGCCCTTACCTATGAGGAAACGGATTCCCCTTTGCACCGTCTCAATGGTGTTACAAAGTTTATCCTTTTCCTGACGTGGATTGTATTCTGCCTTACCACGTTCGACATACGGTTCCTTATGGTAAGCACGATTATTTCATTCTCCTTGCTCTCCCTGACAAAGATTCCCCTTCGCAAGTTCTCTCCCTACATCATAGGTATGTTGACGGTCATTGCCCTCAATGCAATGTTTATCTATCTCTTTTCTCCTGATCAAGGCACACGGTATCTCGGCAGCAGAACTATCATCCTTGGCCCTGAGCATGCCAGGTATTCCCTGAGTGCGGAAACCTTGTTCTACCTGGTGGTGGTCTGTCTGAAATATTTCTCCATCTTCCCAATGGCTTTACTCTTTGTCAGCATCACCCATCCCTCTCAGTTTGCTTCTTCATTGAATCGATTGGGAATCTCTTATCGTATCAGCTACGCAGTTGCACTTGCACTGAGGTATCTCCCTGAGGTGACAAAGAGCTATATGCATATTCTGCATGCGCAGATGGCAAGGGGCGTTGACTTCTCTTCCCAGACACCTCTTAAGAAACGACTATCTTCACTCGGGCGTGTGATCACTCCCTTGGTTTTCAGCAGTCTTGACCGGATCGATGTTATCACCAATGCCATGGTTCTTAGAGGGTTTGCTCGTTCAAAGAGCCGAACCTGGTACATGCAACGAAAACTAAAATCGGTGGATTTCATCGTATTGGCTCTCATTGTGTCACTACTCGCAGCCAGTCTCTATTCACGTTTTATAGGAAAGGTTATGTTTTGGTACCCTTTTTAGACAAAAACACTCTGAATATGCTAAAAATGAGGTAAGGAGCTTGACAACAACGCATCTTATCCCCATCTTATATGGATAAAATTCCAAGGGGTACAGGTACTGTCCCTTGTAGGAGGCGTATAATGTCCGAGGCATTTGTGCATGAGATGGAAGAGCTTCTCGTTTCCATGAGAAATGAACTGTTGGAGAAACTCACTGAGGATAACAGTGATTTCCGGGAAATGGTGAATTCCATGGGGATCAAGGACAGCATCGATGTTGCGGCTGATGATATTGCGTTCAAGAAGATGGAAGCGATCAATAAACATGAGGCAAATCGCCTCCGTTCTATCGAGAATGCCATCGCCCGTATCCATAATGGAAAATATGGATCCTGTCTGAGATGTGGAAAGAAAATTCCAGAGGAAAGGCTCAGAGCTATTCCCTATGCAGTACTTTGCATCGATTGCAAAAACGCAGAAGAGGTCCCCGGGAGAAGGTAGTCTCCTGTTCGGGCAAAAAAGACCAGATGGAATTCCTTATTAGGGACCATCTGGATTTTTTTAAAGAAATGGATTGTTGTATTCGTTTTTTATAGTACTGGTAGGTCCATGCCCGGGAAGTATTTGCACTTCCCCAGGGAGATCAAGCAATCGTTTGCAGCTTGCTATGATCTCAGTGTAGGAACCACCTTCCAGATCAGTCCGGCCTATACTGCCGGCAAACAGCGTATCACCGGTAAACATAAACTGTCCTTCCTCATGATACAAGCATACACCTCCCTTGGTATGACCTGGGGTATGCATTACCAGGAGGTGGCTGTCTTGCAAATATTGGCCATCAGAGAGAAACCCTGTTGGCCTGGGAAGCTTTTGCAGCTCCTTATCATACATCTGAAGGAAACTCTTATCAAAACAAACCTGTTTGACATGCTCATATGATAGTAAAGAGGCTTCCTCTTCAGCTACGAGCAGCTCAAGATCAGGCCATCTCTCTCTAAGGGTGCCTATGGCAGCAATATGATCCCAATGAGTGTGGGTCAACAGAATGGCGACAGGGGTGAGGTTTCGTTGGATGATGTGGTCAATGATAAGCTGTCCATCGGTGCCTGGATCGATGATCCAGGCACTGGAGGTCTCTTCATTGCCCATGATGTAACAGTTTGTCTGGTAGGGCCCCACCACAAGTCGTTCCACAATCATTTCCTACTCCTTGTTGGAATAGCTGATGGAAGCCGTCCTTCCTCTGATATCCATTCCATTAAGCTTCTCGATAGCTTTTTCACAGTTCTCTTCACTCATGCTGATGAAAGAGTACTTGTCATGGATACGGATGCTGTAAATGTCATCTCTTTCGATACCAAGCTCTGTTTGCAGGATCTGGCTCAGTTCCTTGGTGTACAGTCTCTTCATCTTGCCAATGTTCAAATACAGTGTCCTTGCTCCCTCTGGAAGAGTCCTGGGAGCTTTCTTACGGGGTTGCTGGCTCTCTTTCTCATCCTTTGGCTCCTCTTTCTTTGCAGGAGCTTCTCGCTTTGCCTTTGGTGCTGGTCTTGACCCAGCCTTTTTCGGGGTATTTGCCTGCAGGACTTCCCTGAGCAAATAGGCCATAAAATAGCCACGAAGTGTGAATGGGACATTCTTTTTGATCAGACGTTTCAATTGTTCCAATTCATCAGGGTTTGGGTCGGCCTTGGTTTTTCCAGCAAGCAGCTGGATGGTGTCAATTACCAGGTCGTCGGTCGGGGTGCTCTTGTTGTCAATAGCCATGAGCAATTCTCCTTGGTTCGTAGAGCCTCTTGGTCCGTGCCAGCGGAAGGGCTGAATGTTTAAATTTTTTTGGAAACATGCTCTCCCCGTCCCCCCGCCTCATAGGGGGTATGGGAAACGTGGTGGGCATAGCTTCTGCTCTTTTGAGACAGAAGTAAGTGGATACCGTTGTGGTCACACTCAAAGAAGAGGGTACATGCTGGCACATGTACGCAAACGCTCTCCAAATCTGTCGAGGAAAAGAATATGGTAGCATGAATAAACCATTCCCATCCCAAGGCAGTTTGCAATCAGAATACCGAACCTCTTCTCCCTTTGTCAAGGAACGATGAAAAGGATGAATGATGGTTCTTCTCTCTTTGCCTAGTGGCCCCCCTCTATGATACTATCAATTATGGGCTCATTGCAGGCAGATATCCAGGATAAACAAAAAGCGATTGAACAACACCATGAGGATCTACTCGATTTATACATGGATTTGGCAAAAAGCGTTTCCCTGATAGAGGAAAACGTAAGTCTTGGGTATGCACGCAGTGAATATGAGCATTATCGGGACACACTCCAGAAATGGGACGAAGCGAAGCAATCGTTCGAACAGGTACGTGTTTATATTCAGCAAATGCAAGACCGCTCGAGAAAAGTGAAGGAAATTGCTTACGACATCAAGGCACTCGCACAACCAAAGCGTAAGGTTCATGCCCAAATTGGCGCCATTGCCTATGAAGCTTATGGTTCAGAGTCCCTGCCTGAGTACATCGAAGAGGTTTGCCAACCACTGTTTGAGGAACATCAGAGAAAGACCCGGAAGATTGAGGAGCGCCTTGAGTCCTACAATGGGAAGTTGGGAAGGCATATCCTGCATTTTCGACTCGATGCTTCAAGAAGACAGATGGTGGGGTTGCTGTCAAAAGCAGGAGAATCCCTGGTAGCTATTGGTTGTGAAGCAGACCTTCCGCTCAGCCGACATCCTGAAGTTGGTAAGCAGCTTGAACAGCTGAGGAAAAAGGAATCTGCGCTCCAGCAAGAGATGGAGCTGCACCAAAGTGCAATTGCGCGACTTCGAAGTGAAGAGGTTCCAAGTCCTAAATCTCGACTGGAAGAACTCTCTCAGGCTATGAAAAAGGAAGAGAAAACGTATCAAAGAGCGGCGCACTTATATGGGAAAGCCCTCTATGAATCTCTTCCTGATTCTGTACATGCAGGGATGGTAGGGCAGAAAGCGATCTCATTGATGGATCAAATCACGCTTCATCGGTCCCGGATAAGGACATTGGAAGAGGAAATCAAGAATCTACAAAACTTGATAAAAATACAGGAATTTGAAGCACAGATTGAACTGGAAAAACAAAAGATCGACCACTTACAGACGCAAATTGAGACATATAATCGACAGATTGCCCAGGTGCACGCATCCATCCAGCACAAGCAGAATAAGATCAACGAGTTGTTGCCCATGAAGGAACCTGAGAGCGATGGCTGAGAAACCCAAACCTCCAAAACAACTCACCCTTGACCTCGAGGTAAAGGGTGAGAAGCCAAAACAAAAGAAGAGTACCTCATCCCACAAGGTAGTACTCGATGCTTCCACCCCGTCAAGAAAAACCAGTACACCAAGAAAGAAACCAACCGTCACCACGCGCAGCATGACGGTCAAGATTCCTTCTGATAAGCAACCAGTGGTTAATCCCGAGACAAAGGTTTCTCCTGCAAAAAAAAAGCCAACTCCCCGTACTGCTGATCAACCGAATCCTCATGTAGTGCAGACAAGGACCCGCAAGCATCCTGCAAACAAGACATCCAAGCCCAAAAAACAGCAGGTGGTACCTCCTAAGATAGGAAAGCGTACCTCCTACCGTCCTCCTCTGTCTAGGCGCCTTTTGCTCCCTCTGCTTATCGCATTGCTAATATGTACCGCACTTATCCTCCTCTATGCCTACTTCGAGAGGCCTGCCATACTCGCCCCTTCGTTGCCTGTGGTAGAGGAACGCGATGTTGTTGCAATGACCATTGAGAGTGGAATGACAGCACGTACCGTCAGCCTCTTACTCGAACAGTTGGGGGTAGTTGAGGACGCACAGGCGTTTCTTGCCTACCTAGTGGAAGAAGAACTTGCTACGGTGATTCAGACTGGTACCTATATAATGGGACGCAATCTGGCGTTCAGTGAAGTTGCTTCCATGCTTGCAAACACTGAGAAAACCATGGATGTGACCATTCCCCCTGGTTTTACAAACTCTGAGATTGATGGCTATCTGGTAAATAGGCTTGAAGGGGATTCAGGGCTTTTCATTGAAGCAATCAATGATTTGGCATCTGCCTACCAGCTCAACTTCACTGAGGGGTGGTTGCTGAGCGGAACCTATACGGTTCATCGTAATCGTGCTGGAGAGGAGTTGGCTCTGGCAATGTATCAGAAGATGCTCAGTGAACTGCAAGGGATGTTGGATTCACCTCTGCTGGAGCGCTATAGTGTTGAGGAGCTCTTGATTATAGCCTCCATGATCCAAGCTGAGACGCAGGATGTGACACAGATGGAAGGGATTTCCTCGGTTATTCATAACCGTTTGGAGAATGGTGAACCGTTGGGAATTGATGCAACCACCCGCTATGAGATCGATGATTGGGAAAACCCAATACCGACTGAAGCCCTGGAGACAAAAAGCCCGTATAATACACGGAGAAAGGCTGGTTTGCCACCATCAGGAATCTGCAGCCCAGGAGTTAATGCGCTTGAGGCAGCTTTCTTTCCGAAGGACTCTCCCTATTTCTACTATCTGCATGGTTATGACAAGGAAATCCATTATGCTGAGACCTACGAAGAGCATAAGGAAAACATTAGTCTGTATCGCTAGTCTGTTGTCTCTGTGCCAAGAGAAACGAGTAGGCCCATGGGAAAATCACCATCACCATGATACCGCCAAAGAAAATCCAGACTACATAGAAATCGAGGAGTATGACCAGAATGAAGAGCAGGCTGAAAAATGTCCAGATCCAGCCGGCAAGACGATGGGTCTTCTTCCAATTCTCCTCGTCAGCCAACGTCCATGGCAACTTTATTCCAATGGTGTAGTTCTGTTTGATCTTGGGTAGATAGTTTCCTACCACCAGAAGCAAGACACTTACTGCCAAAGGCACAACCTTTTCTGCCTGGAAAGGTTGTCCAAGTGCGATAAGGAGAGAGAAGGGAACAATGAAGAGCGTCAGCATAGCAATAGTCCATCGTGCTATATGATAGAGCTTGCTGGAGGTATCTCGCTTTGGGTCGGTCTTCACTCCCAGCTGTACAAATATATTGAGTAGTGCCAACAACAATGGCATACCGAAGGCACCGAAAGCCTTGCTCGCATAACTATCGGGCTGCCCCTCTGCATTGAAGTGGATGGGAACCTGGTCAGGCAAACGTTGGTAGACAGCAATCGAGAAGAGAATCGGAACCAAGCAGATAATGGTCGTAACTATGAGGGTTCTGTCAATGAGATGGTTACGGTTTTTCATCGATACCTCCGGTAAACTGGGCACACCAAAGCATGATTTCCTCAAATACAGAGGCATTGAGTTCATAGTAAATGAAGTTCTTGTATTTCGTTTCTGTAATCAGGGAAGCTTTTTTCAACAAGGAGAGGTGGTAGGAGACAGTGGCTGCAGAGAGGTTGGGAAACTGCGTAGCAATCTCGCCTGCACTTAGGCGTTGTTTCTTGACAAGTGAGAGCATCTCCCTGCGTTGAGGATCGGCTATCGCTTTCATGGTTTCTGAAAACCCCATGACATCTCCTATTTCGAAATAATTCTAAATAGATAATATCCTTCTCCTCCCCATTGGTCAAGCGTAGCACCCCGCATGTAACTGAGGGAAAAATTCTCTCTCGTCGGCTGAAATTTTCCAGCACTCCTTGTATTATGGGAAGGTAATGGTGTAGTTTCAAAATGAAAGAGCGTTCTTCTTGTATTATAATTTCACGAATGCCCTATGAATAATCAAACATAAAGGAACGAGTAATGAGTCCAATAATCGTTGATGATGTGGTAAAACATATTCTTACCAGCAAGGTATATGATGTTGCAGTTGAAACTCCACTCGCCTATGCTCCTCGTTTAAGCAAGGAGAAAGCCTGTTCTGTATACCTGAAACGAGAGGACCTGCAGAGTGTCCATAGCTTCAAACTCAGGGGAGCCTACAATAAGATTGCCCATCTAAGCAGTGAGGAGAAGAGCCGGGGAGTCATTGCCGCAAGTGCGGGTAATCACGCACAGGGGGTTGCGCTCTCCGCTCAAAGGCTTGGTATTGATGCTCTGATCATCATGCCCAAGACTACACCCACCATCAAGGTTGATGCGGTTAAGGGGTTTGGGGCGACGATTGAACTGTATGGTGATAGTTACTCCGAGACTTATGAGTACTGCAGAAAGCGGGTCGTAGAAACAGGGAGGACCTTTATCCATCCCTTTGATGACCCTCTTGTCATTGCTGGCCAGGGGACGATTGGCAAGGAGATCATGGAACAGCTCAGTGAGGTTACCCATATATTTGTAGGAGTAGGGGGAGGTGGCCTTATCAGTGGGATTGCAAGCTATGTGAAAGCACTCAGGCCACATGTGCAGATCATCAGCGTGGAACCGCAGGACAGCAACTGTCTCGCTGCGAGTATTTCCAGTGGGCAAAGGGTGGTCCTTCCACATGTTGGTATCTTTGCCGATGGAGTTGCCGTCAAACAGGTTGGAGCACTTCCCTTTTCCTTCGCTTCGCGTCTTGTTGATGATTTCATTACTGTTTCCACCGACCAGATTTGCTATGCCATGAAAGGTGCTTTTGAAGAAACAAGAAGTATCCTGGAACCTGCAGGCGCCTTGGCCCTTGCAGGGCTTCAACAGTATGACCTTCCTTCCGATGCCCATGCGGTAGCAATCTGCTCAGGAGCGAATATAACCTTTGAGAAACTTCAGCAGGTAGCAGAGAGGACACTCCTCGGGTCTGGAAAGGAAGCTTTGCTCTCTGTAAAGATGCCTGAAAAGCCGGGAGCCCTGCATGCCTTTTGTAGGGAAGTGGTCAAGGATCGAGGTATTACAGAGTTCTCGTATCGATTGCAACGCCGAACGATGGCACATGTGCTGGTCGGGCTGACTGTTGCAGGAAGCGAGGATAAGCAGTCTCTGCTTGAGCATATCAAGGATTCCGGCTTTGCCTGTACTGATTTCTCTGATAATGACATTGCCAAGGAGCATCTCCGTCATATGATTGGAGGGGAGGCCACGGAAGCTGAACACCAGGTCTTCTATCAGATTGAGTTTCCAGAGAGAACCAATGCACTGGGAGACTTCCTGAGCGCTCTGGATAACCGATGGAATATCTGTCTTTTTCACTACCGAAATGCTGCAAGTGATACAGGAAATGTCCTCATTGGATTTGAGACCAAAACGCAAGAAGCATTGGAACAAGCCTTGAGTGAGGCAGGATATACTTGGTCTTGTGTTTCCGAAGATCTGGTTGTGAGGACATATCTCGGGGACTCCTGACTACTATCAGGCAGAGGTGCCAATCTTCCATAAAACAACTAAGGTGCACAATCGTGCACCTTAAATCGTTGTATAGTAATGTTATATTTACCGGCGATCGGACTTGAACCGATACAAGCTTGCGCTCAATAGATTTTGAGTCTATCGTGTCTACCAATTTCACCACGCCGGCGTTAGCGAGATTCATGCTATCAAATCCCTTTGAAAAAAGCAACAGCGTTTTCAAAAAAGTAGCATTAGATTGTGTTTTCGACCTCTTTGCTTTACAGTAAAGCATACATGGAGGAAATCGTGAAGACGTTCAAGAAGTTGCTGATAATGGCTTTGCTGATCTGTATGGCGCTTTCAAGCCTTGCGGCTGCTGATGAAGCTGATGATATTCTTCTCTCTGATGTACCCATCTCCTATGGGGATGCAGCCTTCAGGGAGCGGATACTTGCACAGACTCAAGGAGAACGCTCTCCTGTCGGGCTCGTACTAAGCGGCGGTTCAGCACGAGCATTCGCCCATATCGGGGTTCTGAAGTACTTGGAAGAACAGGATATTGTTCCTGATTTCATCATAAGCAACTCGATGGGTAGTATTGTAGGGCTCCTGTATGCAGCAGGCCTTTCCCCTGACCAGATTCTTGAAAGCGTAACTTCGATTAATCTCCAGAGTATGTTTGACCTTACTCTCCCTGTGAGCGGAGGGCTGCTTGACTCCTCCCGTTTCCTCGCAAAGGTTGCCTCGATTGTGGGCTCGGACCTTCAGCTTGAAACGCTTCCCATACCCATCATTGTGGTGACGGAAGACCTTGTGACCAAGCGTCAGATTACCATCAGTGAAGGTGATTTTTTTACTGTACTGCAGGCAAGCTATGCCCTCCCTGTGTATTTTCCTCCCGTTGAATATCGGGGGCACCTATTGATAGATGGAGGTATTACCAATCTCGCTCCTGTTGATTTGGCCTACACCTATGCAGATTCTGTCATCGTCTCAACTACCTTCTATGATATAGATACCCTGAATCTTAAGAATCCTTTGACAGTGCTCAATGTTTCCATAGACATTGGAAAGAGACGAAAGGGTGTGGAAGAGCTCAAGAAGGCACTTCCTGGTGTGGTATGGATTCGTTGTGCTGTAGAGGATGTCTCGTTCATGGAATTTGACCGCGTAGAATATCTGGTTGAACAAGGGTATCTCTCAGCAAGTGAACGCCAGGGGCAACTGTCCACCTTGCATAAGAATTCGGTTTCTTCTGGGCTCTCGGAAAAACGGAATGGCTTGGCATTAAAGATGGAAGAGAGTTCCAATATCTATGGTCTCTACCAGCACGTTCCCTTGAATATTCCTTCCAAACTGTTCGGGGTGGGTTTGGATAGTGATTACCTGAAGCCAGATCCTTCTGCTCTCAAGGATGATTCCACCATCGGTTTGAAATTCATCTATAGGAAGGATGATATTTCGGTAAGCGTCAATCCTGGATACTCCTTCGACTTTCGCAGCAATGATCGGTTTTCTGCTGTCCCTGCAATTCGCGCACAGTTTGATTACACCTTCCTTAAGCATTTACGCATCTCCCTCTACAGCTCTTTTATGTTCGATATTACAAATGTTGCACCTATTATTTCCAGTGGATTTGACCTGGAAGGAAGGATCTTTGCCTTTGATGAAAAACTGAGGATCAGCTTGCTGCAATCCTATGAACAGATAAACAACTTCAAGGATAGTGACCATGTCGATTTCTTTGACGGTCATACCTTCCTCTACTCTATCATTGCAAAGGGGAGTCTGTATCCGATGAATGATAGCGTATGGGCATTCAACGATTCAGCACTCTCCCTTACGTTCCAAATGCTGGGAGATTTTTCTAAAGTACGCTCGTTTGTTGCAGCTCGAGGAACGACGGAGATCCTTAACCAGAACCTCGACCTGTTTGCTACCGTCAATACCTTCGGGCGGTTCGCTCTGGATGGGCAGGGGGATGTCCCCTTCTTTTTCTCGGATGGGTTCAGAACCACTGACCCCCAGATCAAGAGCCAAGGGCATGACCTGAGTGTCAGCAGCAATCCAGTGAATCATCTGGTGGGATTGGGTATATCGATAGGGTACCGGCCGAGTGGATTTGATCCCACGATGGCAGAGATGTTCATCTTCAATAACAGCTCTGTTGCCATCTATACGGATTTGCTCTGGAACCGGAATACCTTTGCCCCTTATCTCTCTCTTGGCTTGGAGCTGCATACTGACATCTCCCTGTTGGGAATTCGTTCACTGCCGTTGACCATCTACGGAGGTTGGGATCAGAAGGTAAATACCCTGGTTTGGGGCTTCTACTTCAACATGGTATTCTAGCGCTACTCAAGGTTGTGCTTTCTGATATACTCCAGGTCCTCTTCCGTGAGGTCTGTATTGGGGGTTCTGTCATCGCTCTCAACCAATATCTTCTTTTGTTGTTTGGCGATAGCCTTTTTTGGGGTTTTAGGTTTAGCGAACCCCTCAAGGATATATCCCTCCTCTGGGGAGAAGTCCTGGTCGATCGAAGCAGGCTTTTTCCCCAGTGCTACTGAAGCAGTGTCCTTTTCAATCTCCATGGCACGCTTTTTTCTTGTCTCTGGGTTTTCTAAGCCATCTATCATGTCTTGGATAATTTCCTTGCTGAAACCTGACGTATTTGCGTAGCGGGCATCCAATGCCTTATTCAGCAGTTCAATTGCATCACCTACTCTGCCAAAGTGGATTTTTACCTGAGCATGATGCACATAGGGTTCTGGGAAACGGGGGCCTTTCTCAATGAGTTCCTGGAACAGAGCATCTGCTTCTTCCCATTTCCCACGAAGCAGGTACAACCAGCCACGGCTGTCTCTGATGCCCGGGCTGCTGTTTTCCAGCTGTCCTGCCTCATCAAGCAATTCTTCAGCTTTCTCAAGATCACCGGCAGCCAATGCATAGGTGGTGTAGTTGATGAACAGGTTCTTATCCTGATATCCACGATCGTGGACTTCTCTTACACATTCAATTGCTTTATCAAGGTTCCCATCCATCCAGTAGGCCATACTGACCATGGTCTTTGCAACATTGTCAAGATTTTCATTTCGTCCCTTTTCTGAAGCAAAGTAGTCTTCAATGATCTGCTTGCCTTCCTCTGCATCCCCACGTTGGAGGAACATGCTTGCTGCGGTAATGACAAAGGGTTTCTGTAATCCTGCCTTGATGGCCTTTCGGTAGAGGGGCCAGGCGTACTGCCAGTCAGCCTCATTCTTGCTGGTGATTTTGCTGTTAGCCCTGATATAGAAGATGACACTCCGTCTGTAATAGAGCAGGGAGCCCAGGAACAGGGCGATCAAGAGGAATTTGCTATACGTAGGGATATTGATCACGGATATGAGTACCACGATCAGCAATGTAAGCCATAAGCCAAGGTTTTTCTTTCGATTCATAGTGTTGGGACCTCCCTTCAACGGTTGTACTCTACACAGAAAGGCAGGTGGTTGCAAGTTCATGATGGTTTGCCGTATGCTGGGCACATGGAAGAGAATGACATTCTGGTACATGCCTGTTGCGGACCCTGTAGTACTGCCAGCATCGAGAGACTGCTTGAGGATGGTTGGAATCCAGTCCTCTACTTTTCAAATAGTAATATTTACCCCATGGAAGAGGCCGAGAGGCGTTATAAGGTTCTGGTGGAAGTAGCACATACCTACGCCTTGAAGGTAATCCATGAGCACTATGGTCACGAACGTTGGTTGGAGAGTGTAAAAGGCCATGAAGGGGATAAGGAAGGGGAAACCAGATGCAGTCTCTGTTTCTCTTATAACCTGAGGGAGGCCTCCCTCAAGGCTGGAGAACTGGGGTTTAAGCATTTCACGACCACCTTGACGGTCAGCCGGTTCAAGAACAGTAAACTGATATTCAGTGTTGGAGAACAATTCCCTGGTTTTGAGCAGATTGATTTCAAGAAGAAAGGTGGTTTTGAAAAGAGTGTTCGCCTAAGCAAGGAGTTGGGGCTTTATCGCCAGCACTATTGCGGATGTGAGTTCTCGATGCCCAAGGAGTAGGCTTTGCCTAGCTAGGGCCGAAATGTTATACTCTTCTGCCAAGGGGGGAGAGCAGCCATGTTCCGAAAATTACTGAAGTTCTTCACAGGCAGACTCTTTATCTCCCTCGTTCTCATCTCCCTCCAGATTGCCATTCTTATCAACATCTTTGGGTTTGCCCAGAATGATGCTCTCTGGATTCAATTCCTCTCAGGTCTTTCCATCATGATGGCTCTAGTTGTAGTCGTTCGAGATCTTAACCCTGCATATAAAATCGGTTGGATGCTTATTTTCATGACCATTCCTGTCTATGGCGGCTTGTTCTATATCCTCTTCGGTACCCGTGGGCTCAATGCGCGCCTTCGTGCCCGACTGGAAAGGCTGGAAGAGCTCAACCGACGAGGCATGGCCGGTGGTGCCTATAGCAACCTCCTTCCAATGAAAGCCCTCGCTGCATACTCAAGAACGCTGGCAAGACAAGCTCAATACATTGCAAACATCAGCTCCTATCCTGTATGGGGAAATACCGAAGTTGAATACTTTGCAAGTGGAGAGGAATGGATAAAGGATGTCTTGGTAGAATTGAAAAAGGCCAAAAGCTTCATCTTCCTTGAGTTTTTTATCATTGGAGAAGGAGAGGTCTGGGACTCTGTGCTCGCTTTACTCCTTGAGAAGTGTATGCAGGGAGTCCGTGTTTGTCTCATGTACGATGATGTAGGCTCAATTTTCGACATCCCTTCCCACTACGACCGAAAACTTCGTTCCTTGGGCCTGGAGGTTGTTGCCTTCAACCCATTGAAAGCACACTTGAATAGTCGCTCGAACAGTCGCGACCACCGAAAAGTCTTGGTAATTGATGGCAATGTGGGTTACACCGGTGGGATGAATATTGCCGATGAGTATGCGAACCGAAAAATTAGGTTCGGACATTGGAAAGATACTGCGGTTAAGCTTAGGGGGGATGCGGTGTGGAGTCTCACCCAGATGTTTCTCCAACTCTGGGCTTTCTCAATCGGGCAGCCAATGGATTACTATGCATACCGCCCCACCATAACCTGCAAAACGGATGGATTTGTCCAGCCTTTCGCCGATAACCCGTTGGATAATGAAAATGTTGCAGAAAATGCCTATATCCAGATTATCAGCATGGCAAAAAAGTATGTCTGGATCACAACTCCCTATCTCATCCTAGACAATGAGATGCTCACTGCGCTGAAGATTGCTGCCCAAAGTGGTGTTGATGTACGTATTATCACCCCCCATAAGCCTGATAAATGGTATGTGTTTGCGGTTACCAGGGAAAATTATCGGCCTCTGCTGGAGTCCGGGGTGAAGATTTATGAGTACATACCAGGATTCCTGCATGCTAAGATGTTTGTAAGTGATGATCGGGTTGCCATTATTGGGACGATCAACATGGATTATCGCTCATTCTACTTGCACTTTGAGAACGGGGTGGCGTTTTATGGCTCTTCTGTTGTGCAGAAAGTGCATGATGATATACGAAAGACCCTGGATGTCAGTAGGATAATCACCTTAGATTTTGTAAAGAACCGTTCGTGGATCAAGAAGCTTGCAGGGATGGTCCTAAAACTGGCTGCCCCGTTGTTATAGGAGGAAAGATGCGATTTCTGAATTATGGATCTGTTAATATTGATTTGATTTTCACGGTAGACCACATTGTAAAGGGTGGGGAGACGCTGCAAAGCACGTCTCTCACTAAAAGTGCTGGGGGTAAGGGTGCAAACCAGAGTGCTGCCCTTGCAAAAGCTGGTGCTGAGGTTTTTCATGCAGGAAAGATTGGGGAGGATGGTACATTCCTGTTGGCATTGCTCTCAAGCTATGGAGTCGATACTTCCCTTATACATCGGTATGAAGGGGCAACCGGACAGGCCTTGATACAGCTTGATAGCAATAAACAGAATGCAATCATCCTCTACGGAGGAGGGAACATCGCAATTACCGTCGATGAGATTGATGAAGCGCTCAATCAATTTTCCGCAGGTGATATGTTGGTTCTCCAGAACGAGATTGTCCACAGTGGGCACCTGATCCGTGAAGCTAAGAAAAGAGGTATGAAGGTTTGTATGAATCTGGCTCCCTTTGATCAAAGTGCACGAGATCTTCCTCTGTCGCTTCTGGATATCCTGGTAGTAAATGAGATTGAAGGGGCAAACCTTGCCGATCTTCCAGAGGGAAGTGATTTTTCCGATATTCTGGAACAGCTTGTAATAAACTATCCTGAAAGCGAAATTCTCTTGACTATTGGAAAGGAGGGCTGTCTCTACGGTTACAAGGATCAGAGGATACGTGAAGGAATCTACGACACACCGGTTGTTGATACTACAGCAGCAGGTGATACCTTCATCGGGTACTATCTGGCTTCTCTCTCACGTGGGCTCTCCGTACGAGAGTGTTTACGTACTGCCAGCAAAGCTGCAGGGCTTGCTGTCTCTCGCCCTGGGGCAATGGCATCGATCCCTCTCGCAATTGAGGTATTTGACTAGGACTACACCAATATAATCTGATAAAGATAGAAGCCAGTGATGTTTCCCTCATCACTGGCTTCAATATTTGCAAGCTTGTCTGTCCGGACGCGCTTCGAACTTTATTAATTGGCAACTACGAACAACTTCCTGTTCGTTCCCTCTTCTGCAACAGAATAAGTGAAGTTGTACGCATTCGACTCAACTTCAAAGTATCCAAACTCATTGGCGGTAAAGGTGTTTCTCTCGGGGATGTAGGCATGCAGCTTAAGTACTGCAGTATCCTGCATGCCGGCAGCAAAAAGAGCAGAAGAGAAGACGGTCATCAAGATGGCTGTCAGTATGATGGCTTTGAACTTCTTCATCTTCTTACTCCTTCGTAGTAGTTGTTACATCTACATGGTATGTAAGATGTAAGAAGATGTCAATAGAAAAATAAAATAAATTGTTGTAATAAAAGAAATTAAATATTGTCATATGTTAGAAGAAGTAACCTATAACATATACCAATAACATCTCACATTACACAAGTTTTATGAGAAAATTTGTGAGAAGTAATCACTTATGACATGATGAAAACGTTGAAACTGAGAGGGAATGACTAATAATGAAGAAATATAACTTGTGGCACACCCCATGATATGACAAAAGACATGTACAAAGGTACCTGTCACTTCTGACAAGAGGTGCGTGGAAGAAGTTTATTATCTTCTTCCATACCTACAAGCCGAGAAGTTGTAAATGGGTCTTTCGGTAGGAAGAAGGACTTCTCCCTGTGGATTGCTTGAATCGTTTGGAAAAATGGAACTCAGAACAGAACTGCAGTTTCTCTGAAATTTCCTTGATGGATTGGGTTGTGCTGGTAAGCAGCGCACGAGCCACCTCAAGCTGCAGGTTTGAGTAATATCGCATCGGGGTGGTGTTCATGCGTTTCTTGAACAGACGCACAAAATATGAAGGATCGAGCTGTACATGGTCTGCAATCATCTGCAGATTCAGATTATCAAAGACATGTCGTTGCATATAGCGGATGGCTTTCTCAAGGTGAACATTCTCCCCTTGATTCTCTTCCAGTCTTGTACCGGCGGCTAGGTTGTACAAGAGACCAAGCATCTGGTAACAGGCACTGATGCGTAATTCCTTCAATTGGCTGAGACCCTTGTCTCTGACTTCCTCGAAGAAGAAACGCCAGTTTGTTCCCAGTCGAATAGGGTTCATCGTTTCCAGCTTGTTCACCAAACCCTGTTCTTGAGGGCAGCTGATTAGGGTGGCGTAATAGGTGAGACCAGCTTGACGGTCAGCCTCGATAGCATGTACGGTCCCACCGGTGGTGACAAACAATGAGCCTGGTGAGATGGTGTATCGGTTTTGGGCATTGCTGAACGTGCCACTTCCACTGACAAAGTAGTGGACTTCGAATTGTCCAGGTTCGTGATTATGCACCCGCTGGTGCCACAGCAGTTCCTGTTCTTCATGCATTTGGAATACAAAGACCGCATCCAATAGTTCCATAAGTCAATAATACATATGTTTTCACAATCTTGTCTATGGTAATCGCGTCTTTGATGGGTAATGCTATAGCAAAGGAGAGGATTTGTATGCAAGTTGTTATAGGAATTGATACTGGCACACAGAGCACCAAGGTGCTCTGCTATGATGCTGAGACAAAGCAAGTCCTGTTGACCGTCAGTGCCTCCCATGAGATGGAGAGCTACGATGATGGGACACGTGAGCAAGAAGCTGTATGGTATCTGGATGCAATCAGATCCTGCTTTGCCCAGATAGATCCAAAGATCAAGGAGCAGGTTGTCGCAATCGGCGTCTCTGCACAGCAACATGGGTTTGTGCCCGTTGGGGAGGATGGAGAGGTGCTGGCTCCAGTCAAACTCTGGTGTGATACCTCAACCAAAGCACAGTGTGACGAACTTACGCAGAAACTCGGTGGAGAAGAGAGAGTGTTTGAGCTCCTGGGAAACCAGATTCTTCCCGGCTATACCTTGTCCAAGATTCTTCACTTGAAACAACATCGGCCAGAAGCATATGCCAAGTTGGCTCATATCCTCCTTCCCCATGATTACATCAATCTGTATCTGACGGGTGATTACAGTGCTGAAGCAGGTGATGCTTCCGGTACTGCCTTCTTTGATGTAAAGAACAAAGCATGGAGCAGGGAAGTTCTGCTTGCGGTGGATGAGGATCGCGATCTCTATAGTATGCTACCACCGATTACCAAGGCAGGAGATGCAGCTGGCACTGTACAAGCATCAACGGCAAAGGAGCTTGGTATCCCTCAAGGGATTCCTGTCTCCTGTGGTGCAGGGGACAATATGGCAGGGGCCATAGGAACCGGTTGTGTGGGGAAGGGCGATCTTACCATGAGCATGGGTACCAGCGGTACGCTGTTCGGATACAGTGATGCTTGCATCACTGACCGAAAAGGCAGACTTGCAGCATTCTGTTCTTCCACCGGTGGGTATCTTCCTCTTCTCTGTACCATGAACTGCACCATTACCACAGAGTCAGTAAGACAGCTCTTCGGCTATGATGTCAAGGAACTTGATAGTCTGGCCGCGAAGGCTCCCATTGGATGTGAAGGGGTAACCATGCTTCCTTTCTTCAATGGGGAGAGAGTGCCTAACCTGCCACACGGAAAGGGGGTGATCACTGGTTTGGATATGGGGAATATGAAGGTTGAGAATATCGCCCGAGCTGCCTTGGAAAGTTCCATCTATGCCATGAAGGGTGGATTGGATGCATTCAGGGAGCTTGGATTCATCCCCAAACGGATTATCCTCACCGGTGGTGGGGCAAAGAGTGCCATCTGGAGACAGATTGCATGTGATGTAATGCAGTTGCCTGTTTCAGTTCCAGAGGTCGGAGAGAGTGCTGCTTTTGGAGCAGCTCTCCAGGCACTATGGACTCTCAAGGGAGGGTCGATCGTGGGCCTTGCATCTGAGCATGTTCGATTTGATGATGCCAAGGGTTGTGAACCGGATAAGGAAGCAGGAACGCAGTATGCAAAGGCATACGAGCGTTATCAATCGTATGTTGAGGCGATGACGCCTTTATTTCAGTAGGAGGATGTAATGGAATATTTTGTCGGAGATCAGGAATATTTTAAGGGAATTGGAAAGATTGCGTTCGAGGGAAAGGGTAGCAAGAACCCTCTCGCATTCAAGTATTATGATGCGAAGAAGATGATTGGCGGTAAAACAATGGCAGAGCATCTTCGATTTGCGACTGCCTACTGGCATAGTTTCTGTGCAGATGGTACAGATCCCTTCGGTAGTTCCACTATCGACTTCCCTTTCAGGAAGTCTGACCCGTTTGCGAATGCAGTTGCCAAGGCTGATGCAGCTTTCGAGTTCTTCACCAAGCTGGGAACTCCCTACTATTGCTTTCATGATGTGGATGCTTCTCCCGATAGTGAAGATGCTGTGACCTATGAGAAGACATTTCACAAGATTGCTGACGAATTGCTCGCAAGGCAGAAGGCAAGTGGTGTGAAATTGCTTTGGAATACCGCTAATGTATTCACGCATCCTATCTACATGAATGGAGCAGCAACCAACCCAGATTTCAATGTTGTCGCCCGTGCAGCAGTACAGGTGAAGAACAGTCTGGATGTGAATGTAAAACTCGGTGGACAGAATTATGTCTTCTGGGGCGGTAGAGAGGGGTACATGAGTCTCTTGAATACCGACATGAAGAGAGAGCAGGATCACTTGGCTCGATTCCTTACCATAGCACGTGACTATGGACGGAGTATTGGGTTCAAGGGAACCTTCTTAATCGAACCAAAGCCGATGGAACCGACCAAGCACCAGTATGACTATGATGCTGCCACCACAATCGGATTCCTCAAGGAGTATGGACTGGATAAGGATTTCAAGTGCAATATTGAAGCCAACCATGCAACCTTGGCAGGCCATACCTTCGACCATGATCTGTTGGTCTCGGCAAGTCATGGTATGCTTGGCAGTGTCGATGCAAACCAGGGTGACCCGATCAACGGATGGGATACTGATGAGTTCCCGACCGATGTCTATGCAACCACGATGGCGATGTTGGTCATCTTGCGGCATGGTGGACTGGGCAGCGGTGGACTGAACTTTGATGCAAAACGAAGGCGTAACTCCACTGACCTTGAAGATCTCTTCATCGCTCATATTGGTGGTATGGATAGTTTTGCTCTCGGTCTTGAGGTTGCCCACAAGATCATTGATGAAGGATTGTTTGATACCTTCGTCAAGAACCGCTATGCTTCATTTGATGCAGGGGAAGGAAAGAAGTTTGAAGATGGTTCCATGGATCTTGCTTCTCTTGCCGCTATCGGTCGCAATGTTCAGATCGAAAAGCGTAGCGGAAAGCAGGAGTACCTGAACAATCTGGTAAACTCCTACCTCTTCGGCTAGGTAACCAACAGAGAGAGGATGGTAAAGCTGGCAATACTTGCCAAGACTGAGAGAGAGGAGGTAAAGGAAGCAAGCTTCTTCTCATCAGTCAGTTTATCAAGGAATGCCACTGAACTGGTGGCACTTGGGCTGAATACGACGAAGACAAGGGTTGTCTTGATGATCTGATTGAAATCGGTATGAACGATGAAATACCAGGCCATCAGGATACCCATTCCGTATCGTATGGTCAGTAACCCCAGCGAATACTTGATCCAACTCTTCTCAAAATGAATGTCCAACATTATCCCGATCATCAACATGGCGATGATCGGGTTTGCTTTTCCTATGGCCACCATCCATTCTTGGAGAAAGAGAGGCAATCGAATATGTGCGAAGGAGAGCGTGATCATAACCAGATAGGTGATGAACGGTACACTGGTGAAGAGTTTTTTCAGAAGATCGGTGCTCTCTGGGCGTTTTCCCTGGGAGACAGAACTTGCCAGGGAGTAGGTTAGGCCTGTGGTCATCAGTGCATTACCTAGGTCGAACAGAGAGGCTGCAACCAAGGCTTGGGCACCAAAGAGGGATTGGATGAAAGGGAAAGAGAAGTTGCCAACGTTATAGGTCGATCCACTCAGGAGGGCATATGCCTTCAGTGAATTGTTCTGCTTACACATGAAAAGGTAGGAGAGAGAGGCGAGCAGGATATTTGCCCCAATTCCATAGGCAACCAACACCAGCAGTGAATAATCCATCGTGAAGGTGTTGAAACTAGCCACGATAGCAGCTGGAAGGGTGATATTCAAACTGATACTGGACAGCGTGCTCCCTTCCTTCTCCGTAAATAATCCGATTCTCTTCAGGATCTGGGCAAGGATTATGATGAAGAGAAAGAGAGCAACCTGCGTGAGGGATTGCGTCATGAAGAGCATCCTACTGTCTCACCGTGTAAGATACAAGCAAGTTAGCGAAGATCTTCACCCAGGAAGGCGATTTGTTCCTCATTCAAGATCAAGTCGCTTCCTTCAAGGGTCTCTGTAATCTGGGCTATCTTGCTCGATCCAGCAATTGCAATGGTTGGATTCCTCTGGCTTGTCAGATATGCCATGGCTATCGCGGAGGGAGAGACATGCAACAGGGAGGAAAGCTTCTCCACCTTAGGTACGAGGGCCAGGTTGATATCAGTGAGGAATCGGCGCTTTGCCGTATCACTGAGCGTTTCCATCTTACCTGCAATCACTTTTGAAAAGAGTCCTTTTGCCTGTGGTGAGAAACACATGACCGGCATGGCTTCCTTCTCATACCATTGTCTCTGTTCCTCTGTCATGCAGATCAAGGTATCATCACCCCAGGTATCCGGTGTGCAATGGGCAAGACTCCACTGGATTTCACTGATAGAAAATGCTGGCTTTCCGTGTTTTTTTGCCCATGTGTTGGCTTGTGCAATCCTCTCGGTGGTCCAGTTCGATGCTCCCAGGTGACGAACCAGGTTTTTCTCAACGAGCTCTCCAGCCATATCGATGATTTCATCGGCTGGCATCTCAGGATTGTCCCGATGGAAAAACCATATATCCAAGTGGTCTGTCCTCAGGGAATCAAGGCTTTGGTTGATATCCAGCATCATGTCTGCTCTGTTCTTTCTGCTTCTGTGCATATCTTCCTTGTATGGATGACAGCCCTTTGATGCAACAACCATCTTTTCGCGTGAACCAGTTCCCTGCATCCACTTGCCAAGAACCAATTCACTGCTGGAGAGTGTACCTTCCTTGTCTTGTCCATAGATATGGGCAGTGTCGAGCAAAGTTCCTCCTGTGTCTGCAAATATATCCAACTGCTTCAGTGCAATCTCTTCATTGATGGACTCGCCATAATGGTCGCACCCAAGGGCTATCTGAGAGAGTTTAAGGTTGTAAAAATCAAGATATTTCATTTAGATATCAATCCCCAGGAATCGCTTGACGAGGATTCCGATCACAAACGATATGGCAGCAACACCGAGACTGATGAGTGCCATTTCCAAGAATCGTTTCCCAAAGGGAAGGTCTTTCGCTACTGAGGTATAATAGGTAAAAAGCATGATGATAACAATGACGACCACCAGCATGATAAGCAAGGCGGTCACATAGTTATCAAGAAGCAGGTAGGGCAGAACCATGAACGCTACAGTAAAAAGATAGGCAATGCCTGTGTACATGCTGCTTTTTGCAGCATTCTTTTCCCCGCTGTTCTTCGCAGAGAGGTACTCGCTGGATGCCATGGAAAGGGTTGCGGAGATACCGGTTATCAAGCCGGATAGGGCAATGAGACGGGTGTTCTGCAACGCGAAAGTCAATCCAGCCAGTGTGCCTGAGAGCTCAACCAGAGCATCGCTTAAGCCAAGAACCATTGAACCGATATATTGCAAGCGTTCCTCATCGAGCATTGCAAGCAGTTGTTGTTCATGTCTGTCCTCATCTTCACTGATCTGTTTTGCCTGGGGTACTTCAGCGATCAGGGAACGGTAAGCTTTTGTGGCTTTATCCTCTCCTTTCTCCATTTTCTTCAGAACAAAGGTATATCCAAGGATGATTGCCATGAAACTGTAGAACCAGCGTTTGAATGAATTGATTCTTACTTCCTTGCCAGTCAGTTTCTGCCAAATTTTGGCATGCCTGAGTTCCTCTTCGGCAATGCGGCGTAACACATTGCTGTTATGTTCATCCTTCACCCGGGTTGCGAGAAAGCTGTAGATTCTATGTTCGGTCAACTCTCCCTGTTGTAGAAACAGGAGAACACGCATTGTTTTTTTGCTATAAGTATTCTCACTCACTCTATTGCTCCTTGGCCGATAGTATAGCTATCGCAGAATGTTTTGCAAATAGCGTTGCTTGACCGGTTTTGTTTCTCTTTGTAGTATGAAATGAAACGGAGGATTCATGGATACTGAATATAAGGATTTAATCGAGGTCTTTAGTGCAGCTAATAACCCTGAGGATATGGCCAAGTTGTTTGAGGAGATGCTCACCCCGAGTGAACGAAAGGCAATCTTGCTTCGCTGGAATTTGATGAAGGACCTTTATCAGGGGCTTCCTCAGCGTGAAATTGCTTCCTCATACGGAATCTCCTTGTGTAAGATTACAAGGGGTTCGAAGATCCTGAAGCAAAAGGACTCCTATTGCAAGAAGATTCTCAGCGATCGATATGATGATCACCTGCATATCTGATCAGTAAAGGGAGTTCCTCAACTCCCATTGGTGTGATATCATGTACTGAAAGCATCCCTACATGCCAATAAAAAGGCATACAGAGAGGTTGTACCTTGTCAATTTCAATTTCGGTTATATGTGACGTTTCTTCTACGCTACTCCCATCTGATGATTATCATGCCATACCTATGCAGTTATTTAAAGATAACTGTTACACCCCAATTTTCTCTTTTGCCCTTCCGGAGGAAACACACATTGGAATATTTATGGATAACACTTACCTAGTACCAGGTGAGAATGAACCCAAATTTTATCATGAGGAGTATATTGCACCAGAAACAGTAAGTGCATTTGGAATTGATCATCCAGATTTATACTGCCAAATCATAGGTCAAGCAGATGTGTTATGCCAGGAGTCTTTACGTATTCCCACAAGTCTAAGAATCCATTTGAAAAATGAGTGCAATGTAAATAGTCGGGATTTAGATCGCTTGCTTGCAATGATCATAGAAAACTATCCAGCTTATACAGACTCAGTAACCTGCAGCATGGAGCAAAAACTATACCTGCCTTCTGTAGTCGCTGTTTTGAAACGGTCTCGTTGCGTGGAGTTCATAACGTTTGCAGAAACCGTCTTCAAAGCTTTTTTTTCTGAACTGGATCTATCAAAGCTTTCTAGGAATAGGTTACAGTCATTCAAACACCTCTATGTATTGCTTTTCCATTTATATCTTGCATGTTCTCCTTCCCTGGAAGTTAAGCGTTGTGCGACTGTCCAATTCAAACATGTTGATGTCCCCAGATTCCTTCCAGTGTGGAAGAATTCCGCGGTCCCTGTAGTTTTCGCCTCGAATGAACGCTTTGCCCCTGCTCTTGGGGTATGTATAACTTCACTCCTCGAGAATATCGATATAAATCGATCATATGATATTATCATACTTGAATCGGATCTATCAGAGGATTCAAAACAGAGGCTTGAACTTACTTGTAAAACATATCCTCAAGTCCATCTACGATTCTTCAATCCTCGAATTTTAATTGGGAAAAGAGCACTTCAAAAGAATCCAACAGATCATATCACTATTGAGACATATTACCGGTTCTTAATTGCAGATATACTTCCAGATTATGAAAGAGTACTCTATTTGGATTGTGATACAGTGATTCTGGATGATGTAGGTAAGCTGTACGATACTGAAATGCATGGGAATATATTAGCTGCAACACTTGACCCAGAGATTCCAGGTCTTGCAATGGGCAAGGATCCTAGCATGATGTCGTACTTGAAAGATGTTCTGGGATTGCGAGATTCAGATCCATATTTTCAAGCTGGTGTTTTGGTAATTGATCTTAAAGCAATGCGTTCATTTCATTCTGTAGATCAATGGATCGGATTGGTAGGAGAGCGGAGATACCGATTTAATGATCAAGATTTGTTGAACAAGGAGTGTAGAGGACGTTATCAGTTGTTGGATATGCGATGGAACACAGTAGTGGATTGTAACCACACCAGAATGCATACCATTGAAGATGGTCCTTATTCTCTTTATGATGCGTATACCCAAGCCAGAAAAAATCCCCATATCGTTCATTATGCTGGATTCGAGAAACCTTGGGATGCCCCCGATTCTGATTTTGCATATCTCTTTTGGCACTATGCGAAAAGGAGTGAGTTTTTTGAGCAGTTATTGATGATGGTGCTAAATAGTACTAATGGAAAGAAAGAGTCTATGGTATTACGACTTTTTCCACGAGGGAGTCGCCGACGTCGATTTGCCAAGCAACTATTCTATAGAGCGACTCACAGTTAGTATGGGAAAAAGGAAATTGGTATATGAAAAGTAAGGCTAATAAAGCATTGTTGGTTTTAAAAGTATTAGGAGATACCCTTGCTGTTTTGAGCGCTTGGCTGCTTGCAGGGTATTTTCGTTTTTATATTCTCCCTGGTGGAAGGATTGCTTCTTTTTCCTTGTTCTTACAGCTTTCCGTATTGGTATGGGTCTTCAATATATTTTATATAAGTAGAAACAATCTTTATGTAGAGGAGTTAGAGCATTCATGGCGAAAAGAGACGAGTACTCTGATATTTAGTGCATTCGAAGCTTTGTTGCTTCTTTTAGTTGTACTCTACTTTTTCTTCTCTGAAAAAGTGAGCCGAATTGCCATTGGGCTTTATTTTATTATCATAGTTATTTTCTTAGTCCTAGAACGAACCATTATTTCATCCCATATCAAGAAAAGTTATAAAAAAGGAAAGTATACACGACGTATACTCCTTGTTGGTTATGGAGAGAAACTTGAACATTATGAAAGCGCCTTACATAGTAGGCGTATGAATGGTATCAAATTAGTTGGACAATTTGATGGAGAAGGACTTTCCATTGGAGGTGCAAGACAAATCAATGCAGAAATGTTGCATGAAGCGGTCGAATTAACAAATCCTGATCTGGTAGTGATAGGCTATCCGGGAGAAGAACATAAAAGACAAGAAAATATGGTTGCTCAGGCCTTGGATCTTCTTAATGAAAAAGTAGTAATGCTGCCTAGTGTACCGGAATCGTACATTGGTACCCAAATTTCTGATTTTAGATGGATACCAATGCTTACCCTTAACGCTGCAGAAATGGGGTTCTTCCAGCGATTAATGAAACGCACCTTTGATGTTATTTCTTGTAGCTTGGGTATAGTGCTTATTTCTCCGATATTATTGTTGATTGCACTATCGATAAAACTTTCTTCACCAGGCCCCATTATTTTCAAGCAAAAACGGATTACGCGAGATGAAGAAGAGTTTACCATGTATAAATTCAGGAGTATGAGAACTGACATCCCTGAAGGAAATGCCCATTGGACAGAAGAGAATGATCCAAGGATTACTAAGATAGGCCGGTTTCTTAGGAAAACGAGCTTGGATGAGTTGCCTCAGTTGTTTAATGTTATTGGTGGTTCGATGAGTTTGATTGGGCCACGACCTGAAAGGCCTGAATTGGTTGAGAAATTCAACCATGAGATTCCTGGATATAGAATGCGCCATAGATTTAAGGCAGGGGTTTCCGGATGGGCACAGGTAAATGGGTGGAGAGGAAATACGTCATTAGAACGTAGAATTGAATTTGATTTATATTATATAAGAAATTGGACTTTGCTGTTTGATCTTAAGATTGTACTTTTTACTTTCTTTAGAGGATTTGTAAATGAGAATGCGTATTAATGAGGAAGTTATGAGAAAGTATTTGCTCAGCTTAATTTTATGTGTATTGGGTTTTTCGTCTTTATTTGGGGCAGAACAAGAAATTCGTTCGACTCTACCTGAATTAAATTCATCCCAGATTCAGGAACTTCTGGACGGAAAGATTATTGATGGTGAAACGATTGATGGAGGCAAGATAACACAATTTTTTGCTAAAGGAACCGAAGCTTATGATAGGGCATCCATTGCTCAACAATCAACAAATGGGTTCAGTATAGCTGCAGTAAGTTATATTCCATATGGACCAGATCTGAAAGCCATGAGCAAAATAGATCGGCAACTGGCGATTTTCAATAAGATTAGAGCAATATCCACACAAGAAGGGATTACCTATATTTCTTGGAGAGCGGGGAATAAGCCAAAAATACTAATCGAGAAATCATCCTATATGGAAGATAGCAAAAATCTGAATAATCTACTTCCAGATCCGGTGGTCACTATCTTCCCATATTCTGTTCAGAGTTATGTCTATCAGCGGGATAGTTCCTTTGGTGGTAATCGTTACCTACACACCTATACGAATAGTGATAGGGAAATATTCGTAGAAATTATGAATATCAGTACGCTAAGGGTATTTGGCATTTTTACAGCTGTTCCAAAAGAACAACTCCACATCAGTATGGGCACATATCAGATGGAGGATGGTTTGTTGCTTTGTGCTCTTACAACTATTGAGGATCGTGAACCAGAAGTAGGAGTTTTCGGTATTACCGTAGACCTTCCCTCAGCTTTCATGAGAAGAATTAGGGCTTTGCAAAACTGGTTTGTTGATCAGCTTGCTACAATAGAAACTAAATAGGATTTTTTTATGAAAACTATACGTCTTGTGTTACTTATTTGTCTCTTGCTTTTTCCTGTCTCGACGATAACTGCAGCTGACCAACTATCAGTGCCTCTAGGGCATCGTGTGTATCAAGTGTTGGAAAATGCCCAAATTCGTGGATTAATCGAAAAACAGATAGCGGTAAGACCCTATAGTGTTGAGAAAGTAGTCTCTTTACTTTCTGAAATAGCTGAAGAACAAGAGCAGTTGAATGAAATGGAAAGAGAGGAAGTAGCACAGCTTCTGAGACAACTAACCCGTACCTATGGTACAGATCCCTCTCCTATAGATGCTGTATTCTCGACTGGTTATTTCAGAACATATGATGAAGCAACAAAACTTGGTGCTTCATTGGGAGTTTCTGTTGATACACAACAGACTATTGGAATAAGTTCAGAAACATATGATTCGAGAAATTCAGTAGTTGCATTCCTCAGAGGAGAATTGGGAGAGCATATTTCTTATAATATGGATTTCGGTTTGGCTGTAGATAAATTGGATTCCAGGGTATTTCTACCTACTGAGTTTACAATTCCAGGTGAGGGGTTCTATATGCAACTACTTGGCGGAGGATCTCAGTTGCGTTCCATACCCTCTGATTCTTTCTATACCGGCCTAATGCTCTCTCCTGAGTTAGCTGCGTCGTTTTTTAATGGTGCTTTGAGTCTCCGTTGGGGGTCGATTAAGAGAGATTGGGGTCCAGGGCTGAACAATCTAATGTTGAGCACTGACGCAAGAAGCTTTGACGGCATTGACATCCAAGTCGATTTTGCCCCTTGGTTGCATTATTCGGTGATAAGTGGGTCGCTGGGTAAATTCTCTCTTGATACGCTCGATGGTAATCCGTTCTTCTCTGATGATTACCAACACGATAAGCCGTACTATCGATTCGACAATAACTTCAGTGCCCACCGCGTTGAGCTGGATGTAGGTAAATCTCTTACTCTCAGTATCTTTGAATCAACCGTATGGCAAAAACGATTTGAAATTGGGTATCTCAATCCGCTTGCAATCTACATGTTCCAGCAGAATAACCTTGGAGATATCGATGACGTATTTGCTGGTCTTGATTTCTCGTACACACTACCCAATACAGCCAGGGTCTATGGCGCGATGGGCATGAATGAGATGAATGTAGTGGGGAATCCCATCACCATGCTCAAGGCACCAAGGAATATGTTTGCCTTCCAAGCAGGTTTTGTTGTTCCCATTCCTGTAGGAAGCTTCTCCAGCCTGACGGTTCAATGGACCTACATTGGCCCCTTTGTATATACCCACTATCCGATTATGGAGAAGACGGGTGTTTTGGAGGATTTGACCACTGATGATATAACGGTCACTGATTTTGAAAATACCTATACCATTGAAGGGACAACACTGTACAAGAACAAGAATGACAGTGGAGTGAGTGATTGGGAAGTGGACATAAGTGGCTTTCCCAATAAGATTACCTCTCCTGATGGACGTACGGTAATAGAGAAAGGTAAAGACGATAAGTATCATATCTATGAAACAGCAAGCGAGACTGCCTACGTGAACAAGGGAGAAAACCTTGGATATCCGCTTGATCCCAACAGCCAGGAGTTCCTAGTCCAATTGGATCTGGGGCTTCCCAAAGGATGGACCGCACAGCTACAGACCAAGTACCAAGTTCGTAGTGGTCAGTATGGGTTCATGATAGAACAATTCATGAACTATAGTGATGATCATAACTATCAGGAAAAGAATTTCTGGGATAATGAATTCAAGCGGACACTCTCTATGCAGATGAAGGCCTCAAAAAAATTCTCTGATATGCCGATTGAACTTACCGCTGGCTATCGATTTACGATGGTATGGGAGAAACCCGTCACTTCTGTGGATATTCCATACGATGGAAGGGATGTCACTTTTGGTCCGTGGAATGATCCAATCTTTGATCATATTTTCCAGATTGGAGCAAAGATATTTTTCTAGGTGAAATGAGGAGGGGACTCTGATGTCATATCAAAAGGGGCTGTGTTCGGTAATCATCCCCGCCTATAACTGTAAACAAACCATCAGGGAAACCGTCCACTCAGCCCTTACACAGACCTATGTATCTGTAGAGATTCTCATAGTAGATGATGCATCCAAGGATGGTTCTGCAGATGTGATACAGGAGCTTGCTGAAGAAGATGAGCGCATCAGGGTGTTCTTTCTCACCCAGAACGGGGGAGTTGCACAGGCACGCAACTTTCTCTTCCAGCAAGTTCGTGGAGAGTATACTGCTTTCCTTGATAGTGATGATTTGTGGAAGCCGGACAAATTGGAGAAACAGATTCAGTTGTTGGATGCTGAGAAGTGTGATCTAGTCTATTCTAGCTACTCCTTTATTGATGGGGAAGGGAAGCGAATCGGGCATGACAAGATTGTTCCAGCGGGCTGTTCTTTTAAGGCCTTGTTAAAGGAGAACTATGTGCTTCCCTCGACCGTGATACTGCACTCGTCATGGTTGCAGGGCCGTTCCATGGATGGGGCCTATAGCCATGAGGATTTTGTATTCTGGCTAGGATTGCTACAGGATGGGGCTATTGCAAGAGGGTGTGTTGATTCCTTGGTCTTCTATCGTCTTTCGAATACTAATCGTTCGGGGGACAAAGTCAAAGCTGCCAAGAACAGGTGGATTGTTTATCGAGATTTCTTGCATCTATCCGTACCTGTTGCAGCTTGGTATTTTTTGCAATACACCCTAAATGGACTACGGAAATATCAGGGAATACAAAAATCTTAGGCAGACGGGAGGTAATTGGAAGATGAAAAAACTAGTACTTGTTCTATTAACACTCTCATTCTGCTTGACAGTTGGTTTCGCAAGCCCTTCTGATATGTTCCTGCTTGCAGATCCCATTCACCATCAGCTTTCTACTCTTTATGTAAGTCAGGGGCTAGCCCTTCCCTCAACAGCTCTTCCGTATACCAGAGCAGAAGTAACATTCTTGCTATCTCGTATCAATATTAAAGATCTTTCCTTGGTTGAAAACCAGATCTATGAATTATTGGCCAAGGAAGCGACAATGGAAATGCCGGCATTCTCCATTGGTTCTGAGATTTCGTTGGAGACCTATCTTCACAGCAATACGAATGATTTTACTTCTGAAGAAGATTGGGTGTATTCCTATCTGGAGAGAAGACCACTTATTCATGTACCCATGACGCTCTCACTAGGAGTTTTTTCGGGAGTGTTTGACCTTACCATAGTCAGCAACAATATTGATGGAAAAGTAGCAGGGACCATGGATCAAGGCACCTCCAAACTCTATGGGGAAAAGTATCTAACAACTAATATTCCCTATGACTTCTCCTCAGGGACTGCATATCTTGATGCAAATATCCCCTACCGTGCATTCCTCGCTTCAGGTGGTGCAAACTGGGCAATACAGGTAGGAAGGGACCGGCTTTCATGGGGTCCAGGCGTTAGTGGAAATTTTGTAATCGGAGACCAACTTCAATACCACAACATGGCAAGGATTTCTGCCTACAAAGATTCCTTCAAGTACTCCTTTTTAGTTTCTTTTTTCCCCCATCCAAATGAGATATATGATTCCTCTCTTTCGGATAGCCAGGCTAGGCCACTGACAGGACTGAAGATGTTCATGGGACACCGCTTTGAGTGGCGTTTGTTCTCCGATCGTGTAGGCTTGGTACTTAATGAAGGTATCATGTACCAAAACCAGGATGGATTGCTCGATTTACGCGTGTTGACCCCTATGATGCTCTACCATAATTACTATCTACGTAGTCAAGCTAATTCCCTGGCCTCTCTGGAACTGGATTATACATTCCAAAAAGGGTTGAATATTTATACGCAATTTGCCGTTGATGAACTGGCCTTCGGAGGTACAGAGTGGAACCTTGAAAGTGGTAGGCATCCTAACGGCCTGGCAATTATGCTCGGTGGGAGAATGGAGAAACCACTGAGAAACGGTGTTCTGCGAGGGCACCTGGAAGGTGTGTATACTGACCCTTATCTCTACCTAAGAAGTCTGGACGGTGATAAGACCCAAGATGATCAATTAGATAGTCTGAACTATGTTGTAGGGCTCCGTAAATGGTATTCTGATCATATTGTGTATGATCAAACCTATCTTGGGTATCAGTATGGAGGAGATGCAATCGTTTTAAGTACATCCCTTGGGTATTATATTCCAAACTCATGGTACGTTCGAGGGCGTTTTTTCAGTATGCTGCATGGGGACAACGATGAAACAAGTCTGTGGACACTCGATGATATTGCATCAGCTCCTTCTGGCAATACAAGCACATATGTGCAGCTAGGAGTTACTGCAGGCACGGCTTTAGGCCCATGGGAGGTCTATGGTTCTTTCGATTTTTTATCAACAGCAAATAATGCAGATTATAACTATGATTTTCAGCTAGTATTTGGAGCCTGCTATACATGGGAATGACACGTATAATCTGTGCATTTAGATTGGATAAGTTTACTTTCTGCTGGGTTTAGTGCTTAGTTTGCGTTTTTTTTATTAAGTGTTGCAATATATCGATTTGTAATAAATTTGCCTTGTTTTCGATACCAATCTACTAGGATTCATTCTATACTGCCGTTTTCCCTGTTACTTCCTTGTCGGAGTGCTGTTTACTATGTGTTGACACTGATAGACAAAGCAACTAATCTTGTCAATGAGCATAAGTTTCTCGGGGAAATTGAGGTGGTATGAATATATTGAAGAAACAGGCACTCTTGGTATGCCTTTTTTTATTGCTTTTTATCGGGGGCCTTGCCGCTGAATCCAATACATTGTTGACATCTGAAGATATTACTGGCTATGCAATACAATCGTATGAGTTTGAGGTTTCTGGAAAGACTACACAGTTTGCCTTACGTAGTGCCATTATCCCTTCTGATGGAGACCCTGTCTGGAAGAGCGAAGATGCGTTCCTGAAGGCCCTGAATGCCAAACGCCAGACACTGGTCAATAAGCAGCTTTTCTTGAACGTTGACTATGAATACTCCTTCACTTCATTTTCCGATGGTATTGCTTACTACACAGTCACATTCTTTATTGAAGATTCCAACACCTTTCTAGCACTGCCTTACCCGAAGTTTGATAACGATGAGACCGGTTTCCTGTTTGGGGTAAAAGCGAAGGATACGAACCTGCTGGGGACCTTTGGCTTACTCAATCTTACTGCCTACACCTCGCAGAATGATGGAACACTGGAGAATTGGGATGATCGCGAGGACCATCTGGAATTTGACGTAACAGGGGTTGCCATCGGTGAGACGAACCTGAGTCTCAATTTCCTGTATGAACGGCAGAAAACCAGTAACCCGGACGGAAAGATTGAGTATGATATCAACTGGACTGGTATTCCTCTCATGGAGACAAAGCTTGCATTCTCTTTTGATGGGGTCATCGATCCCAGCGCTACCACCCAGCAGTTCGATTACGATATCAACTGGACAGGGCTGGACCTGTTTGGTACCAGGTTGAGCCTAAAGACCTGGGCTGAGTATGATCCTTCCACCGGTTTTGAACAGATGAATCCTGATATCCATGGATTCAGTTGGACGTATGGTCCCTTCCAGCAGAACGAGGGACGCTACACCTTGAGTAACTTGCTCGAATGGAACAGCAAGCTTACCAATCTCAAGACAGAAACCAATCTCATTCAACATGACTTGAAGTTCTTCACGAGACCGCTTTCCTTCAAGATTACCTTCCTCACCAACAAGAAAGTAGAGAATGAGAATCTACATGATGCAACTCTCTCCACAACACTCGGAACGAACTTCAAGCTTCCCTTCATCGGTTGGAGATGGTCTACTTCGTTCTCTCCTGGAGTTGAGTACCTGTATGGAAGAGAATCCTTGGCTCAGTACCTGGAATACACCAATACAATCAGCAACGGTGGTCGGGTCAACTACCTCTCCAGCAAGGATAAATACCGCGAAGGCTTGATTTTCAACTTCAAGCACGTTTATCGCGATTACCAGAGTATAGAATTTGCATCCAAGAGTTACTGGTATGTAGAGAGCAATATCACCTGGTTCCCCTTTGTGGTATGGCGGTTTAATCCACACATCCGATTCAATGGATTCTATTCTGGATTGAATCCGACAAAATACACATTCCTCCCATCCGATGGGAAAAATGTCTCTGAATATTTCAGGGGCTACCTCTCCCGGTCAAACGCAATCACCTTTGAGGATGGAACAATTCCCTACGGAGCTGTATTGAACCTGAACCTTATGATGGAGTTTATTGACTTCGGATTTGCCAAATCCTATGCAAACCCTTTCCTCGATATCGGGATATTTGGAAATCCTGACGCAGAGGAAGGCTATTCCCTACTTGCCACGGCAGGAATGGAAGGGTGGGGTGTCCTCGACCGCTTCCCAAGCCATCCGATGCGTGTCTCCCTTGGCTTCAATCTTTTCGATGTCATGGATGCGATGAAAGGGGTAATTGAACCCCTGGATGTGGAATGGGAGCTCTCAGTGAGCTTCGAACTCTACTTCTGATCAAAAGGAAAAGCATATGAGAAAGCCCAACACTCCTTAAGGAACCTGTTGGGCTTTTTTGCTTTGGACCAGCTATCGTAACGAAAGCAGCATATCTCCGTCCTTGATCCAGCCCTTTTTTCTCATAAACGTACTGAATAAGAGGGTAATGAGGGCAGGGAGTAGAAAATGCATCAAGAGAACCACCGGCCAAGACTCCAATCCCATTACCGCAATAGCGTTGAACTGCCCGACCAACCCACTCGTTCCCATGCCAGCACCTGCACTGTTGTTCTCCATCTTGAAAAGCACTGTACTGACTGGTCCCAGGATTGCAGAGGTCAGAGTAGGGGGTATCCAGATCAGGGGATTCTTCCAGATATTTGGAATCTGGATCATACTCGTCCCGAGCCCTTGGCTCAGTAACCCTCCGAGTTTATTCTCCTTGTAAGAGCTCACTGCAAAGCCAATCATCTGACAACTACAACCAACAACTGCTGCTCCTGCGGCAAGCCCATCGAGCCCTAGGCTGATGCTGATCGCAGCACTACTGATCGGAAGTGTAAGTACCATTCCTACCACAGTAGATACCAAGATTCCCATCGGCAGTGGATACAATGTGGTCAATGAATTGATGAATGCCCCGATGTATTTCATCAATGCAGCAATGGGAGGAGCAATGAAATATCCTACCAATGATCCTACCAAGATGGTGGTGAGTGGAATGATAAGAATATCGACTCCAGTTTTTCCTGCAACTTTCTTTGAGCTTTCCGCTGCTGCCAAACCTGCTATCATAGCCCCTACCGGCTCTCCAAGCGCCAGGGCTATCCCGCTTGTAAAGGAAAAGGTTCCAGCCCCTACAGCACCTGCTACAGCGCTTCCCAGTACTCCGAGAGGACTAGCCCCTATGGCGATAGCAACGCCCATCCCGATTGCAGGACCAGTAAGGTACTGGGCAACCATACCGATGTGTTCGAGCAGGAGGATGGAAGTGTAATGTCCAATTTGCTTGATAATAAGACCAATGATGAGTGAGGCAAAGAGGCCTTGAGCCATTCCGCTCAAAACACGGGTGATATAACCACCCACCTGCCTCTCCTCTGAAGAAATGGTTCCTTCAGCCATAGAGAGCTCCTATATGATTGGATTTGGTGGATGACTTAGCACGTGTCAAACCTTGGTTTTACACGAGGCCTCCGTTAAGAAGGACTATACCGTATGAGGGAAATCATTGTAAAGAGAGTGCAATGATGACACGTGGTAAATGATAGGTAATCTTCTTATTGAGCATTAGCACCTTTCTCTTGGAGAAATCTCTCTGCATCCTCGATAATCATGTGTGCAAACGCGTCACTATCGAAGGTGGTAGGCAGCTTTTCAAAAGCTTCCTCCATTGCCTCTTGTGCCTGGCTGTCCTCGCTGTATGCTTGCAGGATATCAACCTGCTTCTCAATCGTGTTTTCCACCCAGCCAACCTTATGTCGTTCAAAAAACTCGGTAGTGGGTTTTGCTGCATAGAGCAAACTGGAGATCAGGAAGGGGCGCTTAAGATAGAGCGACTCCATCAATGCATTAGCCCCTGCCTTCCCAGCCTGAACATCACAGGCACAGATATAGTCCTGGATATTATCAACAAAGCCAGGGGTATAGAGCGGAAAGGATGGATATTTTTCTCTAAAACGCTTGTACTGCAATTTCGTGCTACTGCTGAGTGTTCCCACAGTGATGATTTGCCAATCGAGGTTTCTTTTTTGTACCTCCTCAAGGAAATCGGTTGTTCCAATGCCTTCTCCCCCAAGATTGAGCAAGACTGTAAAACGGTCCAGCATACCTAGGTGTTTTCTAGCCTGTTGTTTCTCAGGAATTTCGGTGTGCATCATTTGTGTTTTCAAAGGAAATGGACAGATGGAAATCGTTTTCTCCTCTTGTCCAAAATCCATAGCCAGTTCTTTTCCCAACTGGGTACAGATATAAAATCGATCCAATGCAGAGTTTATTCCTATTCTAGGGGTGAATACCACATCGGTGGAATATTCGAAGACTGGTACAGGTAATCCCAATTTAGCTACGATTGGTTGAATGAGAGATCCTGCGAGGAAGTGGGCAACAACAATACAGTCAGGGGTATTTGCATCGTACCATGCTTTGAAGTCCTTCACTGCATGGCTGTGTGTCCCCAAGAATCGGAATAGCCTAGCATTGAACCAAGAGTCCTGTTTGGGATCGATGAATGCCTCGAGACGAGGAAAATGCAACATTAACCGCCAGTTGGATTTACTCATCCAATTGACGATAGGTGCATTGACTGTTTCAAATAAATCAGCAACAACGGTGGTGTGGCCCAGCCTGAGCGCGGCATCACTCAAAGCTTTTGCAGGGGTGATATGGCCTTTCCCTGCATCGACATACAAAAATGCTATGTGCATGCGTCAAGAATAGGCTAAAAACCGGACTGGGACAAGTAGAGAAACTGTCTTTACGATATTTCTCTTGCTTGCGTCCTGGGTAGGTACACGGTATCATGGGGTTCAGGAGCGTTCTGGGTGAAAATTCTTGTCACTACAGATTTCTATCTACCGCATATTACCGGTGTTACGACCGTAGTGGTAAATGAACAAAACATGCTTGGCAAGCTTGGTCATGAAGTACGTTTGCTCACCATAGGAAAATCTTCTGTCTCTTCCTATACAGGTGGAGTCTATTACATGAAAGGCAGCAAGATACAACCTCTCAGGGATTCCCAGTTGACCCTTTCCTATCGTGATCCCCTTCTTGATGACATCCTCTACTGGAAACCCGATATTGTACACTCAAACAATGAGTTTATTACCATGGGTTGGGCAAGACGAATCGCAGAAACACTGGATATACCACTTATCCACACCTGCCATACTGATTTTACCCGCTACGATGCTTCTCGCCGTATTCGGCATACACTCTGGGATACCATGATGGCAACCATCATAAAGAGACGGGTACGTTATTGTAATCTCCTGATCAGTCCATCCCTCTCGCACAGTCATATGTTGGAGCGTTACCATGTAAAGCAACCTATCGTCGTCCTTCCCAGTGGTATTGATCTGGAGCGATTCCAACGTACAGTTGGAATAGAGGAAATTGCGTCATTGCGCGCCAGATTTGGTTTCACCAAGGATCATTGTATTCTTGTCTCTGTATGTCGACTATCCAGTGAGAAACGAGTGAACAGAAGTATTGATGACTTTTTCCTTCTCTCCTTTCTTGAACCTTCTGCCAGGTTGCTCCTGGTGGGTGGCGGACCGAAGGAGGAGAGCCTAAAAAAGCAGGTTGCTGATCTAGGATTGGAAGGACTCGTGGTATTTGCTGGAGCAATTCCCTCTGAGCATGTCCATCTTTATTACAGGCTTTCCGATATATTCATCTCATCGTCGGTCCGAGAATCCCAAGGTCTTGGTTTTGTGGAAGCAATGGCAAGCTCGCTTCCGGTAGTACTACGTGAAGATCATAGCTTGGGGTTTTCAGTCGAGGAGGAAGGATGTGGATATATCTGTGATGAGAGTCATTCGTTTGTAAACGCACTTGCTGTCATGGTTTCTGACAAGCAGAAACGAAAAGAGATGGGAGAGAGCGCAAAACAGGCAAGTGAGCGCTTCTCTCTTACCTGTTGGGCTAATTCCTTGGTATCAGTGTGTAAGACGACGCTTGATACGTGCGCTCAGCGTAATAACCGAAGGCATAACCACCAAGGTGGCAAGCATGCAGTTGAGTAGGGCAATACTCATCAGGCTTCCGAAGTAACGTACCGGGGTATAGCTGGCAAATAGGAACATCAGCATTCCTGCAACAATGGACAGGGTAGTGAGGATGATAGGCCGCCCTGTCTCCTTGATTGTCTCAGACAACATCACCTCAATCGACTGCTTTCCCTCAGCAAGCTTGTTCTTGTATCGTATAAGGAAGTGAATTGCATCATCGATTCCCGCCCCTACTGCCACAGCTGCAAAACTTACCGTGATCATGTCAAATGGGATATTGAAGAAGTACATGAAGACGTAGTTTGCCATAACCCCTGTGAGAATAGGAATAAGCGCATAAAAAGCCAGGGAGAGTGATTTGAAGGCCACCAAAACCACAAGAAATACCAATATGTAGCTGGCATAGGTACTCTTGCTCTGGTCTGAGAGCAAGGTTGAGGAGAAGTGAATTACCTTGTGTGGTTCTCCTCCCAGGGTCACCTGAGTGCCATCAGGCAGAATTGGAAGCAAACGCTTTACGCCCTCTTCAATGCGAGTGGAACTGGAAATGGTCATGAGATCCTTGTCCACGGAGTCATAGTTCTGTAGGAAGATGGTAAGTTTGGTTCCTTCAGGATTGAGTATAGCGCCCAAATTATCATCATTCTGGTTGCTCATCAGGATGATCATACGATTGATGAGGTTCAGTAACCCTCTGGAGGAAGGGATGCCCTCTTCTCCACTGTACACATCATTGGCAAAGCTTACATAGCTTGCAAATGAGAGAATCTGCCGAACATCGGGGAGGTCTGAACGAATAGCCTGTTCGAAAGCATATACCTTGGACAGGTTTTCGCTTTGGAGGAAGAACTGCTCTGTCCCCTCAGGTGCTTCTATGGTGATGGTATAGGGAGTATCTCCCCCCATCTTCTGGGCAAAGTGGCGTGAGCTCTGGGCGAATGTGTCCTTTTTAGGAAGGTAGGACATGTAATTGGTGTTTACAGAAATATGATCCTTGGTCAGCCCATAGCCGGCAATAACCACAAGCCAGAGAAGAAAAAACAGAACGTATTTTTTCTTGACGAGGTTGTCGATCACTACTACAAGCTGTGCGAGATATCCTTTCTTGTATGTTCTGATTTGCGCCTTCTTGGGAGGGACAACCAAACTGAGCTGAGCTGGAAGGTAGGTGGAAGCGAGGATTGCGCAGTAGGTTACGCCGATTCCGACAGCGATTCCAAACTCCCTGAGTGCGGGGGTCTGGGAGAATAGTAGGCTAAGGAACCCGATGACCGTCGTCAGACAAGCGAAGAAGATGGTCCTGAGTATTTTCTTGGTGGATTCAATGGAGTTCATTCCCTTCGCATAGTCAGTATAATACTCTCCGATGACGTGGATGGCATAGGAAGATCCAAGATTAAGTACCATACAGGGGGTCACGATATTGACAATGGTGAGTGAATATCCAAGCAGTCGCATGGTACCAAAGGTCCAGATGATACCAATGACGGACATGGAGAAGGGGAGCAATACACTTCGCTTTGCCCTGAAACTCAGGTAATACACAATGAGAATTGCGATGAAGCAGAGGGTGAGTAGAATGCTGAGGTCCCTGCTGAGGTACTTGACCAAGAGGTTGGTGATAACCGCTCCACCATTGATATGCACTTCCATCCCCTCTTCTCGCAGGGGATCAAGCATTGTCGATAGCTCTCTCTCCTGTTCTGGGGTAAGTGCTATTGAATCAAAGGAAAACAACATCCCGTTCAGATCATCACTGACCAGGTAGTTCTTTACGATGGGATCCTGTTCTATTCGCTGTCTGAGCATTTGGGCATCGGCTTCATCCCACGTATCCTGGGATGAGAAGGGGACACTCATGAGTCTGGTGCCCTTCTTTTCCAGTGTCACGAAATCGAGCACCGAGAACTTGTTTCCTAGGTATTCAGTGGCATCCAATTGCTCCATCGTGTTGCTGATGGTATTAAGCATGTCCGCCTCGAACAGACTCTCGCTCTCCACCAATACGAGATAGGTTGTTGTATAGGGTGGTTCTTCCTCTGGAGTACCTGCAGAAATATCAGCGATGAGATGATTCCCAAGCATGTCAGTCTCTAGCTGCATGGTTTCAGGGACTGTTGAATCTTCAACGAGAGAAACCTGTACGGGAGGAACGTACGGTCCTTCTCCTCCTTGATACAAGGAGGGTGTCTCACTTTCATTCATCAAGGTGACGTAATCAGCATCAAGCTGCAAATGGGCTGCATGATAGCCGAAGAATACGGTCACCAAGAGAACGAGAGCCAAGGTGATTTTGCTATGCTTGCCAACAAAGGAAAGAAAATCGAATTTCATATCACTCCAAACTCAATTCGGCCTACCAGTATAGCATGGAAGAACAGGTGAAACACCCACTTGGAAGTACAAGTGGGTGTATATTAATTAGTCTCGGTACCGCTTCTTAGGGCGGGAGCCTTTTTTCCCTTTAGGGGCACTGTATTTCCCATGGGAACGGCCAGAGCGGTCATCCTGGAAATTACTAGGTCGGGAGTAATAATCATCACCGCCGCTATAGGAATCCCTTCCATACGGCTGATAATCATCATTGCCTCTGCGAGGACGTCTGGCGGAGCTTCTTCGATCAGAAGAACTGGGACGATCATCATAGCGATCGCCTCTTCTTCCGGAGAGGTGCTTCCCGTTGGGGTTGTCCGGTTTCGCTCGGGTGATGATCGGCTTGCCTTCTGAACCCACAGAACTGAACGTCTGCAAGATGCGCTCAGCAACCTGCAGTGGAGCACTGACAAAGGAGAAATCATCCCTGACCGTTACGTTCTGAATGTCACGGTCTTCTGCTCCAACCTGTTCAATCAGATAGTCAACGAGCCTTCGCTTGTCCAGACCATCCTTTCTACCGCGAGCGATAAAGAGACGGGTGAAACCACTATCTTCACTGCGTTGTTCTCTCGGACCGCGCTCATTCCTACCCGAAGAGATGTGTTGATACTTCGATACATCCAACTCATCCTTATAGAAGTGATCGAGCAAGGAAGCTACCACTTCCTCAGGACGCTTGTCCTCCAAGAGCTGTTCTGCAATGGTAAGGAAGGGGCTTTCCTGTCCCTCCTCAGTAGTAATGGCAGAGAGCTGACTGATGATTCTTGTTCGCTTGGTCTCAATGATATCATTTGCATCAGGTACTGACTCACGTCGTATTTCTGATTTTGATACCTTCTGGATGAAGCTGAACCGTCTGAACTCCCTAGGCCCTACAAAAGTGATGGCAATACCACTCTTTCCTGCTCTACCTGTTCTTCCTATACGGTGGATATAAGCTTCTGGATCTTCAGGGAGAGAGAAATTGATAACATGGGTGAGGTCAGAGATATCGATACCGCGGGCAGCCACGTCAGTGGCAACGATGATGCTGATCGATCTGTCCCGCATTTTATGCAGGATGTTTTCTCTCTGTTTCTGGGAGAGATCCCCATGCAATGGTTCAGCGTCATACCCACGATCCATCAGCTTTCGCCCGATTTCATCACATTGGACCTTGGTCCTACAGAAGACAATTCCGTAGAAGCTCTCTTCCATATCAATGATACGGGTCAATGCTTCAAACTTGTCCGACTCTCTTACCTCAACATAAATCTGGTCGGTGAGATCGCTGGTTGGAGTCTCCTGCTTGATCTTTACCATCTGAGGCTCATGCATGAACCTCCCTGCAAGACGTTGGATAGGGGCGGGCATGGTGGCTGAGAAACAGAGCATCCGCTTTTCTTCCGGGGTCTGTTTCAATACTTCCTCAATATCCTCAACAAATCCCATATCAAGCATCTCATCAGCTTCGTCCAAAACAACGAACTTCAGCTGGTCCAGCTTGAGGGAACCTCTTCTGAGGTGGTCGAGGATACGACCGGGGGTACCGACAACTACATGTACACCTCGGCGTAGCTTCCTGAGCTGTAAGTCCATGGAGGCTCCTCCATAGACAGCGGCGATTTCCAAATGACGATCTCCCTTCAGAGAGTTAATCTCTTCGGCAACCTGAACAGCCAACTCTCTCGTGGGAGCGAGGATAAGTGCCTGGACCTGCCTTACAGAAGGGTCTACGATTTCTAGAATGGGGAGACCGAAAGCGGCGGTTTTGCCGGTTCCGGTTTGTGCCTGGCCGATAACATCAACCTGATCTTTGAGAAGCAATGGAATACACGCTGCTTGGATCTTTGTTGGTTCTTCAAATCCCTTGGATTTGACGGCGGCAATGGTTTGAGCGGACAGTCCTAGGTCCGCAAAGCTTAATAACTCTGACATGGAACTCCTGATAATGTTAATGTATGAGTGGATTATCGGTTAAATACCGAGACATGCAATACAACTTCCTCAGTTTATACAAATGAACAAGTTCTTGCAAGACATACACATCCGAATTATGGAAAAAGCCCTACCACCGATTGTAGACCTCTTCTGCGAACCCGGGGATCTCTTTGATCGCAATTTCAGAGCCATCATCAAGAATACAGGTTCCGCTAAAATACCCGAACAGCTGGTGTTGCTTGGATTGTATCACAACAAAATTGGTATTGCTGGAGCGGTCAACCACCGGGGTGAATACCATGTTGAGCCTGCCTTCGTCGTCCTTGATTCTCCACGCCTTGTTAAGATTTTCTCTTGAGAATACAAATTCTACCGTGCCGATCTTATGTATCTTGCCATCATAGTAGATGGCATTCTCACTTGCTGTACTTCTGTCAGAGAATCCATAGCCAAGGTTCAAGCCAAAGGGGACATTCTCCACCAATGCAGAGACACTCGCCCAGTACCAGGTGTTTGCATATGTCCAGCGCCCACGTCCCCAGTCAAGGACACCCCATGCTTCCCCCCTGAGTAATTCCTCACTTTCCATACCCCTTCGAATAGTCCCCTTTGCAGGGAGGCAGTTGACCTTCTCGTTGAGATAAAACGCCTTACGCTGTTCACTCCAGCTGGTTGCAATATTCATGCTCTCTGATTCCATTTCTTGGGTGAGGACTATATCGAAGTCGAGACCTACACTTCCATCCGGTAACACAAGAGAAGGGCACGCAACCATCAAGTGCCGCTGTGTTCCCTTCTTGATAAATGCAAGGCGCAGGTTGGTATTTGACCATGAAACTTGGTTGTCCTCAGTGCTGGAAGCACTCAGTCCAATCTTTCCAAGAGGGAAAAAGCGAAGTGCATCAGTCTGGCTTACAGCTTTTCGGTCAAAATCGATATAACTGATAGCAAAGAGTGCTGCATACCCTAGGTCACTAATTGTAGATGTGACAGCATACCGTTTCTCAGTATTGATAACTGCGTAGTAATCCCACTCCTTGATCCTGAGACGCCCGGCCTTTATGAATGACCGGTCATAACGCCAAAGCGGATGGCGAGCCCAACCTTCTTCCTTGATACGTCCCTTCTTGTTGAGGAGGTCCTGGTTCTGCGTTACTTCGTGTTCCATCGTTTTTCCCTCTATAATCCCCACTGGTCCACCGTATAAGTCTGGACCATATAGGGAGTATCATCAGCATAGAGCGTGATGGTTTTCAGTCCTTTTGCGTGGTCCCTGGATCCGTAGGACCCATAGCTTGCACTTCTGCCGTAATGTAAGTCTATGGATTCCCAAACACCATGAAAATCGTTCAAATGGTCATGGCCACTGAAAATGGCCACGGTGTTTCCTCTCTCTTGCATGGCGGCAAATAGGCCACTGTTCTCCAGAGGTACATTGACAATCTTATCAAGTTTCACCCCCTTTGCTGTTCCACTCTCCCAAAGCAATGAAAATTCGGGTAATGGAATGTGGGTAAAGGCATACAAGGGGACCTCTTCCAGTCCATTTTCTACCCAACGGTACCACGCTATCTGGGAAGGATAGATATAGTCCGGAGCGATGACATTATCTGCATAGATTCTGCTGTGATGGGAGTCAAGCAGCATAAGTGCATTTTTCATCACACCATTCTGTGTCAGGACTAGTGGGTAGTTGCTATATCCACGTACCCATTCCTCACCACTGGAGAAAAGTGCGTGTGGGTAGTCGTCCAATACACTGGCAAGTGTAGGTCGGTCATAGGCATGTTCACCATCATGATTGCCAAAAGAGTAGGCCCAAATCTGGCCATGTTCCTCCATAAAGGAAGCAAACTCGATAAGCATCTCTTTTGCATTGAAGGAGAATAGCAGATCACCAGAAATGATGGTCAGGTCAGGGTCTGTTTCTTCAAAGGCTCTTTCCAAGAGTGCATAGATCTTATCCCTGCCTGAAAAGGGCCCCCTTCTGAGATGGAAATCGGTTCCCCAGAGAATCGTGAACTCCCCGCTTTCTGGGTACTCCAAAGTAAAGGCTTTTCTCTCATGAATGGCTTTCTGTAGGTCGAAGGCTTCTTGGGGACTGACAACACTTTCTGTGTACCTGCTGACATCTTCAAAGACTTTTGTATTGGATAAGCGATCAATTATTATGTACGATGCAATCCCTACAATAAGTAGTAGTGCTGCAAAGAGCAGTATCAATATTCTAAGGATTGAATGTGTCGATTGTTTCATGGGTAGGTGTAATCTACCACGAAACTGGTAATAAAAAAAGCCGGTACATCAGTACCGGCTTGATAGATACAAGGAGAAAAAGGTTATTCGCTCTGTCCCAGTACTACGTTGAGGAAGGTAGTCAGGAAGTTGTCCTCAAATGCATCAGAGGAGTAGAGTGCTTGGCTGAAGTCCTGCTGGTTCTGAGTTCCGCTGTAGTAGTCATAGAACATGGTGATATAACTGCCCATGGTATCGTCTTGGACATCTTCACCAGTCTCAACAAGGAGGTAGGAAGTGCCTGACTTGATTGGGTCAAGCAGTGTGTTCTCTTCTGCAGTGTAGAGTTGCTTGGCAACATCTTCATTGCTGGCAGCATTGGCGAGCAGCCCTGCATTATCCGTATAGGAGAAGTTGCTCATGTACTGGCTCTCTCCCAAGTTGTAGGGGGTTGCACTCACATCAACTACTGACAGGTCCTGCTCAAGTGCTACTTCATCCAATCCTTTGCTTGCAGCCTCTACCTGCAAATCTGCAGCAAGGTCAGCAAGGAAGGTATCGATGATGTCACTATCACTGGTTGCCAGGTACGCTTTGACGGAAGCAAGGAGTTCCTCGCTGGCATAGTCAGCTTCCTCCGGCGTGCTGTTCAGCTTGTAGATTGCCCATGCACCATTTGACTCAAAGGGGCCAAGTACATCACCGCTTTTTGCGGAGAGTAAGGAGACTGCTTCATCAGCATTCTTGAAGTTGGAAACCAGGCCGTAGTAGTACAGACGTCCAACTTTTCCTTCTTCAGCTGCATAGGAGTCAAGACTGTTTTGGGTTGCAGCCTCTTCAAAAGAGGTCTCACCGCCGACGATGGAATCATACACTGCCTGGGCATTTTCCTGGCTGTCCATACTGATGATACTCATATCCATGCTGTAAAAGAGCTGCTTGTTCTGTAGTGCATACTGTGAAGCGAGTTCATCAGGGTAGCGTGCAGGATTGAGGCTGAGATAGCGGAACGTTCTTCCATTACCTGCCATTTCAGCGATGTAATCAACCTCGGAGGAGGAGGAGAGTACCGTACCCACATCGTCAATAACCATCTGATAGGGGAGGCCGCGTCGGATTGATTTCTCAACAGAAGCCTTTCGTTCAGCCGAAGCATCCTGATAGGTCTTTACATCGAATTTTCCATCCTTGTCATAGGCGCCACTTTCAATAATTGCACGCTTTACCACATCATCAGCTGCAATAATGCCGGCTTTTGTAGCAAGTTGGTTGACCGCTGTAAACAAGACCGTGCTGTCGTAAGCGCTCTTCCAGATTTGGTAAAGGGCTTGGGTTTGGTTTGCATCCGAGCCGCTGTACTGGTTGGCATAGTTCTGGACCTGATCATAGAAGTAGTTACCATAGGCATACTTAATCTCTTCTTTGCCGTATTTTCCAAATACAATTCCATTGCTGGTGCCTTGGCCGACAAAGGCCTGAATAGCAGGGGCCAACACAAAGGAGATGGCGATCAAGATCAAGACGATCATTCCAAACACCCATCCGATGGTAATTTTGCGCTTCGGCTTGAGTGCGGCTTCATTCTTACCTTTTTTCTCTACTGCGCTCTTCTTTTCTTTACCGAAGGCGAGTACTTTCCCGTTCTCTTCGGGTTTCTTTCCATTTGTGTTGTCGTTTGAAGACATGATAAACCTCTTTCTCCCGTGCATTTTCCGCATTTTGCGGACAGTCTTATGAAAAATACCATTTCACCTAGTCACTGTCAATGAATAGGTTGAGAATAGCCAATATAGGTCATTTTGCTTCGCTTGACAATCTTCAGAGCTATTAGGTATATTGAATCTCGGCTGTATCGATTACGGGTAGTAGCGCAGGGGCTAGCGCACCTGGTTCGGGACCAGGGGGTCGGAGGTTCAAATCCTCTCTGCCCGATCATAGAGAAAGAGACTCCTTGTTTCAGGAAATGGAATGGGGAGTCTTTGTATTTTCCTGGAGGAAGTGCCCATGTACACGGTAGTAGCTCTAGACTTGGATGGTACACTCACCAACGAGAAGAAGGAAATAACCCCACGCACAAGGGATGCGATTAGAAGAGCCAGGGAACAGGGTTGCCATATCGTTCTTGCCAGTGGCAGACCCCTCTTGGGTATCGAGCATGTCGCTTCCTCCCTTGATCTTATGGGCAGTGAAGGTACCATTCTTGCCTATAATGGCGGACAGCTCTTTGATACACGAACAAGTCAGGTACTCTGGGAACGTACGGTGGACCTTGAGGCTATTCATACTTGTTTCTCATACGCCCGTGAACATCACCTTGCTGCTCTTTCCTACGATGAGGAAGGTGTTATTACCGAAATGGCTGATGATGTGCATGTTGCCAAGGAAGCCTATAACAACGCTATTCCTATCAGGAAAGTCTCCAATCTCATCAAGGAAGTACAACACCCGATGCCAAAGGTTATGATCGTAGGAGAACCGCTTCTCTTGCAGAAGGCTAGGGAAGATCTGTTGCCATTGGTTGGGGATGTTGCTGATTTGGGCTTCAGTGAGCCATGCTTTATGGAAATTACCGCAAAAGGTGTACAAAAAGCGAGCAGCCTCCAGGTATTGCTTTCCCTGCTCGGAAGGGATGAAAGCTCCTTGATGGTAATCGGTGATGGTCTCAATGATCTGCCGATGTTTGGCATTGCCGCACTCTCAGTGGCTATGGACAATGCATCGGATGAAGTGAAATCGCATGCCCATGTGATTACGGATTCCAATGAACATGATGGTGTTGCCTTGGCTTTTGAACGATATATATTGACAAAATAGCAATAAAACTCAATATTCCATTTCTACTTTCTTGTGGTACAATACCAGGTACATTATAATCACGGACCTACTACTAAGGAGGGTAATCCATGAAGAAAGTAACTATTTTGCTGCTGGTTCTGGTGATGGGCACCATGGTGTTCGCACAGGGCGGTAAAGAAGCTCCCGCACAGGCTGATGGCAGACCAACCATCCGTTTGCTCACTGATGCAACCGGTATTGATGACAAGTCATTCAACGCTGCAGCTTGGAGAGGAATCGTAGAGTACTACGGCGATACCGTAGAGAATGCAACCGGTCGCGGTACACTGTATGATGTAGTGACTGCACAGACCCAGGATATGTATATCCCGAATCTCCGTCAGGCTGCTGACGAGGGGTATGACCTGATCATGGTCACCGGTTTCACCTGGGCAGATGCGCTTGGTGAAGTAGCCCCACAGTATCCTGACCAGAAATTCACCATCGTTGACGTTGACTGGGTGGGACAGCCAAACGTTATGGAGTTCATCTACTCTGAGGAACAGGGCTCCTACCTCGTTGGTATGGTCGCAGCACTCCAGGCCAAGGAAGATGGAATTGTAAATCCAAAGTTTGGATTCATCGGTGGAGTTCCCGGTGCTACCATCACCAAGTTTGAGATGGGCTATGTGCAGGGCATCCTCTCTGTTTTCCCAGATGCAGAAATCTATGACTACTATGCCAACGACTGGGGCAAGCCAGAGCTTGCTAAAGCACAGGCAAAGAACTGGTATGACATGGGTGTCTACTGCATCTTCAGTGCAGCTGGTGGGACCGGAAACGGAACCATTGCTCAGGCCAAAGAGTACCGTATGCAGGGTAAGAACGTCTGGGCAATCGGCGTAGACAGTGACCAGTATGCTGACGGTCTGTATAGTGGCAACAAGAGTGCCGTACTTACCAGTATGCTTAAGCGCGTTGAAAACTCTTCCCTGATGGTCCTCGAGGCAGTTGCCGACGGTTCCTTCAAGGGTGGCGTGGTCCAGATGGGCATGGCTGACGATGGTGTCGGTTACTCAACTGCAAACCCTGAACTCAGCAAGAGTGTTGTCGAGAAGGTCGATGCAGCTAAGGCTGACATCATCAATGGAAAAATCAAGATTTACAAGACCTACAAGGATGCTATGGCCAATGGCGCAGCTCCCCGTGGGCTTTCCGCACTTGACGACTAAGTGTTATCCAGCCGGCAGGAAACTGCCGGCTCTCTTCGAATCCATTGGAGTCAGTGGACTCAAAGAGAGCTGACAAAGAGGAGCTGAGGGTGAGTGAATACGCAATCGAAATGAAGAATATCACCAAGACGTTTCCCGGTGTGGTGGCAAACGACAAAGTAACACTCCAAGTAAGGAAACAGGAAATACATGCCCTGCTTGGTGAGAATGGGGCAGGCAAATCGACGCTGATGTCCATCTTGTTCGGATCGTACATTGCTGACAGCGGGGAAATATTGCTTGATGGCAATCCTGTGGAGATCAAGAATCCCAATGTGGCAACGTCACTGGGAATCGGCATGGTGCACCAGCACTTCAAGCTTGTACAGAACTTCACGGTCACAGAGAATATTGTACTGGGAATGGAACCCGTGAAGGGACGTGTCCTTGACCTGAAGAGCGCACGAGAACGTGTTGCCGAACTTAGTAAACAGTATGGCCTGCAGGTTGACCCGGATGCCTTGATCGAGGATATATCGGTAGGGCAGCAGCAACGTGTCGAGATTCTCAAGACTCTCTACCGTAATGCAAACATCATCATCTTTGACGAACCCACTGCGGTCCTGACTCCACAGGAGATTGATGAATTGATGGAAATCCTCAAGGCGCTCCGGGCAGAGGGAAAGACCATCCTGCTTATTACCCATAAGCTTAGGGAAATCAAGGAAGTATCTGACCGTTGCACGGTACTGAGACGGGGAACCTATATTGGTACTGTTGATGTTGCCGATGTCAGTGAACAGGAACTCGCTGAAATGATGGTAGGTCGTGCAGTCAAATTTGAGATTGAGAAACCAGAGAAGATGAGCGGGGAGGTAATGCTCAGCTTGCAGCACCTTGAAGTAAAGGATGAGAATGGGGCTGTAAAGATCAAGGACCTGAACCTTGATATCCATGACGGTGAGATTGTCGGTATTGCCGGAGTAGACGGTAATGGACAGAGTGAGTTGCTTGGCGCCATAACTGGTCTGATTCCTCTCTCTGGTGGTTCCATCATGCTGGATGGAGAGCCCATCGAGCAACTCACCATTCGTGAACGTATTGAGAAAGGCCTCGGTTATATACCGGAAGATCGTAGGAAATACGGGGTTGTTGGAGAGTTCACCATTGCAGAAAATTCTGCCATCAAGAGCTACTACAAGAGTCCCTATAGGAAGCAATTCGGTATCCTTGATTTTGAAGCCATGAAAACGAGCGCTGAACAACTTATTGACCAGTTCGATATCAGGAGCGCTGAGGGACCGATCACCAAGGCAGGCAGCCTCTCTGGAGGAAATCAACAGAAGGTCATCGTTGCACGGGAGATTTCTCTTTCTCCTAAGGTCCTGGTGGTTGCCCAACCAACTCGCGGCTTAGATGTTGGAGCCATCGAGTATATCAGGAAGAGAATAATTGATGAAAGAATGAAAGGACGCGCTATATTGTTGGTCTCTCTGGAATTGGATGAGATCATGAACCTGTGCGACCGTATCGCAACCATCAGCAAGGGGAGTATCGTAGCAGTGAACAAGCAACATGAAGTCACCGAGCGAGAAATCGGCATGATGATGGCTGGGTCCCATAAGGAGGCACAGGTATGAAGCTAACCCGTGAACGACTCATACAAAGCGACGGGGCAGTTTCAGTCCTAGTCGTAGTTCTTGGATTCCTTGTAGGAACAATTCTGGTTGCATTGGTGGGGAAGAATCCACTTAATATGTACAAGGCAATCCTGCAAGCACTCAGTGGATACAACATCGACAACGGAAAGATGAACATCCGCTATATTGGAGAGACCCTCAACTACTCGGTTCCCTTCATCCTTTGTGGGCTATCTATGGGATTTGCAAACCGAGTGGGTTTGTTTAATATTGGTGGAGAAGGGCAGTACATCATGGGCATGACCATTGCACAGATGGTTGCCTTGCTTGGTCCACAGATACAAGGACTTCATTGGGTGCTTGCCATTGCCTGCGCAATACTTATTGGGTCCCTTTGGGGTGGACTGGTGGGAGTGCTGAAAGCAAAGTATGAAGTAAGTGAAGTTGTCTCAACCATCATGCTCAACTACATTGCCTTGTATCTTAGCCGCATCATCTCACTCCAAATGCCTGGTGCTACCACTTACAAGACAGCTGACTTTCCTGAGACTGCCTTGATCACCAATGATTTCTTTACCAAGATCACTAACTACTCGCTGTTGAATAATGGTATCTTTTTAATGATCATCGCAGTGATTGTGTTTTGGTTCATCATGGAGAAAACCAGTCTTGGGTTTGGTATGCGGGCTACTGGATTCAATAAGGAAGCAGCACGGGCCAGTGGTATACCGGTGGTAAAATCCATTGCACTTTCTATGGCCATCGCCGGGGCTTTCGCAGGCCTTGCAGGAGGTATTGTTGCATTGGGCTCCTTCAAGTATGGCAGAGTCCTCTCTGGGATGGATAACTATGGTTTTGACGGTATTGCCGTTGCCTTGGTAGGAAACAGCACTGCTCTTGGTACCACTCTTGCGGGACTTTTATTCGGTATGCTCAAGAATGCACAAGCTCTGATGCAAGGGAAGCAGATTCCCAAGGAAATTACCTTCATCATCCAGGGAATGATCGTAATCTTTATTGCTCTCCGTTCAGCCTTGATCCTCTACCAACAGCACCTCGATAAGAAAAAACTGCAGAAGGAGGTAGGAGTCAAATGAGTATGATACTTGGAATGCTACCTTCTGTATTGATGATTGTGGCCCCCATTCTCATCACCGCCATCGGTGGGATGATCTGTGAGAAATCTGGGGTTGTAAACATAGCCTTGGAAGGCCTTATGGCGATCGGTGCATGTACAGCGGCAGCTGCACATGTCCTGATGGAGATGGCCGGGGTTCCTCAAACACTTTCCCTCTTCCTGGCCTTGGCCATGGGGTTTGTAGTTGGGGGGCTGTTCTCCCTTATCCATGCTGTGGCAGCAATTAATCTTAATGCTGACCAGACCATCAGTGGTACCGGTATCAACCTGCTCTCCACTGGTGTAACAATTTTTGCCAGCCAGATTCTCTTCAATGCTGACAGAACCAAGGAGTTCATGATGGGCATGCAGACCGATGCACTTGGCATCTACCCGACTGCCTACATTGCCGTCGCAGTTGTAGTCCTCTCATGGATCATGCTCTATAAGCTTCCCTTCGGTATGCACCTCAGAGCATGTGGCGAACATCCTGGAGCTGCTGAAAGTGTCGGTATCAACGTGAAAAAGATGCGCTATTTTGCAGTTGTTTCCAGTGGTGTCCTTGCAGGACTTGCAGGTGGTTGTGTAGTGCTCACCCAGACCATCCAGTATACGAGCAATACCATCAATGGTCGTGGGTTTATCGCACTTGCTGCTGTTTCTTTCGGTCGTTGGAGCCCCTTGGGGGTAACCGGTGCAGCTTTCCTCTTTGGAACAGCACAGGCTTTTGCCATCATCGCGAACAACATACCGGCTTTGAAGGCTCTTCCTTCGGAAGTCTTCAATATTCTCCCTTATGTCGTGACGCTCGTGGCATTGGTGCTTTCCAGTGGCAAGAACTATGCGCCACGAGCTGCAGGTAAGCCATATGAGAAGGGGGCAAGCTGATGACTCCTCACAATAGAGCTTCCAAGGCAGATATTGCACCTGTGGTGCTTGCTCCTGGGGACCCTTTACGAGCAAAACTGGTGGCTGAACACTTCCTTGAAGATGCTCGTCTGGTCACCGATGTGAGAAATGTTCTTGGATATACAGGCGTCTACAACCATATGCCGGTCTCAGTACTCTCTACGGGGATGGGTGGCCCTTCAGTTGGTATATACAGCTATGAACTGTTCACCGAGTATGGCGTCGATGCCATCATCCGTATCGGGACCTGTGGAGGCTTGCAACCATCCATCGCTGTGGGTGATCTGATTGTTGCAATGACTGCAAGTACTGATAGTAACTGGGCTCATCAATATAACTTGAAGGGAAGTCTCAGCCCTGTTTGCGATTCCAATTTATTGTTAAGGGCACTTGCGGTAGCCAAGAAGCTTGAGATACCCATGCATGCCGGTATGGTGTTTTCCAGTGACCTCTTTTCTTCCTACAATGCACTGGGAGAGGATAGTTGGCAGGCTTGGGCAAGGATGGGTGCTTTGGCACAGGATATGGAAACCTATGCTTTGTACAGTACCGCTGCATGGACAGGGAAACATGCATTGAGTCTGCTTACCATGACAGACAGTTGCGTAACCGGTCAGGGTTTTGGTGATGAGATGCGCGCAGTAGGCTTATACCCCATGATTGAGGTCGCCTTACAGGTTGCGAGTGAGGTGCGCTGATGGATTTTATCGATGCCATGCAACATCGTTTTGCTTGTAAACGCTATGATGAACAGAGAAATGTAAGTGATGCTCAACTGAAGCAGATCCTGGAATATGGCAGATTGACTCCCACGTCCTTTGGTCTTGAACTGTGGTCCTTTCATGTAGTGAGGAGTGCAGAGAAAAAATCAGCACTCTTTCATGCATGCTTTGACCAGGAGTCAGTGGCAACGAGTGCCTTCAGCATTGCTGTAATGGTGAGGAAAGCTGCATTTGCCAATCCTGATGGAGATCTGGTGCATAGCCGTGGAAAGCGATTTCCCGATTCCCTGGATGTGTTCATTGACGATTATCGTCCCTACTATGATTATCTCAAACAGGAAGGACGTTTGGACTGTTGGCTGAAGAGCCAGGGATATCTAGCGATAGCCAATATGATGACAGGGGCGGCAGCGATGGGTATCCAAAGCTGTGCCATTGAAGGTTTTCATGAACAACAGGTGCTTGATGTACTGTCACTCGATGGGCATCAGTGGCAAGCTTCCTTGCTCGCAACCTTCGGCTATCCATCTGAAGCAGAACGGCCAAAGATTCGCGAGCGCTTGGAAGACCTGGTCGTCTTTCACTAAGGGAGAACAGCAAAAGCTTCATCAACCAGCGACCAGAACCAAGGAATATCGATGGAGGTGGCAATATGCACTCCATCGTTGTTTCTTGTCTCTTCCTTGATGGTTCTTCCATAGGAAGGTCCCCTCTGGCAATCAACCCAGACTCGCTTGTACTCGGTCTGTACTTTTTGAGGGTCGGCTAGATAGGCTACACATAAAGGGTCGTGCATTTGTGGCCAACCCTGCCTCTGGCGGGTATAGTTGGCCTGATAGGTGTCCATGCAAGCAGCAAATACCTGTGCCGAATTCGTCTTGATCGCATGGTAACCTTCCAGGCGTGAAGGGCTCAAGGTAACCTGTCTGGTACAGTCGAGGGGGAAGAGCACCAACTTGGCACCACTGGAGAAGACAACCTGTGCTGCCTCAGGATCTGCATAGGTGTTGAATTCAGCAAATGCCGTAACATTTCCATTGCTGAAAGATCCTCCCATGATGATGATCTGCTTGGCAAGTTGTGCTACCTCTTCATCTCTCTGCATAGCCAATGCAAGGTCGGTCAGCGGCCCAACGCTGATGATGGTTATCTCTCCTGGATGTGTATGCAAGAGCCTGATCATGACATCGATACCGTTCTCTTCCTGTACTGCTAGTCTCTGTCGAGGTGAGAAAACAGGGCCATCAAGGCCCGACTCCCCGTGAAAATCCCCTGCAGCTACTGGTTCACGTACCAGAGGTTTTTCGGCTCCTTTATAGACAGGGCACTCCAATCCAGCAGTTTCAGCAATATTCAGTGTGTTTTCAAGGGTTTTTTCCAACCCTACGTTTCCGTTCGTGGCTATGAGCGCCTCTATATGAAGTGTATCCAACCCTGCTGCGAGAAACAGCGCAACCGCATCATCAAGACCAGTATCAACATCCAGTATGACTCGTTCCATCTAATCCCTCTTCGGTAACATAATATTCAATGCAACAGCAACAACTGTTGCGATAACCACCGGTGACTGTCCGAACACACTCTGGAACCAAACGGGGAAGGTTGCCAGGGCAGCCGATGATTCCGCTATTCCGATACCCAGCGCTGCAGAGAGCCCTACGATTGACGTATTTCGGTAGTTCATCTCCTCAGATACTACCAGTTTCATACCGGTCATGGCAATTGAGGCAAATACACTGATTGTAGCCCCTCCCAGTACACTTTGGGGAATTGTCGTCAAGACGGCACTGAACTTTGGGATCAGTCCTGCAAGTAAGAGTATGAAGGCAGAAAGCCCAAGGGTGAAACGGTTGATGACACGGGTGGTGGTTACTATACCAACATTTTGGCTGTAGGTTGCCGTGGGAAGGCCTCCCATGAAGGATCCCAGGATATTGGTAAGGCCATAGCCGGTGATTCCTGCTCTCAATTCCTTTGTCGTGGGTTCCCTGTCCATCGCGCCAACCGTGGTTGCTGTGAAATCTCCGATGGCTTGGATGGCATTGATGGCAAACAATATACCCATGGAAAAACTGGCAGCAACATCGAACTTGATACCGAAATGCATAAGCTCTGGTGCCTGGAAGTATCTTGCTTCATTGATAGCGGAGAAGTCCACGATGCCAAAAACAAGAGAGAGTCCATAACCCGCAATGATACCGATAAGGATGGACGCAAGCTTGAAGATTCCTCTCCCCAGATGATTGAGCACGGTTACCACTGCAAGGGTGAGAAAGGCGAGTGTCCAGTTCAGTGGCGAGCCATACGAAGGGCTTCCGATTCCTCCAGCCATGTAGTTGATGGCGGTAGGATAGAGGGAAAGCCCGATGGTGAATACCACGGTTCCTGTAATTAGGGGAGGAAAGAATTTTCTGAGTTGCTTAACAAATATTCCCACAAGGATGGCTACCAACCCCCCTACCAGTTGTGAGCCGAAGATAGTCGCAAGATCATATCCCAATGCGATGGCTTGCATACTCGGAAGATATGCAAAACTTACTCCCAGGATGACAGGGAGTCCCGAGCCAAGGACTCCTGGGATGGGAAAGAGCTGAAGGAATGTAGCCAAGCTTGCTATGACCAAGGCTCCCTGGACCAGAATGATGGAATCTTGTGGATTGAGGTTTGCAACACGGCTGAGGATCAAGGCTGGGGTTACACAGCCAACTATCATGGCAACCACATGTTGTATGGCAAGTGGGAGAGCTTGTTTTAGGGGAGCCCTGCCATCGAGGTCAAAGAGTGTAGAAGTTTGCATGGCATGATGATACCACATCTGGATTCCCCAACGTACCTTTTTCCTGATCAAAATGATGAAGAATGTGGTAGGATACACCTATGAAATTAATACAGATTGCTGTAGGACCAAACCAGGTCCCTCTTACAGGATACCTCCAGGATATCACCGGTGATGGGGGGATCAGGAATATTCGCCCGACAATTGTCATCTGCCCAGGGGGCGGTTATCGGTTTCGTTCTGAACGTGAACGTGACCCGGTTGCGTTGCACTTTCTTTCCATGAGCTACAATGTCTTCATACTGGACTATTCAGTACAGGAAGCGGCAAAGGATCTGAATCCCTTGCTTGAAGCCAGTGATGCCCTGATCAAGATTCGTGAACATGCATTTGAATGGATGTGTGATCCAACAAGGATAGCCATCATGGGTTTCAGCGCTGGTGGACATTTAGCAGCATCCTTGGCTCTCTTGCACAAGCACCCCATGCTCGCGGCAAAACAAAAGATTGTGGATGAGAACAACAAACCTGATGCTGCAATACTCTGCTATCCAGTGATCACCGGTGGGAAATATGCTCATGAGGAGAGCCTGGACTGGGTCAGTGGGAAAGAGGCGTCACTGCGCTCCCTCCTGAGCTTGGAGAACCAAGTAACCAGGGATGCTTCTCCCCTGTTCATATGGCACACTGTCACAGATGAGAGTGTGCCCGTGGAGAACAGCCTACAGTTGGCTGTAGGCCTGCAGAAAGCAAAGGTCCCCTACGAACTCCATCTGTTCGAAAACGGGGACCATGGTCTTTCGATGTGCACTGAGGAGGTAGGTACCCCTCATGAAGCGTGTCGCCAATGGGTAGCGCTTGCTTCCAATTGGCTGAACAACCGCTTCACACATACCTTATAGAGTGTCGAGGATTCCCTCCGCACTCCGAATTCCGCTGGCCCAGGCTCCGGTAATTCCGCGGCTTGTGCCAGCACCATCACCAGCAAACCAGATATCTTCTTTAACGCGGAATCGTTCATCCAGGTAGGCTGGTTTGTTTGCATAGAGTTTAATCTCAGGATAGTACATGATCGTGGAAGGGTGAAGCACTCCCGGTACAATGGTATCCAGGTTTTTCATCGCTTTCCAGATAGCGCGAAGGATTTTCGCGGGAATTGCAAGGGAGATATCCCCAGGACAACAGGTTTTCAGCGTAGGCTCAAAGTCATAGAGGTCCCCGCTGAAGCTTGCTTCCTTGCTCCTTGAACCGAGGCGGAAATCACCAACTCGTTGCATCAGGGGTTGTCCGCCACCCATAAGGGCAGCCTGCAGTCCAAGATTCTCTGCGAAAGCCTGTCCACTGGCAAGTGGAGCGGTAAACCGTACTGTTTTCAGGATTGCGAAGTTTACCAATCCATTGTCATGCTTGCTGTCTGGAGCGAAGGCATGTCCATTCACCGAATACCACTGGTCACCTCTGTTTGTCGCATACCGCTCACGAACCACATGGGCATTCCCGCTGTTGGTACAGAATGTACGCACTTTCTCAGGGAAATAGAACTTCGGGTCATAATAATCCCTTACGATGGGATAGTGCTCAATTCTGGTCTCGACCCGTACCCCGATGTCGACGATATTGTCGATGAAAGGAATATCGAGTGAACGCATCAGGTCCTGGAGGAAATGGAATCCTTTTCTACCCGGTGCTATCAGCAACCGCTTATAACCAATCTCGCGTTTCTCGGTAACGATGAACTGTTTTTCAGCATTCACCGTTTCCATTGCCTCTCCAAGAGCAAGATCGATCCCCAACGTTTCAAGACGAGCAAGCAATTCCTTGATGAGCTTGAGTCCGCCATCAGTGCCAAGATGTGTCTGTTTGATTTCCAGCAATGAACAACCGAGTCGCTCCGCTCGCTTCTGGTAGATGTCGATGTTCTGTTTCTCAAGAAATGATGGTTTGAGAAAGTCGATAACCTGTTTCAAGTAATGCTCTGCAGCTTCCTCAGTCCAATATTCAACAGGAAACCCTATTGGGTAGGTGAAATTCATCTTGCAGTCATTGCGCATACCGCCAGTAGACACCTTTTCCCGATCAAGTATTAATATCTTCAGATCAGGCCGCCGCTCACGCAGCGTAAAGGCTGCACCCATTCCTGCCGGTCCGCTTCCAACGATGACAACATCATATCGATCCATGGAGTACCCTCCCAGTTGTGATAGGAAAGGTTCCCCTTTCCAACCAATTATCCCCATTCTCTCTGCTTTGCTCAAGCCCTTCTGAGTATAGGAAGCCTTGCACAGAGCACAGTTTCGTGGTAATAAACCTATGTAGGAAGGATTGGATAGAAAGGGAGAACCTATGTATATCAGTGCCAAGGAAGCCGCGAAGAAGTGGGGAATCAGTGAGAGACGGGTGAGAATTCTCTGTGCAGAGGGAAGGGTGGACGGAGTACTCCGTTCCTCCTGGGCCTGGAATATTCCCAGCGATGCCCCCAAGCCAGGGGATGGAAGACAGCTGAGGCATATGAAGAACCTCGATCTGCGCATTGGTATGATGGACTTTTCCAAACTTGAACAGGCACGTTTGGCACTGCAATCACGAGATGATAGAGACCAATTCTTGCGCTCCTATAAACATCTGGTGACGCGCTTCGTGCTCGCCTCCTTTGCTGCAGAAGATCTGGAGCTGGATCCCCAAGATTTAGCCGTACTCTTCAGCCATTGCTTTGTTCCCTCCCTGCAATTCGATACCCAGGTGCTTGCATTGAACATGAGAACCATCATGATGAGGATGCTCCATCAGTATGGAATTGGTCCGGTAAAAGGGAAGAGTCGACCACAGATGAGTGAGCAGCGCCTATTACAGCTCTACCAGATGTTGATGCAAGGATTGGACAGCGAAGGGGAGGTTTCTTATCGCACAGATAGTATTATCGACCAGAACAGGAGTGTAACTGTGCTCCAGCAGATGGAAACACTGTTTGTGCAGTGGGACCGGGATTGGACTGAGCTCCATCCAGTAGTTAGGGCAATCTTCCTCTATGGGGAATTGATCAGGATTAAGCCCTTTGGTATGTATGATGGGTTGCTTGCTTCCCTTGCTTTTGCACAGGAACTGCTCAATGGTGGATTCCCCCCAGCTTTGGTGGAAGAGGAACATGAAGATGAGTTCAAGGCTGCGATGATCCTTACCAGGAGCAGGGGTAACTACCAGAATGTGCTTAGGATGATAGAACAGGTAGTATTACGCGAGTGCAAGAGTTTGCAGGGTGAAGCATGAATCGCTATCACCTTAGGAATGCTGAAATCATTGATGGATCCGATTCCGCCCCTTTTTGGGGCGATCTTCTTGTTGAATCAGATATGATTCAGGCAATCCTTCCCCCTCTATCCCAGGTAAGGGAGGGGTATACGGTAATTGACTGCACTGACAAGATCCTCTGCCCCGGATTCATCGATATGCATGGACATAGTGACCTTGAAGTACTGAGGAATCCTCCTATGCAACCCAAGATTGGACAAGGGATTACCACTGAGGTCGCCGGCAACTGCGGTATCGGGGTATTCCCCTGTCAGAGGGGAAGTACCTTTTTAAGAGAACTCTGTGGGGATGTCCTGGGAGCATATCCAGAGGCTGGGTGGAAATCCTTCTCAGCCTATACGCAGCATTGGAGAAGTGGAACCAATACGGCATTTCTGCAGGCCCACAGTACCCTTAGAAGGGCGAGTATGAAAGGAAATGTTAACAGGAGCGCAACAGCTTCTGAGATTTCCAAGATGTCCACCTTTCTCAGGGAGAGCCTGGAAGCAGGCTGTCTGGGTATGTCCACAGGCTTGTACTATGCGCCTTGTATATTCGCTGAAGAGAAGGAGTTGCTTGCTCTCCTAAAGGTAGTTGCTGAGTACGACAGACTTTTTGCAGTACATATGCGTTGCGAAGGAAGTGATATTCTTGATTCCCTCAAGGAAGTTCTTTCTCTCGCTGAACGTACAGGAGTGAGACTGGAGATCAGCCACCTCAAGGTGATTGGGAGAAAGAACCAGCACCTCGTGGATGAGGTGCTTTCCTTGATCGACCATGCCAGGGAGAGAGGTCTGGATGTTCAGTTTGACCAGTATCCCTATCACTTTGGTTCAACCAGCCTGTTCAGTCTCCTTCCTCCTTCCTATCTACGCTTGCCCCGCGAGGAGGTACAGTCCCTCCTAAAGGATGCTTCAGTCCGGATGAAAATACGGAGTGAGATAGACCATCCAGAGGGATGGGACTCCATCGCTGAACTTTGTGGATGGGATCAGGTGAGTATCCTTAGTCTGGAAGGTAATAGGCAGTATGAGATGATGAGCCTGAGTGAGATAGCTAGGGAGCAGGGTAGTGACCCGTACGAAGTTTTCTTTGATATTCTCCAGGAAGCAAAGGGAACAGCACTGATGATGGATGTTACCCAAAGTGAAGACTCACTCAAGAAAATCCTCTCTCATCCTCTCATGTGTTTTGGTACGGATGCCCTCTATGCCGGAGCGCTGAGTCATCCACGATCCTATCAGAGTACACTCCACCTGCTTGATAGATATGGAAAACAAGAAGCAGTGCTTCCTCTCCACTCCCTTATTGCAAGAATGACCGGAAATCCAGCAAAACGATTGGGATTAAAGGACAGGGGATTCATTAAAACTGGCTATAAAGCAGATTTGGTGCTTCTCGATTGGCAGCACCTGGCTGAACATAGTGATATCAAACATCCCGAGATTACCGGGGACGGTATTTCCCTGGTGATGGTCAATGGTGTAGTGGCTTACCATGATGGGAAGTATCACGACAGTACCAGTGGTTCCCTCCTACTTTACTCGTAGCGGTTGAGGAACTTCTGAGTCCTGGGGTTTTTCGGATTATTGAACAACTCTTCCGGGTTACCTTCCTCTACAATGAGGCCGTCGTCCATGAAGATGATACGGTCGGAAATGTCCCTTGCAAAGGCCATCTCATGGGTTACCACAATCATGGTCATCTTTTCCTTTGCCAGATCTTTGATAACACGGAGAATTTCCCCAGTCAGTTCAGGGTCGAGTGCACTGGTGGGTTCATCAAAACATAAAACAGTGGGGTTGAGTGCCAACGCACGAGCGATGGATACCCGCTGTTGCTGTCCGCCGGAGAGTTGGTTGGGGTATGCCTTCTCCTTCTCTTCCAATCCCATTTTCCTCAAGAGCTCTCTCCCTACCTCTTCTGCTTCCTTCTTGCTGCGCTTGAGCACATGCATCTGGGGCTCTGTAATGTTTCTCATCACACTCATATGGGGGAAGAGGTTGAAGTTTTGGAACACAAGGCCAAGATTAAGACGTACTGAGCGGAGTGTTTGCTTGTCTGAGTAGGAGACAGCACCTTCCTTGGTTGATGAGACCATGGTCTGTCCGCATACATTGATCGTGCCACCATCGACTGGCTCAAGCTGAGTGAGACAGCGAAGCAGGGTGCTCTTTCCGCTACCAGAAGGTCCAATGATGGAGAGGACTTCTCCTTCATGCAAGGTGAATGAGATTCCCTTGAGTACCCCAAGTCCATCGAATGATTTCTGTAGGTTTTCTACGGTTATGATTTCCATCTTCCTCTCCTAGCGGTAGTAGTTGAGCTTTCTCTCAAGTAGGTCGAATGAACGGGAGACTACCGCATTCATCAAGAAGTAAAACACTCCGGCAATGAAGATGGGCATGGTCGAGAACTCCCTAGCTGAGGCGTTCTGGGCAACCCTGAACAGTTCTGCAACCCCGATAGTCTGAGCAAGCGCAGTATCTTTTACCAGGGTGATTACCTCGTTTCCCATTGCAGGGATAATTCGTTTGACTACCTGAGGGGCAATCACATGGGTGAACGTGTGAGCCTTCGAGAAGCCAAGAACCAAGGAAGCCTCATACTGCCCGATAGGGATCGATTGGATTCCCCCACGGTAGATCTCGGCAAAATACGCTGCATAGTTGATGGTATAGCCAACAATAACAGCAGTGAAACGGTCATACGAAGATCCGAAGATGTAGTAGGGGGCAAAGTAAACAAACAAGAGTTGGAGGATCAAGGGAGTGCCCCTCATGATCATGATGTACACATTTACCACGTTCGAAATGACTGGGTTTTTCGACATCCTGCCTTTGGCAACCAACATACCCAGTGGGAGGGAGAATAGCAGGGTAAGGCCGAATATCTTCAAACTGGTCATCGTGGCAACCAGCATCTGCATTAAGAGGTTTCCCATCGGTGTCTCCTAGAGATAAGGTGTTGAAAAAAGAAAACGGGGAGCCAAGCTCCCCGTAATCATAACGGTTTCGTTATTTTGCTACAACAGTAATATCACTACCGAACCAATCGGTGGAGATTTTTGCAAGCGTACCATCGGCGGCCATTGCCTGAAGTTGCTGCCATACTGCGTCTGCAAGCTTCTGCTCACCCTTGCGGAATCCAATACCATAGTCTTCGGGAGCAAGTTCCTCCTCGAGGATTCTGAAGGGTTTTCCACTGCGCTTGATGTTGTCTTCTGCAACAGTGACATCAACCACCAATGCATCGATACCACCAATCTCAAGATCCATCAAACCGGTAAGGTTTTCCTTGAACTCAACAAAGCTCTTTACGGACTGCTTGAACTCGGGAGTATCGTCGATTGCATTTGAAGCTGATGACCCAGCCTGGTATCCCACGGTTTTTCCACTGAGGGAGGCCAGTGTGGTGTAAGGGCTGTCATCCCGCACTACAACAACCTGGGCATTGTGGATATAGGGAGGGGTAAATGTCATGGCTTCCTGACGTTCAGGAGTGATGGTGAAACCATTCCAGATACAGTCAATGTTTCCGGTATTCAGTTCCTGTTCCTTGGCATTCCAATCGATTGCCTGGAGCTTGAGCTCAACACCGAGGCGCTTCATAGCTTCCTTGGCCAAATCTACATCAAAACCCACCAGTTCCCCTTTCTCATTACGGAAACCCATAGGAGGGAAGTTGTCATCGAGACCCATGACAAGTACTCCCTTGTCCATGATTTTCTGAAGGGAATTATCAACACCGGGTGCTTGTTCCTTGGTCCCTGCAGCGAAAAGGCTGACCGAAACCAATAATAGTGACAACAGTACAACAATGCTTCGTTTCATTTCTATCTCTCCTCAAACAATACTACCCGTTCTGGGTGTTAGTGGAGAGTGTAACGAAAAAGAGGGGAAATATCCAGACTTACTGCATAAATATTCAATTAATGAATAGTTTTATTGCAGTGGTCAGCAAACTGACACCCCTTGCAAGCACTTCCTTTTTTTGGTGAGCAAGAGGCACAACTCTCCTCCTTGCTCTGTTTTGTAAGGGCTGCAATAGCGTATGCAACCAGGGAGATGATCAAAGCTGCAACAACCACATTAGCGATAATCGTAGTCATAGGCATTCCTTTATATCAGAAGCAGCACCATGTAACGAACCAAGAGTGCTGATACATAGGCGAATCCTGTCTGCCACAACAGGGCGTACAGAAGTTTTCTCTTGCTTCCCAGTTCCTTGAACATTGCGCCAATGGCGGCAATGCAAGGAGAGGAGAGCAGAATGAAAGTCATATAGGAGAGAGCGGAGTCAGGAGTGAAGAAAAATCCCAGATTTGCAGTCCCGATGGTGACGCTGAGTGTACTGACAATAGTCTCCTTGGCAGCGATTCCCGTCAATAGGGCAACACTTGCCTGCCAGAACCCAAATCCCAGTGGGGCAAACAGTGGAGCAATGACCCGCCCCATGATAGCAAGCATACTTGCCTCTGCATCGACCGCTTGTAAGGTAAAGGAGTATGAGGAGAGCAGGTAGATGACCACAGAGGAGAGTAGGATGATGGTTCCAGCCTTCTGGATAAAGCCGAGAGTCCTTTCTTTGGTCTGGAGCCAGACATTTCTGACTGTTGGGAGTTGGTAGCGGGGTAGCTCAAGAATGAAGGCATTCGTTTCCTTATGCTTGTCGATTGCCCGGGCAAGCAATCCTGTGACAATGACTGCGACAATACCGAGAAGGTAGATCATGGGGGCAATGTACCACTGACCAGGAAAAAAGTAGGTGAGCATGAGCGCAAAAACCGGCATTTTTGCACCACAGGGGATGAATGGAGTTACAATGACCGTGAGTTCCCTCTGTTTCTGGTGCTCGATTGTCCTGCTACTCATGATTGCCGGTACCGAGCAACCGGTTCCAATCACCAGGGGAATAATGGACTTGCCTGAAAGCCCCAGGGTGCGCATCATCCTATCCATAATGAAGGCAATTCGTGCCATATACCCGCAATCTTCCAAGATGGAAAGAAGGAGAAAGAGTACAAATAGTTGGGGAACAAAGGTCAGTACTGCTCCAACCCCAGCAATAATGCCATCCACGAGTATTCCCGATAGTAAGGGGTGTACACCTAACGTATCTGATAAGGTGAGCACCTGGGTACCAAGGTACCCAAAGAGATTTTCCAGAATTGGGGTGGTGTATCCCCCAACCAGACCAATGGAGAGATAGAAGACAGCACCCATGATTAATATGAACAGAGGAATGGCTGCTATGCGATTGGTTGCAATGGAATCGAAATTGAAAGACTTCTCCTTTTGCTTTCGGATTTGACAATCCTTGGAGATATGCTCGGCTACCTTGTAGCGTTGATCGATGATGATGGCCTCCGGGTCGTCATCATAGTGGGCAACTAGTTCAGCGCGTACCTCGCTAAGATACGTATTAAATGCATCGGGAATGGGAGGCATGGAAGAAAGGAAGAGCTCATCTTCTTCAATAAGTTTGATGGCTGCCCATCGCATCTGCCTTCCTTTCGGTATTGCATGAAGGTAGTCATCCTCGATGATATGAGAGATATAGCGTTCTATGAAGTTGGAAAAGAGCGGGCAGAGCGCCGCATGTTTCTCTCTCAGGCTATGTTCAATTGCCTCTCTCAGGTGATCGATTCCTGTTCCTCTGCTCGCTGAGACAGTAACCACGGGGGATCCTGTCATCTGGCTGAGACGCTTGGCATCAATCTTGATCCCTTCCTTTTCCAGGAGATCCGCCATATTGAGTACAAGTAGAAGAGGACGGCCCAGCTCAGCAAGCTGGGTGGTTAGGTAGAGACTTCGCTCGAGATTGGTTGCATCAATGACATCAATGATGAGATCCGGCTGTTCATCGAGGATGTACCGACGTGAAAGTTTTTCTTCTGGGCTGTAAGGGGAGAGAGAATAGATGCCGGGGAGGTCTAAAATAGTATGGCCGCCCACCATACCTTCTTTCTTTTCCACAGTGACACCTGGCCAGTTTCCCACGTAGGCGCTTGTTCCCGTCAATGCATTGAACAGGGTTGTCTTCCCTGAGTTGGGATTCCCGATGAGGGCAATGGTTTTCATAGGCTATCTCAGTTCAATCTTGCGTGCTTCTGCTCTTCTCAAGCAGAGATTGTATCCTCGAACGGATACTTCGATAGGGTCTCCCATCGGAGCCAGCTTGACAACCTCGATATCTACACCTTTGGTGAATCCCATATCCATCAGTCGTCGTTTAAGCTGTTTTGGGGCATGTATTGCTTTTACAGCCCCTTTCTGTCCTACGGCCAATTCGTCCATCGTCATTTGCATCGTCTTCTTCCTTGGTTATAAGTTAGCCATATCAAACTTCTGTGTCAAGGTATTTAATCTAAGATGACAAAAACCTCAAGGCATGATACTATCTAGGCATGCAAAAGTCAGGCGAAGATTATCTTGAGGCTGTATTGGCGCTCAGCGAACAACATGAAAAGGTGCGGACAACCGATGTTGCCCTACGCCTTGGTGTATCCAAGCCCAGCGTAAACCGTGCAATGAAGGTGCTTTCAGCCGACGGATATGTGAAGCAAGAGACCTATGGCGACATTCATCTGACAGAGAAGGGGAGGCTGAAAGCATCCCAGGTCTACTTCCGGCATAAGACTCTTACCAGTTTCTTTCAGGAAGTCCTCGGTGTAGACCCTGTCATTGCAGAGCAGGATGCTTGTCTGATCGAGCATGACATCTCCAGCGAGACGATGGAGAAACTGGCAAGTTATCTGCGAACAGTAAAAAAAGGCTCTCTCGAGTAGGCTCTCCTCACTTTTTCTATTTCTGGTTCATTCTTGACACAGTGGGCGTTCTGTCCACAAACTTGTCTTGATAAACGCAAAATCTTTATCTTGTGGATTTGGCCCAAGACACTACACTAAAAGTAGTAAGACTTGAGGAGGTCACACATGAAAAGATCAATTGCATTGGCATTGATGATTGCTTTGTTGCTCCCTCTCTCCTTGTTTGCACAAGGTGGAAAGGAAGCTGTCGTAGATGAAAACGCTCCAGTTACTATACAGTACTGGACGCACGAAGATCCGGCCCGTACTGCTTTGGAAGAAGAGCTGATCGCTCAGTTCATGGCTGATAATCCAAACATCACCGTGGTACGTACCACCCAAGCTTCAGTAAAGCAGATTGAACTTGTCCAGACTGCCTTTGCGGCAAATCAAGGTCCCGATATGTTCAATCTTCCCATCGAGAACCAGTATGCCTATATCACCAACTATCGTGTTGCCCCGGTTGACTACCAAGCAGCAGGTTATGCTGACAAGCAGGATTTGTTGGACAAGTATGTAGAGGGTGTTCTGGATACTGTCACAGTGAATGGTGAGGTATATGGTTTGCCTTTGGAGCTCACCAACTGGTCCATCTATATAAACAAGAAGATCTTCCGTGATGCAGGGCTTGATCCTGAGAAGGATTACCCGAAGACCTGGGAAGAGATGGCTGACATTTCCGAGAAACTCGTCATTAGGGACGGGGATATCTTGGTACGTCGTGGATTTGATTTCCGCTATCCTTATTACTTGACATTCTTTGTACCCATGGTAGAGCAGCTTGGTGGAGAGCTTATCAGCAGTGACGGCAAGACAGCCATAGTAGGGGATGAGGCTTGGCTTCAGGCCTTGACCTACATGCAGGAATGGGGTCCATCGGGGCGTAACCTTGGTTCCCCGACCTACAAGAATGCCAGAAAATTGTTCAACTTGGATAACAATGATATGGCAATGGCCCACACTGGCTTATACCAGCAGGGACGAATTGAGGCAGACAACCCAGAGTTCTTCGAGAGTGGAGAGTGGATGGTTATTCCGTATCCTGTATTTGAGGATGCAGTGAAAGATGTGGCAGCATGCTACTATGGTCACTTCTTCATGGTGAATGCGGACAGTGATCCCAATGTGCAGAAGGCAGCTTGGAAGTTGGCAGGATTCCTGCTCAGCCATGGAGAGGATTACCTCACCCGTGGTGGAAACATCATTCAGCCGACCAAGGCGCTGTTTGCAAGCGATACACTGAAGAACATGCCCTACAGTGATGTCTTCATCAATGACATGGGACGCTCCCACATGATCTACTACGGAGCAAACTCCGCAGAGATTCAGACACAGATCCGCTATGCGGTAGAGTCGGTTATGCTCAGTGGTGTCAGCCCCCAAAAGGCACTGGCAACCCTTCGTTCCGCTGTTCAAGAGATTGTCGACGAACAGTAATCCATGCACGGTCCTGCCTTCCGGCAGGGCCGATTCCTTGACCATCAACCTGTAGGAGTACTTCATGGGTATGAAAAAATACCAAGGCATCGAGAAAAAACAGGCTCGGTGGGGATTTGTCTTTGTAGTTCCCTCCCTGCTTTTTTTCTCATTATTCAGCTTTTATCCAATAATCAATGCATTCTACACCAGTTTTTTTGATAAACGTGCTCTCAGTAAAGCACCCCCAGCATTTTTAGGGTTAGGTAACTATATCAGGTTATTCGATCCCAGTAGAGCAGCGAGTGATTTGTCTTTTCTCAATAGCTTGCGTGCAACATTGGTGTTTACCGTTGGTACATTCATTCCCTTGTTGATTATCAGCTTGATGTTGGCTGTCTTCATCAGCAATCTCAGTAGCGGTAAGTCAAAAAAATTTCTGCAGATTGCCTATTATACCCCAGCAATTCTTTCCAGTGTTGTCGCTGCTACCATCTGGATGATTATCTTTGACCCTAGAGGTTTGGGAAACCAATGGGTAAATACGCTCATGAACACTCCAGGGGTTGACCATCGTTGGTTGGTAGATCCTGTGATGGAGCAAGTGTCGACGATGGTGATTTACTTCTGGAAATATATTGGATACTTTGTCATCCTCTTCATTACCGGCTTGGCTTCAATACCTCCTACGATTTATGAGGCAGCCACCATTGATGGGGCTGGCAAGGGCCAGGTTTTCTGGCGTATCACTCTCCCGTTGCTCAAGCCGACGGTGTTCCTCGTTTCGGTCATGGCAATGTTGCAGTGTCTGAAAACCTTCAGTACCCAATACATGCTGTACACCAATGGGGCTCCACGTGCTCCAATCAATGTAATTACCTTCAATATCTATGTTACAGGTATTCAGCAACAGTACCTAGGACGAGCAAGTGCAATGAGTGTTGTGCTCTTCTTGTTGATGTTGTTGCTGACATTGTTGCAGTTTAAAACGACAAGTAGCGATCAGGTGGAGTATTAGAGACATGCAGATATCGAAGAAAATTACCATTACCAATGTTCTTATTTGGATTGTTTTGGCAGCAATGCTCCTTTTTACCTTGACTCCGATTGCGTTCATGATCAGTGCTTCCATGATGGAACGAAACCAGATTATGGCCATGCCGTTTTCCTGGATTCCAAAAGGCTTCCATGCCCCTAATTTTGTCAAGGCTGTGGCAGGAAACGACCAAACGTTTATCTTTGTCCGTAATCTTACCAACTCACTCGTGGTAAGTATCACAGTTGCCATTACTACAGTCTTGATTGCAAGTCTCACAGGCTATGGCTTGGCAAAGTTTCGTTTTCGGGGAAGAAACACCATTTTTATCATCATCATGGCAACGATGATGATTCCTTTTGAAGCAATTATGATTCCGCTCTATATGGTAGTCACAATGCTACGCATCCAGAATACGTATACCGGCTTGATACTTCCTTTCCTTGTGAGTGCATTTGGTGTATTCCAGATGCGACAGTATCTCACGACATTCCCAACGGAGTTTCTTGATGCAGCCCGTGTCGATGGGATGGGGGAATTCGGAATCTATTGGAAAATAGTACTTCCCAACTGCATGCCGGTTATCGCAACGCTCTCCATTCTCTCTTTCCGTAGTCAGTGGGACAACCTGCTCTGGCCGCTTTTGGTAAGCCAGAGCGAAAAGATGAAGACGATTCCCCAGTACATCAGTTCTTTCGCGCTTGAACGGAATACCGACGAAGGAGCAATGATGGCTGCAGCCCTGCTTGCATCGATCCCCATGTTTGTACTGTTCATGTCCTTGACCAAGTATTTCATCGGTGGGTCGGCAGTATATGAGTCAAGGAAGGGTTGAGCATGTACGAATTTCTCTGTGCAGATTTGAAAGAGGATGATGCAGATTTTCCGGTGCTGGGGTTTTTCGAAAACCACTTGGTGGCCAGCTTTCCTCAGGATTCCTTCTCCCGATACCTCTTTATAAGTAGATCGGAGACTGCCCGCAATGAAGCAAGGTCGAAGGGGATGGGGGTTCTTGAATGGGAAGGGCGTCTTGGAGTACAGCAGGTCGAGGTCTTGCTGGCAAGTTGTGATCCTGTTCTCAGCGACAAGCATTCGCTTTTCATGTTTGATATGGGTAATGTGGTGGTGAATAATATCTCAATGCTTGGGAAGATTTCCCGCCTTTTGGGAATCGAGAAACAAGCATTTATTGCTGATTATCTCCATTACGATTTTCCCCTGATGGAAGGAGTGGTCTCTGAAGAGCAGTACTGGCAGCATATCACGCATGTATTTGGGATACCTGTGCAAGGTAATCCGTTTGCCGATGTGTTCAAGCCAGTGTTCAACTATCCTGTACTTTCCCTGATACAATCGTTGCGTTCAGAAGGAAAGCGGGTGGTATGTGCAAGTAATACCATCCAAAGTCATTGGGAAATACTTGAAGAAATGGGTGCGCTTGCATTATTCGACAAAGCCTATGCCTCCCATGAGATGGGATTGAGCAAGCCATCTCTTCAGTTCTATACAAACATACTTGACGCAGAAAGAGTCTCTGCAGAGCAGACGTTCTTCATTGACGACAGGAAGGACAACATACAGAGCAGCAGAAAACTCGGAATAGCAAGCCTCCTTTATGCAGACCTTCCCTCCGGGACAAGGGATGAGAGGCTATCTAGAGTCTTTAGAAGGTATCTACCTCGTCCCTAAACTGCGTCGGGGTCTTACCGATAAAGCGTTTGAAGATCTTTGCAAAGTATCCTGGGGTCGGAAACCCGCAATTGGTGGCAATTTCACTGATATTCAACTTTGGGTCCCTCATCATGATGGCCGCCTGGTTTATCCTGTATGCATTGAGATACTGCAGGAAGTTCAGTCCGGTGACCTCCTTGAAGAGACGACTGAGATGACTTTCAGAGAGATCGAGGTAGGCTGCTGCCTCCTGAAGACCTACCGGTTCTGAGTAGGTCTCTGCAATATAGGCGATGGTTGCGTTTATTACGTGGTTTCCAGCTTGCTTGGGAAGTGGTATGAGCTCACTCTTCGAGTGTTCCTTTTTCTTAAGATCCTCATATTCACGATCCTCTTCCTGTAATTTTCTCACCAAGGAGGCGAGGGTTTCTTCTAGCTCCTCATCATCAATCGGCTTAAGCAGATAGTCGAACACCCCTAGACGGATGGCACTCTTCATATAGGAGAAGTCAGCGTGCCCTGTCAGGATGATGGCATGATTCACTGGACAGTTGCTGAGCATGGTAAGTCCATCCTGGGCAGGAAGGCGAATGTCGGTGATGACGATATCGGGCTCCTTCTCCTTGATCATATGCTCTCCGCTCAGTCCATCAGAGGCAGTGCCAACCAATTCCAGACCAAGGAGGTCCCATCGAATCGAGGAGACAATCTCCTCACGGACGATCTGCTCATCTTCTACGAACACAACACTGTAACTCATTGCATCTCTTCCTTTATTGCTTCTTCGTCCGGGAAGGAGATACTCGCCCAAGTCCCTTCACCCTCTTTTGATTTCAGGGAGAAGTGTAGCTTCCTTCCATATTTGAGAAATAATCTTCTATATACATTGTATACACCAACGTGTGGCGAGTTTGCAAGTTCGTCAAGGTTCGCCGGTAGGCGATCAGGAGGAAATCCGACTCCATCATCCCCAACTGTGATGGAAATCCTCTCTCCTGTTCTTTCCACACGGACACTGAGGTTCCAGCTTCCCACCTTCGGTTCCAATCCATGGATGATTGCATTCTCAACGAGCGGCTGGATGATAAGCTTAGGGGTTTTTATATGTTTGCAGCTGGGATCCAGATATACCTCGGTAGTCAACTTGTCGGCAAATCGTAGCTTCTGTATGGTGAGATAGGACTCGATAAGTGCCATGCTCTGTTCAAGGGTGGCTTCACTCTCCCTGTTGTCGATTGAGGAACGGAGCAGTTTTCCCAGCTTAACAGTAATGGTGTAGATATCTTCCTCTCCATGGAGACGGGCGAGTGCCTTGATTGTATTGAGAGTATTGAAGAGGAAATGGGGATTCATTTGGCTCTCAAGAGCTTTTCTTTCCGCTTCACTCAGTTTGGCTTGCTCTTCACGAGTAAGATCGAGGAGGCTGAGGATCTGCTTGATCATGACATTGAATGAGTGTTCCAGCTGGCTGAATTCGCTTATCGCGCTGCTGACTTCCTGAGGCTCCAGTTCCCCTTGTTCCACCTCTCTCATACGCTTGGCAAGATTTTTGATCGGGTGGGCAATGGAGCGTGAGAAAAGGTAGGAGAGGCATAAAGCAAGAACTACCCCGATAAGCATGGTCGTAGTGAAGACTGACAACCAATTTTCCATACTCTGAAAAAATGGCCCACTGCTCAGTGAGCCTACCAGATGGAGGCCTGTTCCTCCAATCGGGAAGATGGTGGTGATGGAGGTGTCAGAGGGAAGTGAACGGGGAGTGTAATTGCCATCGAGGGTATTGAGCGCCGGAAAACGGTCGAAGGATCCAAATCGCTCAGGATGAACAAGGCTGGTAGCATAAAAGGACTTGGTGTCGACCAGCAGCATGTCAGTGAGGACATGGTCACTGTTTACCTGGGGAGAGAGCGCATCTGCATACATGTCCACCACAAGGTAGCCAAGATTTGTTCCCTCCTGGTCATAGACTCGGCGAAGGATGGAAGCAACAACCTGTCGTCCGTTCTCCGCTATTCTATGGCTCTGGATGCTGATAAGACTAGCGGTAGGGGAGACCTGGCTGTTCTGGTTGATGATGGAAGCCATGTCCCAGTCATTGCCTTGGTAGCGAAGGTCGTACACCTCGGGGAAGACATGGGTGGAGACTCTGACCTTCCCACTGTTGCTGACGAGGTTTGCGCTGGCAAGATAGATATCTCCATGCATGACGGTAAACAGCAGTTCATACAGCTCACGGCTTTGTGATGATTCTACCGCAAGTCTGTCTGCCTTGAGTATCTCCACAACCAAGGGGTTGGTGGAGAGTTGGTATGCTTTATGGCGATAGGATTCAAGGGCTTGGGCAACGGTACTGGCATCACGTGTGGTCATATTCATTGCCTGTCTCATCAGATACCGTTCTTGATTTGTATTTCCTGCAAGTGCATAATAGGCAGAGAACAGTCCCAACGGGACAATGAGTACGATAAGGAAGTAGAGAAAGAGCAGTGTGAATAGGTTTGTCTTGTGCTGATTGCCCCAGGGGAATTTCATGGAAGCAGTGTATCTGCAATCAGAAAGGGAAGCAACATTGCAAAGCGAAACGAATTTTTATTGCATAAACATACTGTTTTATGAATAGCAGGGTTGACAAGCATCGTCAAAGAGCGATACAAACAAGAAACAGCATACTAGGCTGTTCTTGAGGAGAGTACCTTGAACGCGTTCACTATGCAGGTGCAGCAGCACCGCCCATTTGCAAGGAATCGGAAGACGCAGGGCTATACAAGTTCCTGTAGTTCTATGTGTGACACCACTTCTTTTTCTGTTCCTTCCTTGCTTCTAGTCCTAACGCGTCTTATTCTAACCCTCCTCCCCCTTCTTTCCCTCATTTCCCTTCTTATTGTAGTAAGCCTAATTATTCTCTGACCACGGCTGCAATCGCTGGTTGCATGGACCGTGGATGGAAGCCCCCGAAGTACCGGGGAGCAATCGCTTATACCCAAATATCATATGAAGGAGTGAAATCTTAGATGAATACCAAAGAAAAACGTTACACACTGGCAATTCTGGTTAATAACCATCCTGGTGTACTCATGCGTGTTGTATCGCTGTTCAGTCGCAGAGGCTACAACATTGACAGCCTCTCCGTTGGCGAGACCGAAAATGAAGAATTCAGCCGAATCACCATAGTCGTCAGCGGAGACCGGCCGGTTGTTGAACAGATCAAGAAGCAGGTCGGTAAGCTGTATGATGTGAAGCGGGTCTATGAGATGGCAGGGGAGAAAAGCCTTCAGCGTGAGCTGGTGATGGTCAAGGTCTCCACCAGGCATGATGACCGCTCTCAGGTCATCGAGCTTGCTGAGATTTTCAAGGCAAAGATCAACGATGTCACCTCCTCTACCATAACCCTTGAGATGACCGGAAGTCTGGACAAGATTCAGTCCTTCCTGGATTTGATGACCCCATTCGGGATTGTGGAGATGGCCAGGACCGGTATTACCGCCCTGGAGCGGGGAGCAAGGGCGCTGAGCTCAATCAGTTTCAGCGAGGATGAAGAATAAGCATACTAACGCACCCTGGTGGTGCGAACCATAACGGAGGATAGGAAGTAATGAGCACAATGTACTATGATTCACAGGCAGATCTCTCAGTTCTAGACGGCAAAAAAGTTGCCATCATCGGATATGGCAGCCAAGGCCATGCACATGCATTGAACCTGCACGAGAGTGGAGTGGATGTTGTCGTAGGTCTCTACAAAGGTTCCAAGAGCTGGAAGATTGCTGAAGAAGCAGGCTTGCAGGTTGCAACCGCTGAGGAAGCAAGTGCCATGGCTCAGGTCATCATGATGTTGTTGCCGGATGAGAGACAGGCAAAGATCTATCATGACAGCATCGAGAAAAATCTGACTGCAGGTAAATATCTCGCATTCGCACATGGATTCAACATCCACTTTGGCCAGATTGCACCTCCCTCTGACGTGAACGTTATCATGATCGCACCCAAAGGTCCTGGACATACGGTGCGCACCCAGTTCCAGGAAGGCAAGGGGGTTCCTTCCCTGATTGCAATCAACCAGGATCCCAGCGGCGATTCAAAGGATGTCGCACTTGCTTATGCAAAGGGCCTTGGCGCAGGTCGTGCAGGTATCTTTGAAACCACATTCAAGGAAGAGACAGAGACCGACCTCTTTGGGGAGCAGGCTGTGCTTTGTGGTGGTGTAACCGCCTTGATCAAGGCTGGATTCGACACCTTGGTGGAAGCAGGCTACCAGCCTGAGATGGCATACTTCGAATGTTGCCATGAGATGAAGCTGATCGTTGACTTGATCAACCAGGGCGGACTCTCCTACATGCGTTACTCCATCAGCGATACCGCTGAGTATGGGGATTACACAACCGGTCCAAAGATCATCACCGATGAGACCAAGAAATCCATGAAGCAGGTTCTTACCGATATTCAGGAAGGGACATTTGCCCGCAACTGGCTGCTTGAGAACCAGGTTGGCCGACCCTACTTCAATGCAAAGAAGCGCATTGAAAAGGAAAGTCTGTTGGAGAAGACAGGTGAAAAGCTTCGTTCACTGATGAGCTGGCTGAAAAAGTAACAAACCAAAACTCTTAATATTACCGGGAAGGACACTATGGAAAAGGACAGAATCTATATCTTTGATACCACACTGAGAGACGGCGAACAGGCTCCTGGATACAGCATGAACCTAGACGAGAAAATTCGCATGGCCCTACAGCTAGAGGCCCTTGGTGTGGATATCCTAGAAGCCGGGTTTGCCATAGCGTCTCCCGGTGACTTTGCCAGCGTCCAGGCTATCAGCAAAGAGGTGAAAGACGTCACCGTCGCCTCCCTCTCGAGAGCCTTGGAGAGAGACATAGAAGTAGCCTGGGAAGCGGTGAAACACGCAAGAAGGCCCAGGATACACACCTTTCTGGCAACCAGCGACCTCCATCTGGAGTTCAAGTTGAAGATGAGCCGTGAGGATGCCTTGAAGCGTTCAATCGCCATGGTGAAGTTTGCTCGTAACATGACCGACGATGTTGAGTTTTCCCTGGAGGATGCAACCAGGACCGACCTTGACTACATGTGCAAGGTTGTTGAGGAAGTGATCAGGGCAGGGGCAAGTGTCGTGAATCTGCCGGATACCGTTGGATATGCAACCCCTGATGACATGACCCGTATGGTTTCAACCGTCATGAACAAGGTTCCCAATGTGGACAAGGCCATCCTTGCAGTCCACTGTCACAATGATCTGGGCCTTGCAGTTGCCAATAGCCTTGCAGGATTAAAGGCTGGAGCCCGACAGGCAGAGTGTACTGTATGTGGAATAGGGGAGAGAGCAGGCAATGCGGCTGTTGAAGAGCTGGTGATGGCCATCAGGACAAGGAATGATGATTATCCATTCTCCTACCAGGTACGCACTGAGGAGATATCCCGTTCAAGTCGTCTGCTCTCCCAGATTACCGGTGTTAAACCGAACCCTTCCAAGGCAATTGTCGGCGCAAATGCATTTGCCCATGAAAGTGGCATCCACCAGCATGGCATGATGGCAAACAGCCTAACCTATGAGATCATGACCCCGGAGAGTGTAGGGGTGATGAATACCAGCCTTGTACTCGGCAAGCACAGCGGGCAACATGCATTCGAGAAGCGCCTCATTGATCTTGGCTATGCATTAGGCAAGGAAGAAGTGAAGACCCTCTTTTCAGAATTCAAGAATCTCGCAGACCGAAAAAAGACCATCACCGATCGCGATCTTATCGCCCTGGTGGAGACTTCCAGCCAGAGTAGCCCGATAATCTGGGAGCTGGAGCGTTTTGTGGTCAACAGCGGCAACCTGATGACCAGCACAGCCTGTGTCACCCTACGAAAAGGGGAGAAGACCTACCAGGAGGTTGCACTCGGTACCGGCCCTGTTTATGCAGCACTCAGGGCAGTGGAGAAGATTATCCGTCATCCCTTCAGTCTGGAGGATTATAGCCTGCAGGCAGTCACCGAGCATCGGGATGCACTTGGAGAAGTCCATGTTAAGATCACCGATGGACATGGTATGTACCGTGGGCGTGGTGTAAGCACCGACGTTATCGAGGCTTCAATCCTCAGCTGTCTTGCTGCAGTGAACCGTATGCTTGATGAAGCATCTTCGATCTCGGGTGGAGGGTCACTCAAACCCACCACTTCACCAAGTTTTGAGAACGACATGTTGCGTTCCCATTCAGATAAGGAGAAAGACCGAGGTGATGCATAAGATAGATTTATTTGACTCAACCCTGCGTGATGGGAGCCAAGGGGAGGGAATCAGCTTCTCGGTGGAGGATAAGCTGAAAATTGTGAAGGCCTTGGATTCACTGGGGGTTGCCTACATTGAGGCAGGCAATCCTGGATCGAATCCCAAGGACTTGGAATTCTTCCACCGCGCCGAACAGCTCTCTCTCTCCCATGCAACCTTGGTTGCCTTTGGTTCCACGCGGAGAAAGAACTGTAAGGCAGCTGACGATCCCAATCTGAAAAACCTTGCAAGCGTAAGAACCCGGGTGGTGTCCATCTTCGGCAAGAGTTGGAAGCTTCATGTCACTGATGTGATTCGCACCACACCTGAAGAGAACCTTGCGATGATCCGTGACAGCATACAGTTTATTACTGAGAGCGGAAGTGAAGTGTTCTTTGACGCTGAACACTACTTTGATGGATATCTTGATGACAGCGAGTATGCAAAGGCAACCTTGCAGGCTGCCCTGGAGGGGGGAGCGACCACCCTGGTGCTCTGTGAAACTCGTGGTGGCTTGATACCCAGTGAAGTTGCACGTATCACCTCTGAGACAGCAGAGGCTTTTCCTGGAATTCCTATTGGAATCCATGCTCATGATGATATCGGTTGTGGCGTTGCCAGTTCCATAGCTGCAGTTGAATCCGGTGCCATACAGGTACAGGGAACCTTGCTTGGTTTTGGGGAACGATGCGGAAATGCAAACCTTGCAACTGTGGCAGGAATCCTCGGGACTAAACTCGATGTGGATTGTCTCTGTGGAGAGAGTCTCGAACAACTGACGGCAACCAGCCGGCAAGTTGCTGAGATCGCAAATGTGCGCATTGTCGGCGGAGCTCCCTTCATTGGAAAGAGCGCCTTTGCCCATAAAGGCGGTATGCATATAGACGGGGTGCAGAAGAATCCTAACTCCTTCGAGCATATCGATCCTTTGCAGGTGGGCAATGAACGCAGGCTCCTGATGAGTGAGGTTGCTGGAAGGGCCTTGATGCTCAAGCGAATTGCCCGTGTGATACCCGATCTTGATAAGGATGATCCGGTAACGGTGAGTTTGATGGATGAGCTCAAGCAACTTGAGGCGGATGGTTATCAGTTTGAAGGAGCAGAGAGTAGCTTTGACCTGGTGATCAGACGACACTTGAAGATGTATAAACCCTATTTTTCACTGGTACACTACCAGACCATCGGCAGTAGTCCTTATGCAGATCCTCTCAGCGATGCAACCCATGCCGCGGTTGTCAAGGTAAAGGTTGGTGGTGAGAGTGCCATCACTGCCGCTGAGGGTGAAGGTCCGGTAAACGCACTGGACCAAGCGCTGAGAAAGGTTCTTGAACAATTCTATCCAACCCTCAAGCGTGTACACTTGACCGACTATAAGGTACGGGTCTTGGACTCGGCAGGAGCAACTGCCAGTAAGGTAAGGGTTCTCATTGAATCCACCGATGGAAATGAGAGTTGGACCACCATCGGAGTCAGCAGGGACATCATAGAGGCCAGTTGGTTTGCCTTGAGTGATAGTATTGAGTATAAATTAATTGCCGAGGGAATTGAGCCTTCGGTTGAATGAAGGAAGGAGACACCCCATGGGTATGACAATGACACAGAAAATCCTGGCCCACCACGCCAAGCTGGAGAGCGTACGCGCTGGACAGTTGATCATGGCGGACCTGGATATGGTACTGGGCAACGACATTACTGCTCCAGTTGCCATCAATGAATTTGGAAAATTCGGTAAGGAGACGGTATTTGACAAGGATAAGGTTGCCCTTGTCCCAGACCACTTCTCCCCGAACAAGGATATCAAGGCAGCAGAACAGTGCAAGGCCCTACGTTGTTTCGCACACGACCATGAGATCACCAATTATTTTGATGTAGGCCAGATGGGTATTGAGCATGCCTTGCTCCCAGAGAAAGGACTGGTCGGGGCAGGAGATTTGGTCATTGGGGCGGATAGTCATACCTGTACGTATGGTGCCTTGGGCGCATTTTCCACAGGTGTTGGTTCCACTGACATGGCTTGCGGTATGGCTACCGGACAGGCTTGGTTCAAGGTCCCAACCGCCATCAAGTTCAATCTTACCGGTTCCCTCGCTCCTCATGTGAGTGGAAAGGACCTGATCCTCCACATCATTGGGATGATCGGGGTGGATGGTGCACTCTACCAGAGTATGGAATTCACTGGGGAAGGGGTGAAGAACCTGACAATCGACGACCGTTTCACCATTGCAAACATGGCCATCGAGGCCGGTGCCAAGAACGGAATCTTCCCTGTGGATGAGGTAACCCTGGAGTACTTGAAGGAGCACTGTCCGAAGGAACCTGTCATCTATGAAGCAGATAGTGATGCTGAGTATGATCAGGTGATCGATATCGACCTCGGTAAAGTGAAGAGCACGGTAAGCTTCCCCCACCTCCCGTCCAACACCAGGACCATCGATGAAGTCGGTGAGGTGAGGATTGACCAAGTTGTCATTGGAAGCTGCACCAATGGACATATCAGTGATCTGAGGCAGGCCGCTGCCATACTCAAGGGCAAAAAGATCGCGAAGCATGTTCGTACCCTGATCTTCCCTGCAACACAGGAAATCTGGAAGCAGGCGATGCATGAAGGGCTCTTTGATATCTTCATCGACAGTGGTTGTGCTGTCTCCACTCCCACCTGTGGTCCCTGTCTTGGCGGACATATGGGAATCCTCGCAGAAGGGGAGCGTGCGGTGAGTACCACCAACCGTAACTTTGTGGGAAGAATGGGTCATGTGAAGAGTGAAGTCTATCTTGCCAGTCCGGCCGTTGCCGCTGCAAGTGCGATCGCAGGATATATCGCCGATCCTGCAAAGGTTATGGAGGAGTAAGATGCAAGCCAAAGGAACGGTTTTTAGATATGGGGACAACGTCGATACCGATGTAATTATCCCAGCGAGGTACCTCAATACTTCCAATCACAAGGAGTTGGCCTCTCATTGCATGGAGGATATCGACCAGGATTTCATCAAACAGGTGAAAGAGGGCGATATCATGGTAGCTGACAAGAATTTTGGTTGTGGGTCAAGCCGTGAGCATGCTCCCATCGCCATCAAGGAAAGTGGGATCAGCTGTGTAATCGCAAGAACATTTGCAAGAATCTTCTACCGCAACGCAATCAATATCGGGCTTCCCATCCTCGAATGCCCTGAGGCCTGTGACGGGATCAAGGCCGGTGATGTAGTCAGTGTCGATTTCAACACTGGTGCCATCACCAATGAGAGTACTGGAGATGTGTTCCATAGTGAGCCATTTCCTCCCTTCATGCAGGACCTGATCGCAAGTGGTGGGCTTGCCGGGTACATCGCAAACGGGGGAGGCAAGGCATGAAGAAGCATATTGCACTGGTTCCCGGCGATGGAATCGGACCAGATATCGTAAGAGAGGGTGTAAAAGTCCTTGGGGCGGTTGCCAAGAAATTCTCCCATGAGTTCACTACCAGCAGCTATGATGCAGGTGGTGTGGCCCTCGACAATGTAGGGATTCCCCTTCCTGATGCCACCCTTGAGGGGTGCAAGCAGAGTGACGGGGTACTCCTTGGGGCAGTTGGCGGACCGAAGTGGGATACCCTTCCTTCCCACCTCAGACCAGAGAAGGCCCTGCTCGGTTTGCGTGGCGGTATGGGGTTGTTCTGCAACCTACGTCCTGCAATTCTTTACAAGCAACTCGCTGATGCCTGCCCACTGAAGAGCGAAATTATTGGTGAAGGACTGGATATCATGGTGGTGCGTGAACTCACCGGCGGTATCTACTTCGGCGAGCGCGGTCGCAGTGAAGACCGTGCCTATGATACCATGGCATATACAGTAGTGGAGATTGAGAGAATCGTACGCAAGGGTTTTGAGATTGCCCAGAAGCGCTCAAAGCGCCTATGCAGTGTAGACAAGGCAAACATCCTCAATTCCAGCCAGCTCTGGAGAGAAGTGGTACAAAGAATACAAAGTGAGTACCCTGATGTGGAAGTAAGCCACATGTATGTCGATAATGCAGCAATGCAGCTGGTGCGTAACCCCCGTCAGTTCGATGTGATTGTAACCTCGAACATGTTTGGGGATATCCTCAGTGATGAGGCAAGCCAGATCACCGGTTCCATTGGGATGCTCCCGTCCGCCTCCTTGGCTGAGGATGGGTTTGGCATGTACGAGCCGATACACGGCAGTGCACCAGATATTGCAGGTAAGAACTTGGCCAACCCAATCGCTACCATACTCTCGGTTGCCATGATGTTGCGCTACAGCTTCTCCCTCTCTAGGGAAGCTGACGCAATCGAGAATGCAGTTAGCTCAGTGTTGGATGCAGGGTACCGTACAGCAGATATTTACACCGACGGTATGAAAAAGGTCGGTACGAGTGAGATGGGCGACTTGATAGCCCAGGCCCTGTAAAGGGAGGAGGATACTATGGACGAAAGCAAGAGACGTTCAGCACAGATGACTGAGGGAGCCGATAGGTCCCCCCATCGGTCACTGATGAAGGCACTGGGATGGACAGATCGAGAAATCCACATGCCGATCATTGGTATCGTGAATGGGGCCAATGAAATCATCCCAGGACATATTCACCTTGATAGAATTGTCAACGCTGTGAAGAGCGGTGTACGCCAAGCTGGGGGAAACCCCGTCTCGTTCCCTGTCATTGGGGTATGTGATGGTATTGCAATGGGCCATACAGGGATGAAATACTCTCTGGCAAGCCGTGAGGTCATCGCTGATTCCATCGAGATCATGGCAACAGCCCATCCCTTTGATGCTCTGGTTTTCGTCCCCAACTGTGACAAGATTGTCCCTGGAATGTTGATGGCGGCCGCCAGGATCAACATCCCTTCCATTTTTGTCTCCGGTGGCCCGATGCTTGCCGGCAAGATTCCCGGCGAAAGCTCCTGTGGAACGAGCCTTTCGGTCATGTTTGAGAAAGTGGGAAGCCTTGCCGCTGGATTGATCAGTGAGGAAGAGTTGCTCTCCTATGAGAACAACGCATGTCCGACCTGTGGTTCTTGCAGTGGCATGTTCACCGCAAATAGCATGAACTGCCTAACCGAGGCCATTGGAATGGGACTGCCCGGCAATGGAACCGTACCCGCTGTCTACAGTGCACGGGACAGGCTCGCCAAGGAAGCAGGATACCAGATCATGGATTTGCTGAGGAAGAACATCCGTCCCCTGGATATCATGACCAAGGAAGCGTTTGCCAATGCGATGGCTGTTGATATGGCCTTGGGATGCAGTACCAACACCATGCTCCATCTTCCGGCCATTGCCCATGAGGCCGGTGTTGACCTGGATATATTCATGGCGAATGATATTGCTGCCAAAGTTCCCAATCTTTGTCATCTTGCTCCTGCCGGTCCTGACCACATCGAAGACCTCTATGAGGCTGGTGGTGTGCTTGCAGTGATGAGAGAGCTTGGAGAGGCAGGGTTGCTCAATGCAGACCTACCAACGGTAAGTGCAAAGACAATTGGGGAACTCTATAGCGCAGCACCCATCTACAACCATGAGGTTATTCGTCCTGTCGGCAACCCATTCAGCAAGACAGGGGGAATTGCAGTACTTAGAGGAAATCTTGCTCCAGATGGGGCTGTGGTAAAGCGGAGTGCTGTTGATGAGAAAATGTTGGTGCATAGTGGACCAGCAAGAGTGTTTGAGAGTGAAGAAGATACCATCAAGGCAATCTTTGCTGGAGAGATCAAGGCAGGGGACGTCGTTGTTATTCGCTATGAGGGGCCGAAGGGAGGACCTGGCATGCGTGAGATGCTTAGTCCAACCAGTGCCATTGCAGGCATGAACCTGGACAAGGATGTTGCCTTGATCACCGATGGCCGCTTCAGTGGTGCCACCCGGGGAGCTTCCATCGGGCATGTCAGCCCAGAGGCTGCAGAGGGTGGTCCAATCTCCCTTGTCCAGGAAGGGGACACGATCAGCATTGATATACCAAAAGGTAAGCTCAGTTTGTTGGTCGATGAGAAGACACTGCTTGAACGGAAGAAGCAATGGGTCTGTAAGGAGCCGCCTATTACCACCGGGTATTTGGCACGCTATGCCAAGCAGGTAACCAGTGCTGCCACCGGTGCTGTCTTCAAGAAATGATACACAAAGAGGAGAATCTACCATGCAGATGACTGGAGCACAAATAATCATAGAATGTCTGATAGAGCAGGGCGTGGATACCGTTTTCGGGTTTCCTGGTGGGGCAGTACTGCCTCTCTATGATGCTCTGTATCAGAATCAGAACAGAATCCGCCATATCCTGACAAGCCATGAGCAGGGTGCCAGCCACGCTGCTGACGGGTATGCCAGGAGTACAGGGAAGGTCGGGGTGTGTATGGCAACAAGCGGGCCAGGTGCTACAAACCTTGTTACCGGTATAGCCACAGCCTACATGGATAGCGTCCCCATGGTTGCCTTCACCGGGAATGTGACCGTTCCCCTTTTGGGTAAGGATAGTTTCCAGGAAGTGGATATAACGGGCATTACCATGCCGATCACCAAGCACAACTTCATCGTAAAGGATGTAGCTGACTTGGCTGAGACGATACGCACCGCCTTCAAGATTGCTCAGGAGGGCAGACCTGGTCCTGTCCTGATCGATGTTCCGAAGGATTTGACGGTCTATACCGCTGATTTCTCACCCCAGCCTATTGAGGCCTTGCGGCCTCGTACTGAGCGACTAAGTGAGAAGAGTATGGAACAGGCTTTGCAGCTGATTAAACAAGCACAGCGGCCGATGTGTTATATCGGTGGTGGCGTGATCAGGGCTAAGGCGAGTGAAGAGCTCTCCCAGTTCCTGGAAAACATCGACAGCCCTGCCTGTACCTCGCTGATGGGGGTTGGAGCTGTGAGCTCCCTCAGTCCTCGTTTTACCGGTTTGGTCGGAATGCATGGTACGAAAGTCTCAAACATGAGTGTTTCCGCTTGTGATCTCCTGGTGGTAATCGGCGCTCGCTTCAGTGACCGGGTTGTTAGCAAAGCCAGTGCATTTGCGAAGAATGCCAAGATCATCCACATCGATGTGGACCCGGCTGAAATTGACAAGAATATCAAGACCTACTGTCACTTGATCGGGGACCTGAAAGTAGTGCTGAATGAGCTGAACAATCGAATAGTGGATCCCATGACGCATACGAAGTGGATGGAGCAGGTCTCTGAGTATAAGAAGCGTTACCCGATTAGGGTGGACAGCGAGAGTGCACGATCCAAGGAGATCCTGAAAGCGCTCCAGAGCGTACTTCCTGAAGGATTCTTTGCCGTTACTGAGGTTGGACAGCATCAGATGTGGGCTGCACAGTTCCTCAAGCACCTCCAGCCCGGTCACTTCCTAACCAGTGGTGGTCTTGGAACCATGGGCTATGGAACAGGAGCTGCGATCGGTGCACAGGTAGCCAATCCTGATGCTCGCGTCGTCAATGTTGCCGGGGATGGCAGTTTCAAGATGAACTGCAATGAACTGGCTACCATTGCACGGTATCAACTGCCGGTTATCATTCTCTTGATGAACAACCAGACGCTGGGCATGGTACGTCAGTGGCAGACGCTCTTCTTCGACCGACGTTACAGTGAGACCACCCTCGATACCCCTATCGATTGGTTGAAACTTGCAGAAGCCTATGGGGTGAAGGGAATGAGAATCAGCAAGACTGATGATCCGAAGCCGATTCTTCAAGCTGCACTGGACCTGGGGCAGGCTGTCCTCATTGATTGTGAGATACCTGTCGATGACAAGGTTTATCCGATGGTTGCCCCTGGTGCCTCCATTGATGAGATGCTCGGTGTTGAAGAGGTAGGGGAGTAACGATAGAGATAGTGCACAAACTCGAGAAATGAAAGTTCGAGCGCGGCACAAATACTATGGATAGTGGGAAGGCGGGGTGTCCGTCTCCCCGATTCAATGTAATAGAGCTGGCTTCGAGAGAGGTCAGCTCTCTCTATGAGCTCTTCCTGTGTCATGTTCTTCTGCTGTCTGAGTTCTTTGATTGCTTGTCCAATTTCTCTGTGTTTCATACGGAAAGTATGACTTTCCAAACACGTTGGATTCTTGAAAATCGTCATCTGACAATGAACTTACTACACTAAGATATGTTCTTTGTAGTACATGGTAACGATATACACGTGTCTAGATTGTTGCCCGAAAAACTATTATTTCGATATATCTGTATCTATAGACAGGCTGAGAGATTTTCCAAAAATCCAGCATACGATGCTATACTGAGAGCGACAAGCAATAAGGAGGATATGCATGGAGGACGATATGAGACAGTTGTCGGCCGAAGAACTTGTGGTACTCTGCACCAATTTGCAGAAGGCTTGCACCAAACAGCATAGAGAGGAGGAGTCTACACTGTTCGCTACGCTTGCCTCTTATTATGAGAAGCAAAGAACCACCAAGACTGACTCTGATCACAAGGCTCTGCTTGATGCAGTGAACCAGGATTTGTCAGACGGGTATAGGGACGCGAGCAAGGCTGCTGAGAATTCCAATGACAGGGGAGCCAAACGAGCTCTAGTATGGGGAGAGAAGGCTTCAAAACTGCTGAAAGCGCTTATGATGCGTTATGAAAAACAGGGTGGTGCGCTCTTGGAAAACACCAATGTGTGGGTGTGCGAGATTTGTGGTTTTGTGTATGTAGGGGATATTCCTCCTTCCGTATGCCCGATCTGTAAAGTACCCAGTTTCAAGATCCATCCCATCCAGAAGGAGGCAATCTGATGCATGCTGCGAGAAATATTTCCCTCTGTACCAAGGATTGTGTCTGTCTGTTTGTCTGTCCCACAGGTGCAACCGATACGGAAAATGGACAGATTGATTTCGCTCGATGCCTGGACGGTTGCCGACTCTGTGTTGATGCCTGTCCAAGCCATGCAATCTATCTTGTGCCCTCTGTGTATCCCTCTCCGCAGGCAAAGAGTGATGAAGTGAGGAAGAGCTTGTTTTCGCTGGCGAAGAGCAAGGCAACCCAGGAGAGTCTGGCCAGAGGACTCGCTGAGGCAAGTGATGATCCTGTCTTCAAGCAGCTCATGCATGCCATTGCAACAAGCAATCGTGTACTTGCCGAGGACTGTTATCGTGAAGCAGGATATATCCTGCCACAAAGTGAGGCAGTAACTTCTTGGTTGAAGCAATTACTCAGTGACCATTCCTCTGATAAGGATTTTCCTTCTGATGCAGTAAAGGCACTCTTGGAAAAGCTGTAAGTATTTACTTTCGTTCCTGTTTTTCCTTCAGGTAGATCAGGAAGACCCCGGTCGCCCCGATGAGGGCGGCCAGGGCAGTGGTGATCCAGAGCAGGCTCATGGAGTACGATTCGATGATCAGGCCCCCGGTTATGGGGGCTATTGCATGCCCGGTCCCCATGATGATGGGAAGGATTGCAGAGAACCGTGAGCGGTGGCTGATCGGAGTATTGTTGGCCACGTAAAAATTGTCATTCGTTGCAGATATGATCTCCCCCAACGTGTAGATCACTGTCAATGCCATGAAAACGAATGGGGTGGTCGCAAATGCAAAGAGTCCGAATCCGATCGCATAGAAAATACCAGAGAGGGTTGAATTGGCCAGAGGGTGAAACCGTCTGAGCAAGCTTACAATAATTGGATTGCATATAACCACTACAATCCCGTTGATTGCCATCATCTTGCCATACAGAGGTGCTCCCGCCTGGCCGAACAGGTTGGTGGTAAGCAGAGGGAGCGCAAACAACGTCTGGCTGTACGCAAAGCTGAAAAAGGTAATCGAGAGTGCAAAGAGCAGGAGTCTTGGACGGGTGAGCAAGGCCTTGAAAAGGCCTCCCTCTTCACCTTTTTCTGTGGTCTCCCATCCCTTGCTCTCCTCAATCAGTTCCTTGGAAGGCTTGCTTTCTCGTATCTTGAGCATGACAAGCAACACAGAGAGAATGCCGGCTGCAGCATTCCCATAGAACAACCACTCAGGAGCTTTGTAGAACAGGTAACCAGCGATGACCGGGCCGATGGAGTAGCCGACATTGTGTCCGAGGTAGATGAGACTGAATGAGACCTGACGATTCTCAATGCTGGTAACATCGGTCTTCAAAGCTTCCCGGGCAGGGTCGACCGCTCCATCGAAGAACAAACCCAGCAGAATGAAGTAGGGCACGAATGTCTCTCCCTCAAAGAAGCCTGCAAGAATAAAACATACATCCATCAGTAATTGAAATATTACAAGCACTGGCTTACGCCCGATGGTATCGGCAAGTTTGCTGCCGATGAAGGAGCCGGGGACATAAAGAATGGAGGCGATGGTCATGAAGGTACCCGCTTGCAACGGGGTATATCCCAATCGTCTGGTGAGGTAGAGCGTCAGGAATGGATAGATGAATATCCCGACAGCATTGACAACTGTTGCAAAGAAGAGAACATAGATCGGCTGCGGCAACCCTCTGTAGAGGGAGAGTATCTGCTTCATAGGACTGACTCGATGGCCAGGGCCAGACCATCTTCGCTATTGCTGGCAGTACATGCGTGTGCATGCGCTTTTACCGCATCGGGGGCATTTGCCATAGCAACTGCATATCCAGCTGCTCGGAACATCCCTATGTCATTGTAGTAGTCACCCACTGCCATGACGGTTCCTGGGCCCACCCCATACGATTCACAGAGAGAGCGAACTGCATGACCCTTGTCCACACCTCTTGCCAGAATTTCAATATAGCGGGGGGAGGAGCTGAAGATATTCAAGGAGCTGCCAAATCGTGCCTTCAGTTCTTTTTCTTGTTCTCTCATATATTCATGGTCATTATGCATTGCCAAGAGCTTAAAGGGTCTCTCCCCCACATCCAGCATGTCACAAAGATTGTACAGGGAGGCAATACGTCCCTGTGTGCGTGAAGCTCTTACCTCAACATCATACCAGGCATTCATCTCATTCATGTACCAACTCTCATTGGTAAAAACAAAATACTCTAGCTTAGTCTGTGCAAGGTAGGAGAGAACCTGCATGCACTGCTCCCCTCTGATGGGGTGTGCTTCCAATTCCTTTCCGTCCTCATCCAGCACAAGCGAGCCATTGAAACACCCCAGTGGACCGGTGATCCCCAGTTCCTCTTGGATCAGGGTAAGGCTTCCTGAGATCCTACCGCTGACAAGCGCAACAATGATGCCCTTTCGCCGGGCTCGGCGGATGGCTTCCTTTGTTCTGTCGCTGATCTGGTGGTTTGGATCAAGCAGGGTTCCGTCAATATCTGTACAGATGAGTTTGCATTCAAACATGCGAGCATAGTAATACAAGAGGCATTTCTTGTACAGAAGCCTAGGATGGCAGGATGTTACTCAGGTGTACCTAGGTATTTCCCCTGTTCCTTTTTCTCTCTTCTGGAAGAACAAGAAGGAGAGGACCCCGTCTAGCGGAGTCCTCTCTGGGAGATTGTCACTTGCTTTTATGATTCTTGGTACACGTTTCCATAGAAACAGTCCAGGTAGAGCTGCTTGATCTCGCTGATCAAGGGGTAGCGGGGGTTGGTTCCCGTGCACTGGTCATCGAATGCTTTCACTGCAAGCTCATCAACCACGGCAAGGAAATCCTCCTCCTTGATGCCCCACTCCTTGATGGAGGAAGGAATATCAAGTTCCTTTTTCAGCATCTCGATTCCTGCAACCAAGGCCTCAACTTTCTTGTCCTGGCTGTCTGTTGCCGTAGTCTTGATGTAGGGAGTATTCTCCTGCTCATTCACCACCATGGCAATGTAGTCAGCAGCTCTTGCATACCTGCTCACTGCAGAGGGGTATTCGTACTGCGGGAAGGAAGCCTGTTTTGTCGGGTTGTCAGTCGCATTGTAGCGAATGACGTTACACAGCAACAGCGCATTTGCCATACCATGGGGAATATGGAACTGGGCTCCCAGCTTGTGTGCCATCGAGTGGCAGACTCCCAGGAATGCATTGCTGAATGCCATACCCGCGATGGTTGAGGCATTGTGGACCTTCTCGCGTGCCTTCTTGTCCGTTCCATCCCGATACGCCTTTGGTAGGTACTTGAAGATGACACGGGCCGCTTCGAGGCTCAATCCATTGGTATAGTCGGTGGACATGCTCGAGGCAAGAGCCTCCAAGGCATGGGTCAATACATCAACGCCACAGCTTGCGGTCAGTCCCTTGGGCATTCCCATGGCTAGCTCGCTATCCACGATTGCCATGGTCGGGGTGAGTGCATAGTCTGCAATTGCGTATTTCATCCCACTTTTCTCATCAGTGATGATTGCAAAGGGGGTAACCTCACTACCGGTACCACTGGTGGTAGGTACACAGACGAGCTCAGCTTTCTTTCCCATGTTCGGGAAGGCATAGATCCTCTTTTGGATATCCATGAATCGCAATGCGAGCCCATCGAACTGTACCTCTGGGTGCTCGTAGAGCAACCACATGATCTTCGCGGCATCCATCGGGGAACCACCGCCAAGACCGATGAGTACATCAGGTTTGAAAGCATTGATCAGCTTCATTCCCTCAGTAATGGTACCCAAGGTTGGATCGGGCTTTACCTGGTGGAATGTTTCACATTCGATACCCATGGCATCAAGCGTGTCGGTGATCTTATCCACCATACCGCTGGTGAACAGGAATGAGTCGGTGATAATGAATGCGCGCTTCTTGCCTTTCAACTCGCCAAGGGCAACAGGCAGACAGCCGTACTTGAAATATGTCTTTGGAGGCAGTTTGAACCAGAGCATGTTTTCCCTCCTGGCAGCTTCGGTCTTGATGTTCAACAGGTGTTTTGGTCCTACGTTCTCGCTGATCGAGTTATTGCCCCAGGAACCACAGCCAAGAGTAAGGGAAGGCTCAAGGCGGAAGTTGTAGATGTCCCCAATGGCTCCCTGGCTGGCAGGCATGTTCACCAACACACGACTGGTCTTTACAGTCCTGCTGTAGGTGTCAACCTTCTCTGTCTCATTTTCATCTATGTAGAGGACACTGGTATGCCCGTAACCGCCCAAGGCAACCAAGGTTGCTGCCATGTTGGTTCCCTCCCCATAATTGTCACATTTATACATTGCCAATACAGGACTGAGTTTCTCGTGGGCAAAAGGCTCGGAAGCATCGGCATGTTCCACCTCCCCGATAAGGACCTTGGTGGTCTCAGGAACAGTGAATCCAGCGATTTCAGCTACCTTGGAAGCTTTCTGCCCAACAATGGCTGGGTTTACGGTCCCACGTTTTGGGTCGAGGATAACCTTGCGAAGCATGTCAGCTTCCTTCTTTGTGAGGAATCGTGCACCACGATCAGAAAACTCTTTCTTTACTGCATCATAGATGTCCTTATGGCAGATTACAGCCTGCTCACTCGCACAGACCACCCCATTGTCAAAAGTCTTGCTCATGAGAATCGAACTGACCGCCATCTTAACATCTGCGCTCTTGTCCATAAGGGCAGGGGTGTTGCCTGGTCCAACCCCGATGGCTGGAATGCCGGAGGAGTAGGCGCTTTTAACCATAGAGGGACCACCGGTGGCAAGGATAAGATTCACCAGCTTGTTTTTCATTAGGTAGTCTGTTTTCTCAATGGAGGGTTGGTCGATCCAGCCGATGATGTCCTGGGGTGCCCCTGCTTTCACTGCAGCTTCAAGGATGACACGGGCTGCTTCACAAGTGCACTCCTTTGCTCTTGGATGTGGGCTGAAGATAATTGCGTTACGGGTCTTTAAGGCGATCAAGCTCTTGAAGATCGCGGTACTGGTAGGGTTGGTGGTGGGGATGATGCCGCAGATGACGCCTTTCGGCTCGGCAATCTTCTTGATACCGAATGCCTGGTCTGTTTCAATGATACCGCAGGTCTTGTCATCCTTGTATTTGTTGAAGATGTATTCAGCGGAGAAGTGGTTCTTGATAACCTTGTCCTCCACAATGCCCATGCCGGTCTCTTTCACTGCCATTGAGGCCAACTTTATGCGCTCGTCGTTTGCAGCTATTGCAGCAGCGCGGAATATGGCGTCGACCTGTTCCTGGGAATAGGTAGCGAATTTGGCTTGTGCACGTTTTACTCGTTCGATCATGTCCTGGAGTTCTTTCTGTCCTGCAAAAAGCTCTTCAGTTTGTTTCTTATCAGCCATGATGTACTCCTCGTTAGGTTTCTTGGCTATAATGTATAAAAATATATCTAATAAGGTCAATACGATTTAAAAAATAAAAAGAATAAAATGACGAAAGAAAATGCACTAAATATCAGATTAGTGCATATATAAATGAAATAAATTGGAAAATATCAAAAATAAAATAACAATAGTATTAAATAATATTACTGTGTAGAACTTAATATACTATTAAGCTAATGAGTGAGACAGCTAGTACGCCCAAAACAATAAAAAGGAACAGTGAGATGTTGATTGGCTTTTTATGTGTGGTAGGAGGTGTTTTGTCAGTACCTTTCCCACTTGCAGTTGCCTGTAGTGCCTGATCCACCCGCTCTATCACTGATCCCTTGGTTGCCTTGAAAGAGCGTGTAAGCAGACTGAAATAGGCGAGGGTGAGGGCAAGCAGGGTACCAGCCTTGCCTTCTATCTTTGGGTTGCTTGCGCTCAAGCTCTGGCTGGCTGCAAGAAGGGAGAGCAGGCGGAGAGCCTTGGTGAGGGCGATCGTAAGGGATCCTTCGGTGAATGCAAGTGTTCCCATGCTGAACAATACCTTCCCATTTGGTTCAAACAGGCTTAACACAACCAGCGAAAAGATAAGCATGAGGGCTGGTATGATCCGGATCCTTCTCCCAGCGACCCATTGCAGGAGATACATCAGTGCCGTGATAACTGCAAGTGTGATAAGCCCCTTCGCGAGGAGGATTGCAACAATGGCAAGCAGAGAGGCAAAAAGCAGGTGTTTGTGAGGGGCCTTCTCTTCGGTTGGCGGTATGGAGAGGGAAAGGGTTCCCTGTGTGAGGGCTTTTCCCGTTGTTCCCCTCTGCAGATAGATCTCGGCAAGCAAGCCCAACGCAAGGCTGGTGACCATGCCCAGCGCAAGCATAAGCGGTGCGGCTATCCAGATGGATGGGCCATAGGCAACCCAGGAAGCAACCTGGAGTTGAGACAGATTGCTTATAAAGGCTCCAAGCAGGGAACATCCAACAAGGCTTACCCTGAATCCAAGGAGTTGCTTTGCCCCTTTCATGGCGATGCCGCTGCTCAGGGTGCCTGCAAGAGAAATCAAGAAGAGGTAGGAGAAGAGTGTTCCGCTTACCATGCCTTGGCCAACTGCCTTGAGTAGCAGGATGATGAGGAAAGGACCAAAGGACATACCATCGAGGATGATAAGAAGGGGGAGGTTTGCCAATCCCAAACGAAGGAAGGGAAGGGGTTTGGGAATAAGGTACTCCAAGGTGGAGAGAAGAAGCGTGGTAGCGCTGATGAAGGCAATTTTCTTCTCAGTTTGCGACATCATCAACCTCCAGATTCTCGCTTTCGCTGCCTACGATGGTAAGCAGCACTTGGTTTGGAAGACACGCAATCCAGGAGCGTGCATTTGAAATGGGTTTCTGGAAGGTGCAGCTTTTAGTGGGGCAGGCGGAGTCCTCGATATGGGCGTGACCATCCTCGATGACTATGTGGGTCTCACCCAGTGGCCCGTGTACGGTAATCTCACGATCGACATCGAGGCTGTATCGATAGGTGGCTTCGCTGCTCTGGACTTGCACATACCCGCTTCCCCCGCCGGCAGTCTGTCTGCTGATGGCAACAAGGGCAAGAATGCAGAGAGCAAGGATGAATGTGTCTCCAATGAGGGTTTTCCACCTGAGTTTCATTGGCCAAGTGTAGCGTGGAAGCCTATCCAGTGCAATAGACGGTTGTTTTGGTCGGATATCTCCACACGCGTGCAGAATGGATGAACTATGTGATTATTAGCTGTTGTGTTTGACAGTCAGTACACACCCTGTCTATTATTAAGAGGAAATATGAAGATAGTGTGGAGATATGTGTTGAATCCACAAGAACGCTTGTCAGACGAGCAAAGGTATGGTGATGTTGCATTATGAAGATGATTTATGTCGTTGACCCCACTGGTGAGGATCGAGAAGGGGTAAAACAGTATCTCGAGCTTTCTGGATACGAGGTCCATGTATTTGAGGATTTACATGCTGTACAAATCGCCATAAGTCGTCAAGTTCCTGACTTGATGCTCCTGGAAGTGCAGTTCTCTGATGGGGATGGGTTCAGTTACATCAAGAAAATGAAGCAGACCCATTCGTTTCCGGTCATCTTTGTGACGAGCAGGGTTGCTGAGAGTGATCGCATCCTAGGTTTTGAGTTGGGGGCTGACGACTATGTATGCAAGCCGTTTAGCTTCAAGGAGTTGGTGCTCAGGGTACATGCCCTGTTCCGCCGTATTGATGTCAGTGTCTCCTCCTATCGGGGAGGATCGACGTGGGTGTTGGCAGGGTCTGTTTTGCAGTTCGACGAGGTAAGTCACCTCTTCACCTTGGACGGCTCGCAGATACCGCTTACTGCTGCAGAGTGGAGGATTATGAGTTACTTGGTGAGCAATAGTGGAATCCTCATCACCCGCTCACAGATTTTGGAGCACTGCTTTGATTATAGTTTTGAGTCGTATGACCGAATTGTCGATACGCATGTGAAGAATATGCGTGCAAAGATGGGACCCATGGGACCACAGTGGATCGAGACAGTCAGGGGATATGGTTACCGGTTTGCCGGTAAGAGTACTTCCAGCCTTCCCGGGAAGGGAAGCGAAGGGCAGGAATAACCGATGGCAGAAACACAGGACCTTATATATATAGTAGAGGATCATGAAGTGATTCGTGAGGGGGTTCGCCAGTACCTTGAATTATCAGGGTATCACGTCAAGGGGTTCGCAACCCTCAGGGCGGTTCGTGAGGCTGTTGCCAGCCAGGTACCATCCCTGCTTATCCAGGATGTCATGCTCCCGGACGGGGATGGTTTTGCTTTTGTGAAACAGCTCAAGGAGAAGTGTGACTGTCCAGTCATCTTTATGACTGCACGTAGTGAGGAGAGCGACAGGATTCTTGGGTTTGAACTCGGTGCTGATGATTACATCTCAAAGCCCTTCAGTCCAAAGGAGCTGGTGCTTAGGGTGCAAGCGGTTCTTAGGCGCTACCGAAACAACAGCTACAGCCCGAGCGACGGCTTTCTGTACGTCAATGACCACTCGATGCACTTTGATGAGACCGATCATCAGCTTCTGGTTGATGGCGGGGAGGTTATCCTTACCGCAGCTGAATGGAGAATCCTTGCATTCCTTATCGAGAACTCTCACCATCTTGTCTCACGTTCCCAGATTCTTGAGGAGTGTTTCGACTATGCTGTCGATTCCTACGAACGAGTGGTCGATACCCATATAAAGAATATCCGTTCCAAACTTGGGGACGGTCCCTGGATCGAGACAATCCGAGGCTATGGCTACCGTTTCATTGGGCATGAAAAGGAAGGCGCAGTGCTATGAGAAGACAGTTCGTAAGGCTCTTCCTGGGATTCGTTTTGGTGGTTACCGTAGTGGTGGGTATCCAGGCTACGGTGTTCTTGGTGACTATCCACCACCAGCGAATCAACTGGACTGAGTCTGTCTTCCAGGACTATCTCTCTGCACTGAGTAAAAATCTATCAGCAGGGTTGGATGGCCGCAACTACTCCTTGATGAGTTTGGAGGAGGTTCTGTTACGCTCCGCCGATGACCGGGTCAGTGGCTTGTATATCCGCAACCCTGATGGGACAGTGGCCATCGCCTATGGCATGACCAGTGGTGGTGCCTCCCTACCGGTTCCTCCCTCTGATGAGTTTGAGGGTATGCGGCCTATGATGAGTTCCCCTGCAATGCAACGAGCCCACCAGCAGATCTCTGAACAAGGATTCTCTGCAAGCGAGATGCACAGTTCCGTCTATGAGGTGCATATAGAAAAGGATACCGATACTTCCTCTCTCTCGGTGAACCAACAATCTGCATCACAGACACATACGATCCTCCTTCCTCCCCAGGTGAAGGCTACCGATATTGCCGGGAGCTTGGTCATCTCATACAACGATGAGGTGATTGTCCTGGTCGATGTGCTCACCTTTACTCCCTTTACCTACAAGAATACCGGTTATCTCTTCAAGGGCTTGCTCTTTCCAATTCTCTGGGCGATGCCGATTGCCTTTGTCATCGCCCTTATGATGGCAGCTTCCATTTCCAAGCGGAGTGAACGCTATACCCAGGGGATCCAGAGGGCTCTGGAACAGCTCAGTAGTGGAGAGAACGGGGTTGAGCTCCCCAAGACCAAGATAGATGAGCAGCGTGTAATCAATGACTCAATCAAGATGCTTGATGAGAACCTCGCCCAGCATAAGCGAAGCCGGCAGGCGTGGCTCAGGAGTATCTCCCACGACCTGAATACGCCGGTTGCCAGTATGAAGTTGGTACTCGATGGAATAGCTGACGGGGTGTTCCCTGCAAATGAGAAGACCTTGATGTCACTCAAGAAAGAGAATGATGCACTTTCAGCTCGCATAGCCCAGGTTGTACTGTACAGTAATCTCCAAAGTCCCGATATGAAGGTAACAAGAGAGGAGATTGCAATTCCTTCCTTCATTCAACAAGTCATCTCTTCATTAACCAAGGAAGAGCAGGATCGTATCTATCTCGACGCTGAGGAGGCTTCCTTGCAGGGAGACCAGAACCTGCTCAGCTATGCTTCCCGTGCCATGCTCTCCAATGCCTTGCAGTCGAGCGAAGACTCAGTTGGCTGGTCCATTGGGAAGAACACCATGACCTTCTCCAATAAAGGGACGATAACAGAAGACATAGATTTCTTTGAGCCTTGGAGCAAGGGGGACGCCAGTCGAGGTTCCTCCGGCAGTGGCTTGGGCTTGCCTATCACTGCCCAGATCATGCGTCTCCATCAAGGGGATGCAGCGATCAGCCAGAGAGAAGGAGAGGTAGTGGTAAGCCTCAGATGGTGAGGCTCATCATCTCCTTGCCGCTCTCCAGTTCATAAATAGTGAAGGTATTGCCTTCCAGTAAGCAGTAGCTGGCTGGATACCCTCCCTTTGGTAGGGATACTGAGCCTGGGTTGATGAAAAACATTCCATCCCGCTCCTCAGCTACAGGAATATGGGTATGCCCACTGATGACAATCGTTCCCTTTACCAAGGGTGGAAGTTCTTTGTGCCCATGGTGAAGATAGATCAATCGGTCATCCACTTGTTCCAAGTGCATGATTGCACTGTCTGAGAGCATAGGGAATTCCAGTACCATCTGGTCAACTTCGGAATCACAGTTCCCACGTACAGAAATTAACGATTCTTTCACACTATTTTGTAGCCTGCACGCTTCTTTTGGGTTATACTCATAGGGAAAGGCATTTCTTGGGCCATGATAGAGAAGGTCCCCGAGCAGTATGAGCTTGGAGGCTTTGGTTGTTTGAAAGATATTCAGGAGTGTATGCATTGCATATGCACTTCCATGGATGTCGGAGGCAAAAAGGTATATCATACTTATATGATAATGAAATCGATTATGTACGGCAATAATGTTGACAAACGAAACGATAGTGTCTGTGTAACCTTCGCAAATTTCACACAAAGGGAATTTATGCACACAAACCACACACAAACACCATTTAGCTTCACACTTACTCAAACAACATCACTTGTTCCTCACATTAATCTATCATTTGCACAATCTATGTCCATTGTACTCACAAAGTGCATCAGCATACTGATGTTACAAATAAACTCTCACGCAAAAAAATGGAGATTTACGTCATGAAGAAAAAGTTTGTATTGACTCTGGCGCTGGTTCTCATGGTTGCAGGAACTTTGGTTGCTGCTACCCCTATCGAAGTAAGTGGCACTTTTAAGACTGGTTACACTTTCTCGTTCAATCCCAACGGCATTACTCAGGTTGAAGACGACACGGAAGCAAAATTGGCAACCAATGTTGCTTTTACTGGTGATTTCTGGAAAGTGTCTTTGAAAGCAGGTGAAGATGTTCTGTTTGATGATGAATACAAGGTAGATGCAAAAGCTGAGTTGTACCTTGACAAGGCACTTGCTGAGCAGGGCATGGATATGGGTGATCTCGCTTTAACACTGCATGTCGGTAGTGGAGTTGGTACAGGAGCTCTTTCTGTTTTGGCTGATGAGGCTGAATTCAGAGATGGTCTTGGAATTAAGTTTACTTCTGATGACAACTTTGGTGTTACAGTCAAGTATTCAGACATGGTCGAAGTGTATGCTTCTGTTGATCCAACCGATACGGCTAACTACCCAATGGTTCTCAGTGCAAAGTTGATGCCTGTTGATGGTGTTTCTGCTGCTGTTGGTTATTCCAATGATTTCAATGGTGGAAATGGACTTGCTGTATCTGCAAAGGGTGACGTAGCAGCTCTCGTCGATCTTGACTTTGCTCTTGCTGCAACTGGTGAGTTCTTGATGGATGTTACCAATGAAACCAGTATGATTACTGCTGACGTTGTTGGTGAATATGAAGGAATTGGCCTTTGGGTTGCTTTCCAGAATGATCACGCTAATGTAAACAAGCTTGCTGCAAAGGCTTCCTACAGCACCACTGTTGAGGACTTTGATGTAAGCGCAAGTTTCAAGGCAGAGATGCTTGACTTGTCTGATATTGCAAATAATACCACTTATACTGTTGAAGCTGGTGCTAAATATGCAATGGGTGGTGCAACTTATGCTCTTGATGCAAAGTATGTCATCGACGGCGCATTCACTCTCAGCCCAAGCGTTTCTATCGCTTTCTAATCGAAAGAGTCTAAAAACGTTACTTAACAAGTGGCCCATCGTTGATGGGTCACTTTTACTGTATCTGCTCAATATCTCAATCAAATCTTAGGAGCCTGCCATGCGATCAGACGCAACAACCGTAGATGAGTATCTCTCGGAGCTTACCAATGAGCAACGCTCCGTCATTGAACCACTCAGGAAATTGATCCTTGAGAATCTGCCAGAAGGAATCCAGGAAAGTATGAACTGGGGGATGATCAGCTATGAAATCCCCTTGCGATCTTTCCCTGATACCTACAACAAGGAACCCATAGGATATGCAGCCCTCTCAGTACAGAAGCATGGCTTCTCCCTCTACCTCATGCCGCTCTACATGGATGACAAGAAAATGGCGAAGCTCCAGAAACAAAGCAAGAAGCTAATGATGGGAAAATCATGTATTAGGTTTAAAACCTTGGAAGAACTACCTCTTGACCTCATCGCAGAAATTCTTCGCTCTTATACCCTAGAAACATACATTGAAGCATACAAGAATATTAAAGGCTCTTTATAATTGACTGCATATGAGAGTAGATGTATGGTGATGACATCACTATTTCACTATGGAGTTTGGATGAAAACCAATCATCTGGAGATTGTAAGGCAACCCCGGTAACGGTGTTGATCTTGAAAACCAGAGAACAGTAAAGATAAACACATACCGGGGAATCCTACCAAAACAGCGGTAGGCTGTTTCTTATATCTTTAGAAACCCGGATGGTTCTCATGCAACTACAACATAACACTACACAGCTCAATTCCCTTGGATGGAATGACACACTCGAACAAAACTTTGTGCCTTTCAGTACGCTTGGGTATATACCTCTACGTATCATCAAAGAAAACAGAGGCTACTACTGGGGCAGTGATGGAATGCAAACATACCTGCTTCAACGATCTGGAGCATTCAACAATCTTCTAGATTTAGGAGTGCAGCAAGCACCCGTAGTAGGGGATTGGTGTGCTGTGAACTCCTATGAGTCAGAGAAGGGTCTCATTGAAGCAGTACTTCCTCGTATTTCTGAGTTCCATAAACCACTCGTTCATGAAGAGGGATATTCCTCTGGTAGCCGTGAGGTGGTGGCCAGTAATGTGGATGCCGCTTTTATTGTGATTGACAGCCACTACGACTTCAATCTTCACAAGATTGAACGATATCTCTCCATTCTCTTATCTGATCGTATTACTCCCCTGTTGGTACTCACAAAGATTGACTTGGTTGAAGATCCTTTGATTCTTCAGAGCTTTGCCTCTGAGCGGTTTCCATCCTTGAGAGTATTCCCAGTCGATTCTCTCTCTGGAATCGGAACAGAGAGCCTTCTCGATTCACTGGAAGCAAGGAAGACTTATATGCTCCTAGGTTCCAGTGGTGCTGGGAAATCAACATTGGTTAATCGGCTCTCTGGGATGGAAATCACCAAAACACAGAGTGTACGCGTAGGCGATGGAAGAGGAAGACATACCACTACCTCCAGGTCTCTTCACCAGCTCCCCTCTGGAGCTCTTCTGCTCGATACTCCTGGTATCAGGGGAGTGGGGATGAACAGCAGTGCTTCTGAGATTACCGAGAGTTTCTCTGACATTAAAGCCCTTGCGTCACACTGTCGGTTTTATGATTGTAGCCATACTTCTGAGCCAGATTGTGCAGTGCAAACAGCACTGCAATCCGGGGAGTTGGGTCGTGACAGATATGAGAACTACCTGACGCTGAGGAGAGAAGCGCTCAGCTGGGAAGAGGTGATGGGGCAGAGAAGGAAAAATGAAAAAGCGTTGGGAATATTGCAGTATCAGTATCGTAGGAGCAAGTTCTGATGGTACATATGCGGCTTGTCTACATACTGTAGCTATCTTCTGGAGACTCTGATGAATGTGAAGAACCATGAAGTTATGTGAACTCCTAGTGTTTTGATGGGTAACGCCATTGACGAATGGATGCTATGTGATGATACTGCGTATATACCCTATGGGGGTATAGGAGTACAAATGATGCTAGTATTACTAATTCTGGTAGGAGTATTTATTTACTTCATGGTTAGGTCTGATAAATCAGGGATGAGAACCCATGAGCCATCAGCATTGGATGTAGTAAATCGCCGATACGCAAAAGGTGAAATTGATAGGGAAACCTATTTGGAATTACGCAAAGATCTTGGTTATTAGGAGGGATGTGTATGTATAGTTCATTAATTTGGGACGCAGGAAGATTTGGTCATCATAGCTTCGGCTATGGAATGTATCATGGTGGTGGTATGTGGATCATGGGATTGTTTGTCCTTGCAGTAATCGCAGCCTTGACCCTATCCATCATTGCAATTGTCAGAACCTCAAAGAAGAAAAATGCTTCATTAGACGCACTTCGCATAGTAGAAGAACGATATGCAAAGGGAGAGCTGACAAAGGAAGAGTTTGATATCATAAAGAAGGATCTGCGATAAAGCCTTCTCATGAATTCTCTCAATCGTTGAAATACTACTCATTAAGTCAACTGCACCGGGAAACGGTGCAGTTGGTGTGTAAGGGCATTATTTTCATGATCTAAATGAGTGATTGATACATCACAGATATCTCAATTATTCATCTCTGGTTTTTATCCCTTGATCATACTCAGGGTTGGTGGCAAAAGGACCTGATGATGCATCTGCACCAATAGTTAACCAGCTACCAGAGAAAGAGTAGTGAATTGTGATATTGGAGCCTGAACTATCAGTTGAAGTATGATAGTACGTTCCTGTATATGTCTCTTCATTCAACACACCCAGTCCTGTATATCCATCATCCCAATTTCCTCCAGGAACAATATGTATGGTGGCATTGTTTTCACTGCCATCATCATAGGTTCCCACAGAGAATATCGTCCCATCAGGAAACAACCAGTCCCCATAAAGGTCTGCTGATGTGTACGTAGGTTCTGAGCCCCCTTGGAATGTTTCATCAGAAAGAGGACCTTCTCCAGTGCAGGAAACTGTTACGGTATCACCATCTTGTTCCAGGGTAATTGAAATATTCAATGAGTCTGTGCTTGTTTCTCTCAGACTACCCAAATTCCTCTCTGTAGTTGTATACGTATAGGTCCCTGTGATCGTGTTCCCCTCCAAGGTCCCTGAGCCCTCAATATGATAGATGGTCGTTTCTCTCTCCAGATCCACGTAAAAATCTCTGGAGTTGGTCTCTCCATCAGGATCAACAGCCACTACTACAGATGTGCCATCGTCAAACTCCCACGACCCATGAGCTTGATCCAGTGCTTCTGAAGACCCTCCTGCTCCTGAAAGGTTTGCCTCTTCACATCCGATTAAGATAAACAGGAGTGAAACGAATAGAACGACCAGTGATAGATTCCTACGAGCCATACTTCCTCCTAAGGGCTGCGAACATACGTTGCAGAAATTTTCATACATATTTAGTGTAGTGGCTAATAGTGATTAATCAAGGGAAGAAATGGATAAAATGATATAGCATTGAAAAATACCATGTTACAAACAACAAAGGAACATCACAATCAAGTGGTGTAGAAAGTCAGAGAGGCTATATACCTAATCTTTGGTGTGTAGCAAATATTCGAATGGCTATTGCGATTTTTTATGGAATCTTCTCCCCGTTCAGGAACGACTTTCCGTCAAGAGGTCCATCACCACTACAAGTAAAACTTAGCTTGTTGTTCTCATCGAGCGTGAATGTAATTTGGATGGGTAAATCACTTTGTGTATCGGTAATACTGCTGTCTGTGAGATCTTGGCTGTATTTGTTATAGGTTCCTGCAAGAACCCCTTCAGAATATGATCCCCCGTTTCCATTACAGGAGAAAGAGAGGTTTCCTTGATGCCAATCGATATCAGCTGATCCGGTGTTTCCAGTTGTATCTGATTCATCAGGAAATATTCCTACTGCAATGTTGGTCATTCCCCCTTGGTCTGCAAAATCCCAACCTCCCTTGATCGCAAGCAGGGATACAGGAGCATTTGTAGTAGAATTACTTGAAGGGTCACAACCAAATACGAGAAGCAAAGCAAGGACAACAATAGCAAAAGTTATTCGTTTATTCATGGGAAGCTCCAGAAACATACCTACTAGGGAGGTCTGATGACTTGCCGATACATGCTGCAAAAACCTGAATATAATTGGCAATTTGTCTATTTCTGTTTAATAGTTCCCTAACTCCTTTATTTTCGATTACACGCCGCCAGTGAGAAAAAGACCATACATATATGTATATATGTAGTATAATGCATTGATTTATGTCCGCAAGAGGGGAGCCTTACGATGAAGACTCCCCTAGTGTATTACATCCTGATCTCTTTCCGCTGGAACAGCACATGGAGATCCAAGCTGAGTTAGAAAAATACTGAGCAAAAACACAAAAAAAACCTATTCTTCCATTAAGCTATACCACTTTCTATACATATTTAGTTCGAATTTCACATGTCTTGGAATATCTTTGCTTAGCTTGGAGCTTATTAAGCTACGAAAAAGGTTCCATCCCGCCAATTTATGTGGCTCGGGTTCTATGCAATTTGTAACACTTGTATTTCGATGGTTTGCTAGGACTATAACTCTATTTTTATACAACATTTGAGCCTTTGGTTAGTACGGACTCAAAAAAACTTGTCACATGGTGAGTCCTATCTTGACAGATGTTTCAATCAGGATTAGACCGTAATTGGTCATCAATTGTAATCCCCTGTGTTAACCCAAGGTGTGGTGGGGAGGTAATGATGAAAACAAAAAAAATACTATGTACGAGTATGGCCATATCGGCACTTTCTATAGTGCTACTCTGTGTAGTTTCCTGCCCTGTAGTCGGTGAGGACTTATTGCAAGTTGCAGAACCACAGCTAACGCCTGGTTCCGGGACATTCAGGGATTCGATTGATGTGGCAGTCACGTGCCCGACCGAAGGGGCAGTGATTCGCTATACGATTGACGGCAATATCCCGAGTTCGACTATAGGAACACTCTATACGGCACCCCTTCACATCACAAACACAACTACAATTAAGGCAATCGCCTACAAAGAAGGTCTCTTGGATTCCCTTGTGATCACAGGAACCTACACTGGTACCTGCTACTCGGTAACGTATCATCCCAATGGAGCTACCAGTGGAACGGTGCCTGTAGATACTGCCCTGTACCAGAAAAATGACATTGTAACAGTAAAAGGAAATAGTGGAAATTTAGCGATAAGTGGCGATATGTTTGTAAGGTGGGATACGAGGCCGGATGGTAAAGGGCTCCCCTATACAGAAGATCAGACTTTTCAAATTGATGAGAGTGATGTGGATCTCTATGCGGTGTGGAATACATTTTATGATACTACCTATCATGTACGTCACTACAAAGAACAAGCAGATGGATCTTTCGACCTTGCTGAAACCGATACAATGTCTGGCATAGCGGGTACTACTGTGTATGCTGAGCCGAAAGCGTATGAGGGGTATTTGGAATTAGAAGACCATGATGAAAGCGTGTATCAAGGAGTCGTGCTTGTAGACGGATCACTCATATTGCGTATTTTCTATGCCCGAAATAATTTTATAATTACATACTTCAGTACTGACCATACGAGTGGAGCTGTTCCTATCGATGGGCAAATATATGCCGCTGGTGATAAGGTTGCGGTACTAAACAATGTTGGAAATCTGCAAAGGGTAGGGTATACTTTTGATACATGGAACACCCTCGCTAACGGTGCAGGAACAAGCTATGCATGGAATGAAGAGTTCACGATGCCAAAGGCTGATGTAAATTTGTACGCATTATGGAATCCAAACACGTATACCGTTATATTGGATGCAGATGGTGGAGATGAACCGAATCCAAAAGCATTTAATGTCACGTTCGATGCACTCTATCCAGCACTTCCTGGTACCCAAAGGGAAGATGCCATATTTGTTGGGTGGTATACGGAAAGATTTGGTGGGGGAGAAAAGGTTAGCGGTCTTTCAACAAGAGTAGCTGATGCTGAAGATCACACCTTGTATGCTTGTTGGCGAGATTATGTAGTAGGAGATAAGACTTCTCATGGTGGATATGTTTTCTATTTTGATGAATCGGATGAATTTTCCTGGACGTATTTGGAGGCGGCTCCAAATGACCTGAGGTTGATTGAAGGTAGTGTTACCGTTGAAAAAAATGAAGAAGGCTATTATGAAAGTAGTGCAGGGTACCTCTTTGGGCTGTTTAGGTTGAGTGATGAAGGTGCGAATCTGTATGTCAACAACTCAACCATTTATAACGGAGCCACCTGCACAAAAACCGCTATCGGGACGGGTCAAGCTAATACAACTTCGTTGGTAGGAGTAATGGGAGTCCAAGCCTATAGGTGGCTGAATGAAACGGAAACGACTGATGAGTATGCAGCAAAACTATGCGATGATCTCATCTATAACGGAATGACTGATTGGTTCCTACCAAGCAAGGACGAGCTACAGAAAATGTATGAAAACCTATATACACAGGATATCGGTGAAATGGAAGGAAGTTATTGGAGTTCATCTGAACATCCCGATGGGAGTATATTCGCTTGGGAACATGGTTTCTATGGAAATACAAAATCGCTAGCAAGTCGCACTGGAGATGTCCGAATCAGGCCCTGCCGATCGTTTTAGAGAGTATTTTAATGTTCCCACTTTAGGAGGAGCCAAAGTTTGAGTATTTTCTTGGGTGTCCTTATATGCGCTATAATTTATGTATATAAGTAACTTGGTATTCAATTCTTGTTTTTCAGTTATGGTGCTTAGGTTTGTACACTGGAAGAAGAGAGCCCCTCTTGGGGGCTCATATGCCTTACATCCTGATCTCTTTCCGCTGAAATAGTACATATGCCACCACAAACAACAGGATGATTGTAGCCAGGAAGGCTGTAACGTGTGGCCATATGAGTAGCATGCTCTGGCCAAAGGGTAGGGCACTGCCCATGATAGCCCCCTGCAATTGGCTGAAGAGAACAACCCCCAAGGATCTGGTTGATGGATTCAGAATTGCCAATGCCGACTCTGTATGGAGTCTGTAGGGTGAAACTCTTCCGAGCATCACTTCCAGTTTTGCACTCTGGAAGCTGTCTCCTCCTCCAAGTGCATAGGCAAGGAGCTGGGAGATCATGGGCCAGAAGATCATGAAGAAGAGCCATAATGCGATAGATACCAATGCTGATACAGCACTCTGGCGGAACATGATGGAGAACATCATACCAACCAAATACCAAAGCAGTGCGTAGAGCAGGGTGATTACATAAAAGGCAAAAGCCCTTGCAATCTGTTCTCCAGAAGGTGGTACTCCGAGGAACAACATCGCGCATCCGATGACCAACAGCCAGAGCGCTAGTAATACAATCGCCATGGCGCTTACTGCTCCCAAAGCTTTACCAAAGAGCAGTACATCCCGATAGATCGGCTGTGAAAGTACTCTTCCCAGTGTCCTGTTCTGATACTCTGAGTTGATCGCATCAAACCCCAGGGCGATACCGGTAAGAGGAACCAGAAAGGAGATGAAAGAGAGAAAGGATGGGATGGGGTCTTGGCTGATCGTGAAGAGATTGAGCAGCATGAATGAGTCCTCTCCGACAAAAGAACGAAGTGTCTGGGCTGCAACATACATGCTGGCTCCTGCTGTGAGGATGATCAGGAGCATCAGGATGATCATCCTGATATTTCCTGCATAATCCTGCATCTCTTTCAGCCAGATCACTTTCAAGCCAGCCAATGCAGAACCCTCACGTTTATTCATTGCTCGCCTCCTTGTATGCCAACTGATAAATCTCATTCAGTGAGTGCTTCTTTAATTCAAGCGATGTAAGATTGCACCCTGTACTGAATACCAGCTGGGCAAGGTTTTGCCTGATATCTTCACTTGCTGTGACCAGATAGTGGTTTTCACCTTGTTTGTTCACAGCTATCACTCCTTTCTGTTTCTTCAGAAGGAGTTCCAGGTTTTCCTTGCCCTCTGCCTGCAAGTCTATAAGGACCTCCTTGCCGAAGTGCTCCTCTCCCAGTGAATCCACGGAACCAAAGCTGATCAACTTCCCTTCTGAGAAGAGTCCGACCCTGTCACAGACGGACTGTACCTCATCCAGCTGATGGCTGGAGAGAAGGAAGGTCATCCCTTCGCTGTCACGAAGGGAAGCGATCAGGGAGAGGAATTCACGAATGGATTGGGGATCGAGTCCTTGGGTAGGCTCATCCAGGATGGCGATCCTTGGTTCCTTGACCAGTAATTCTGCTAGTCCCAGTCTACGTTTCATGCCATGCGAGTATGTCTTGACCTTGTCATGCATACGATCAGTCAATCGCATCTTGGCAATTGATGCCTTGATGCGTCTTTCCCTCTCATCTGCATCCAGACCAAGGAACCTGGCTGTATAATCGAGGTTCTCATAAGCTGTCATGTACTCATAGAAGCCTATGGTGTCAGGCATGTAGCCCACCTGTCTTTTTACTGCCAACGGTGTGCGAAATGGATTGTAACCCAGCACTTCCACAGATCCTTCCGTACTCTCCAGGAGTCCCAGCAGCATAAGGATGGTCGTGGTCTTTCCTGAGCCATTGGGCCCAAGCAGCCCAAAGATCTCTCCTTCCTTGAGGGAAAAGGAGATATCATCCACTGCTTTAACTCCCTTGCGGTACTGCTTTGACAGATGGGAAACGTTCAATACAATTTCGTTGCCCATTGTATTACCTCCTGTTATCGACGTCCGAACTTCTTCACTGCAAATACCAACAGAACTGCGGCGGCAGCTATGATACCTACTGATATAATGCCCCAGAGAGAAGAAGTTCGAACCGTGATCCTGAATTTTTCTGAGATATTGCCGGCATTCTCACTGTTTGCCTTGAGGGTGAGACTGTAGTCTCCAGTAAGTGCCTCTCCAGACGGTTTTACGGTTGCTTTCACCGTAACTTTCTCTCCGGCAGGCAGAGATTCCACCACAGAGGGATCATAGGAGACTGTCCAGTTGGAGGGTGTATAGGAAGAGAGTTCAACATGCTTTGCCTCAGCACTCCCCGTATTCTCCAGCTCCAAGTCAATCACCTTCTCTTTCCCTGCAACAGCGCTGGCACTGAGCAGGCCTCCCTGTCCTGTAAGACTGAGTTTTGCCTGGCCTTGTACTTCAAGGGTGACCGGTACCGAAGCCTCAGCTCCAGAGGATCGTGCGATTACTGTAATAGGATAGCTGCCCTCAGCAACACCGGAGGAGGGGGATACCGTTACCTGAATGGTTTTTGACGATCCCGCATTCAGGGAGAGAGTGTTGACTGACTTCGACCCATACTGCTCCTTGAACGACGCATAAAATCCCTGGGGCACATCGGCATAGAGGTCAATAAGTGTCTCCGCTGCACTGTTGTTCCTGAGTGTGACGTTGAATGTGAAATCAGAAGAGGGGTCTCCCTTGATAACTGGTAGTTCCGTATCGAGTGCGAGTCTCTGTGGTAGTTCTTTTCCCATGGTAATGGTGAGTGGCAATGTGAAGGAAGCATCCTCTTCTCCTTCTGCGTGTACCGAGAATGTATTGGTGGCCTCTCTCCCTGTAGCCTCAGGAATTACCCAAAGTTGCACATTGGAGGTTGAATCAGGTTCAGCAAAGACTGCATTTACCAGACCACCTCCACCAACAAATTGGTATTCCCATCCTCTGGGTAACCCAGTCAATGTGAGATTGACCCGCTGTGGAGCAAGGTTGTAGTTCTTCACCTTAAGGTCGAAGGTGATCATGTCAGAGGAGCTGACATTCAGGGAAGGGTAGTTGGTAGAGATTGAAAGCCCTTCGTAGTCAGCAAAGAGTGGCATGACTGCAACCATGAAGATAAGTAGCAAACCAAACATCCGATTGTTCTGTTTCATGATACATTTTCCTCCGCATTATTAGAAAGATCTAATGGGAGGAATAAAAACAGAACCAGAAATCGTCAAGTTTGAGTCATCTTCAAATATCTTTACAGATTCACATTATTTTCACACAGAGAGAAAATTCTTCACATTCCTTAAACAGAAATTTCAAAGAATCTTGCCAGAATTTTCAAAGTGTATTTGTAGTGATCCATGGTATTCAAAGAGAACAAAAAATCTTCAAGTATCCTTTAAAGATTCTTGAAGATTTTTCATAATGTTATACAGTTTATCGAATAGAGAAGGCAGGATAAAGAAGTTATATCTAGCTTGCGTCAGGAGTGAAGCTAAAGGATTTTCCATCAAGGACACCCTCTCCTGAGCAAGTTAAGGATAGGGTCTCAGTACTTTCTGTGTATGTGAAGGTGATGACGATATCAAACCAGATATCTTCTTCATCTTCATCATAGTCATACACTCCCGTTAGAACGCTATCTTCAACAGTAAAGTTTTCAATAAAACACATCACATAGGTGTTTTCATCTCCCGGCGTATTATACCAAGCTAGGTCAATCCAAGTATCTCCATCTTGAGTAACGTAGCTCAAATGATCACCATCGTCATTAGTCCATTCCGTTGCTACCGTTGTCCAATCAAGAGTAGTATTTCCTCCAATCTCCCCATCACACCCAACAAATACCAATAGCCCAATGACCAACAGCACGAGAATACTAAGCTTTTTCATCTAGGTCTCCTTCAGACAGAATCTACTATCAGTATAAAATAGGATGGGTATGACACAAGATGATGACCCTAGGAATAGAAGAAAAACCCTTTGAATATATCCAAAGGTTTCTCTCGTGTATTATTCGTTGGGTTCTGCCATGGCTTACTGGTATGTTTCAGATGCTGTTTGATTGTATTAGACATCCACTCATAGATACTCTCTGCATATGATATACTGGAACAATATAAGGAGTCTGTCGCATGCAATCTGAAAGCATCTATCATAAAGCAGTTTTTCTCTGGAAAAGCTTTACAATACAAACCCCAGCATCTTTGAACCAGCACCTTGATAACTTTAGGATTTTGTTTGCTTATCACTCTGCAAAGATTGAGAATGATGCCATATCGTTTAATGATACTCATGAAATATTCCATAACAACACAGTTAGCGCTTTTACAGGCGACCCTCGCACCCTTTTTGAACAGCAGAACCAAAAGACCTGCTATGAATTTCTCTTGCCTAGGATTATTGCAAAAGAACCTCTTACCGTTGATCTGGTTAAGGACGTTCATGCAATTCTTACGGCTGGAACGTATGATGAGAGACGTTATCTAGAAAAAGAAGAACGCCCAGGTGAGTTCAAGAAACATGACTACGTTACAGGATTGCTTGAAGTGGGTTCATCACCAGAGAATGTTCCACATGATATTGCTCTGCTACTTTCAGAAATGCGAGATCTGTCAGAGAGAAAAGAGCTATCGCCAGAAACGCTTCTCAAAGCCGCAACCTACTTTCATGCACGTTTTGAATACATCCATCCTTTTGCAGATGGGAACGGACGGGTGGGACGAACACTGCTTAACTATTTTCTCATGAGCAATGATCATCCTCCACTCATTGTGTACGAAGAGGATCGATCACTATACTTCGAGGGGCTACGTTCTTATGACAGACAGGAAGACCTTGAACCCCTGTACACATTTTTTCTCTCTGCTGTTGAAAAGACATGGGAGAAGAAGGTTGAAAGATCTCTAGGTGATAATAAGGGGCAAGAAAAAAAGAAGTTGGAGGAGTTGCTCTAGTGTTGCATTGTGTTTTGGGCCATAAATAGCCCCCACAGGAGTTTTCACTCCTGTGGGGGCCTAGCTATTCTTTACTTAAACCTATTCAACCTCAATGCATTCAACACTACACAGACACTGGACATCGACATGGCAAATGCAGCAAACATCGGGCTGAGTCCAGGGCCTCCAAAGATGGTAAGAACACCTGCTGCAAGAGGAATGCCGAGGGTGTTGTAGAAGAACGCCCAGAACAGGTTCTGGTGGATATTCCTCATCGTTGCCCGTGAGAGCTGGAACGACTTGGTAACATCCTTCAGGTTGTTCCTCACCAGCACCAAATCAGCAGTCTCCCTGGCAACATCGGTCGCACTACCAACAGCAATACCTACATCAGCCTTTGCAAGGGCAGGGGCGTCATTGATGCCATCCCCTACCATTGCTACCTTGCCTTTGCTTGCAAGCTCGGTGATAGCCTCCTCTTTCTGCTGTGGAAGCTGCTCAGCCTTATAGGAGTCCACACCAGCAAGCTTTGCAATTGCCTTTGCTGTACGTTCATTGTCTCCGGTCAGCATGATCGTCTTCAATCCTGCTTCACGTAAGGTTTTTACTGCTTCTGTGGTCTCTGGTCTCAGGGTATCGGCTACAGCAATGATGCCCACCATGTCAGTATCCTTAGCCACTAGAAGAGGAGTCTTACCCTGGTCGCTCAGCTTGGCAAGTTGTGCTTCTACCTCATCGGTAATGGTAATCTTGTTCTCCTTCATGAGTGCAACATTTCCGATCCGAATGATTTTTCCCTCAATGGTTCCCTGGATTCCACTGCCTACCAAGGCCTTGAAGTCCTGGGTTTCCAGGAGTGCAGTCTTTTTCTCCTTCGCTGCTTCAACCACAGCATGAGAGAGTGGGTGTTCGCTGCTGCTCTCAACACTGGCAGCCAGCTGCATAAGAAGATCAGGATTATCTCCCAGTACATCAGTTACCTTGGGCTTGCCCTCGGTCAATGTACCGGTCTTGTCGAAAATCACCGTCTGCACATCCTTGAGCTGTTCAATAGCTGCAGCATGACGGAACAGTATTCCCAGTTTTGCCCCCTTTCCTGTTGAGACCATGATGGCGATTGGGGTAGCGAGTCCAAGACTACAGGGACAGGCAATTACCAACACACTTACCGCGCGCATGATGGCAATGTCGAATGGAGTGCCTGCGAGCATCCATGCGAGGAAGGTAACTACCGAGATGCCCATGACGATCGGGACGAATATACCAGATATCTTGTCGGCAACACGAGCAATTGGTGCCTTTGACCCCTGGGCATCTTGTACCAAGGTGATAATGGCAGCGAGTGCAGTATCGGCGCCAACCTTTGTTGCTCGGTACTGGAGCGTGCCTGTTGTATTCAGTGTAGCTGCATACACCTCACTGCCTAGGTTCTTTTCCACGGGAAGACTCTCACCAGTCAAGAGAGATTCATCTATGGATGAACTGCCTGAGAGAACCACCCCATCAACCGGGAGTTTTTCTCCTGGTTTAACCATGATAATGTCGTCAATCTGCACTTCATCTGCACTGATGATAACCTGTTTTCCCTCTCGCAAGACCGTAGCCGTGGAGGGAGCAAGCTCCATCAGTTTCCTGATGGCTTCTCCGGTCTTTCCTTTGCTGCGATGCTCAAGGTAGCGACCAAGCATCACCAAAGTAATGATCACACCAACTCCCTCAAAGTAGAGATGATTATGGGCAGCCATATGGTTCCCCATGAATATCTCAGAGACCCCCCAGAGGCTGTAGAGGAAGCTCGCTGAGGTCCCGAGGGCTACCAGGCTATCCATATTTGGTTCGCGTTTCACTAGCGTTGAGAAACCCTTGGTGAAGAACGCTGAGCCGGCTATCATGGTGCCAAGAGCCAGAACCATCTGGAGCAGGGCATTGGTAAGCGGGGAGAAGGGGAGTGTGAGACCGAGCATCGGACCCATGGCGATGACCATCAGGAAGACGCTAAGCACCGCAGAGACAGTGAGGCGCTTACCCAGAGCCTTCAGCTCTTTCTGCTTCTCTAGATCCTTTTCTTTTGCATCGAGTTTATCGACTACCGAATAGCCGATCCTGGAGACCGCCTTCTTGATCCCTTCGAGTCCAAGTGAATCCTCATCGAAGGAGATGGTGGCGGTCTCGGTGGCAAGATTTACCTGGGCTTTTTCCACTCCGTCCAGCTTGTTGAGTGTTCGCTCAACAGCAGAGGAGCAGGAAGCGCAGGTCATCCCACCGATTCCTACCTGTATCTCTTTCTTCATGACTCCACCACCTCGAAGCCTATTTCACCGATCAAGCTCTTTGCTTCATTAAGGGTCTCTTCGCTCTTATGTTTGATTACTACCTTGCCACTCTTTGCGTCGGCCTTGGCAGATTTAATATCTTCTATCTGCTCTAGTGCGTTCACCATTCTGGTCTCACATCCATTGCAGTGCATTCCCTTGGTTAGAATGATTGTTTTCATGAATCTATACTCCTATCATCCCCTCTGGAGGGGGATTTTTTCTTTTTACCACTAGACAGACCACGGTTTTTCCGCTACTATCCCTCTTGTACTTACACGGGCGGTTAACTCAGCGGGAGAGTGCCACGTTGACATCGTGGAAGTCGCCAGTTCAATCCTGGCATCGCCCATAGGCAAGCAGTCGAATTGATTGCTTGCTTTTTTATTGCCTGCGAAACTTTGCGATCACATCCATTAACTCAGCCACTTTCTGCTTCTGTTCAGCATCGTCGTTGCTTCTCATAGCATCCGCAACACAGGTGTTCAAGTGATTCTCCATCACCATGTCCTCAACTTTCTTCAATGCTGAGATCACCGCTGAAAGCTGCAGCAGAATATCAACACAGTATCTATCTTCCTGTACCATGTTCCGAATCCCTTTTACCTGTCCCTCGATCCTCGCAAGCCGTGGATCGAGCTTTGTCTTGATTTCCTGTATCATAATTAACTTATATACCCCCGTAGGGTATAATGTCAAGTAGGGAACATACGAATAAATACCTTCATAAGAGCCTTCAAGTGCGTTTTGATGCTGTTCGAATATTTCATACCCCCATGGTGTATGATGAATTGATGTGTATTTGCCAGTGCTGTGTAGTTACCAATTAATGGTTCATGATTATTTTTGGTTTTCTTTCACCCGTGCTTCAGTTACAATAGATTTCAGTTCTGTGAATAAAGGAAATTATTACCATGAAACGTATGCTTACCGTAATCCTGCTTGGACTTTTGTTGCTCTCTGGTTGTAAGACGATACCCAGTGAACCCATGAACTCCTATGAAAAGATTGTAAAGAGTGTCCATGACCGGCGGGGCGATCCTGTCGTGGTGAATGCTGATTACCTGCTTGTCTACTATGCCGCCGATTGGTGTCCGTATTGTGTTGAGTATGCAGAAGAGCTGAAAGAGCAATATTCCCTGTATAAACGGATGTATGGTGACAAACTGGAAATCATCTTTGCCGGCCACGTCAATGACCAGTCGAATGAGAACCTGCATGCCTTTCTGGACCAAGGATCGTATCTATTTCCTTACATCCCTTTCTCTGAGAGAGAAGCCAGCGCCGTGATGGATTTGCTCGGGGAAGAGAAGTTCTATGTCCCTGGTTTTCTCCTGCTTGATCGAGAAGGGACCATACTTTCTTCTTCAAACGGTGCAACGAAAGATGAGTACATCAGGGATCGTCCCCTGTATGAACTACAGACCTTGTTGAGCATTGACTGTGCGGTTTGCACTGAGTAGTTACTCGTTATGTAAAGAAAAACGTATCGGGTAGAGGAGGGTGACAGGTACGGGCGACGTGCCAAGGATGGCTGGATTGACTCGGAGTGTACCAAACGCCTCAATGGCTGCCTCCGCAAAACCATAGCCAGGGTCTTCCTCTATGATGATCTGCTCAATCTTTCCCTCTTCGTCAATGAACAATCGCAAGAGCACCGTTCCTTCCTTTCCCTGCCGTCTTGCAAGCGTAGGGTACACAATACTCGAGGCGAGTAGGGAAAGATCGAACTGGGGACGGGTTGTTACCATGTCAATCGTGTAATAATATCCATCCTCTCCTGGGTTTTCCTGTTCCTCTTCCTCGAGGGTATCGTATGGCGGAGTGTTTTGCTCTGGCCTTTGACTTGTTTCTTCTTTTTTCTCTGTTTTTTCTTTGGCAGAAACAGGTAACGTAGGTGCTGAAGCAGAAATAGGCTCTTCGTCAAGTGCGTTTGATTCTTTCACTGTCTCCACAGGTATACGAGGAGAGGCCAGTAATCGATCCATTGAGAGCATGGCTATTGGAGTCATTTCTTTCTCTGTTTCGACTACTTCTCCTTCATCTCTTTTCAACGGGATAAACAGGATCAGTATTGAGAGAAATACCAAGACAACAATAAGGAATACTCTTTGCCTCGGTGTCATGGCTGGTCCTCCACAAGACAATATAGCGTACCAACACCACGTCCTTTCAAAAACGTGATGATCGGATGGATGATTTCATAAGGAGTGTTTCTGTCTGCAAGTAATGCATATTCAATTTTGTTTGGGATAGATTCAAGGGTAGTGGGAGTGCCATCCATGAAGAGTTCTCCAGTATGAGAAACAACAATTGTTGCAATGTTTGTATCTTCCAGAATCTCTGCGTTTGTGGAGGCTGCTTCCAGTGGAACGGGTGTCTGTTGTGTGCTGATGGCAAGGATGAGAAAGAACAAGAGCAAGAGGAAAGCAATGTCAGTAATTGTGGAACTGGGACCATTCCGGTACTTTTTATTCATCGGAAAGCTCCAGGGAGAAGGATGCCGTGCTCTGCTGCTCAATAATAGAAAGGAGGGAAACTACATGCTGCCAGGAAGTGTTTCTTTCTACTATGATGGAAACATGTTTGGCTGATGCGATGAGCTTAGCAATAGATTGTAATTCTAGCGTTTCATTACCTAGAAGTATCGATCCATCCTTCAGAATGGTGAGAGTGGTGAATGCTGTTCCAGGATTTTCGGTAGGTACTGTACTCTCAAGTGAGATGGGTATACTCCCCGAAGAAGCGATACCTGAGAGAAGCAGGAAGAAGATGATCAGGAGAAAGGCAATGTCACTTGGTTGCCCTAGGTTTCTTCGGTTTCGCATAACATTGTACTTACAGTCTCAAGTATGAAACTGCTGATTGTAGCTAAAATGGAGATTATCAAGCCAAATGCCGTTGTATAGAGAGCTTCATACAGCCCTGAGGCAATGATTTGAAGTTGTACTGAAGATGCCTCAGCCACCGATCTGAATGCATTGATCATGCCTGTTACGGTCCCCAGGAATCCAATGACCGGAGCGATCATGGCAATAAGATCCAGAATAGAGAGTACAGGTTCAAATTCTCGCTTATACATTCTCGAGTGGTTTTTCCAGATAAGGAACAGGGTAATTCCTCGTTCAATACTAAGTACCAACGAGAGAACCAGCAGGGCATAGAGCGGCCACATGACCGCTCCGCCCTTTTTCATGATCAGAATCAGATTGGTTATTTCCATAGGTTAAAACCGTACGGTTCCTCCAATTCTGATCTTTGTTCCTGGCATGGGATAACCACTAGTAAGTTCGTACTCTGTGTTCAGTAGGTTGTCCACAGCAACATATGCCTTCAGAGCATCGGTTGCTTGGATGCTTGCACTCAGATTGATCAGGAAAGCCTGCTCGAGCGAACTGGTGCTTCCCAGGTATTCTGCACTTACGCTGCCTTCAAATTGATCCTGGGAGAAGAACAAAGCAGTCTTGACTGTATGCTTACGGACATTGGAAACTTCCACATCATCAGCAAAAGTGTTTCCACTTGAGAGATCATAACTCTTGTTGTAGAGATAGCTTGCTTGTAAGGTGATTTGTTCTGCAAGTTCAAGCTCCACTGATTGTTCAGTGCCAAGGTAGAAGCTGTGAGCAATGTTCTGTGGAGTCCATGATGCATCGTAGGCGATGTCATTATAGATATTTCTGCCAAACAATGTACCCTCATAGGTGATTGATCCATTGGTTGATGATATACCAAATTCCCCATTCAGACCTTTCTCTGTCTTCAGGTTGGGATTTCCCATAAAGGGCCAGTAGAGTTGCGAGAATGTAGGTACATTCTCAGCATAACTGAGAGTGGCAGTCAGTTCTGAGCTCTTTGCAAGAGAGAGGATGGCGCCTATTGAAGCATTGGGAGAGAATGTTTCCAGGTCACTGAGATAGGCGACATTCACACTGGGATGGATTGAGATACTGCCATCCTTAAAGTAGAGACTTCCATGAGCAGCTGTCGAAATGGTCTGTCGGCTGTTTTCACCGACATCAGTACTGTCAACATAGTCAAGATTGTAAAGAAAATCGGTGGTCAGAGCATACGATTGTCCCAGTCCCCACGTCGCTCCCAGCTGTGCTGATGCTGTGTGTTTGTTGTGTGTACTGTCCTGATAGTCGTCGTCATGATAGAACGTCTGTCCATAGCCGTAATGCAGTCGGGCAGCGATGGTTTCAAGCAATTCGCTTGCATTTTCTATCTCCATGGCATTGGTGGTAGAAACAAACAGATCCTTTTGGTAGTCCTCCGGAGTAAGGCCGAAGGATAGTCCGCCGGGAACACCAAGGTTCTTGTAGTTGACCAAGTTCTGGGTAGTAAACTGTAGGTTTTCTGAAATGTTTGTATCGAAGTTTACAGCTCCATGCCACTCAAATACTTCTGCATTCTCCCTAAGCTTACGAGTATCGCTACCGTCCTGATAGGTGTAGCTATTCTGGGCCGCAAGTCCCCCTACGGTTGCAACAAGACCATTGTTCGTATAGGTAAGGTTGAGTTTCTGACTATCTACCAAAGAGAGCCAATTCCGTTCATCTGTACCGTGGGTGAGAGGAAGAAAGGACCCGTTTTCAAAGGAGAGTGAGAATGGTGTTTCACTTTGCTGTCCTCTCTTCGTTATGATATTGACCATTCCCCCGATTGCATTGGTCCTGCCTAAGTTGCCAGGTCCACTTTTGACAATTTCGATCCGTTCAATGATGTCAATGGGAATGATGGATAGGTCCACTGTCCCGTCATGGGCAGAGGAGAGAAGCACTCCATCAAGATAGATGAGGTTTTTGGAAGAAGTTGCCCCACGGATAACAACGGTTTGAAGCGAACCTAGACTTCCAACAGAGTTGAAGGAAGTTCCTATAGCCTTTCCTACCAATTCAGCAGTTGTCTGTGCGTTGTATGCCGAGATTTGTTCTTGCGTGATAATCGAAACAGACGAAGCTGTATTGGTTTCAGCTTCGGAAAGTGGTGTTTCAGCAATGACGAGTTCATATGCTGTTCCGAGGTCAATGGCATCCTGTGTCGCAAAGAGCATAGAGAAGGTGAGCAACAGGACCAGAGAGAAGATTCCGCGCTTCTGCATGAAGAGCCTCCAGAGAGTGATGTCTGGTTTTTCTGCGTGGAAATAGTATATGCACGGGAGCAAGCGATACCCAGAAGGTAGAAACTTACTGTTTGCTGTTTCTTTCTCCACGAAGAATTGTTTTCTGGAAACGTCTCCTGGCTTACGACTCTTCTTACTGACAGGCCTTCTCGTCCTCAAAGGGACAATGGCATCGTCTGCTTTCATCATCGATTACAGTGGCGGGACCGCCGGGGAATCACACCCCGTTCCGTTTTTCCAGATCCAGCAATTAGCATAGTAGGCGTTGAATTGGTGTTGGTCAAGGCTATGTATGGGAACCATTGTCTGCTTCTTGCTTTTTATTCAGCCTCATTCCTATACTGAACATAACACCAAAGAAGGAGTGGTCTATGTCAGGAAGATTCATTATTACCAAGACCCCAAAGGGGTTTTATCGGTTCAGCCTTCAAGCTGCAAACTATCAGACGGTCCTTACCAGCAAGAACTACTCAAGTCTTGCTACTTGCAGGGAAGGTGTGGAGACAATCAAGAAGAATGCCCTCTCCCCGATAGAGGACCAGACGTTGCAAAAACCAGGTCCTTCGCTAAAATACCCTAAGTATGAGGTGTATTTTGACAGCGCTGGGAAATATCGATACCGGCTCTTGGCTTCAAACGGCTTGAATGTCGCTATGGCTGAGGACGGGTATACCACCAAGGCAGGTTGCCTGAACGGAATTGAATCCATCAGCAGGGCAGCCGTTGATGCCCAGGTGGATGAAAGCGCTCTGCAGAACTGATATTACTTGGTGAGAGGACTATCCTCTCGATTTACATTTACCTTGAACTTTATCCGGTCTCCTCTCCAGATGGTTTTGGAGAACTCCAAAGGTTCCTCAGAGTCTATGTAGGAGAGGGAAGAGACCATGAGAATCGGTACATTGTACCCAATCTCCAAGAGTTTCATCTCTGCTTGTGTGCAGTGGATAGGTTCTATGGTGTTTGAGATTGAATGTGCTCTCAACCCATAAGAGCGAAGTGTTTTTGTCATGCTGTTGTCCACCATGCCTTTTTCAAGTATTCCAGGAACCATTTGAGGGTTAAGCCAGGACATATTGATTGCAACCGGCTTATCATCACGTAGAAAGAGTCTCCGTACATAAATCAAGCTTTGTCGATCATTCAACCCAAGATATTCATTGATAGGTTTTGACGGTCCTGTCATCTGTAGGTCGAGTACTTTCGCATTGAAATTACTGCGTGGATTATCTGGGTCTCTACTTTCTGAGATTCCTGGAAGGTTCAGTGTTTGGGCCACGGGAATAGGTGATGCGGAAAGGACTGAACCGACTCCGTTAATCTTTTTGATAAAACCTTCTTTTTCCAGTTCGGAGAGAGCTTGGCGAAGGGTAACCCGACTTACGCCATAGGCTTCAGAGAGTGCTTGCTCAGAGGGGATCCTGGATCCAATCGTCCAACGTTCAATTGAGAAGAGTAATTTGATATCGGTCGCAATTTGATGATAAATGGGGACTGGTGATGCTGTATCGATTTCACGTTTTCTGATCGTAATACGGTCAAGTGTGTGTTCTCGTGCCATATTGGTTACATCCTTCAATGTATAGTCGAGCTATACAGGTTATTTAGTAGAGAACTCGCTAAGAGTACATAGATTTATCAAAAAAATAAAAATAAATATCTATATTTATAAAAAACTAAAAAAATATAATGAAAATTTCGTAAAACAGAAATATTATAAGTTTCCAAAATTTGTATGTTTCTATAATCTTTTTCTTTTCAAGCTATAAAGCTGTGTTAACATGTATATAGGTTGATTTCATTATTAATGATTTTTACCAATCGTGCAAGTAAATTCGTAAATGATGCAGTCTTGGACTGCAAAAGCTAGGAGGACTTCCATGAAAAACATGAGGAAGATTGCTTTGGTTGGATTGGTATTGCTCTTTACCGTATCCAGCGTGTTTGCTGGAGGATCAGCAGAGAGTAGTGAGCGCGAACAGATTACCATGTGGTTCTGGGGTGCAGCACCTGAGTATCGTATGGCCCTCGAGGATGCCTTGATCAAGCCATACAACGAATCACAGGATGCCTATGAGTTGGTCATCACCTATGACAATGCGGTTGACAACAACATTGCTACAGCATTGGCAGCTGAAGGAGGCAATGCTCCCGATGTTGTCTATGGATCTGGACCAGCATTTGTCAGTCAGTATGCACAAGCAGGTAAATTGGTTGATATGACCGCCTATGCAGAAAAGTATGGATGGAATGACAGAATTCTAGAACCCATCTATGAAGCTGGTAAGGTAGGTGGTAAATTGTACAGCCTTCCTGGTGGTACCATAACGATGGGAGTATTCTATAATAAAAAGGTATTGAATGACCTCCGTAGTAAGGAACCCTCACTACCCAAGACAGAGCCGTCCACACTTGCTGAACTTGAAGCATTCATGGATGCAGCACACAAACACGGTTACTATGCTTCTGTCACCGGAAACAAGGGATGGAAGCCTGTCAATGAGAATTACTCGACCATTTTCATGAATGCAATTGCAGGTCCCCAGAATGTCTATAAAGCTGTTACTGGTGAAATGAGCTGGACTGATCCTGTCTTCCAGAAAGCAGTAGAGAAGTCAGCGTCATGGTATCAGAAGGGGTACTTATCTGGAAAGATGCAGAACGGAAACCTCACCATTGATTATTCCAACCTGAACTTTGATGAATCCTGCCAACTTCTTGCCGCTGATAAGGCCGCATTCTTCGTTGGACCATCAATGGCCTTCCAGTTCATGAATCCCTATTTCCAAGGAGACAAGGCGGAAAATCTTGGTTTCGTAGTATTCCCGATGGATCCATCGATCGAGACTCAGAGCTATGTACTTGGAACAGTCAACTCCTTCTCCATCTGGGCTGGGTCCAAGAATCCGGATGAAGCTGCAAAGATCATCGATATGATGATGACCAGCGATTTTGCTCAGACCCTTGCCAAGGTATGGCCTGGTTACTGGGCACTTCCACTGAAGGAATTCAACCCTGATACCACAGGCTACAGCAAGCTCTCTATAGAGTTTGTAAAAGCAGTGCAGTCGATGTATGCAGCAGTTGATGCACGGAATTTTGGAATCCATATTTCCACCTTCTTCCCTCCATTGACCCAGGCTGCCCTGATCGATATCGACCGCGTATGGTTGAATGACCAGAGTAGTGCCAATTTCCTTAAGACAGTGGCAAGTGAATATGCAAAGGATGCAGCAAAAGGTTCCATCCCAAATATTCCCCAGCCAGCATTGTAGAAATTGATGTTTCACTTACGGTTGGGTAGGGGATTCCCTTGCCCAACCATATCATGTAGGTAAAAGAAGGTTCTTATGCGTACCAATAGAATGTACTGGACAGATTATCTGTTTATATTACCAGGGTTGCTCCTGAGTGTTTTTATCATATTAGTTCCGGGAGTGATGACCATTTTTTATGGGTTTACTGATTGGAACGGTGTCTCGGCAAATTATAACTGGATCGGACTCCAGAATTTTAAAGAGATGGTGAATGATGAGATTTTCTGGAGAGCTCTTAAGAACAATGTAATCTGGACCGTCCTGTTCCTAACCATTCCTGTAGGTATTGGATTGCTTACCTCCTTTTTTCTTCTCTATGCGAGAAGAACATATAAGGCATACCAAGCAGTTTTCATTATGCCGTACATATTGGCCCCGGTTACCAACGCGATGCTCTGGCTCAATATCATATTCAATCCAGTTTCAGGACTTATTGGATATTTGAATTCCCATGGATTCAATTTCGGGGCTCCTCTCGGAAATACCAAGACAGCACTGTACGCAGTAGCTGGAGTGGATATTTGGCACTACTGGGGGTTCTTGATGGTTGTCTATTTTGCAGCACTACGACAAACACCTGAAGATCAGATTGAAGCTTCTGTTCTGGAAGGCTGCTCTTTCTGGCAACAATTCAAGTACATCTATTATCCCAATATCAAGACAACCATGAAACTTATGTTCATTATGATCATCATCTTCAGCTTCATGACCTTTGACTATGTGTATTTGCTCACTGGAGGTGGTCCAGCACGTGCCACAGAAATGCTCAGCACCTATGCGAACAGCTACTTCACTACGTTCCAGACCGGTAAAGCCGCAGCAGTTGCATTCATCATGTCCATGTTTGGTCTCCTTGCTGCTTCCATCTATGTCCGACTGAGTCGGGGGGAGGAATTGGAATGACCATTGATAAACTCAACAAACGAAAACGATTCGGTTGGTACCATCTGATACTCCTTTTTTTCGCGCTGATTTCTGTGGCTCCTTTCTATCTGGTGGTAGTCAACAGCATGAAGGCACATATCATGATCGTGGAGAATCCCATTAATCTCCCCGAAAGTTTCAATATGACCAATTTTACGATGGCCTGGAGATGGGGGGAATTTGCGAAGGGCTTTGTAAACAGTATTATTCTCACCGGAACGGCAATCGTGGTGATCTTGTTTTGTTCCTCCACCATGGCATATGCCATGGCAAAGAATCGGATCAAGATAATTCCCTTCTTGATCGTTTACTTTATGGTAGCGATGACCATTCCCATTCAGCTGTTTATGTTCAGCCTCTATTCAGCACTTTCAAAGCTTAGGCTCTTGGGTAATCTGAATGTGGTTGGAGTATTGCATGCAGCGCTCTACATGCCTACTGCAGTCTTCTTGATGCGGACCTATTTTCTGAAGATCCCGAAAGAAATGGAAGAAGCGGCGCGCATTGATGGGGCGAGTTCGTTTCAGGTATTCACCAAGGTTATGCTGCCCGTCGTAAGCCCTGGGTTGGTTACCGTTGCCATCATCGTTGGGTTAATGAGCTGGAATGAATACCTATTGACCTCCACATTCCTACAAACAAAAAACAGAAATGCAACACTTGGGTACCTGGCGATGAATGGAACGTTCACGCAGAACATGGGAGCCATGATGGCTGGTGCAGTCATCATGATCGTACCCATCCTTGCCTTCTTCCTTAGTGTCCAACGTCTCTTCATCGATGGTTTGGTCTCTGGGTCTGTGAAAGGTTAGAAAATACATTGTAAGGATACAACATATGGATATTGCTACAAGAGAAAAAGTATATGCCGGTGTGGTTGGAAAAATCATTGGCGTATACCTAGGGCGTCCGGTAGAAGGATGGACCTATGAGAAGATCAGGGATACCTTTGGTGAGATTGACTACTATGTGAATGATACAACCAAGGCTCCCCTGATCGTTCCCGATGATGATATCAGTGGGACCTTTGCCTTCATTCGCTCGCTCTCCGATCATGGTTGTGATGCACAGATCACCAGTAAACAAATTGGAAACGGGTGGCTGAACTATATCGTAGAGGACAAGACGATTCTCTGGTGGGGTGGCTTGTCCCGCTCAACCGAGCATACAGCATACTTGAGACTGAAACAGGGAATCGATGCACCGCGTAGTGGCAGCATTGCTGAGAATGGGGAGTCGATGGCAACCCAGATAGGGGCTCAGATTTTCATTGACTCCTGGGCACTGGTTTGCCCGAATGACCCAAAGCAGACCGCTTGTTTTGCGCGCGAAGCTGCCCGCGTGAGCCATGATGGGATTGCTGTGGAAGCAGCAGTATTCCTGGCTGTAATGGAATCCCTGGCATTCTCAGAGAAGAGAATGGATGTATTGATTGAGTCTGCGCTTTGCTATGTAGAGAGCGACCTCTTGAAGCACTTGGTCACAGAAATTAGGGAATGCTGCGCTTTGGCTTCCGACTGGAAAGAAGTACGGTCCTGGATAGCCAAATATCATGGCTATGACAAGTATTTGGGTAATTGCCCGATGGTTACCAATCATCTTGTTGTCTTGATGGCACTGATCATGGGCGGTGATGATTTCCAGAAGAGTATATCCATCGCGGTTTCTGCAGGGTGGGATACTGATTGCAATGCCGGTAATGTTGGTTGTCTCAATGGTATCAGACTAGGTTTGGAGGGTATTGAGGCAGGAGCAGACTTTAGAACACCAGTTGCTGATAGGATGCTTGTGGTTACAGCAGACGGTGGGTCTTGCATCAGTGACGCTGTTCAAGAGGCCCAATCCCTGATTGCTATGAGTGATGCTTTATACAAACTAAATCCCAAAGATAAGGAATGTCGGTTCAACTTTGCTTTTCCTGGAAGCCTGCAGGGTTTCATGATCGCTCCGGGGGAAGGGATGCGGCAGACTCTCTGTTTCTTGGAAAACACCTTGCTAACTACAGGTACGCCAGGACTGCGTCTTTCCTATCGCAATCTTGCAAAGGGAACGATTGCTCGCTCCTGTGTTGAAACCTTCACAGATTTGATGCCAAAAGGCAAGGATGGTACAAGCTATTTTGAAGTCATGGCTTCCCCCACGCTCTACAGCGGTCAATGTGTTTCAACAACCCTCGTTTGTGAACAGGATAAAAACCCGGTTGCTTCGCTCTATATCCAGTACTACCAGGATGATGGGAAGTTGCTTCTTGCTACCTCTGAAGCCACGCAATTGAAGAAGGGAGAACAGGTGCTGCGTTGGGAAATCCCAGACACCAATGGCTTCCCCATATACCGAATCGGACTTGAGCTAACCAGCCGCAAGCGTCTTGATGGTTCAGTCATTATTAGACAGATGGATTGGCGCGGTGCTCCGAAGCGTTTTTCACTCCCACGGTCGTACGAGATGTCCCCGTTACTAACACCATGGACTACCGATACGATCTGGCTGAAAAGTTTCATGAGTAGTGCAAAGAATTTCTACCCAGATTACACCACCACGTTTTCCATTTCACACCCAGAAAAGCATGGTGTGGTCACTATTGGTACACAGGATTGGGATGACTATATCGTGCAAAGTACACTGACCATCATGCAACAGGAAGGATCGGGACTTGTCGCTCGCAGTCGGGGACACCGGCGGTACTATGCGGCTTTGATTCAGGATGGAAAAGCGAGAATTGTGAAACAACAGGATTCAATACAAGCCGTTCTCGCAGAATCAGATGGGCCTTATCCAATCGACACAACGTACCAAATGAGCTTCTCAGTGTATCAGGATCGTTTGACGATGGAGTTGGACGGAAAAGTAGTGCTGAAAGCCGTTGATAAAACCTATCTCAAGGGAGCTGCAGGTTTTGTTGTGAATACTGGAGCGGTGCTCATTGATGGTTTTACGGTAAGCCAAGAAAAGGATAATACATAATGGACACAGTAATACGGAATAAAATATATGCAGGAGTACTTGGGAAGATCATAGGGGTATACTTGGGCCGACCGGTTGAGGGATGGTCTTATCAGGCCATCCAGGACCGTTTTGGTGAGGTAGATCGCTATGTGGCCAGTGATTTGGGCATTCCCCTTATTGTTGCAGATGATGATATCAGCGGAACCTTCGGGTTTTTTCGTTCGGTAGCTGACCACGACTTCCCTGAACAGCTTAGCAGCCGAATGGTCGGGGAGAGTTGGCTGAATTATATCATTGAGGACAAAACCATCCTCTGGTGGGGTGGCCTCGGACGTTCCACCGAACATACGGCGTATCTTCGTCTCAAGAATGGTATCCAATCGCCAGAGAGCGGAAGCATGAAACTCAATGGAAAAACCCTGAGTGAGCAAATTGGTGCACAGATCTTCATTGATGCCTTTGCCATGATGCATCCAAACGACCCGGAGAGGGCAAGTCGCCTGGTACGGGAAGCGGCCCGCGTAAGCCACGATGGGCTCGCCGTTGAAGCAGCCGCATTTCTGGGAGCGATGGAAGCCGATGCTTTCTCTGTTCGTGATATTGATCAACTCATTGATAGGAATCTCCGCTTTGTAACAAGCCCTTATCTCCTGAAAGTCATTGATGATGTTCGCTCCATCTGTAGCAAACATCCTGGAAACTGGCGTGAAGCGAGAAAGACTATCGATGCATTGTACGGATATGAAAAATTTAGTGGACCCTGCCACATCATTCCAAACCATGCAATGGTTCTGGCTTCCTTACTGCTTGGGGGTGATGATTTTCATCGCTCGATCACTATTGCAAGTAGTGCTGCATGGGACACTGACTGTAATGCTGGAAATGTAGGTTGCTTGAATGGAATCAGGCTTGGACTGGAAGGAATCAATGAGAAACCTTTTCTGCGTGAAGGGGTTGCCGACCGGATGTTGATAGTGACCGCTGATGGTGGTAGCTGTGTTACTGATGCTGTAAGCCAAAGTGAGATGATCCTCCAGGCAATCGAGGGGAAGAAGCAGGATGACCGATTCTCTTTCTCATTCCCTGGAAGTTCACAAGGCTTTACTGCCTGTCCCTATGTGGAGGGGGGCTTGGCAACAATTTCTAATGAAAAGGGAGAGGGGTTGGATATTGCAGTTTCTTCTGCACAATGTCCTGTCGCTATCTCAACACCAACGTTTCTGGATTTCAATGAACTGGCTAAAAACTTTTCTACCATTGCAAGTCCAACGCTTTATGAGGGACAGGAGATAACACTGAGACTGTCATGTGCACATGAAGGGCTCCTTGTTACTCCATATGTACTGTTTTATACACGTGAACAACAAGTGGAATCACTCGATTTGCAGCGATTGCAGTTGAAAAAAGGGTATCAGGAAATCGTTATGGAAGTTCCTTCATTGAAAGGGATGCCCATATTTCGCTTTGGATTGCGGATAGAGACAACACAAAAAAATGACTCGCTGGTTGTGAAATCCATTTCATGGGCAAACACTCCCAAGCGATTTGCCCAGGAAGGAATGATGCTTGCTTCAATCTGGGAAACGCGTCCTTATTGGTTCCAGTCCTGGGTGGGGTCAGCAAAACAGTTTGCTGCAGACTTCCTTCATACCTATTGTATCAGCCATCCTGAGAAGGGAGGGGTGGTAACCATAGGGACCCAGGATTGGACCGATTATCGGCTTACAACGAATATTCTTTTCAGTCTGCATGAATCAGCTGGGGTGGTATTCCGTAGCAAAGGTCTACAGATTCACTATGCACTCAAATTTGAAGGTGCTTTTGCATTGAGACTTGTTTATCAGAACCATGGAAATTGTACGTTGCTGAAAGAAGTACCTTTCTCATACGAGCAAGATAGGCTCTATAACGTAGTCGTTGAAGCTGATGGGCCTGCCCTTTCCGTCTGGATAGATGGCAAGCTGATCATGAAATGCATTGACGATTCGCTACAATGCGGGGGCGCTGGCTACATTGTCGATGAGGGAACCATGGTCGCCCGAGATTTCATCATTGAGAGGTGTTAGGAAGATGCAATATATAATCATTTCAACGGCAGTGGTTGATGAAATCCATTTTCCAGGAAATTCCAGTGTCGTGGAGGCTGGAGGAGGAGCAGGGTTGTACGCATACGCGGGTGCCAGGCTTTGGCATCCTTCGGTCGGGCTCTGTTGTGGAAAGGGCAAGGATTTCAACGAAACATTAAAGCCAATTTTCGAGAAACATAACATTCCTGATTCTTGTATGTTCAACGTTCATGCGGAAACTCCAAAGACAATAGTGAATTATCAGGAGGATGGGGAGCGTATAGAGACCCCTGTCTATGGGAAGGATCACTATCAGCGTTTTGTTGCAGGCATCGATGAATTGGAAGTCCCTCTATCTGAGGCAAAGGGTGCCTATCTTTTCAAGGAAGCTGAAGATAGTGCCTTCTGGAAAGCCCTGTTTTCGTTGAAGAAAGAATATGGATTCACATTGCTTTGGGAAATGTCTGCAAGTTCTGCCAAACCAGGTAGTTTGGGCCTGGTTGAGAGCATTGCATCGCAGGTAGAAATTCTATCACTGAACAGGAGTGAATCCCATGCCTTGTATGGGGAAGATGAGCAGGCAGTTATTGAGAGGCTTAGGGGACTAGGTATTCCCTTGGTGTTTTATCGTCGAGGAAAGCAAGGTGCCTTGATGATTACCAAAGATGAGATTGTTTCAGTTCCTTCAGACTTCAGTTATGCATTGGTCGATCCTACTGGCGCAGGGAACAGCAGCTCTGCTGCAGTCCTGGTTGGATTTTGTGAGGGAAAGACGCTCTATGAGATAGGAATAATGGGCAGCATTGCTGCAGGAAGCAACATCAGCCAATTTGGGATTGCACCACTCTCCAATCAGGAAACGTTTGATAAAGCAGAGGACCGGCTCGCGTATTTCATACACCAGGAGAAGGGAGAGAACCAATGAAATCGGATGAAATAAGAAACAAGGCAGCAATCAAAGAGATTCATGCACGGTACCCATATTATCACAACGTGCCTGAAAGAGGTCTTGAGATAGAAGGAAGACCGGCACTTACCCAGATAGACCCAGAAAAAATTGGGGAGTATGTCCTGATGACAGTCCGCGATCCCCTCTGCGCCTATAGCGTGGATCCCGCCGAGTATATCGCTGGGTTGCTGGAACAGAGCGAGCTGGTAGGCAAGTCTGGGATGTTCACAACCTACAGCGGTTGGTACAAGGGTGCTCATATTTCAGTAATCAGTGGAGGGAGTGGATCGCCTGAGATGGAATTGGCGTTCTATGACCTGGCAGAGTATACCGATGCCTCCACGTTCATCAGGGTTGGTGGATCGGGAGGAATCGGAAGCAGTGTGGAGCCTGGAGATGTCGTTATTGCCAGTGGCGTGGTGCGCGAGGAGGGTATGACCAAGGCTTACATCGATGCAGCATACCCGGCAGCTAGTCACTATGAGGTTGTCCTTGCACTTATCGAAGGAGCAGAGAAGGTAGCCAATCCCTATCATGTAGGAGTTACGCTTTCTGTGGATAGCGACTTTGTAGGAGGAGGAAGACCTTCTGTGGGCGGTTACATGCAACCATGGAATATTGAAAAAGCAGGTATTTACGAACGAGCCGGAGTGCTCAATGGAGATAGGGAATCTGCTGCGATTGTTACACTCTCATCACTCTTTGGCCGTCGTGGAGGTTCTGTCTGCTCTGTAGCGGACAACTTGGTAACCGGAAAAAAGTTTACTGCCGGAGCCGGCCATGATACTGCAATCAGAATTGCTTTGGAAGGGTGTGCAGCTCTTCATGAAATGGATATGCAAAAAAATACGAGTGGAAAACGGTATTGGAACCGTACACTGAATAGGAGCTATGAATGAACGAGACAAGCAATGTAATAAGGGATCAGGTTTTCAGCCTCCCCAGGCTGCTGAGGCAGCAATATAACGACCTTGAGCCTAAAACAAGGAAGGTGTTGACCACACCGCAAATATTTTCAGTGCAGCGGATAATTCTGACAGGATGTGGGGATTCCTATGCAGCAGGGATGGCTATGCAACGTGTTTTTGAGCGTCTGACCCGATTGCCTGTGGAATTGGTCACTGCCATTGACCTCGCTCGATTCTATGATGAAAAGCGACTTGGGGATGCCCCGAACAATCCTTTGGTCATTGCGGTAAGCAACAGCGGAAGTGGTGCTCGAGTGGGCGAAGCTGTTCAACGGGCAAGAAAACATAAAGCGTTCGTCCTGGGAGTTACAAAATCAACAGAGACACTGTTGGGACAGAACTCCGATGCAATCGTACCGCTGGATATTCCTTCTTTTCCCAGTGCTCCAGGAACCCGGTCATATTTGGTATCACTCCTGGCTTTGCTGTTGCTTGCAATCAGGATCGGGGAAGTCCGCGGATGTTATACGATGGACCATGCCACCTCGATGAGAAAGGATATTCTTGATCAAGCTGATCGCTTGGAAGAGATGCTTCCCTCCATTGATATGCATATGCTTGATGTCGCAAAACGATGGAAGCACCTGGAAGCTTGGGACTTTGTAGGAGCTGGTAGTGACTATGCCACCGCTTGGTTTGGACAGGCAAAGGTCATGGAAGCTACTGGACAGTATGCCATGCATATAAACAGTGAAGAGTGGCTCCATCTGAATTTCTTCATGAGAAAAAGTACGCAATTGGGAACCGTAGTGGTTGTTTCTGCTGATAATGCCGCGTTAAGTAGGACCAAGGAGATGCTTTCGTACGCTAAGACCCTTCAAAGACCGCTACTTCTCGTGACTGATTCCATACAACAGGATGTGGAGGGAACACAGGTGCTTTACCCCGCAAGGGCAGTAGTCGACTCACTCAGCCTTTTCCAGTTTGTACCTATCAGCCTGTTGGTTGGCTATGTGATGCAGCTGATTGGAGAAGAACATGGAAGGGGATGCACTGGCCTTTGGGAGTTTTGCCAAGGTGGTGCCGCAGTAAAGAATAGTGCGATAGAGATTCTGTAGGAGAACAAACAATGCTTTATCATTATCAGATCGAGACAAATGAACATGACGTGGTTGCCCTTACCGACCAGGTGAAGGATTCTGTAGAGAAAAGTGGTGTAAAGAGTGGGTTATGTGTTGTATACACTCCACATACCACTGCCGGTCTTACCGTAACCTCCTTTTGGGATCCCAAGGGGTTTGAGGATATCCAGGATGAGATTCGTCGTCTTGTACCCACACGCATAGATTTCAAGCATCAGCATGACACCCCTCAGGATGCAGCAGGACATGTGAAGTCCTCGCTGATTGGAATCTCCCTCACATTTATCATAGAAGATGGCTCACTGTTGGTAGGGCACTCTCAAGGGGTGTATTTCCTGGAATTCGATGGTCCGAGAAAACGTGAGTATTATGTCAAGATTCTCAGTGATGGGATGGAGAGGTGATATGAAGAAGATAATTCTTGATTGCGACCCAGGAATGGATGATTCCATGGCAATTGTCATGGCTGCAAAATCTCCCGATCTTGCGCTTCTGGCGGTGACAACGGTAAATGGGAATTACCCGGTGGAAATAACCAGCAAGAACGCTCGAAAGGTCTTGGAGATGCTTGGAAGGACTGATATCCCTGTAGCCAAAGGAATGGCTTCTCCCTTGGTGCGTGATGTGCCAAAAGATCCATTCACCCATGGTGCAGATGGCCAGGCGGAAAACTTTCTTCCTGAGCCTACGATACCACTGAGTGATCTTGGTGCAAGTGAGTTGATCATCTCTCTGGTGAAGCAAAATCCTGGGGAGGTTCATCTCATTGTAACCGGTCCTATGACCAATATTGCCCTGGCAATGAAGATGGATCCATCCATCAAGGAAAATATAGCCTCCATCATCGCCATCAGTGGTTCCTTTGGCCTGAACGAGTATGCGTTTCTCAATGCCACAGGGGATACTCCCCAGAGTGAATGGAATGTCTATGTTGATCCTGAAGCCGCTGATATCGTTTACCAAAGTGGAGTCCCCTTGGTTGCCTTGGGACTGGATGTCGCAACCCATTTTTCAGTTAATTTCTCAGTGGAAACGATTGATCTTTTCAAGAGAAGTGAAAAAAGGGAAGCTTCTTTCCTTGCCCAAGCTATTCGATTTGTGGAAGGTAGGGGCTTTGAGGCCTACTGCACCATTATCGATTGCATGGCAGTTGCCTATGCAATCGATCCTACGCTGGTTGAGACGTTCAAAGGCAGGGTAGGGATTGAAACCAAGGATGGTCTTACATTGGGAATGACGGTACTCGATAGACGGCATCACCATGTGTGGGAACATCTTCCTCTTGTGGAGATTGGCAAACAAGCAGACCATCAGCGATTCCTTGACTTACTGACCCAATTGGTCTTGGCCTAAGGGGGTATTGATGAATCCATACGCAGGATACGGTCTCTATATTGCAGGACCACAATGTTTCTATGAACGGGGTTACAGTATGTGGCATTCGTACAGGAAACTGGCTGAATATTATGGTTTTACTGTGGTTCTTCCCAACGATACACCACTGGATATGACGCATGACGACCTACGGGATAATGCAAGGGAAATTTTTGCAAATCTCCAGGAGGTAATCCAACAAACAAATATCATCATTGCTGATTTGGACCTATTCAGGAGCAGTGAACCTGATTGTGGAACGCTCTTTGAATTAGGGATGGTGCATGGTGCTGGAGGGCTTTTGTATGGGTTTACCCGTGATAAACGCTCAATGGCTATCAAGAATCAATTTGCATATCTGCATCAAGGTAGTATCTACGCTCAAGGTGGTGAGCCTCATCCCTATGCTGATCTTCCCTATGCTCCAAGCCTCACTGCTTCCACAAAAATTGTTGAAGGCTCATTTGACGACTGTTTGCAAATGGTAATGAGTGACTTGGATGAAAGAAGAAAAAAGGGAATAAAGCCCCCAGCCTTTGTTTCCCTACCCAGTCAGAATGAAGGGAAAACACGAGTGTTTCTCTCTGGACCTGATCGATATCGACAGAATGCAGAGGAACTATATCAAGTAATGAAGGAACTCTGTGCACAGTCTGGTTTTGTCGGTATTTCACCATTGGATGGATTGTCAGACCTCAATGATGTTGTCGATCCTTATGAAAGAGCCTACAGAATGTGGACGCATTCCCAGGAATTGCTCGCCTCATGTGACATTTTTCTGGGAGATTTGCAAGACTACCATGGGTGGGAGCCTCTTAACGATACTGCTTTCGAGGCAGGTTTGGCTTGGAGACTGGGAAAGCGATGCTTTTGTTATATGCCTGATACAAGAATCATGCGAGATCGTATTCCCAACATTGACGGATTGGATGTTGCAGGGAATATTGTAGAGAACTTCAATTTTCCAGTTAATTTGATGTTCAGTGCATCAATGCCTATTCTTGAAGGAGATTTGGAAGCGGTCTTGTCACAGCTGTCAGCGCACTTAGGCTGAGGAGAGGGGAATTGCAAATTCAAAGCAATTCCCCCATAATGCCTAGCTGTATATGAAATACCGAATACCGTTCCTCTTAATAGTTCTCATAGGGATCTCCTTATTGTTTGTTTCCTGCGACAAACCTGCGCCTGAACCAGAGTCGCAGAGTTTTCTCATGCTGGGAACCGTCTGTAAGATTACCATCTACGACCACCCCAGCGAGGAAGCGTTCTCTGCTTCCTTTGAACGTATCAGGGAGATTGAGAACCATATGAGCCTGCATACAGACACCAGTGAGATTGCCCTGGTCAACGCCAATGCAGGAAAGGAGTCCGTACAGGTCTCTCCTGATACCTTTGCAGTAATCGAGAAAGCACTGCAGATAGCCCGCCTGAGTGGGGGAGCATTCGACCCAACCATCGCCCCTCTGGTACAGGCCTGGGACATTGGTGGGGAAAATGCGAGAAGACCACCCGATGAGGAGATTGCAACCTTGCTTCCCTTGGTTGACTACACCAAGGTTGAGCTTAATGCAGAAACATATGAAGTATATCTGCCAGAGGCGGGTATGGCCCTCGACCTCGGCGGTATCGCCAAAGGCTATGCAGCTGATGAGGTGAAGCAAATACTGCTTGATCATGGAGTCAATAAAGCCATCGTGAATCTCGGGGGGAATGTCCTGACGTTGGGAAGAAAACCCGATGGATCTCTCTGGAGAATTGGGATTCAGGATCCAGATGATGGCCGGGGTGCCTATGTGATGATCGTGGAGTTGGATGATACCTCCTTGGTGACCAGCGGACCGTATGAACGATTCCTGGAGTTCGAAGGGGAAACGTATCATCATATTCTCGACACCAGAACTGGTTTTCCTGTGGAGAGTGATTTCACCAGCGTAAGTATCATCACCCAAAGTTCTTTCCTCGCAGATGCACTTTCCACCAGTGTCTATGCCTTGGGATATGAGAAAGGCATGAACCTGATCAACAGCCTTGAAGGCGTACAAGCAGTATTCCTCACTGATGAGAAGGAAGTGGTACTCAGCAAAAAAGCATCTAATGGTGAGCTTGATTACTCCCTGACAGATGAAACGTATCGTATAAAAGAGTAGGGTCCGACCCTTGTGGAACCAGCTAGGCTGTCCATACAATGTTCCTATGATTTGTTCAGTAATTTCTACATGTAAAACCTTCCAAAGAAACAAACCAGCAAGGGGGTTTTGTCATGGATGTAAGGATGAAACAATCACGAACTTGATAAATTTAGGATTAATTGGTCATATCAGTAATGAGTACTTGAATATTTGCTGATATTAGTAGTTTAATGAAGAAAATTGAAGTATATAAGTAATTAACATATTGGAGGATGATATGACCGGTACACATCAGGAAATATCGTACATTGTTCGTGAGCCCCGCCAGAAGAACACCCGCCTGGCTGAGGAACTCTTTTCCATGAAACAAGCCCAGTGCTCCCGCCGATTCCATCGGCAGATTCCAGGATACAGAATGAGTCCACTGCAGGGGCTGCCCAATCTGGCAGCAATGTTCGGTGTAGGCGGCATCTGGACCAAGGATGAGTCAAGCCGCTTGCAGTTGAATAGTTTCAAGGTCTTGGGGGGATCCTTTGCCCTGTACCGATATCTCCAGAAGTTGCTGGGGCTCTCAGGGTCTGATACTTCTTTTGAGTATCTTGCCAGCCAGGAAGTCAAGGACAAGATTGGTGATCTTACTTTTGCCAGTGCCACCGACGGTAATCACGGACGTGGTATTGCTTGGGCGGCAAAACGTCTGGGATTCAAGTGTGTGATCTATGTTCACTCCGAAACCAGTATTCGTCGTATTGATGCGATCAAGAGCAATGGTGCCAAGGTCGTGATCGTAGATGGAAACTATGATGACGCCGTACGACAGGTTGCTGTAGATGCAGAGGCGAACGGTTGGACCATCATCAGTGACACAAGCTGGGACAATTATACCGAAATCCCCACTTGGATTATGCAGGGCTATCTTACCTTGCTTGCAGAAACCCAGGAGCAGTTCACCGGTGTGGGTATTGTGAAGCCGACCCATCTTTTCATCCAGGCTGGTGTTGGTGCCTTGGCGGCCTCTGTGATCGGGTTCTATCATGCGCTCTTTGGTCAGGATGCACCGAAATGCATCGTGGTTGAGCCGGACAAAGCACCCTGCATCTATGAAAGTGCGCTAGCCGGGGATGGGAAACCTCACTCTGTCGGTGGCGCGCTCGATACCATTATGGCCGGGCTTGCTTGTGGAGACCCGAGTCCCATCGCATGGGAGATACTCAACGAAGATGCTGATGCTTTCATCAAGGTTCCTGATTATGTAGCCGCAAAGGGGATGAGAATGTATGCAACGCCGCTCAATGGCGACCCCCTCATCATCAGTGGAGAGAGTGGGGCTGTGACGCTCGGCGCCTTTGCGTCTATCATGCAATATCCTGGACTCAAGGATTTGAAGGAAGGTCTTGGGTTGGATGAGGAAAGTCAGGTGCTTTTCATCAATACAGAGGGTAATACCGATCCGATCCACTTCCGCCAGATTATCTGGGAAGGTGCCAATCCTGTTCCCAAGGAATTTTGGCACAACCTGTAGAAATGCCAGTACAGTATCTGGATTGAAGAGAAGCCGTCGCAACTGCGACGGCTTCATTGGCTAAGCGTGATTTTCCATTATTTTATCAGTCCTCTTCATAGAGCAGGTCGAATGACTCACTCTTTGGAGGGAATGCCTTGCTGAAAATTAGGAAAGCCACCAGGCTCACCAACAAGCCGGGAATAATATTGTTCAGTCCCGGGATGGAAGGGATGAAGCCTTTGTCCATCAGGAAGAATACGATACTTCCACTGAGTATCGATGCAGTGGAACCTGCACTGGAGGACTTTTTCCAGAAGTGACCCATAACATAGGGCACGAAGGTACCTGCTGCTCTCAGGGTGAAGGAGAAGGCCAGGAGGGTGAGGATATTGTCAGCTACCAGAGCGGTAATCAGGCTGAACAGAGCAATAACAACCATGGTGATCTTGGTCACCCTCATCACCTGCGCGCTTGAGGCTCCCTTATGGATGAATACCTTGTACAGATCGTTGCCGAAGATGGAACCTGCACCGAGCAAGTCACTGTCTGCCGAGCTCATTGTTGCACTGATGATACCGGCAAAGAGAATGCCGGTTACCACTGCTGGCATGGTGGCTACTGCCAGAGCAGGAAGTGCATAGCGGCTGTTGTTTGAAAGTGCATCAACAACATTCCCGTCTAGCATATTCTGGTTGAACAAACTGAGCATGGTAAGACCAAGAATTACTGGGATGAATGCAAAGAGGAAGTTGACGATTGCTGCAATGATTGAGCCTTGTACAGCGGCTTTTCCGTCACGTGCTGCATAGTAGCGGGAGACCGCTTCCTGGCCAACGGAGAAGGTGGCTACGTACATGATTACAAAGCCAATGATCTGGCCCCAGCCCCCAATACCTTCTGTGAGGCTGAAGTGTTCAGCAGGAACCGTTTGTTTGACGGTTGCCCAGCCGCCAGCCAGTTTGAGCGCAAAGGGAACGGCTATGACCATACCGATAACAATCAGGAAAACCTGAATGAAGTCTGTGAGGGTGACAGACCAGAGACCACCCATGACTGCATAGACGGTAATAACAATGGTTACAATGATCAGGCTGGTTGTGTAGTCAATCCCAAGCATGACCTCAAGAATTGAAGCAGAAGCCTTGAACTGCCCAGCAGTCAATCCAACCAGTGCCATCATCATGACAATTGCACTGAAAGCTCCACTAAACTTGTCATAGCGTCTTCTGAAATACTCGGGAACCGTTTTTACCGAGGTGGAACGGAACTTCGGAGCAAGCGGGATAAGGATCATGAAAGCGAATCCCATGGCTATGATATACCACGCAGCGCTCATGCCCCAATTCCCATATGCGTTGGCAACAACACCGAGAGAGGACCCTCCACCGATTTCCGTAGCAGCCAAGGTCCCGGCCATCAGGAGAGGACCAAGTCTTCTTCCAGCAACCATGAAGTCAGCATTTGAACTAATCCGCTTTGAGGAGTAGTACCCGATTCCCAACATCATAAGCATGTACAAAACAACGATGAGCGTGATGGTGATATTCATTCCCCACCCTCCTTCTCCAAAGATGTCAAAGATAAAAACATGATGTTACATGTAATGATAGATGTCAAGAAAATTATGTTTATGCATAAAAAAATATGTAAAATTACTGTAAAACATAAAATAGTAATATTATATAGCTCATATAGTAGACAATATGATAAAAAAATTCCCATCCTGTCAGAAATAGGATGGGATAATATAGCTAAAAGTGATAATAAATGTACAAACTTTGGTCAAACCAAACTCTTGTACCATACATTCATACTCTCGATATTTCCTGCTATATTGGTATTGTTGTGTAATCTGCCTCCATAGGTGTAGCCAGCCTTGGAGAAGGTGATATTCATCCCAGGCGAGACAGCCCTTGCAATGGTGTAGGCTGTGAGAATTCCTCTCTTTCTGAGCTCATCCTCCAGGAATGCAAGTAAGTGGAGGGCATACCCGTTACCACGTTTATTGGGTAAGGTGGCAAAATCAGTCATCTCAGAGAATCGTTTATCTTCCTTGAAGTTGCACTCTCCTGAAGCCAGCGCAACAAGATTGCCATCCTCCTCAATACCAGCGTACACAGTACCCTCATCCATGGTTTTCATGATGAACGATGGGTCATCAATTGCAAAGGGGTAGGAGTCAAAGACCTTGCCATAGATTGTAGCCATCGAATTAGCATCTTGTTTCGAGCATAGGCGAACAGAATACTTTTTACTGGGTTTTCTACGATTTGCTGAAAAGGCTAATTCACGAACTTTTTCATACTCAGATGAAAGGACCTCTTCATGTCGTTTCTCATCGAGAAACTTTCCCAGGAAGAGCCCCTCTTCCTCACCGTGAAAGAGCTTTTCTGCCGTTGCCTCGATCAGGAATCCAGCTTCCAGGAATGGCGCAGAGATAGAGCGGGGAATCTTGGTGAAGATTTTCCCGTAACCGTTTTCTTCTGCCAATTTCACCAATTTGGGAACCAGGAGCGAAACATCAGCAGAGCCCGGATCCATCAAGTAAATCCGGTCATTGCTTTTGCCATGCTGGACAAGCGCGCCATCCAGATGCAACAGGGCGTCGTTTATATTACCCATTCCTAGCGCTCCTCTTCACCGTTGGCTTCAGCGTATGCCTCGCTTACCGATACATGCCCCTCAGGCGTCAAGGAATAACTGTCATCATAGTCTGCCAGAAGCTTCTCAATGCCGTACGCCTTGAACTCATCGCTGTCGTCCAGTTTCAACTCAAGGTTGCATTTCTCACAATTACGGTCGCACATCACAGATGTGTAGCTGTCCGGCTCCCGGTAGGTGGTGATGACCCCCTCGAAGTTACGGAGAATTACCTTGTTCGTGGACCAAGAGAGGATGTAATTGGGCATGATGGGAATCTTTCCACCACCACCCGGTGCATCGATTACATACGTTGGTACACAGAAACCACTGGTATGGCCCCTGAGGCTCTCCATGATCTCGATACCCTTGCCGACTGAGGTTCTGAAATGGGTGAGTCCCTCAGAGAGGTCACACTGGTAAAGGTAGTAGGGTCTTACCCTGCTATAGGTCAGTTTCTGGACAAGTTTTTTCATGATTCTGGGGCAGTCGTTCACGTCATTAAGCAGAACTGACTGGTTGCCCATGGGAATTCCAGCATCAGCGAGCATTTCCACAGCCTTACGCGAGGATTTGGTAAGTTCACGCGGGTGGTTGAACTGGGTGTTTATCCAAAGGGGGTGGTACTTCTTCAGCATATTCACCAATTTCTCATTTACTCGGTAGGGGAGTACCACAGGAATCCTGGTCCCGATTCTGATGATCTCAACATGTTCAATCGCTCTCAACTCTGAGAGAATCCACTCGAGGTACTCATCGGAGAGCATCAATGGATCTCCGCCACTAAGAAGGACATCGCGAACCTGTGGCGCGTTCCTGATGTAATCAAGTCCAGCCTTTATCTGCTGGCGGTCTGGTATGCTGTCCACATCGCCAACCTTGCGCTTCCTGGTGCAATGACGGCAATACATTGCACAGGTATTGCTGATCAAGAAGAGCACACGGTCTGGATAACGGTGCGTTATACCGGTAACAGGGCTGTCTGCATCCTCGTGCAAGGGATCTTCCATATCATAGTCTGCAATATCCAACTCACGTACATCGGGGAACGACTGCTTGAAAATGGGATCATTTTCTACATTGTCGGTATCGATGAGCGACAGGTAGTAGGGTGTGATGGCCATGGGAAACTTTGCAATAGTTGCCTCAATGTCCTTCCGTTTTGCTTCCGGGAACGTGTAGTCAAGCAGTTTCTCAAACGTTGCAACATCCTTGATACAATGCTTGAGCTGCCATTTCCAGTCACGCCAGCGCTCTCTGCTGACATCGGTATCGAAACGGTCTACTATCTGCTGTTCTGAATCGGTAAATTGCATGGGTCTTTCCTGTACGGTTCTCTTCTGGTGATGTTCCAAAGGCAAAGAATTCCCCTGGCACACAGAAGGTCTGTGGTCGAATGATTGCTCCGATCAAATGGCAACTATTCTTGTATTGGATGTAAGTATTATAACATGTTTTTGACATTAATGCAATAAAACGACAAAAACTAATATAGGAAGGATGTTTTATACCTCTTTTTCTCTTGCAATGTAAACAAGTTGTGCAGGTAGTTTGGTGGAAGGAAGCGAAAAAAAGAGGGAGGCCCAGCCTCCCCCCAAGTATGCTGATCAGCACAGAATTCTAGAATGCATACAACACGCCGACAGTAGAAGTGAACAAGCCAGCAAGTGGGAAAAGGGGGTTGAAGACAACCCCTCCATCGAAGGTCTCATCATCCTCGATGAATCCATATGCCATGACAGGGATGTTCAGGTTCACAAATATTCCGGTATTCTTGTTTGGAATCCAGTACTCTCCCTTCACTACAGCACCGGCCAATCCCAGGACAACCGGACCGAAGTTGGTGAAAGCGGTGGTCCCCAACCCGATTTTCATATCAAAGTTTTCACTGAGCGCAAACGCTTGGCTGATATCTGCATTGAACGTATAGATATCGAAGAATTTTTCTTCTGAGTCTGTTGTTGAAGCAATGTAGGTTATCCCCATAGGATAGTTGATTCCTGCTTGCAGATAGAGATCTCCAAGTCCTACGTCGACCAATACTCCCGTGGTGGTAAATCCCAACTGGGCACCGACTGCAACGCTGTTCTCCCGAGCGGAGAGCGTTCCAAGTGATACGACAAGCACAAGTAGTAATATAATAGTACGTTTCATAGTAGGCTCCTCTACATTCAGTTTCTCATACTGTGAGAACAAACACGAGCCTGTAGGGTGACAAAATTGAAAAAATGTCTAGTGATAGTGAATGGTATTGGCTAGGCGTATGATCTCAAAGCGATCTTTCACCTCCAATTTTGAATATATGGAGCTGATATTGTTACGTACCGTCTGCTCCGCAAGAAAAAGTCGGTCTGCTATTTGTTGGTTGTCATAGCCGGTGGCGATGAGGCCGAAGATTTCTTTTTCGCGTGATGTAAGGGTATCGAACCATTCAAAACTGCCGGATACCTCAGGAATTTTCGGGCTGGTTCCATCGTACATGGTATTGATCAATTTTGCTGCGATTTTTGGGGAAATCTGTACCAGCCCTGATTGCAACGCCCTGATGGCAGCAATCAATTCAGTAGGGGAGATATCCTTCAGGAGATACCCCGCTGATCCAATTCGCAGTGCTTCCCTCACATACTCATCCTCATCATAGGTGGAGAGCATGACCACCTTAATAGAAGCGTTTTGCTTGAGGATTTCCCGGGTGGCTTCCACTCCGTTTATATCAGGAAGATGGACATCCATTAGGATGACATCAGGTACTTCCTCCAAGGCCATCTGAATGGCACTGGTTCCATTCTTTGCAATTCCTATTACCTGGAAATCGTCCACATAGCTCTCCAAGCTCATCTTCAAGCTCTGGACGAAGAGTGGCTGGTCATCAACCAACAGAATTCGGATCATGCTTCTGCTCCTTTTGTAGGGGGATGGTAACGGTTAGTTGGAAGCCTCCCTCCGGTGCATTCTCTGCATGGACTGTACCGCCGAGCTTACTGATTCGCTCTTCCATACCGGCAAGTCCAATGCCTTTGACAATTTTCTTTGCTCCACTTCCATTGTCCAGTATGATGACTTGTACCTGGTCTCTAATAATCCAGAAGAGCATCCTGACCTGCGTCGCATGACCATGTCGTAGGGCGTTGGTCAGTCCTTCTTGTACCACTCTATACAAGACCAGATCAATCTCATCACCGAAGGAGGCAGGAAGATTCCCTGCCTCAATATCCACGGTAACCCCTGTAGTCCCTTCGAAAATTTTCTTAATCTTGTAGATTGCCTTGATTCCAGTCTCCCGATCCTGTTCATTGGTCCTGAGTAGATGTAGAGCCTTCCTGGTTTCTGTTAATCCTTCTTGCGCTTGACTACGTGCTGCTGAGCACATCTCACTGGTTTTTTCGCTGTTTCTACATCCAGTTGAGACAATGGCATCCATCATTGCAATGATATTGGTGAACATATACCCACTGATGTCATGGATTTCCCGACTAATACGAAATCGCTCCTTTTTTGCGGCCTCAATCTCCGCAGTCCTTGCGTATGATTGCAGGCTCTGGCTGAAGACAGTGAGCTTGGTGATGGTGGTATTCAGGATGGTAATCTGCTCTTGGGCTTTCAAATAAAGCTGACGGTACTGGGTAAGGACAACCTGTAAGAGTGCAGCGCCCAAGGATATTGAAAAGAATGCCCAGAGTTCAGGGATTTCTGCATTTCTGAGAGCAAGATTCAGTTCATTCTCCCCAAGCAGTCTGGGTAGCTGCAACAAAGCTACTCCTGTGGTTGATAGGATTGGGCAGAGAATCAGACTGATAGGGTAGGTGCAACAGACGAGCAGTACGGTCTGGAAAGCAAGGAAGAGTGAGAGGCGAATGGTGAGAAAATCGTTTAATGAGTATCCAATAACCCACAGGGCAGTAAGGGAGAGAAAAATCAACAGAAGAATTGCCAGAAGATTACGCGATTGGGTAAGCAGGAATATACACAAGCAATAGAAAGCAAGAAAAAAGAAAAAGGTACGATAGAACTCAAAGGGGCGGGCACTCTCTCCGCTGTTGTATCCATAGGTAAGCAGAAACTCTACAAGACCGAGGGCAAGAAGGAATCCTGCGTAACCATACAGGGCACGCTCAAAGGGTGTCGTTCTTCTGGATCGCTCACTTTCAACCATTGGAGACAGTATACCATAAGGAGGATGAGAGTCGGTATTTTTGTACCGGAAGAAGGCCGAAAAAAAGATGTTTTCAGTATTCTTGTCACTTTCGCTGTGACAGGCCTGCCCCTATCATGAAACAATAGAAAACGTAGCAAGCTTGTTCAAAGAACAACAAGGAGGAATGCAATGAAGAAAATGTTGTATGTGCTATTGGTATTGGTCCTTGGATCAACCATGCTATTCGCCGGTGGTGCTGAAGAGAAAAAGTCTGAGGTTGTAGACCCCAATGCCCCTATTACCTTGACGGTATGGTGCTGGGATCCAATGTTCAATATCTATGCCATGGAGGAAGCGGCAAAGATTTACAAGGACATCAAGCCAAATGTTACCATCAATGTGGTTGAGACACCCTGGAATGATCTACAGCAGAAGCTGATCACCAGCCTCAGTGCCAATGCCACCGAGAATCTTCCGGACATCATCCTGATGCAGGATAACGCAATCCAGAAGAATGTGATGACCTATCCTGAAGCCTATGTACCCCTTAATGGAAAAATTGACCTTAGCCAGTTTGCCCAGTTCAAGGTTGATGTTGGAACCATAGATGGTAACCACTATGGAGTTCCCTTTGACAACGGAGCAACCGGTACATTCCTCAGAAGAGACATCGTTGAGAAAGCCGGTCTCAAGCTAAGTGATTTTAATGACATCACCTGGGAACGATTCATCGAGTTGGGCAAAATTGTCAAGCAGAAAACCGGTGTGTCTATGATCAGCACGGTGGCCAATGAGCCCGATTTCCCCATGTTGATGCTGCAAAGTGCAGGTACTTGGATGTTCAATGAGGATGGAAGCGCCTATATCAAGGACAATCCTGTTCTCAAGGAAGCACTCCGTATAACCAAAGAGATGGTTGAGAGTGGTGTTTGTCTGCTTGTGCCAGATTGGAATGCCTATATTGCAACGCTGAACAACGGAACGGTTGCCTCCACCATCAACGGCTGCTGGATCAGTGGATCCATTCAAGCCGAGGAGTCCCAGAAGGGCCTTTGGGCTGTCGTAAATACTCCCAGATTCGCCAATATCAGCAGCTCTGTGAACTACTCCAGCCAGGGTGGTTCAGGTTGGATGGTCATGGCAAACTCCAAGCATCCTGATGTTGCCATCGATTTCTTGGCAAAGACCTTTGGTGGCAGCGTTGCTCTGTATGAGACTATTTTGCCAACCAGTGGAGCAATTGCAACTTGGCTTCCCGCCGCAGAAAGCCCGGTTTATGCGACCCCCATTGAGTTCTTTGGTGGTCAGAAGATCTATGAGGACCTGGTAGGTTTTGCTGGCAAGGTTCCAAACGTCAAGTACGGTGTTTTCAACTATGAAGCCCGTGATGCCATCGCCCGTGCATTGAGCGAAGTAATGCAGGGAACGAACATTGATGCAGCTCTTGGGACTGCACAGAAGAATGTCGAATTCCTGATGAGCGAGTAGTTTTAATCCACATCGATATCCGATACCGCTGTATACTGGCGGTATCGGATTTGTACCGGCATAGATAAGGGAAACCGTCATGGCAAAAAGTAATCTGAGTCGAAAGATCAACCTATATGGCTGGTTGTTCGTCATTCCTGCAGCACTATTCATCTTTATCCTGAACTTCTATCCAATGATCAGTGCGTTCCTGCTCTCTTTGCAATCAGGAAGGGGGAATAACCTGAAATTTGCAGGATTGAAGAACTACGCACGCCTGTTTGAGGATGAGATGTTTCTCACCTCAGTGGGAAACGTTGTCACCTATCTTGTGATCCAAGTACCCATTATGCTGTTGTTTGCATTGGTTCTGGCCACCATGCTGAACGATCCCAAGCTCAAAGGCAGGGGGATTTTCAGGACCATGATCTTTTTACCGTGTGCGACCAGTTTGGTTTCCTCGGCCATGATCTTTAAATCATTGTTCTCCATTGATGGGATCATGAATGCAGCCCTGGTTGGCATTGGCATGCTTTCTGAGCCGATCAGCTGGCTTACCCATCCCGTCTGGGCGAAATTTGTCATCATCCTTACCATTACCTGGCGATGGACCGGGTATAATACCGTGTTCTATCTTGCGGGACTCCAGAATATCAACCGGAACGTATATGAGGCAGCCCGCATCGACGGAGCCTCAGCGAGCAGGCAATTCTTCTCCATAACCATCCCACTGCTCAAGCCGGTGATTCTCTTGACTACCATCATGTCTACCAATGGGACATTACAGCTCTTCGATGAGGTGCGTACCCTAACCAACGGAGGTCCAGGAATCGCAACCCTCTCGATCAGCCAATACATCTATAACCTGTCGTTTATGTACAACCCGCAATTTGGGTATGCGGCGGCAGTATCTTATGCAATCCTGGTGATGGTTGCTGTTCTCTCCTTCGTCCAGATCAAAGTGGGAGGTAAGCGATGAACAAGCGACAAGGTGCATCCATAGCAAAATATGTATTTCTGATTATCATCTGCCTGTTCTCTGTGTTTCCGTTCTACTTTATGGTGGTAGGTGCAACCAACAAGAGTGTGGACATCATCAAAGGTAGGCTTTTCTTCGGGACCTTCCTGTTTGAAAACATCAAGACCCTCGCTACGAACGTGCGACTGGGGAATGCATTTTGGAACTCACTGCGTAATGCCTTGGCCAATACGGCAGCGGCCCTGCTGGTCTGCAGCCTCGCTGGGTATGGATTCCAGATCTATCGAGACAAGGGAAAGGATACCTTGATGGGGTTGCTTCTGCTCTCTATGATGGTTCCCTTCGCTGCCCTCATGGTCCCCCTCTTCAGGATGTTCAGCCAGGCCAAGTTGCTTGATACGACCATGGGATTCATTCTTCCCACAATCTCTACCGCCTTCCTGATTTTCTTCTTCCGGCAGAGCAGCGAATCCTTTCCCATTGAGACTGTGCAGGCTGCCCGGGTCGATGGGCTAGGGGAGTTTGGCATCTTTTTCAGGATCTATGTGCCTATCATGGCTCCCACCTTTGCAGCGGCTGCTATTGTTACATTCATGAATGCATGGAATAATTACCTATGGCCATTGATCATCATGCAGAGTCAGGATAGTCAGACCATGCCTCTTCTGATCACTGGCCTCACTGCAGGGTATACTACCGATTATGGTATTCTGATGCTCTCTGTCACCATCACAACCCTGCCGACCTTGATCCTCTTCTTTACCCAACAGAGAAGGTTCGTGGAAGGGGTGCTCGGCTCGGTCAAATAACACAAAGGAAGGTTCGTATGGATACGTTGTTTCTCCATCACAAAGCTTGGCAACAGCCGTCGATCACCTCGGTCAATCGGCTTCCGATCAACAGTCTGCCCCCATCTTTTACATCCGTAGAAGATGCAATGCATTGGGCGAAAGAAGGCCCAGAAGGGTGGGATCAGAGGGAATCTCCTTACCAGGTCAGGCTGAATGGAACTTGGTCTTTCAGGTATTATGAGACCCCCCTCCAGGTGGAGGACGAGGTTGTCAAGAAGGATTGTGATCTTGACTTTGATCCCATCAGGGTCCCGGGGGCGTGGAGTGTGCAAGGATGGGACAAGCCACACTATACCAATGTGATCATGCCATTCAAGAACACCCCTCCATTTCCTCCAGAGCAAAATCCTACCGGCGTGTACAAAAAACAGTTCATTATCGACGACGAATGGATGAACAGAAAGACAATTCTCAAGGTTGGTAGTGCTGAGAGCTATCTGGAAGTGTATCTCAATGGCTCGTTCGTCGGAATGAGCAAGGATTCCAGGCTACCCTCTTCCTTTGACCTTACCCCTGTTCTGGAGAAAGGGGAGAACACCCTTGTCCTGATCGTTGTTCGCTATAGTGATGCTTCCTATGTGGAAGACCAGGACCAGTGGTGGTTTGGCGGTATCCATCGCACAGTTGTCCTGATCAGTGAGGGAAGCAACGCCCTACAGGATGTGAAAGTTACACCCACCCTGGATGATGATTTTTCCAAAGCCCACATCCACATCAAAGCACCCTATGCTGGAGGGGACGGGCAGGTGCTGCTTGCTAGTCTCTATGATCCAGATGGAGCCTTGATCATCTCTCGCCATGTAACGGGTAGTACGGGATCCTATGAGACCACCTTTGAGGTGGATAAACCCCAACTGTGGAGCAGTGAGAAGCCGGTACTGTACTGCCTCAGTTTCTCCTTGGATGCAGAGAGAGAGCATCGCTCTTGCATGGTAGGGCTGAGAAAGGTGGAAATTGCTCGTAGAGCTCTCCTGATAAACGGAAAGCGGGTCTTTATCAAGGGAGTAAACCGGCATGAGCATGACGAACGGTCAGCAAAGACATTGAGCACAAGCAGCATGGTACGGGATATCAAGCTGATGAAACAGTACAACTTCAATGCAGTGAGAACCTGTCACTATCCGGATGATGAAATCTGGTATGCGCTCTGTGATAAATACGGTCTGTATATCATGGATGAAGCAAATATCGAGACCCACGCAAACTACGACAGTATCTGTCGTGACGAAGTGTGGGCATCCTGTTTTCTGGATCGGGTACAGCGGATGGTCCGCCGGGACTACAACCATCCCTCGGTCATTATCTGGTCACTCGGAAATGAGAGTGGGCATGGTAACAATCATGACTCGTGCGCTGGTTGGATACGGTACTACGACAAGAACCGTCCCATACACTATGAAGGAGCAAACCGCGACGAGTGGGGGCAGGGCCCTCATTCTCTTTCCAGCTTGAAGCGGGGAAGGTTTGCCACCGATATCATCGCCCCAATGTATCCCCCCATCTCCCTGATCGAGGAATGGGACCATGCCACTGAGCCTGACAAGGATGACCGTCCCTTGATCATGTGTGAATACAGCCATGCAATGGGAAACTCCAATGGAAGTCTGGGCGACTACTGGAGGGTTATCAAGAAGAGTCGGGGGATACAGGGTGGATTCATCTGGGATTGGGTCGACCAAGGTATCCTCGTAGATGAGCAAGGAAGTCCCGTTGGATTCTCTTCCCAAGGTCACAAGAACAACGATGGTATCAAGGCCTGGCGTTATGGTGGAGATTTTGGTGACCAACCCACTGATTACGATTTCTGCCTCAACGGCCTGGTGCTCCCCGACCGTACGGTCAAGCCTGCAATGGCTGAATGCCTCAAGGTACAGCAGTCCATTCAGATCACCAGTGAGCATCCATCTAGTGGAACATTTACCCTTATCAATGAGCAGGACTTTTCTTCAACTGACAACGTATCTCTTCGATACCGTTTGGTTAGCGAGACCGATCCCAAGGTATTGGAAGGGACGCTCTCCCTACCGGTGGTAGAACCCGGTTGTAAACTGGATTTCTCTGTGCCTGAGATACTGGAAGAAGAAGCTCGCTCTCTGCTGCGCTACGGAGAGACGTTTCTGCTCTTCGAAGTCTTCCTCACTGAGAATACCTCGTACGCAGAGGCTGGACATGTAGTGGCTTTGCAACAGTTCAAGCTCTCAGAGGCCCCCAAGAAGGCATTCCCCATTCCAGAAGCTTCCATCATGAAAGACGGGGAGGGGGTGTACCTCGTGGAGACTGAGGCCTACCGGGCCCTGATTGGCAAGGATGGGCTCCTGCATAGCCTCGCCTTTGCTGGGCAGAAAGAGCTGCTTGCTAGTCCCTTACGGGTTAACCTCTTCCGCTGTCCAACCGAAAATGACGGTATCAAGACACTGCAGTCCAATACCGATGAGCCGGAGTATGACTTCTACCACGACAATAAGGCGTTCGGTCCTTGGTTCAAGCATAAGCTGAACCAGGTAGGTATGATCTTGGAGGACATCCATCAGGAGGAAGGGCAACTCTGCACGCAACATCGCTTGGAGAACCCGGACAAGGAGGTCTTTGGTACCTTCATCCAACACTGGGTCTTCTCTTCGGATAAGCTGCACTATCAGTGTACCTTCGACCTGAATGACGCTGTGGGGGAATATCCAAGGGTGGGACTTGCCTGTGATCTTGAACGGAGGTGGTCTGCATGTCGTTATTTTGGTTTGGGTCCACATGAAAACTACCCCGACCGCAAGGATGGGGCGATCATGGGAGAGTACCACGCGACAGTAGACGAGCTCTTTGTTCCTTACATTGTTCCCCAGGATTATGGAGTGCATACAGCCCTCAGGCGTCTGGACCTCTATGATGGCAACACCGGCAGTGTGCAGTTCAGTAGTGATTCTCCCTTCTCCTTTGCCTTCCACAGATATACGACTGATGAGTTATGGAAGAAGCTTCATGCGGACAAGCTGGAGCAGAGCAAATTACATCATTTGTATCTGGATGCAGCGGTAAGGGGGGTAGGGACGTGAGCATCAAACCAAATACGTCCTAGCAACACAACCAAGGATTCCAGTATGGTTGTGCTTAAGATGAAGAGGCACCCAAGAGCCCCCTGTTATTCTGACAGGGGCTTGAAAGAGTCTTTGATGGAGAAAGAGTGATGCCCTAGACAGGTTTTTTCTTGATGGAGATGGAATGGACAGCCATTTCCTCACGAAGCCTTGTACTGAGGTTCCAGGGCAGGTACTGGCTGTAATCGACCGACCCGGCACTCAGGCTGCGTATCCTGGCCATCTCGCCGAGCAGGTAGGAGACATACCCATAGAGGTCCAGGTCCCACAGGTTGGCTGTCTGGATGATGGACTGGAGGGTTGCAAAGGTGTGCGCCCCGTCGGGGCACCCTGCGAACAGGGAGTTCATCCTTATTGTACTGAAAGCGCGTATAATCCTCTCGACCCTCGAATTATCTGGGTTCAGGTTGGCGCAGTCAAGGTAGGACCGGAACAGCATCTCGTTGTTGAGGTAGTAATCTAACCCCTCCATGATGAGCTCGTCGTCCTTGTGGAGGGCGTAGCGGCCCTTGACCCATTTGGAGAGATTCTCGAACAGAGGCAGCGACTCCTGTCTTCGCAGAGTGATGAACTGCTGTTCACTGATGCTTTTCTCATACAGCCACCGACGGCGATGGGTCTTGTCGACGCTGTATATCCTGCCTATGATGGTGAGGATCCTGTCAAGGGTGATGGACCCCGGTGAATCCTCCTTGTAGGCACCGGCCTTCTGGGCGTCGATGTATTTTCGACGTAGATGAGCAGCACAGAGTGCGAGGGTGAATTGGTAATCCTGTCTGCCGGCCTGGTAGCCGGAGTAGGCGTCGGCCTGCAGATATCCGTTGTAGTCGCCCACCATGCCCTTCAATACATCGCTGGAGCGTGATACGTCATAGTGGAAATAAGCGGCTGGTTTGTGGGGTGTCGCACTACACAGGACCCACATCCAGGATTTCAGGTTGTCGCTGCGTCCTTGCTCGGCCAGGACTTGCAATTTTGTCTCATCTGCGTTTATTGCAGGCTGGGTGAGGATGAAGTCCCTGATCGCCTGTGCCACCGGCTTGAGTTCGGAACCGGCACGCAGGTGCCAGTTGGCGAAATTCTGCTCGCTCAGCTCCACACCCAGGTTCCTGAACCGCTTGGATATCCTGGTCACAGACAGCCCGTAGAAGAACTTGTCCACCAGTGAGGTGGCTATGAGATTGTTGCCGGCAAGGCCACCGGGGATGAAGCGCTCGGGGGCCGATGCGGTGATGATGTTGCGCTTTCTGGTGCCGTCTGCATCATAGCTTTGGCCGCAGTTGGAACAGTAGCCCTTGTCCCTCAGCTGCCTGACGATGCGCAGGCTGTCCTTGATCAGCTCAATGTACTCATGGGCGTCGGGACTGTTGAGGTTGTTGACATCGATTCCGCAATTGGGGCAATGATCGGGTAGGTGGAAATGCTCAACTTCCCTGGGATATGAGGGGTCGAAACTCTGCCGCCCGCAGCCGTTGCCTCGTTTGCGGCTTTCAGGGTTCCTGTTTCTGCTCCCCTTCTTCTGCGAAACGGCATCTGCCTTGGCGGTTTGTTGCTCGACCAATGCCTTGGCTTGGTCGAGGACCTTCCTCTCCTCCTCGCTGAGAGATCCTTCCTCTTCCTTGGAAAGGAGCTCGAGGGGTATGTTGAAGAGCTTGCGGTATTTCTCGCTGGAGCTGCCGAACCTGAGGAAAAGGCTGAGTCTCAGCTTCTCCTCACCCGCTCGCACCGCCCTGGAGAGCACCTGCACATCCTCCTCAAGATCGGAGTTCTTCTGCGTCAGTGAGACGATCCGCCTCTTGTCCTTCTCGTTTTGCTTCTCCAGCTCGGTGACACGCATCCTCAGCCGGGTTATTTCCTCTTCATTGGTCATGGGGAGACTGTATCACAAGCATGCCGGATAAGTCAATATAAATCTATTTACAGCAATATTTTAAGTGTCTCACAACCATCTAAAAACCCATCCAGGAGCAGACTGTAAAGGTTCCATGCCACCCATACGGATCGGTCACAGCAAAAACACCAGAACACAGCAAACAGGGCCCAAAAGGCCGTTTTTGCATCCGCTAAAAATATCCTCAATATAAGTTTATATACTTTTTTCCTAGATATGCAGGTCCATCCTGGTCACAAGGCCGCGTGCCTTCAGATGCCCCAGCGGTATGGGGTCCGTCAACAGCTGCCTCAACGCTTCCCCGGTCATCTGTGCCGCAGCATCACCGTCCATCGGCCAGCTGTAGCACCCGTAGCGTATTGAACGGGTCAGCATCCAGCACCCGGCTCCCTCGCAGTAGACGATGCGTATCTGCTTTTTGCTGGTGGAGCAGAACACGAACATCGATTGCCCGTCCATGCTCATGTTCATCGCCCCCACCACCAGCGAGACCATGCCGCGTACCCCGCGGCGGAAATCAGTGGGTCCGACGCGTAAAAAGATCCTCTTGCCTTCAAGGCTTGTGTCAAACGGCAGTGCCATCACAACACCTCCTTGATGCGCCTGAGCAGGGTGATGCTCTCCTTGGAGCAAGCCAGGCGGTACAGTCCGATGCAGATGTCCTGCACATCTTGGTGGAATGCGACCATCTGGGCGAGGGAGGGCTGCTGAGGGTCCCTGCGCCTTGACTCCTCTCTTACGTTGTAGCAGACCATGTTCAGCGCTGGCTGGGCCGGCTCCTGCCTCTTTGGGAGAGGTATCCCGAACTTGTCGAACCCGGCATTCCTCAGCCATTCACTGAGTGTGGAATTGGTTATCGGCACCTCGTCCAGATTGCAGAACTTGGTCTGCGACAATCCCGACTGCCTGAACCTGGCGATTATCTCATCCTTGAGCTCTTGCGGGTATATTTTGCATTTTCTCATGGCCTATCCTCCAAGCGCTATGCTAGGGGATGGCTGCATACATTGGATATGACGTATTTGGTTTGATGCTCACGTAGGGACTGCAACCTGTGGTCCTGATGCACTTCAGCAGTATCGCCTTCCCAGTGGTATCTGTCGCCTCTCATTCACCCTCAGCAGCAGTCGCTGAGTCTAGATTACCCCGGGCATGTGAGTATATGCCCGGGATTGCTTTGAACAAACTCTTATTAAAACACTTGACAAATAGATAAGGGGTAGGTACTATCTATATATAAGTTTTGAAAAATTAAATAGCAAGCGATATAAAATAGGAGGCTTTAATGAACGTATATGATTACTCAGTACAAGACCGGGAAGGAAAACAGGTAGACCTTTCCGAGTATAAAGGCAAGGTACTCCTGATTGTGAACACTGCCACTCAGTGTGGTTTTACCCCTCAGTACACTGAGCTGGAGAAGCTCTATGAAACCTATCAGGGAAAGGGTTTTGAAATCCTGGACTTTCCCTGCAACCAGTTCGATGGACAAGCTCCCGAGGCTATCGAGGAGATCCACGAAATCTGCAAGCTCAAGTATGGAACCAAGTTTCCTCAGTTCGGAAAGGTAGAAGTCAACGGTGAAGATGCTCTTCCCTTGTACAAGTACCTGAAGAGCAAGAAGGGATTCGCAGGGTTCGACATGAGCCACAGGATTGGTCCTATTCTTGATGGAAAATTGCGTGAGGTTGACCCCGAGTATGAGAAGGATCCGTCGATCAAATGGAACTTTACCAAGTTCCTCGTCGACAGAAATGGGGAAGTGGTTACCCGTTTTGAGCCGACTCATGATCTTGGTGATGTAGCCGTTTCTGTCGAGAAACTTTTGTAAATCTCCAAAATAACAGTATTGACCTTTGCTGGCGTTGCTCTCCGTTGTGTGGGCAACGTCTTTTTTGGTATTGGGCGCCTCTTTGTGATATGATTGTCCATTGAAGGAGCAACTCACATGGACTTAGAACTCTCATTGGCATGCAGGATTGGCCAGCACTTGATGTGTGGTCTGCCTGGCTATACCTTGGACGATGCGTTTAGGGAAGCTGTAAGGAAGTACAAGATTTCCAATGTCATCCTATTTTCCAGGAATATCAGGGATAAGGAGCAACTGTACACACTTTGTGCTGATATACAGGAGTTGGTGCAAACAGAGTGTGGTGTCCCAGCACTGATAGGTATTGACCAGGAAGGAGGTATGGTCAGTCGTCTCTCCAGTGATTGTACGATAGTGCCCTCCGCCATGGCCATTGGGGCTACCGGTGATGAGCGTTGTGCCTTGCGGGCAGGTATCCTTACAGGCCGTGAGCTCTCTGCTTTGGGCGTCAACGTGGATTTTGCTCCTTCTCTGGATATGAACAGCAATCCTCTGAATCCTGTCATTGGGGTGCGGAGTTATGGTGATGACCCGGATGTGGTTTCGCGTTTTGCCCGCTCCATGGTTGATGGCATCCAGAGCCAAGGGGTGATGGCAGTCGGAAAACACTTTCCCGGGCATGGGGATACACATCAGGACTCCCATCTGGTACTTCCTGCCGTAGGTGGAGAACTTTCAGACCTTCAGAACCATATCCTGCCCTTCAGTGAGGCAGTGAGGGGAGGGATCCAGGGTATCATGAGCAGCCATATCCTGTTCCCCGATATTGAGAAAGAGCATGTTCCGGCAACCATGAGTCCCTTCTTCATGACTGAATTACTCAAGAATACCTTGGGTTTCAAGGGTCTGGTATTCAGTGACTGCATGGAAATGTTTGCCATAGCAAAGCATTCAGGGACTGTTGACGGTACGGTATTTGCAATGAAGGCCGGGGTGGATGTGGTTTTGATCAGTCACACAATAAGCCTCGGTATCGCCGCAGCAGAAGCTATTGCCACGGCCTTGGAAGCGGGGAGCCTCTCTCGCGAGGTATTCGATGCCTCAACCGATAAGATCCTTCTCGCTAAGGAAATGCTTCAGGAAGCAGAGAGAAAGCCTCTCTCTGTGGTTGGTAGTGCGATGCACACCAGGGAGAATCAGAGGTTGTATGACAGGAGCCTGACCTTGGTACAGGATGCTCCCTTTACACTGGGAGACAATCCCTTCTTCGTTGGAGTTCCTTGTTTTCAGGCAACAGTAGTATCCAGTGAGGAACATGAGGTAATGTTCGCCCCTGATATGGCCCGCCTCGTAGGTGGCAGTTCATTCGTTGTCAGTGAGAATCCTGATGAGAGAGAAATCCAGAGGGTGCTTTCTGGAGCAAAAGGCTGCTCCTCTGTAGTGGTAGGGACCTACAACGGTCATCAATACCCAGGTCAGATAGCGCTTGCAAATGCATTGGCGAAAGAACATCAGGTCCTTACCGTTGCCCTACGCAATCCCTATGATCTTGCCGAGCTGGATGTACATATCAGGAGCATTGCTGCGTATGCGTACAATCGGGATACGATACTTGCGTTGGCTCGGTTGCTAAAAAAGGAGATCACGGCAACGGGGATTCTTCCAGTACAGTTGGTTAGAACCTAACAGATTTCTGTGTGGTCTCTTGAACAAGATCTGAATAGATAACAATGTTACCATATGGATTTTTGAAGGAGGAAGTTTCTCAAGAGCTAACAAGATAGGGCCTCCTTGTCACTCCTCTTTTGGTGATACTCTTCCCAGTCCTTCACTCATTAAACCACAGCTCTTCCCTGTACTGGAATATTTCATTTGCGGTATGAGTGGGATTTTTCATATTCGAGACAGTTTTGGTTCAATGCTATGAAACATATAAGGTTGACAGTCAAATTAGACTACTTTATTCTAAACATAGGATATTAATTAACCCGCTTTCAGTAGTAAGTCTCCCACAATAAGGGAAGTTCCGAGACTGGGAGCTTTTCTTTGGAATTATCGGAGGGTGGATGGCAAAAACGGCAATAGTAGTTGATGGTGGATTTTATCGAAAACGGGCAGAACTGCTTTGGGGGCCAATGTCCCCCAATTAATAAAAAGATATTTCATCCTCTTCATGACAGAACTATTGATTTTGGTAAAACTGATCTTTTCGGCTGGGCTAACGAATTCCTTGATCAACTTAAGAAACAACGAAAGTTTGCTCTTAGGTTGGGACGATTATCAGAACCAACGGCTTATTATGCATTAAGATCGGATACAATCAAAAGCCTTTTTAGAGGCAAGAAAACCATAACTGAATTGGAAGAACATGATTTTTCCTTGTCTGTAGAACAAAAAGGTGTAGATATGAAAATCGGTCTTGATATCGCATCTCTATCATATAAAAACAAGTTGACCAGATAATACTGATCTCCGGAGATAGCGATTTTGTATCTGCTGCAAAGTTGGCTCGACGTGAAGGCATTGATTTCATTCTTGATCCAATGTGGGCTCCGATTAAACCAGATTTATTTGAACATATTGATGGACTAAGATCGCCTTGGAGAAAGGGTGAGCAAAATCATCCAAAGAATCTTTGTGAAGTAGATTTATAATACTGAAAATATGATGTTATCAGTGCGTCTTCTGTGACATAAAGAGAAGTTCTTGTATCCGGATAGTCAGTTTTAATGACGCTTTTGTCGCCTTTGATGCAGCACCAAAAAACAGAATAATCTGATTTTATGCAAATTTTCTGCATATAAATAGACGAAATGTATATGAAGTAGTACAATGGCCCAAATCGGACTCTTCTGAGCCCTCTTTGATTGAAGGAAGCAAGTATGGAAAAGAAGAACATTGATTGGGCCAGTCTCGGATTTACGTATATCGAGACAGACAAACGGTATGTTTCCCGTTTTAAGGATGGGAAATGGGACGATGGAGCAATGGTGGATGATGCAAATGTAAGCATCAGTGAGTCTGCAGGGGTTTTGCAGTATTCGCAAACCTGCTTTGAGGGTTTGAAAGCATATACCACTGTAGATGGTCGAGTTGTCACCTTCCGTCCTGACCTCAATGCCGAGCGTATGTATGAGACGGCTGAGCGTCTTCTCATGCCTCCCTTCCCCATAGAGCGGTTCATCGATGCACTCGATAAGTTGGTCAAGGCAAACCTTGCCTATGTGCCACCCTATGGTACGGGTGCCACTCTCTATATCAGGCCATTTCTATTTGGGAGCGGTCCTGTTATCGGGGTTGCTCCGGCTCCTGAGTATACCTTCAGGATGTTCAGTACCCCTGTCGGCCCTTATTTCAAGGGTGGTGTGAGGCCATTGAGATTACAGGTAAGCAGTTACGACCGTGCAGCCCCGAGAGGCACGGGACATATTAAGGCAGGATTGAACTATGCCATGAGTCTGTACCCCGGTTATAACGCAAAAAAGAACGGGTTTGATGAGAACATGTATCTTGATGCGGCAACCCACACGTTCATTGAAGAGACTGGTGGGGCAAACTTCATCTTCATTACCAAGGATAACAAGGTGGTAACTCCCAAGAGTGATACCATTCTTCCTTCTATCACCAGAAGATCACTTATGTATGTCGCGAAAGAGTATCTACATCTGGAGACAGAAGAACGAGAGATACCGTTAAGTGAGCTTTCTGAGTTCGTGGAAGGAGGTTTATGCGGTACTGCTGCTGTTATCTCTCCCATTGGATCCGTTACCACAGAAAGTGGAGTTATCACGATGCCAAGTGGGATGGAGAAGATGGGACCGATTACCCAGAAACTCTATGATACCCTTACCGGAATACAGATGGGGAGAATAGAAGCACCAGAAGGGTGGATCCATACCATCGCCTGATAACATTAAGCTGTCTCTATACAAGTAGTATAATCGATTCCTGACGAAGTCCTTGCTGAGTATTGTGAGGACTTCGTTGGATTCTCTGTTGATACTCCCTCATTTATGCTATATACTTTATATATATAGCAACAAGGAGGGAGCCATGAAGATTGGATCTGTATTTGAAAACAATAGGACTCAAGCAGTACGGTTGCCTGCAGATACAAGGTTTCCAGACCAGGTGAAAAAAGTCTCTGTGCGGATTGTTGGCACTACCAGGATACTCGAACCGATACATAATTCTTGGGATACTTTTTTTCATCCTACCGATGAGGGTGTCACTGATGATTTTATGGCAGAAAGGGCATCCCAATACCAAAGAGAACGGGAATCATTGTAAATGCTTACACATCTATTAGATACCAATATCGTCATCTATGTAATCAAACGTCGGCCAGAGGCTCTTCTTGATACATTCAACACCCATGCAGGGCGCATGTGCATTAGCTCCATAACATTAGGAGAACTCATACATGGTGTGGAGAAAAGCTCCTTCCCTGAGAGGAATCGTAGGGTTGTGGAAGACTTTGTTTCACGTCTGGAAGTTCTCAGCTATAATGAAACTGCTGCAGCCCACTATGGTGAAATTCGAGCGGATTTGGAACGAAAGGGAACCGTAATCGGCATAAATGATCTCCATATTGCAGGTCATGCAAGGAGCCAAGGATTAATTCTGGTTACCAATAATACCAGAGAATTCAAACGGGTTGAGGGCTTACGGGTTATCGACTGGACGATTTGATGAGTATAGGCCGTCAACATAAGCAGTAGTATTACAACCTCAGGGTATAGGGTTGTTGTGCAAGGTTATTCTGATATTTTCTAATGAGTTCATTATCACCATACCATCGCCTGAGAACATTAAGCTATCTCTATACAAGTAGTATAATCAATTCCTGACGAAGTCCTTGCAGAGTATTGTGAGGTTTTTGTTGGGTATTCAGAATCTTGATTGGAACGCTCAGTTGTTACTAGTCAATTGAGTTATTGATCAATGAATGGACAGATATCATTCTTGATACTCTGCATTTCCCAGACAGCAATATCGACATCGAAGTCGTATCTGCTAGACAGCGTTGCATGTCCGTTCTGACTTAATTGGGTAAAAATCGGAAAACTTTGTGCGTATTTATACGGTTGACATAATCCACGATTTTTCCTATGTTGGCTAAAACAGTACGAAAGCGGGGGGACTCTTCGGAGTTGAGAAGGTAGAACCTGACCCTTGGAACCTGGCAGTTAACACTGGCGTAGGGAAGCTGATAGATCCACTTAGGATAATCATCTCCCCACGGGGAGATTTTTTTATATATACAAGCGATGCGGGGGGACTCTTCGGAGTTGAGAAGGTAGAACCTGACCCTTGGAACCTGGCAGTTAACACTGGCGTAGGGAAGCAATACATCAATCCAAATCATTGATCGTACTTGTCCTTTCCAGCAAGTGAACCATATGAGGAGGATTTGAGATGAAACATGTATTGACCATCGCGGGCTCGGATTGCAGCGGCGGTGCCGGCATTCAAGCAGACCTGAAGACATTTGCAGCTCATGGTGTATACGGAATGAGCGTCATTGTCTCTGTCGTCGCAGAGAACACCCAACGGGTGATAGGAGCACAAAACGTTTCTTCAACATTGATAGCTGGGCAGCTACAGGCAGTTTTTGAGGACATCCGTGTCGATGCGGTCAAGATCGGAATGCTACCTTCCGAGTTGGTCATGGAGACAGTCGCCAAAGAGTTGAAGGAAAGAAAACCCAAAAACATTGTACTGGATCCTGTAATGATAGCAAAAAACGGGTTTCCCCTCATGGATACCAAATTGGCACAGACCTTGGCTGATCTGGTATTGCCGTATGCGAATGTGGTAACCCCCAACATTCCCGAGGCAGAAGTCCTTACCAATATGCACATTACTTCAATTGAAGACATGCAAGAGGCAGCACGAAAAATTCACGGGTATGGCACACCCTATGTACTGGTCAAGGGTGGTCACCGCTGTGATGATGCAGCTGATCTGCTATATGACGGAAACAGAATGCTGTGGTTCAACGCAAAACGAATAGATACCAAGAATACGCACGGTACAGGGTGTACTTTCTCATCTGCAATTGCTGCAAACCTTGCATTGGGTAAGCCTATCGATCAAGCAGTGGAAGAAGCAAAGGCGTATGTGACCATGGCCATTGAGCATGCACTGTCTTTGGGGAAAGGATGCGGTCCCACACATCATTTTTATGATCTCTACAACAATGGATTAGCCCGATAAGGAGGAGCAATCATGGATACGAAACAAATGTACTCAAACAGTACTGAGATACTGCAGGCTATACGTAGGAAGAAATCAATCATTCATCAGATTACCAATTACGTCACGGTACAGGATTGTGCCAATGTAGTCCTCGCCTTGGGAGGCTCTCCCATTATGGCGGATGCTGTGGAAGAGATGGAAGATATTGTTCGCTTGAGCAATGCTTTGGTCCTCAATATCGGGACCCTCAACGACCGAACACGTTCTTCGATGTTCACAGCTGCCCACATTGCGCGAGACTGTGGCATCCCCATCATTCTCGATCCAGTGGGATCGGGAGCTTCCTCCTATAGGACAGATACCGTGCAAAACTTGATTTCTGACCTTGTTCCTAACGTGATTCGCGGGAATCTTTCAGAGATTCGAAGTGTTGCCCAGATGAGCAGTCATACCTCAGGTGTCGATGCTGCTGGCTGTGATGGTACCGAACAGATTGAAGAAACCAAGGAAATTGCTTGTAATCTTGCCCAGAAACTTGGATGTATTGTTGCCATTACCGGCAAGGCCGATATTGTTTCGGATGGTACATCAATAGCAATCATAGAAAATGGTCATCCTGCTCTGACGCAGATTACAGGTACAGGATGCATGAGTACTGCGATGGTCGGGGCCTGCTGTGCGGTAACCGATGACTATTTCTCAGCTACCGTGACGGCCCTGCTTTGTATGGGTATTGCCGGAGAACAAGCGAGCGATCACTCCGGTTTGGGAAGTTTTCATACTGCCTTGTTTGACCATCTCAGCTCCCTCGATGGTGCTCTCTTGATGCAAAGGGGGAAGCTGTATGTCAAATAATTCTCCTTCTAAAGGGTTTTCAAACCATTCATTATTCCTGATTTGGGCAGGGGCAGCAATTTCCGTTGCAGAGATACTCTCTGGAAGTGTACTGGCTTCCCTAGGCATGTCGTTCGGATTGGTGGCAATTCTCCTTGGGCACATCATCGGAGGTGCCCTGTTGTATCTTGCAGCTGTTATGAGCAGATCCTTACGAACTTCGGCGATGGAGTCAACCCGTTACTCATTTGGTATTTATGGATCATATGCTTTCTCAGGTTTCAATATTCTTCAGTTGGTTGGATGGACATCCATCATGATGCTGCAAGGTTCCCGAATTCTTGACCAGATCACCACAACGCTGTATGGATACAGCAATCCCGACCTCTGGATGATCGGGATTGCCCTGTGTATTTCTGCTTGGTTGCTGTCCATATCGCGCCAACATGCACAACTCAATGGTCTGGTGGTTGTCCTGTTGCTGCTGTTGAGCCTGGTGATGGGATATCGGCTTATACGCGATCTTACCTTCAATGCCGTAGAAGGAACATGGCCGATGATTTCCTTCTGGCAGGGAGTGGAATTGAATATCGCCATGTGTCTCTCTTGGCTACCCTTGATAGGGGATTACACCCAACACGCCAGAAAGAGGGGAGGCGGTCCGTTGTGGAGCGCCGTTGGCTATTCGGTTGTTGGGAGCTGTATGTTTGCATTGGGGCTAGGGCTATCCCTGGCTACCGGGAGTTCTGATATTGCATTGATGCTGACAATTTCAGGGTTTGGGCTGGCTTCGCTTTTCATTGTATTCTTTTCGACCGTAACCACCACCTACCTGGATGTATATTCGGCGGGCGATAGTTTCATGAATATCTGGCCGTTGAATCACGGAAAGGTGCTTTCAATACTCTTTACGTTCATCAGCCTGCTCATCGCCCTCCTGCTTCCAATGGATACCATTGAACCGTTTCTGTATCTCATTGGGGCCATATTCTCTCCCCTGTATGCACTGTTGTTTGTCGATTACTTCATCCTTCACAGACCTTCCGCGCAAACAAACCGTTGGGATCTAACAAACATGACACTATGGGTCCTTGGTGTGGTGCTGTACTTTCTGATGCAGTCTTTTCTCATTGATGTAAGTAATTCCCTGCTTATATTCCTTGTGGTCGGAGGAATCAGTGTCCTCATTAAGAGGAGGCAAAAACATGTGTGAGGTGGATTATGCCTTGTATATGGTTACAGATCGAACACTCTTGAGAACGAAGACCTTGGAAGCGTGTGTTGAACAAGCTCTTGCAGGTGGTATCACTTTGGTGCAATTGCGTGAAAAATATCTGGATACTGAAACTTTCATCGCGTTGGGTAAACGGATCAAGCGGCTCTGCGATGCATACGAAGTCCCTCTGGTAATCAATGACCGGCTGGATGTTGCTCTAGGGGTGGATGCTTTTGGATTACATATTGGTCAGCAGGACCTGTCGGTCTCTGAGGCACGTGCAAAACTGGGCCCAAAACGCTTGCTGGGTGTCTCTGTTGCAACTGTGGCCCAGGCTATAAAAGCCCAAGCTGATGGAGCGGACTATCTAGGGGTTGGAGCCATGTTTGCAACCCAAACCAAACAGGATGCATCGTATGTTTCTCTCCAAACATTGGCAGCAATACGCAAGGCGGTGCATTTACCAATCGTGACCATCGGTGGCATGAACAAGGAGACCATCCCGTTGTGTGCTCCGTATGGTGTGCAAGGGTTTGCCGTGGTTTCAGCCCTCGTCAGCCAACCAAATGTTTTTCTTGCTGCCAAGGAGCTGAGACAATGCTTAGAAGCGTATGTTCATCCTATTCCTCCCGCGATAAATGTGACCTGAAGCAAGACAGTTCGGAGATAAGTCTTGGTTTAGAAATCCTCCTTGCTGATAGGCCGGTCTCTGCGAGAGTCCTGATGTTTTTTCATTTTTAGGGAGGTAAGTTGCCAGGAAAACAATCCTATGCGATATTGGGAAGTGGTTTCTTGTATTGGCATTTGATGATATAGGGGTAGCAGTCTAATGGGTGTACGATTTATTTCCGCCAAGGATTCCTTGTTCTTGGCATATCCTGCTGATGACAATGGTTCCTGTCTTCATCGTGAAGCATCTGCTTCTGAAGTTGATCTTAATGGTACGAGAATGATTGCTGGTCTCTATCATGTCAAGAACGAGAATCTTGTGGGATCGGATTCGGTAAACCTGAAGGAAGGCGTATCTGGTGACGAATCGTTGTATCGTATTGCACATATACGGGATTGCTACTATGTATTTGACTCCTGTTTTATTGGCGGAGAACTACTGCCGATCAATCTCTGGATTTCCACTTCAATCCCCATCTCTGATGAACTGTTCAGAGAGACGGATTTGATTGGAGATATACTGAAAAGAAAAGGAATGGGATACAATCCCGTGGTTGTTGGGGGAAATTATCCAGATGCGATGCCGATGGCATTCTTTCTCTCAAAACCCAATTACTAGGGGTTGTTAATCCTTTCGTGCTTTTACAACCAGATTATGAAAAATTTCTTCTTCTAATGGTTTTGAGAAATAATATCCTTGTACCCTCTCAATACCGACACTCCTGATCAAGGCTAATTGTTCCTTTGTTTCAACACCTTCTGCAATCACACACTTACCCATCTTATGGAGCATCTCAGTCAATAAGGATAACATGGAAGGATTATTCTCGGCGGCATGAATGACGCTTTTATCAAATTTTACATAATCATAAGGAAGATCAATCAACGCACGGAGATTTGAATACCCTGTTCCAAAATCATCCAGAGCAAAAGTAATCTTCTTCAATGATAATTCAATCATAACATCTGAAACAGTCTCATATGATTGAAGGACCACTGATTCGGTAATCTCAAACCCTATTTGCTTTGGATTGACCCCTTCTTTTTCAATAATATTCAAAAGTATTTTCCCTAGGGTTTTCGATTCAAAATCTTCTCCGGAAAGATTCATGGCTATATGGCTCAAGGGCGAATAATCTTGAGGAAATTGTTTTATGAATTTACAAACCTTAGCGAGTACAATCTGAGTGAGTTGAACAATCAGTCCAGTCTGTTCAGCAAGCGATATGAATTCACCGGGTTGTAAGAATCCCAAATGACGATCCTTTATTCTCATCAATGCTTCTGCCGAAACGAGTTGTTCTGTTTTTGCATCATAGATTGGTTGATAGTGCACTACGACCTGATCTGTAAATTTTATAGATTCACGTAAGGCGGAGATAATATTTAATTTACGCTCATGATCGATCATGCTTTCACGGGTATAAACAATGAGAGACTTGCTGCGAACTGTTTTGATTTCGAGCAGTAATTGGTTGACTGCTTGTTTGAACTCTTCCAAAGTTTCCGCTTGTTGAGGGATACTGATTATCGCCATATTTACTTGGATATGCACCGATCTCTCGTTAAGTATCCAGGGGTGCTTCAATCTGTTTTCTATTTGATTGGTAATCGATAGGGCAGTTTCTTCTTTAGTGGCAGGAAAGCAAAGACAGAACTGGTCATTGGAAATTCTAAATACCTCATTTGCATTTGCAAGAGTTCGCAAATAGTCTGCCAGTTCAATAAGTATCTGGTCTCCAATGAATTGGCCATAGCGGGAGTTGAAATATCTGAAATTTTCGATATCAAGAAGGATTACAGCATATGGGGAACGAAACCGGAATATACGGATCATCTTACGTTTGAGAAGCGTATACGAAGGCAACCCGGTTAAGGGGTCGGTCCGAACTGAATCTCTTTGACCAATTAGGTAATAGAGAACCATCATAAAGGAATTTACCATCGTAAACATGACATGGGTGTGTGTAACATAGAAAGCGATGAACGACGTTGTAAAGGCCACTGGCAAGAGCATAGAAATAAATAAAAATGATCCAGGTAGTTCTTTTCGATGCCCTAATGTAGGTAGGAGCATTGCCAAACAAAAGAAAAAGGAAAGAATAAGCATGTAAGTGGTTCCCGGTGTGGGCAACATGTGTTCATAGGCAGCATTAAACGGGTAAAATTGCTGTCTCGATATGTCAAGAAGGGCAATCATAGTCAGTACTGCAAGCGGAATAGCATGAATCAGCGAGAGAAGATTCACAAGTTTCTCATTGTCGATGACATTGAGAGCATTGAAATGCATCCACATCCCCAACAACAAAGGAAAAGAAAGATAATGCAATGTCCATAAGATTCTGTTAATAGGTATTGGATATAGTACGATACCCTCTCTCCCGAGACAGATGAATATAGTAATAACAAGATATATTGAGTAGGCTATTGTCAATTCTGCAAAAAAGCGGCTCCCTCTGTCCTTCTTTATCAAGGGAAATCTTAGGACATCTACGAGAATAGCCAGCATGAGAATAATGGAAAGCAAGGTGGCTTCAAAATAATGCATGTAAACTCCTCGGATATCGTGGTAGGAGGAATGCTTGGCAAGGCTTGAGCACTATCCGGTCTCTACAGAAGTTATTCAACGGTTTTTTACAAATCTGCTTCTACCCTTGGACAAATCATTAAGTCATGTAATCCCCGCAATTTTGGTAACCAGTATACTTTATTCTTTAGGAGAAAAAAGGCCTATTGTGATAATTTGACGATTGGCTTGTATTCATTTGGTTCGCCTGGTAAACGAAGTGTGTTGGGCAATTCCATCAAGGTAGAAATTGTCTCTTCTCACAAAAGACTCGATGTCTATGATTTGGGTTATCAAAATAAGTACTTGACATTTTATTAGGGGGTCCTTATAATAATTTTATGTTAGTGTAAGCTAACTATATAAGGGATTATGTATGACCATCGCAAATTGTAAACTCCACACTGAATACTTGGTTGCCAGTATCATGACCACAGAAGTTGATATGCAGGAATTCCTTTTCACTTTGGGTTGCTATCCTGGTGAAAGGATTGTGCTCATATCCCGATTACCTTCTATGTATGTTGTTGATATCAAGAATTCCCGCTACAGTATTGATGAAGATCTCGCAAGGGCCATATGCCTGGAAAAACTTGAGCGATCGGCTAAGCCAACACTAGCGAGTAGGGTGGTGTGAGCGTATCGCAGGTGCCAGGAAGAGGTGTTTTTTTACTATAAAAGTTAGCATAGGCAAACATAAAAAACTGAAGGAGGAGCTACGATGAAGATTGCTTTGGCAGGAAATCCGAATAGTGGGAAAACCACTTTTTTTAATGCCATCACAGGAAAAATTGAGCATGTGGGAAACTGGCCGGGTGTGACGGTGGAAAAGAAGGAAGGGGCTGTGAAGACTTCATTGAATCCGGGAAGAAAAAAGATGACTATCGTTGATTTGCCCGGTGCCTATTCCATGTCGCCTTATACCAATGAAGAATCGATTACCAGGGATTTCGTTCAGAAGGAATCTCCTGATGTAATCATCAATATTGTGGATGCCACTAATTTAAACCGTAGCCTCTTTTTCACTTCACAGCTGATGGAACTGGGTATTCCAGTAGTGGTTGCGCTGAATAAAAGCGACTTGATTCAGAAAAAGGGAATCATCATCGATACTGAACTCCTAAGTGAGATACTAAGGTGTCCAATTATCAGAACTGTTTCCACTAAAAGTACAGATAATGGGCTTGATTTATTAGTGGCAGCAGTACAAAAAGCCTACGATAAAAAGGATAAACAGCAACCGCTTCATGGTAAAGATGTTAAATCCGATGCCACGAAAGAGGAGATCAAGCAGATTGATAAGGAACGCTTTCGTATGGTGAATGATGTTGTGGATCGTGTTGAACGACGTAGAATTGATACCTCACATCATACGTTCCAAGATAGATTAGATAAAGTGGTCGCTCATAAATGGCTGGGGATTCCAATTTTTGCAGTCATTATATGGCTGGTCTTTTCTCTTTCCCAGTCATGGGTGGGCCCGTGGCTTGCCGATGTCCTCGTCGGGTTGATTGATGGTTTCTATGGCTTAGTGGAAAGAGCGATGGGGGAAAATGTAAGTCCGGTTCTCTCTTCTTTGCTGTTGGATGGTATCATTGGAGGAGTAGGAGCCGTGGTAGGGTTCCTGCCGTTGATCATGGTGTTGTTCTTCTTGCTGGCGCTTTTAGAGGACAGTGGCTATATGGCGCGTGTTGCATTGGTCATGGACAGATATTTCAAGAAGATTGGGCTCTCTGGAAAATCCATCATCCCCATGATTGTGAGTACTGGATGTGCTATCCCTGGTATCATGGCTACCCGTACCATCAAGAATGAGCGACAGAGAAGAACGACCGCTATGCTGGCCCCATTCATGCCCTGTGGGGCAAAACTTCCAATCATTGCACTCTTTGCCGGTGTATTCTTCGGTGATAATGCCTGGGTGGGAACTTCCATGTATTTCTTGGCCATATTGGTAATCGTATTGAGTGGTTTGATAATCAGGAGGATTACCGGTGATACTTCACGATCCTATTTCATCATGGAGCTTCCTGAGTACCGGTTCCCCAGTGTTAAACGAGCGGCCATTTCCATGCTAAGTCGGGCGAAAGCATTCATCATCAAAGCAGGAACCATTATATTGATATGTAATGCCATCGTGCAGATTCTCCAGACGTTCAATTGGCAGTTCCAAGTTGTCGGTCAAACAGCTCCTGATACCAGCATTCTGGCAAGCCTTGCCACACCTCTTGCCTGGATATTCATTCCCTTGGGATTCGGAATATGGCAGTTTGCGGCAGCAGCTATCACCGGATTTATCGCCAAGGAGAATGTTGTAGGAACTCTTGCAGTTACCTTTGCCGTTACCAATTTTATTGATATTGAAGAATTGACGTTGGTGACGGGGAGTGCCGATGTGATGACTGTTTTTGGTATAAGTGCAGTAGCTGGTCTGTCCTATCTCGTGTTCAACTTGTTCACTCCTCCTTGTTTCGCTGCAATCGGTTCCATGAATGCTGAGATGGAATCACCAAAATGGCTCTGGGGAGCAATCGCGTTCCAATTGGGTATGGGATATGTTCTATCGTTCCTCGTGTACCAGCTGGGTACGTTGTTCACTGCAGGGACGGTAGGAACAGGTTTCTTTGGTGGTTTGATTGCATCATTTGTGATGGTTGGCTATGTGATATTCCTTATGAAAAAAGGTTCTGCGAGAAGTATAAGGTCGGTTGCAGAGGAGGTGGCGTAATATGAGCTTGATAGACATTGTGGTTGGTATAGTGATTTTGAGTCTGGTTGTTGCAGCCTCTTGGTATGTGCTTCGAAACAAGAAGAGGGGGGGCGCCTGTACAGGGTGTTCCTGCTGTCCTCTGGCCGAGCGTTGTGACAGTAAGAGTGGGTAAACCTTTTTCAAAGAGAGGAGTACGTTAGGGGTAAACATGGGTTGCTATGAGAGACTCTAAAAGAAAGTGAGTCTATAGAGGGGTGCTGGGAGACGATTTTGAAAACTGAGAAGGAAAACACAGATTACATGTTATCGACATTGCCAGGCGTATAACCATTCCCAACACCGGTGTGATGAAACACAGGAATTATTTGGAGGTGAAAAAATGATACTTCTAGAATCCAATTTCTGCATTTCTTGTCGCGTGTGGTCACGTTTCCGATGTGTTTAATACTAGATCTTGAGTGTAAAGATGTACTTATTTAATTGGGAAATCGATGATTGCATGTTAGTGTTTGAAAATAGTTAATGAGATAAAAGTTCCTTATGGATGCTATTTGGAGAAAACATGAATACGGTAGTATTTGCTTTGGGTCTGACAGTTTTTGCCGGTCTTGCTACTGGAGTCGGAAGTGCATTGGCTTTCGTTTCAAAGAAGTTCAATCCAAAGTTCCTGTCCGGAGCTTTGGGGTTCTCTGCGGGGGTAATGATTTATGTCTCCTTCATTGAGATTTTTGCGAAGGCTAGGGATTCCTTGCTTCTACCGTTTGGGGAAACCAAGGGGTACTGGATTACCTCGATTGCATTCTTTGGTGGGATAGCGGTCATTGCTGTCATCGACAAACTGATTCCCTCATATGAGAATCCGCATGAGATTGGGAATATCAATGAAACACCCGATGCAACTTCAGAAAAGAGGTTGCTTAGGATGGGGATTTTTTCAGCATTGGCAATTGCCATTCATAATTTCCCAGAAGGACTTGCTACGTTCATGGGAGCACTTTCAGATCCTCATTTGGGTGTCAGTATAGCGGTTGCCATCGCAATCCATAATATTCCCGAAGGTGTGGCTGTGTCTGTGCCTATATACTATGCAACAAAGAGCAGGAAAAAAGCGTTCTGGTTCTCTTTTGCTTCTGGGCTTGCAGAACCGGTGGGAGCATTGCTTGGTTATTTTATCCTAAAAAACATTTTCAGTGATTCTACTTTTGGAATAATTTTTGCGGGAGTTGCGGGGATCATGGTGTATATTTCTCTCGATGAATTATTGCCGACAGCAGAAGCGTATGGCGAACATCATATAGCAATCGGTGGGCTTATCGCGGGTATGGTAGTGATGGCCTTCAGCCTATTATTATTTGCATAGGCTTTAGATCCATATGATTTGCAGATCATAATCATATGGATCATCTAAGCAATTGGCACTGGGAATTTCGTATATATTGCAGCCCCGAACGAAGGAACGAGCGTTCGGGAACAGATTGTGGAAGCAGCAGAACATGATTTTATGCAATATTGGTTCAAGGACACGTCGCTCCACTGGATTACTTCGAAAGTCGGAATGAATACTACAGCCATCTATCCCTATTTATAAGACAACCACAAATTTATGATATGGTCGTTCCAAGGGATATGAAGAAAAGGAAGGTGAATATTTTTTTGGAATAAAAGTTAGCGATGACTAACATAAAATGCTTAATGGGGCTTCCTTCAATTATGTGAGCGAGGTAGATGAGTGAGGGAAAAATCTCAATATGTACATTTTCAGGTTCAGATGATGCATTTGAAATGGAATCGAAGAATGATGACTGAAATATCGTCACATGGTGGTGAGAATTTTGGTGCTATATGTTTCGACAATGAAGGAGAAGGGTGTTCATGAACACGTTACGAAAATTGCAATCATATATGGCGGGCAGAAGGACATTGCTCCCTGCTGCATTGGCAGTATCTGCATTGAGCTCAGTTGCTGCAATGGTGCCGTATGTACTGGTGTGGTTTATTATCAGGGAGTTGTTCACAAACAGCAGTCAAGCATCGGGGGCTCGAATAGCGGCCTACGGATGGTGGTCGATGGGAACGGCAGTGGCGAGTATCTTGCTGTATTTCGTGGCGCTTTCCTTTTCTCACCTAGCTGCCTTCCGTGTGGAGACAAATATGCGGAGACAAGCCATGGCGAAAATAGTCTGTCTGCCGCTAGGCTTCTTCAACAGTACAACTTCTGGACGTATCCGAAAGATCATCGATGATAATGCTGGGATAACCCACGGTTTTCTCGCACACCAGTTGCCGGATCTCGCAGCGACAATCCTGATGCCACTTGTTGTTCTGGTTCTGATGTTTGTATTTGATTGGAGACTAGGACTGGCTTGTCTGGTCCCGGTATGCTTTTCTTTCATCATCATGAGTTCCATGATGAGCAAGAGGGGCAGAAGTTTCATGGAAAGCTATATGACCTCATTGGAGTCAATGAATACGGAAGCCGTTGAGTACGTACGTGGCATTCCTGTAGTCAAAGTGTTCCAGCAGACTGTTTTTTCCTTCAAAAATTTCCACAAGAGCATTATTGCTTATAAAAAAATGGTTTATGGATATACAAGAATGTGGGAGAAACCGATGGCGGCGTATACGGTGATCATCAACAGCTTTGTTTTTCTGCTTGTTCCGATTGCACTATTGATCATAAACCATACGGGAGATACCACCCAAACGGTTCTGAATCTCATTCTATATGTGTTGCTTACGCCTGTGTTCTCCCAGAGCATCATGCGTAGCATGTATCTGAATCAAGCCTTGGGTCAGGCAAGGGAAGCTGTCGATCGCATCGAGCATCTCACTGATTATCCCTCTTTGTCGGTTCCTGTAGAACCAAAACCCATCATAAGCCATGGTATACGATTCGAAAACGTATCGTTTAGTTATCCTGGGAAGCAGAACAAAGCTGTCGATGCGGTCAGTTTCAATATTCCAGAGGGGAAGACCACTGCACTTGTCGGATCATCTGGGAGTGGAAAGACAACATTGGCTCGTCTTGTTCCCCGTTTCTGGGACGTAGATAAGGGTTCTGTGTTGATCGGAGAGTCCAACGTGAAACATCTTGATCCATCTGAAATCATGGGGCACATTTCCTTCGTCTTTCAGAATACTCATTTGTTTAAGACTTCTTTGTTGGAAAATTTACGTTTCGGTAATCCAACGGCAACTCTGGAAGATGTCGAACGTGCTGTGGACCAGGCCCAATGTCGTGAGATCATTGATCGACTTCCCCAGGGCCTGCACACCAGGATTGGGATCGAAGGTACCTATCTTTCCGGGGGAGAGCAGCAACGGATAGTGCTGGCTCGTGCAATCCTGAAAAATGCTCCCATCGTGATTCTTGATGAAGCAACCGCCTTCACTGATCCGGAGAATGAGCATCTGATTCAACAAGCATTCAAGAAACTTACCAAAGGAAAGACAGTACTCATGATCGCTCACCGCCTGACGAGCGTAACCTCTGCTGACAATATTGTTGTGATGGACACTGGAAAAATTGCAGAACAAGGTCGGCATGAAGAGTTGCTTAACAAGCAGGGACTGTATGCAAGAATGTGGAATGAATATCAGCAATCGGTCAATTGGAAAATTGGGAAGGAGGAATTCCATGCTTAATATCATTCGAAGACGGTTTGCCCTGTCTCGAAAAGGTGCGAAAGATTTTGTCACCGGTACTTTGTGGACTACAGTCCAAAATATCACATTGATGCTCCCGGCAGTATATATGTTCTCATTCTTGGATGAATACCTATCCACAGTATTCGGCTCCTCGACACCTGCGAGAAATGGGTACTGGTATTATGTCCTGCTCGGCTTCGGTTTTATGGTCATCATGTTTTTGATTGCAGTCTTTCAATATCGAAGTACCTATACTACTGTCTATGAGGAAAGTGCCAACCGTAGGATATCCCTAGCTGAGAAGTTGCGACGATTGCCGTTAGCTTTTTTTGGGGAAAGGAATCTGTCCGATCTCACATCAACCATCATGGAAGATTGTACCGATCTTGAGCATACCTTCAGCCATGCAGTACCGCAATTGTTCGCTTCCGTCCTGAGTGTCCTAATTATGGCAGTCGGACTGTTTTTCTACAATTGGCAGCTTTCTCTCGCATTGTTCTGGGTTGTGCCTTTTTCAGCAGCAATTATCCTGATATCGAAGAAAATTCAGCTAAGGGAGTTTTCTGCGGGTTATAAAATCAAACGGGAAGTGAGTGAACAGATCCAAGAGGGGTTGGAAACAATCCAGGAGATAAAATCATATCAGCAAGAAGCTTCGTATCTTAAGACCTTACTCTCAACAATCGATCGATACGAGAAGCAGTTGATCAAAGGTGAACTCTTCGTCGGTGGACTGGTGAACTCTTCACAAAGCGTTCTCAAGCTGGGTTTGGTAAGTGTCATTATTGTTGGAGTCAATCTCATCTTTGCAGGAGACATCGATCTTTTTACCTATCTGGTGTTTCTACTGGTTGCATCGAGAATCTACACGCCTATGGGTGAAGTCTTCAACAATTTGGCAGCACTCTTCTTTCTGGATGTGCGTATCAACCGCGTGAATGAGATGGAAGCATTACCGATTCAACAAGGGAGTACTGTTTTCGAACCGGAGCATTATACCATTGAGTTCGAACATGTCTCTTTCTCTTACGAAGAGGGAAAGCAAGTGATTAAAGATGTGAGTTTCGCCGCGAAACAAGGAGAAATTACAGCGCTCGTAGGGCCATCAGGAGGTGGTAAGAGTACGTGTGCAAAACTTTCCGCTCGGTTTTGGGATTGTAATGAAGGAACGATACGCCTAGGAGGATACGATATAAGCAAGATCGATCCAGAAACGCTCCTTGAACAATACTCGGTGGTATTTCAGGATGTTGTATTGTTCAATACAACAATCATGGAAAACATCCGTATCGGTATGCGCGATGCGAATGACGACGAAGTCATTAGGGCGGCAGAGCTTGCTCAATGTGATGAGTTTGTCCGCAATATGCCACAAGGATTTCATACTGTCATTGGAGAAAACGGAGAAACCTTGTCTGGTGGTGAGCGGCAGCGTATTTCAATCGCACGAGCGTTGTTGAAAAATGCTCCGATTGTGTTGCTCGATGAAGCAACTGCTTCCTTGGATGTCGAGAATGAAACGAAGATTCAAACAGCGATATCCACATTGATCCAAAATAAGACAGTGTTAATCATAGCCCATCGCATGAGGACTGTTGCAAAGGCTGACCATATTGTGGTGTTGGAAGGGGGGACACTCGTGGAACAGGGATCTTCAGAAAGCTTACTCTCAAAGAATGGAACGTATGCAAGGATGTGGAGGCTCCAGCAGGAAAGCACCGGCTGGAGAATCTAGGACAAGAATAATGATTGTTACAGGGAAGGAGATGCTGATTAGCTCAAATGACCTTGAGCTGATGCTGAGAACATGTACTCACATACTGCATTACTGATACGACAGAATTAATTGTCTTTTACAATGGACGATTCGACCAAAGCCAATTGGAGAAGATATCTCTCTTGAGAAAAATAGTTGCTTGGTATGAGTTTTTGTAGCCCATAAGCAGATTGTGATGCAACGAAATTGAATTTGGAGGTGTCTATGAACAAGCTCCGTAGCACTATACTGGAATTGGATGATCTCTGCGTAAGGATAGGATCCACAGAGGTCCTCAACCATATCAACATGATCATACCTGATGGAGAGGTGCATGCTCTATTAGGTCCGAATGGAAGTGGTAAGACTTCCCTGCTCATGACTATCATGGGTTTTCCTGAATATGAAGTGACATGTGGAAGCATTTGGTTCAAGGGACAGAATATTACAGAAACCCAGATGCATGAACGGGTTCACATGGGCCTTGCAATTGCTCAACAACGTCCCCCAACTGTGCGAGGTATCACTCTTCGCGCACTTCTTGGATATCTACTTCGAAATGAGGTCGATCCTACCGGTAGGCTTGAAGAGCTATCCAAAGCAGCTCACATGGATGCGTTGTTGGATCGAGATGTTAACCATGGATTGTCAGGAGGCGAAATCAAGCGTTCGGAGTTGATGCATCTTCTTGCCTTGTCTCCTTCCTTTTCTCTGATGGACGAACCTGATTCGGGCGTGGATGTTGAAGCGCTCACTGTAATTGGGAAAATGATCCGACACCTCATTATATCCGATCCGGATCATCCTGTTCAAAGAAAGGCTGCTTTGATCATCACTCATAACGGAAATATTCTTAATCAATTGCCGATAGACAAAGCGCATGTGATGGTGAATGGCCAAATAGGATGTTCAGGTAATCCTGCTATCTTGATGCAACATATCAATGATTCTGGGTATGATTCATGTATCAGATGCATGGCTGAGAGAGATGCAATGGCAATGGGTTCGGAAGTACCAGAAAACGAAAAGGAGCAGTAATAATGGTATTGGATAGCATTGATTGTGAGACACTGGCATCAGCTGGAGTGTATCTTGATGGAGAGAATCGGGACGGGACCTTTGTCATTTGCGACCATACTCAAGCTTTCTTGAAAACCAAGTCACTTGGCTATGAATTGTTGCCGATTGCAGTAGCTTTGGATAGGTATCCTTGGTTAGGAGAACAGTATTATTTCCATGCAGTTCCCAACAATCTGGATGAGAAAGTTGTCCGTTGTGCAAACGAAGTATGTCCGTTGGGGTTTTATCTTCATGTTGATAAAGGGTTTCAAGTCACGCTTCCTGTTCAAGCCGCCATGTATATGAAGAGTGATGACATTGAGCAGAAGATTCATAATGTGGTTATTCTTGAGGAAGATTCCCAGTTGCACCTCATCACGGGTTGTCTTGCTGGACACCCGAACCGAGTTGGTACCCACATTGCTATTGAGGAGCTATATATAGGCAAGAGGGCTAAACTCATCAGCACGATGGTTCATACATGGGGTGCAGACCAAAATGTCTATCCATTTACAGGAGCTATTGTGGAAGAGGATGGACGATTTGAGAGCAACTACGTGTCGCTACGTCCAGCGAAACACTTAGTGAGCAATCCACACACCTGGTTGGTTGGTAAAAGGGCTTCTACAAAATACCTGACGGTTGTGCTGGCCTCACCAGGTTCGACAATAGAGACCGGAGGAGAGGTATATATGGATGCTGAAGAAACCTCTGCTGAATTGGCGCATCGTGGAGTCTGTACTGGAGGTATCATGAAGCAAGGGGGATTGCTGATAGGCAATTCACAGTGCAAAGCTCATGTGGATTGTGCCGGAATGTTGCTCGATAGTGGTAAGGAGGGTTTTATTGAGTCGGTTCCTGGTTTGTGTTCAAAGCATCCTGAGGCACGAATGAGTCACGAAGCCAGCATCGGGAAGATTGCTCCAGAAGTAGTTGCATATTTGATGTCGAAAGGCATGGAGGAACGAGAGGCCATTTCCATGCTCATCCGTGGATTTTTAGGAAGCGACATTGAGGGACTTGGAACTGATCTCGATGAACAGATATCTGAAATTGTGGAAATAGCAGGGCATGGGGAGGGTTGACTCTGATAAAATGATAATTAAGTGCAAATTCTGTATCTAAGTATTTTCTTACCTGTTTACCCCAGGAACAGGCTGTTGTACATTGGTACTAGTATCCCCCGGAGGTATGTATCTGATGCGCAAGATTATACTGTTATTCCTATTCATATATTCATGTTCCTTTTCTGTATATGCCTACCAACAGATAGAGACCCAACATACCAAGATCATATTCGAGGAAGAGCACCAGATGTTTGCACAGGAGGTTGCCTCCTTTGCCGATGAAGTGTATGAAAACCTTGCCTCGTACCTACAGTATGAAAGTGATGGAAAAGTACCTGTGGTCATGACAGGGAAGACCGCTTGGGCAAATGGTTATTATTCTCCCTTTCCTGCCTCCATCTATCTGTACATCACCAGTCCGGACAATCGATTTCTCGGAAGTAGGACGGCGAGTTGGTTGAGGAGCCTTTATACCCATGAGCTGACACACTACCTCCATCTGAATGCAAAGGTTGGGCCGGCAAAAGTATTGGGATTTCTTGGTCCTGGGGTGAGGGCCTTCAGTACGGTATTTATGCCGGGGTGGTGGATTGAAGGTATTACCACCCACACAGAAACAGAATTTGCAGAGGGGGGAAGGGGAGACTCGCTTCCATTTGCGCTCTCTTACCAAGTACCACTACAGGAAGGGGCCATGTGGAGCCTGGCTCAGGGTGCATATAACGGTCCGTTTGCCCCGTCAGGAAGAATCTATGTCACCGGTTACCTAATGGTGGACTATCTGATTGATACCTATGGTGTTGAGGCATTCAATACCATAAACCGTAAGTTCGCAGCCTTCCCGTTCTTGGGACTCTCTCCTGCATTCCGAAAGGTAACAGGATATTCAGCAAAAGAGCTATTCACCTTTGCCTTGGAAGAGAGAAGTAATCCGTATGAAGCCATCGAGGGAGAGATCATCAGTATACGTGATAAAGGTAACTCCTATCTTCCCCAGAGAATTGGCCTAGGATTGGCCGGCTTCCGTGAAAGTCCCTACGATGGTTCTGCCCTCTATCGCTATGCGGAAGGTAAAGAACCAGAGCGTCTCTTCTCGCTCCCCATCTCCGGGCGATCATCACTTGCACTCACCGATACAGTTGCCCTGCTCTCAGTTGATTCTGTTGACCCCACAGATCCCTCAAGCCTCTCCCTTGCGCTGGTGAGCTACAGCGACCTCTATCTCTTGGACTTGGAAAGCCGCACATCTACCCGACTGACTGAGAACCAGCGTCTGGTGCATCCTTCTCTCAGCGGAGATGGCAAGCGGGCAGTAGCCTCCCGTATTTCTGGCTCTTTCTACGAGCTGGTGGAAATTGGCTTGGAAGAGAAATCTGTGGAGCCCTTGTACAAGGAAGAACGAACAAGTCTGCTTGAGCCTTCATTGAATACTGATGGCTCATTGCTTGTCTTCCTTGCATTGCAGGAGGGAAACGCTTCGATCAAGCTGCTGGATAAGCGAGGTATGGTTCAGACGCTTGTTGGGCCTACACAAAATGAACTACGCTCACCCTTGTTTGCTGAGGATGGAAGCATCCTCTTTGTAGGAGAACAGGAGGGAGTGTTCAATGTCTACCGTTATGACAGAGAAGGAGAAGAGTCGATTAAGCTCTTCAGCGACCCTGCAGGTATCTTTGCGGCGCGGATCAATGGGGAATCCCTCATCTATGAGACGTATACTCCAGAAGGATTTGCCCTAAAATCGGTAGGAATTGACCGTGTGGTACATTCCATAGCCAATTTTTCTGAACCGAAAATGGAGACCGGTACGATTGAATTTGCAAGTGAGTATCCTATCTCCACCTATCGGGACCGGCTACGGCTGAACCTGGTACTGCCATTTCCCTTCGTTGAAGCGAACAACATCCAACCAGGTCTCTGGTTTCATGCTACCAGCAATCTCAGGAAACAGAGCTTGATCGGAAGTATTGGTTACTCCTTTACCGGGATGCGCCCGATCTCCAATGTGGTCTACCAGTATGCTGGAGGCAGCTATTCCCTCCAGCTAGCCGGTAATCTTAATACGTACGATATCAACTCAGCAACATACCTTACCAATGCCTCTGCGACTGTGGGCTTTCCTGTGTCCTATCGCTCAGATTTTAATTCGATAAAAAGGATTTCTCTCCAGCCATCTCTCTCTGTAACTACGAATTATGCTGCATGGGAAGGAAGGGCAACTCTTACCATAGGGGCATCCTCCGTGGCAAGGGATTACCGTACCATAGACTTCTATGGGCCAAGCATGAGTGAAGTAGCTACTGGAATCCAGATTTTGACAAATGGCGATTTCTCATCACAGAGGTATGCAGCCTTTGCAAGCATTATGCGTCAACAGAGACTGTTCTGGGGCCGTCATATGGCACGGGTATCTCTCTCTGGGATTACCCGTACACAGGGAGTAGGGAGTACGTATCCGCTCTTCTCCTTCCGCCCGCTGGGGGATGGGGATGCCAAGATTCGAGTCTCTGCTTCCTACCTGCTTCCCCTTGGCCTGCTGGATATTCCTTTCCTCTACGGAGGGATTACCAAGGCAGGATTGGAGCTTTCTGCCCAGACTGCATGGTACCTGAACGATGGGACGGTACAGTGGGAAGAAGCTTGGGCTGTCGGGGCGACCTTGACCGGGAATTTAGTCATGGGAGGACCTTCTATTGCCTTCCAGCCGTTTGTTCGATTTGCCTATCTCTTTGGACCTGATGATTGGGCCATCACGATTGGTATGAACGGCCAGGGAATCCTCAATTTCCTTCCTGCTCCCGATCATGCTCCACGTCTATGACAATGCCTGTCATGAGGAGCCAAGGACCGGTATGCGCTTCAAAATAATCAATTTTTGAGATCTCTTCAGTCCCAAATACATATTGAAGTGTCGAGGTGAAGCGCAGGCGATAGTTCTGCCGTTCAATGACCAAGCCAGGAATACCCAACCCTTTGAGACCCACCTCGATGGCAATCGTGGGGTGAATTGATTCAACAATCGTAGTGGTAAAGTCTTGCTGTAAATTGAAACGCTGTATACCTGCAAGTAGTTTTCCATAGGGTTCAAAGCGAGGGTTGAGAGGGAGACTCCAGGAATAGCCGAGCATCCACGACCCTACGTTAAGCCGGTCATTCTGGTCATCCATGTTATTGAACATCGGTCCATTCTTGTGGCGTATCTCGAAACTTACATCCTTGTAGGAAAATGCAAAAAGCCGATTCTGCTGGCCATTGAGGTCATAGAGGAACCCAGTGGAGAAGATGAAATCAGCAGAACGGAATTGTTTCTTCCTCCATAAGGAGATTACATCAAAGCTGAAACCACCGAAAGAGCGCCCTGTTTGCAGGTATGAGATGAACTGTGTATGGAGCAGCCCCCCATCATAGTGGTAGGAGAGAAAGGTTCCTTGGTAACGTTCGACCATTTCCTGATGAACAGTACAGGAGTGGTTGGTACTTCTCTGAAGATATCCCAAACGCACAGAGAGAATGGAGTCAAACTGCAACCGAATAGTACCGCTGTATGTTTGTTCCCAGGTATGTGTATAATCCAGGTCATACTCTACGGATGCTCTCATGCCTCCAATGCTTGTTCCTAGTGTGGCCCTGCCTCCAATTGATGGATGCAAGGAGATTTCATCCGTAGTGTAGGTTAGGTTGAGGAGGTCTCGGCCTATAAGGCTATGGAGATAATTCTGTGTCTCATTGAAGCCTAGGTTACCAGAGGCAACCAGACCTGCTCTTGGTGTAAAGGTGAACGGTTGGCTCTGTAGTGGGTACGAAGCCATGAGTGAGATGACATCATAGCGTTGCATGGTATCAAGGCGGTCAGTATAGCCTCCCGTGGCAAGGTTCAGGGTAAAGGAGGAGGGGAGTACCGCTTCTACCGTAGAGCCATAGGACAGTCCGTCATCATGGTTATGGCCGAGTCCCATCGTATACCAGTCATTGTTGGTTCCTATCGTAAAAGACTCGATATTCGCTGATACAGAAGAGGTACTGAGCAGCAGGATGAACCATAGAGCTACCAGCTTCCTAGAGTTTTTCCGCAAGTTCCAACCACCTTTGTTCTGCCATGTCGAGTTCCGCTCGTAGGTCATGATATGATTCGGTTCTCTCTGCAAGGGTTCCGTCCTCTGTGGTCTCAGCATGCGAGAAGCTTGCTTCCAAGGTATCAATACGCTTAGAGAGTATACTCATTTTCTCCTCAAGTGCCTCAAACTCCTGCCTCTCCCGGTAGGAGAGCCCTTTTTGATCTGACCTCCTTGGTGCTTTCTGCACCGGTACCTCCGTCTCCTCTTTTTGTTTTGGTGGAGTGCTTTGTACTCGCTCTCTCCACTGGCTGTAACGCTGAGCTTCATAGCGCACTGTGCCTCCTTCCTCGAGCACGAAGAGTTCGTCACAGGTAAGGTCCAGGAATGCTCGGTCGTGGGAGACGATGAGTACACATCCTTCAAAATCCTGGATGTACTGTTCGAGATTCTCCATGGTGGGGAGGTCAAGGTCATTGGTTGGTTCATCGAGCATCAGGAAGTTGGGATTGGAAAGAAGGCGGGAGACCAGGTAAAGTCTTCGCTTCTCTCCTCCAGATAATGTAGCGATGGTGCTTCTGTGCATGGAAGTGGGGAACCCAAAGAGTTCAAGGAACTTGGCAGCACTCACGACCTCTGAGGGACCAAGGACCACCTGGGTGGCAATTTCTTCCACATACTCCAGAATAGTCTTCTCGCTTTCAAGGTTTCTGCCTGTCTGGTCGTAGTAAGCGAACATGGTATTTACCCCAATATCAAGTGAGCCACTGTCACTGGGGAGGTGAGCGCAAAGCAGATCCAGTAGGGTGGTTTTACCACTGCCATTCGGTCCCACCACCCCGATCTTCTTTCCTTTGGTAAAGGAGAATGAGAAATCAGAGATGACGGTATCTTCTCCAAAAGCCTTGCTGAGATGTTTGGCTTCAAGAATCTTTTTTCCTAATCTTCTGCTTGCTGACTGAAAGGATTTTTGTGTCTGGTCGCCAACGACAGCTTGGTTTGCCAGCATTGCCTCAATACGGTCCTTTCTGCCACTATCCTTTCCTGTACGGGCCTTTGGTCCACGCCTGAGCCAGGCAAGCTCCCTCCTGAGGATGGTACTCAATCTATCCTGTTCTTTCTGCAATCGCTCGATACGCTGTTCACGCCGTGCGAGATAATCGGCAAAGGAACCAGGATGGAGATACATCTGTCCCCCATCCAACTCAAGAATTGCTCTGCAGACAGTATCGAGAAAATACCGGTCATGGGTGACCAGTATGATGGTAGCAGGACTTGCTTTTAGGTAGGACTCCAACCACTCAATGGTTTCAATGTCGAGGTGGTTGGTCGGCTCATCGAGAAGCAACATGGTAGGGCGGGAAGCGAGCGCCCTTGCGATAGCTACTTTCTTCTGCATACCTCCAGAGAGCGTAGCCATCGGTGAATCCAAGAGATCGTAGAGCCCAAGCTCACCAAGTAGGGAGGTATAATCACTCTGGAGGTTCCACCCATCATGGCTTTCCATTAATTCACTCTGCCTGATCAGGTTGGCTTCATCCTCTGGATGGGAAAGGGCATGCTGATATGCATTCCAGGTGGCGATCCTTATCCCGCTTCCTTGCAGGAGATAGGAAGATACTGTTTCCTTCTCACTGAATTGTACTCCCTGTTCCAACATAACCAGGTCAGTGCCATTTTTCATAGCGATGGTTCCGCTATCTGGGACAACCTGTCCTGCGAGTATCTTGAGAAAGGTTGATTTACCTTCTCCGTTCCGACCGATCAGGGCAACATGGTCTCCCTCTTCCAATCCAAAACTGACATCTTGAAACAGTGGTTCGTCTTTGAGGGTCTTTGAGACCGATTCCAATGAGAGTACATTCATATTCTGAGCGTAGCGAAAAGCGGATACCTAGGCAAGATGCTTCAAGCAGCAAGAAACAATACTGCAACCCCTGCGATGGAGAGGAAAGTGCCCCCGAGGCTGGGCAGAGAAACCTTCTTATGGAGGATGAATCGGTCAAAGGGGAGAAGGAGTATAGGGGTTATCTGGGTAATTGTAGTAACAATTCCCACCGGAGCCAAGGTGAATGCCTTCATCTGTGTTGTCATCCCCAAGACAGGCCCAGCGAGTGCAGCAAAAAGCAGGATAAGGAAGAGACGAGGTTTTTTTAGGAGAGCCAGGTGACGTTTTCCGTTTTTCTTGAAAAAGAAGTTGTAGATGATGAAGATGGAAAGACCACCGAGGTTGCGTAGAAGGTTTGTTGCCACGGGACCTGTCTCGTCCATTGCAAACTTTGCCATGAGAAAAGAGACGGATTGCAAGACTGAGGCAAGAATGGCGAAGATCAGGCCTGTAGAGCGGTCCTTCTGCTCCTGTTGGGCGAGGAGTGGTTTACGGTCGAGTAGGACCATCAACAATACCCCCAGTATGGTGGTAAGAATGCCCAGTATCTGAACACCATTCAAACGCTCAGCGAATAGAAAAAAACCAAAGATTGCGGTAACCACCGGAGAGAGCGTCATGATTACCATCGATTCCCTGCTTCCCAGCAGTACATAGGCCTGGAAGAGCAATTTATCAGTAACAAAGTATCCTATTGCTCCGCTGGCGAGGATGAAGAAGTACGTCTGCGGAGAAAGGGAGAGGGGGAACCACACCCCTTCCAGCGAATAGGTTAGAAGGATGATGGCGGGTAGGGCAAGCCACATGCGGATATGCGCTACTGCATCAGAACCGACCTGCTTTCCCAGATGACGGTAAATGATGGAATTCTGAGCCCAACAAGCAGCAGTGACGAGGGCAAGCAACTGCCCGAGTAGAAGATTGCTATCCATGATGAAGTACAGTATCACGTCCTGGAATTCTGTACAATTGACGGAAGGAAAACCAACAGCTAGAATGTAGCAGAATCAAGAGGAGTTTATCATGTTGCACGGATTTCCCCCGATAGAAAGCCCTCAAAGCACCGTGCTCATCCTGGGCACTGGTCCCAGTGTTCGCTCTGCCTTGAAACAGCAGTACTATGGACATGAAAGAAATGCGTTCTGGCCGATCATGAGAGATCTGCTTGGGGGTGATATTGACCTGTACGAGCAGAAGTGGGAGCTGTTGCTCTCGCACGATATTGCCCTATGGGACGTGCTTTCAGCCTTCCAGCGGAAAGGATCTGCAGATTCTGCCTATACGGAGGTAATCCCCAATGATTTCCAGCAATTTTTCCAGGAACATCCTGCAATCGAGAGGGTACTGTTCAATGGGAAAAAGGCACAGGAGTTTTATAACAGTCTTGTTGGGATCTTTCCTGAATCTTGTTGTTTTATTAGTATGCCGTCCACCAGCCCTGCATACACGCTCAGCTACGAGGAGAAACGTGATCGATGGGCTGCAGGGTTAAAGATACTACCTGTTTCTTGATAGTAAGTACAATTATCTCCTGATAAGTAGTAACAGTTCTCTTTCTCTTTGGTTCTCCCTATGCTAGGATTCTAATGACTTGAAGGGAGCAACGATGCGATTACAGCGCAAGACCGTAACTAGGATAGTTCGGTATATCCTGTTGTTTGTGATGCCGGTGGTACTCCTTATCCTATTCTTGCTGAGAGGATATGAGACATCATTGCGCGACCAAGTCAAGCTACGACTCCAGGCAGAGCAAGAGCGTGGTACCTCAGTAATCGCAAACCAGGTGGAGAATGCATTTAGCCAGTTTGTCTCCGATCTCCTGGTCGTCCATAATTCCAATGAACTCAGAGAATTCAGGGAAAACCAGAATGAGCGGACATTGCAGGAGGTTGCAAATCTTCTGGTCCGTATCAGTAAACAAAAATCGTATATCCTGCATCAACGCCTGCTTAACGAGCAAGGGCTCTTGCTTGCCCAAGCCGATACTAATGCAGAAGGCCTGGTAAGTTTGTTGGGCGCGGAGCATCTATCCGATAGTGGTATAAGTGAGATGGTGCAGGAGATACAAACACTCAGTCCAAATGTTCTCTACATCTCAGACATTCTCCCCCAAGATGAAGGAAATCCCATACTTACCCTGGCACTTCCCGTGTATCAGGGTTCGAGAATACGGGGAATCATCGCCATCGACTACGATGCTTGTTATCTCCTCTCATTCCTTACGGTGTACCAAGAATCATTGATGAAGAATCTCCAATTTCGAATCATTGACAACCAAGGTAATGTCATCATTGATGGGGCATCAGGGTGCAGTAACATCTATGCAGAGGAAATGAACCTTTTTTCTCAAGAATCAGGTATCCGTAGTCAACTATTAGGAAATGAAAGCGGTTCATATGCATCCAAGGATATGGCGTACACCTATCAAGCCATCTATCCAGCAAGCAGTGAGAGGTTGCATTTCTCTACATCGAGCAAATGGCTCTGGGCGGTTATCAGTAGCTATGGGCGGGACCAGCTGCCAGTTTTAACCCAGGACCTTTTATTGAATAATCCGTTGCTGAAATATCTGCTCTCCTTCCTGCTCCTGGTTGTTGGGTCTGCAGCAGTCATAATTCTCCAAGCTCGAGAGGAAGATAAGCAGCAACTGCGTATCAGTTCCCTGATCGCAGATTATGCCTCCAATGGAGTGGTGGTCTATGACCCAGAAGGGCGGGTCACCTTCTGCAACAAGGCATTTGAGGAACTGAGTGGTTATACACAAGAAGATTTGCAAGGAAAGAAAGATTTGGCACTCCGATATGATCTACCCCTCTCTAGTGAATCAGATGGAGGAGCACTTCGCCCAGTGTGGGTGTATCATGAGAACAAGCACCGTTTGCTCTGCTCCTTGGACCTTATCCAAGTAGAGGGAAAGCGGGGGCAGGGGAATCATGCAATAGAGATCTACAGTCCCTCCCGGTGGAAGACGATGGAGCTGCTTCAGCTGTGCAGGAAAAACCGTATTGACTATCATCAGTGTTTTACAAAAACTACATTGATTCCTGAAGGCACTGGTTCGTTTGTCTGTCTGCAGATACAACTCTTGAACAGTAAGGAGATTGGGATGCGTCTCAATCAACGGGAACGAGTGCTCTTCTCGACCAGGTTCTCTACAACGCTTGAGAAAGTTCTCGATACGAGCATTCCTATTCTTTCAGCAGGGTTTGATTCATACCTGCTCTTCTTTGAAACGAAAAGCAGTGCGTCCGAAATCGAGAGAAGGGTAGCATCACTTCTTTCCGGTTTCCATCTTCCTTATCTCTTCGGGCAGTCCTCCCTTGCCTTGCAGCTCTCGGTAGGAATCTCACTCTATCCAGAACCAAGTCCCAGCCTCTATACTCTTGTAGAAAATGCTGCTATCGCCATGCATATGGTTGCTCCAGGTACGGAACATGGATATCTTTTTTACGATAAACAGGTTGCAATGCGTTATGCAAGGAGAACAGCAATCAAGGATGCACTTGTCTCGGTATTCGAAACTGACCAGCTATCCTTGGCCTATCAAGCACTCGTCTCAGTCAAGAAAGAGAAGATCATTGGGGCAGAAGCACTTATTAGGTGGAATCATCCAGAGTTAGGGCCAATTTATCCGGATGAGTTCCTTCCCCTTATCAGAGAGCTCCAATTGACCGAGTTGTTGGGTAGATTCGTAATTGAGAGCGCAATCAGCTTCCTTCATACACACTGGAAGAAGATTACTTCCTCCATACCAAATTTTATCTTATCCATCAATCTGAGTGCTGATGAACTTTCCAATGTTCATCTTACCGACCTTTTGGTCAGTGAGCTGAACAGACAAAAGATTCCACACTCCTTGTTGGAAGTTGAATTGACCGAGCATACTGCAGTGGAGAGTCTCAGTAATACGAATGCAATCATGGACCGGTTGCACACAAACGGAATCTCATTGGCAATTGATGATTTTGGCACTGGGTTCAGCTCTCTCTCTTACTTGCTTGAGTTACCAGCAGATATGATCAAGATTGACCGTTCATTTATCTCACGATATCCCGATTCAGAATCCATTACCATTTACAGGACTGTCTTGCTCATGGCCAAGGAGATGGGAGCAGTGGTCCTCGCCGAGGGGGTGGAGACAGCCGAGCAACTGGAATTCCTCAAGATCATTGGTTGTGATTACTATCAGGGGTATCTCTTCAGCAAGCCGGTGGATGAGGCTACCTTCATGAGGCAGGTATTCAGGACAGCCGAATAATCGAGTTATAAGGCATGCGCGATTGCGGTTGCCTGTACCATGAGATGTCGTTGCTTTTGCCCGTTCTCTTCCAAGCCACTGCTCATGTCTACTGCATAGGGGGCGACGGTTTTGATTGCTTCCTCCAGATTCCCAACATGTAGTCCTCCTGCAAGAAAAAGCGGTTTGTCATATCCGTGGGCTTGGTTCCAATCAAACACCTTGCCACTCCCTCCTTCTGTCCCATCGAGCAAGATATAATCGGCTGAGCTGAATGTGCTTGCAGTGGTATGAGGGTAACAGACCGCTTTGATGATGGGGAGCGGGCAGAAGGAGCGAAGGGTGGTGAGGTACGCTTCATCCTCTCTCCCGTGCAGCTGGATGAGATCGATAATACCTTCGTCAGCGATATGAGCAATCTGCTCCACTGATGCATCGACAAACACCCCCACAACGAATAGTGAAGGACTTACATATCTGCGTAGATTGGCAGCAACCTCTCTGCTTATCTGTCTCCTGCTTGGGGCAAATACAAACCCGATATAATCACATCCAGCTTCATTGGCCCAATCAATATGTGCTTCCTTTTGCATGCCGCAGAGTTTGATTTTTGTCATACTTTCAATTCCTGTACGGCCTGTACGCGGTCGTCTCTTCTCATCAGCTGTTCACCTACCAATATTGCGGAGAATCCCGCTTGCTTGAGCAGAATCGCATCCTCTCTTCCCCTGATGCCGCTCTCACTGACAGCCGTTACCGAGGATGGAATTGAGTGGATCAGGCGAAGGCTGGTCTCAAGGCTTACTGCAAAGGTATGCAGGTTGCGATTATTCACCCCGATGATGGAAGCTCCTGCCTTCAGTGCCCTCTCAAGCTCGGTCTCATCATGCACCTCAACCAATGCATCCATCCCAAGGCTCCTGGTGAGGGAGAGAAAGGAAGACAAGGTAGTATGGTCAAGCAGGGCGGCGATGAGCAAAATCGCAGAAGCTCCCAGAATCCGTGATTCCAGAATCTGGTAGGAAGTGATGATGAAATCTTTCCGAAGGAGGGGGAGTGAGACAGATTCCGCTATGGAGGCCAGATATGAATCATCACCGAGGAAACGAGTAGGTTCTGTGAGTACGCTTATGGCGGAGGCTCCTCCCTTCTCATACTCTTTTGCAATGGCAGTGGGGTCAAAGGAAGAGGCTATGACGCCTTTTGAGGGGGATGCCTTTTTCACTTCAGCAATTACCGCAAGGTGGTCACTCTTCAAAGCGTGTTTGAATGGATGGCCTTCCAGTATGCAAGAGAACGCACGGGTTTCAATATTCACGGTTTTCTTGTCCTGGTACCGTTGGGCAGTGCTTGCTGCAAGTGTTTGTAGGATATCCATGCTTACTCCCTGTTTGACAGTTTTACGAAGGCTTCAAGCTGCCCTAGGGCTTTCCCGCTGTCGATTGACTCGCGGGCCAGATCAATGCCTTCTGCAATGGTTTTCGCTTTTCCTGCAATATAGAGTGCACATCCACTGTTGAGCAGTACGATATCTCGTTTGGGGCCATGGAGCGTACCGCTGATGATGGAACGGGTTATCTCGGCATTCTCCTTTGCATCACCTCCTATGAGATCCTCCCCTTTACATCGTTTCAGGGAGAATTGTTCAGGAGTGATGGAGTAATGTGTAAAGGTACCATCCTGTACTTCACAGATATGTGTCTCTCCAGTCAAGGTGATTTCGTCCATACCATCTTCCCCGCAGACAACCATTCCCCGTTTTACTCCAAGGTTGGTCATTACCTGGGCCAAAGGGATAATGAGGCTCTCATCATATACACCCATGAGTTGCAGTGAAGCTCCTGCAGGATTGGCCAGAGGACCGAGAATATTGAATACGGTCCTGATTCCCAACTCCTTTCTCACCGGGGCAACATATTTCATACTGATGTGATAATTCTGGGCAAAGAGAAAGCAGAGACCGATCTCATCCAGCATTGCTTTGCTTCTTTGTTCATTGACTTGGATGTTTACTCCCAGTCTTTCAAATACATCGGCAGCCCCACAATCTGAAGAGGCGGCGCGATTGCCATGTTTTGCGACCGGAACTCCCATGCTGGAGATGACAATGCTGCTGGTGGATGAAATATTGAAGGTCTTAAGGTGATCACCACCGGTGCCAACGATCTCTAGGACCGGCAGGTCATGTAGGAGTCGGATACAGTGACTTCTCATGCTCTCTGCGCATGCGGTAATCTCCTCGATCGTCTCACCCTTGAGTGAGAGGGCGGTGAGAAAACTGCTCATCTGAACCGGGGATGCCTTGCCCTCCATTATTTCATGCATCACAGACAATGCCGTGTCATAGTCAAGATCCTGCTTCATACTGAGTTGTTTGATGGCTTCTCGTATCATTGTGGTGCTCCTTCGGCTTCTTTTGCCAGGGTAAGGAAATTTTTCAACATTGTTTCTCCTCTGGGGGTGAGGATCGATTCCGGGTGGAATTGCACTCCATAGATGGGATATTGTGTGTGTTGGATGGCCATCACCTGTCCATCACCTGTCCATCCAGTCAAGGCCAGGGAAGGGGGAAGGCTGTCGGCTTTTACTGTCAGGGAGTGGTATCGCCCTACCTTTTCTTCTCCCCCTAGGTTGTGAAAGAGGGGGGAGGAGGTATCGAAAACACACGTTGACTGTTTTCCGTGATAGAGTGTTTCCGCGTAGGTGACTGTAGCGCCGAATGCAGTAGCAATAGCTTGATGTCCCAGGCAGACTCCAAGAATGGGAACCGTAGGTCCTAGCTGCTGGATGAGGCTGATGATGATTCCCGCTTCCTGGCAGGTCCCAGGGCCTGGGGAGATGATGATGGCTTGCATGCCGAGTGCTGCAATTTCCTCTACGGTCATAACATCATTACGGACCACTTGGATATCCGGCTCCAAAGCCCCTATCATCTGGTAGAGGTTGTAGGAAAAACTGTCGTAGTTATCAATCAATAGGATCATAGGATACCTCCTGAGGCTCTTTGCAACGCTTCCTCTACTGCTTTGGCTTTCCGTTCACACTCTGCATACTCACGCTCTGCTACGCTGTCTGCTACAATACCCGCACCGCTACGTATGTACACTCTGTTTCCTTTCCGGTAGGCAAAGCGGATGGCAATACAGGTGTCCATGTTCTGGTTGCTTCCGATGTAGCCGACAGCACCCCCATAGATACCACGTTGGGTATGCTCCAGCTCTTCGATAATCTGACAGGCTCGAAGCTTGGGGGCTCCGCTCAAAGTCCCCGCAGGCAGTACAGAGGCAATGGCGGAGAGAGCGTCCTGGTCCTCCCGTATGGTACCCTTTACCGTGGAACCAATATGCATGACATGGCTATAGCGTTGAATTTGGAGATAGGATTCAACTTCAACACTGCCGAACTTGCTTATCTTTCCAAGGTCATTGCCACCAAGGTCAACCAGCATATTATGCTCTGCAAGCTCCTTCTCATCGCTCAGAAGGTCCCTTTCATTTGCTAAGTCCTCTTCCTCCGTTTCTCCCCGTCTTCTGGTGCCCGCCAGGGGAAAGGTATGGAGTATGCCATCCTTGAGATTGACCAAGGTCTCTGGCGATGCCCCGGCAAGCTCAATCTCACTACCGGAAAAGTAGAACATATACGGGGAAGGGTTGATGGTTCTAAGGACTCGGTAGGTGTCCATCAGACTCCCCTCGAATGCAGCTTCCCAACGATTGGAAAGCACCACCTGGAAGATGTCTCCTTCCTTGATATAGTGTTTAGCCTTCTCTACCATGGAGTAGTAGGTCTCCTTGTTGAAGAGTGGTCTTAGTGGTTCTTTCATGACACCTGGAAATCGCTTAAGTGGACGCTCATTCTGTACAATCCTGTGCATTGCGAGCAAACGCTGCTGTGCTTCCTCATATCCTCTTGCTCCTTCTTTCGCCTGATAGGTAACGATGAAGGTCAACACCTGACGGTAGTGGTCGAAACAGATGACCTGGTCAAAGAACATGAGGTCGAGGTCCTTGAAAGCCTCATCCCTCTTGTATTTTATGAGTAGATGGGGCTCCTGGTATTTGATGTAGTCATAGCTGAAGTATCCTACCAGGCCTCCCGTGAATGGGGGTAGCTTTTCAATAGGAATGCTTTTATATGTTTCCAGAATGCTTCTGATTACGTTCTCTGGGTGCCCCTGTGATGTTTCTGTGCTCCCATCCCGGTGTTGAACAATGGTTGTATGGTCTTGGGTTGAAAGGGCCAGCAAGGGGTCATATCCAAGGAAAGAGTATCGCCCCCATCTCTGTCTGTCATCGACACTCTCAAGTAAAAAACAGTGGGAACTCTCTGCTTTTAATCGGGAAAGCACGGTGATGGGGGTGTGTTGGTCACAAAGCATTTCGAGGGTGAGTGGGAGAAAGCCCCCCTCATCCTGGTAGGACAATGCTGCTTCCTTTATTGGGTAGTACTGCATGTATGCTCCTTGTGTTTCTATAAGAAGAAACTATCTAGGTAAAAAAAGTCATCACACCATGATGGCTTGCTTCATCTCCCTTACGTATCCTGATACCGCTTCTACACTGTTTCTTCCTTTTTCAGCAATGATATTCATTATTGCTGAACCTACGATAATACCGTCTGCAAAGGTGGCGATGTGACGAGCTTGTTCCGGTGTATGGATACCAAACCCAACTGCACAGGGAGTGTCGCTGCTCGCTTTTGCAAGTTCCACCATCTCCCTGGCACTGTCACTCAGATTGCTTCTCATGCCGGTAACACCCAGCGAGCTTACACAATAGAGAAATCCCTCACTCTGCTTGGAGACCGTTATGATGCGCTGACTGCTGGTTGGGGCTATCATGCTGATCAGCTTGATACCCTCTTTTTTGCAGGATCCTTTAATCTCACCCTGCTCCTCATAGGGAAGGTCTGGAATAATCAGACCGTCGAGGCCTGCCTGCTTTGCGCTGGAAAGGAAACGGTCCTTCTGATACTTGTACACCGGGTTGAAGTAGGTCATACAGACCAAGGGGATCTGGGTGTGTTTTCTCAATCGATCAATCAGGGTAAAAAGATCGTGAATCTTGAATCCTGAGGCAAGGGCTCGTTCATCTGCCTGTTGGATCACAGATCCTTCCGCGATGGGGTCAGAGAAGGGAAGGCCAAGTTCCACGAGGTCAGCTCCTGCATCTGCCATAGCGAGTACCAACTCTTCAGTCAGTGATATGTCTGGATCAGCGCAGGTTACGAAGGGGATGAATGCGGTGCCTCCTGAGAATGCATGCTGGATTCGGTCATTCATAGAGTGTTTCTCCTTGGTAGCGGGCAATTGCTGCCACGTCCTTGTCTCCTCGTCCGGATAGATTGACCACGATGATTGCATCTTCCTCCAGGGTAGGAGCGAGCTTCATGGCGTAAGCGAGAGCGTGGGCACTTTCGATGGCGCAGATAATACCCTCTTTTCGACTGAGGTATATGAATGCATCAACGGCCTCAGCATCGGTGATTGGTACATATGTTGCTCGTTTGGTTGCAAACAGCTGAGCATGCTCAGGACCGATTCCAGGATAGTCGAGTCCTGCACTGATGGAGTATACCTCATCTATTTGTCCATCCTCATTCTGGCAGAAGATACTCTTCATCCCATGAAAGACCCCTTCACTGCCCTTGGTCAGTGTTGCTGCATGTTCTTTGGTATCGATGCCCTTTCCTGCCGCTTCACAACCGATAAGATGTACAGAAGGTTCTCTGATGAAGTCATGGAAGATACCGATTGCATTCGATCCTCCTCCTACACAGGCAATGATGTAGTCCGGCAACTTGCCTTCAGCTGCAAGTATCTGGGTCCTCACTTCCTGTCCGATAATTTTCTGAAAGTCCCTCACCATAGTGGGGAAGGGGTGTGGTCCCATGACAGAGCCCAGGACATAGTGAGTATCATCTATTCTCCTCGTCCACTCCCTCATGGTCTCATTCACTGCATCCTTCAGTGTTTTTGTACCGCTTTGTACAGGATGAACCGTGGCACCGAGCAGGCGCATACGATAGACGTTGAGTGCTTGCCTCTGGCAATCTACCTCTCCCATGAAAATCTCACACTCAAGTCCCATCAGTGCAGCTACTGTGGCTGTGGCAACACCATGTTGGCCAGCTCCGGTCTCTGCAATCACCCGTGTTTTCCCCATGTGTTTTGCAAGCAGGCACTGACCAAGAACATTATTAATCTTATGGGAGCCTGTATGGTTCAGGTCTTCGCGTTTGAGATAGACCCTGGCCCCAGCGAGGTCCTTTGTCATATTCTCCGCATAGGTCAAGAGGCTTGGTCTGGAAGCATAGGTTCTGTAGAGGGTTCTGAGCTCATTCTGGAAGGTTGCATCATCCTTGAGTGAGGTATACGCAACTTCAAGTTCCCCGATTGCACTCATCAGGGTCTCTGGTATGTACTTGCCTCCATACGGGCCGAATCGTCCAGGTTTCATAGGTGACTCCTTGGAATAGGAGCATATATGTTTCTATAGATAGAATCAAGGTTTTTGAATAATAATTTTGATCTTTTGTGAAAAATATTCTATAATTACTTATATAGAAACAAAAAAAGGAACCCCGAAGGGTTCCTGGTTATTACAAAGCAATAGCTTAGTAACGGTTGTAGCTCGGGCGTGGCTTTGCAATAGCCTCGTTTACACGAAGGTTGCGGCCGCCGAAATCCTGACCGTCAAGCTGGCTGATAGCAGCAACTGCAGCAGAATCGTCTTCCATCTCTACGAAACCAAAGCCCTTGGGGCGACGGGTTTCACGGTCAATGATGATGTTTGCACTCAATACAGTGCCGTACTGTGCGAACAGGTCACGAAGTTCCTCTTCGCTGGTGTTGTAACTCATGTTACCAACATAAATTTTCTTTGCCATTCAAAGCATCCTTTACAGGCCTTTAGCCTGTCTCAAAAAAGTATTTGCTCATTTTGGCGCAGTTTCGAACGTTTAACCTGTCTGCTGATGGAATTCAAATGAAGAACACGAACATAGAGAGGGTAAGGGACTAGCTGCAACGCAAAAAATCAAAGCAACTGCAGGCTAGCATGGTCAAGGCTGAATGTCAATCAATGAGTCACTGCAATTGAACATTTTTTGCAAATTTGTAAGAGAAAATTCGCACAATGGGTGAACAGCCTCTACTGAAAGTACATTTTCCCCTGGTCAAGAACACACTCTGCTGCTAGGATGATCCCATGAAACAGATTGAAGTGGCCGCACTCGTGTTGATTGATGATAACCGGGTATTTGCTGCCCAACGGAAAGGAAAGGGACCGCTTGGAGGCATGTGGGAGTTTCCTGGAGGAAAGTTGGAAATCGGTGAGACTGGGCGGGAAGCGCTCGTAAGAGAGATTCAGGAAGAGCTTGGGGTCACTATAGAAATACAACACTACCTTATGCGGGTGGAACACCAATATCCAAGCTTTTTTATCATCATGCACGCCTATTTGGGAAACATACAAGAGGGTTCCATCCAGTTGCATGAACATCAGGCAAGTCGCTGGTTGCAAAAACATGAGCTATGGCAGATTGATTGGGCTGAGGCAGATATCCCCATCGTACAGAAATTAGAGCACTTGTTGACATGAGAGGGATGCAAGATGAGCGGCTGCTGGCAAGCCTTGAGACAAGTTTTCTTGATGCACGCATTCCTTCTTCAATGAGTCTTCGTCCTCATCTGGTGCTCAATGATCCACCAAGGACAAAGGTGATGGAGACACTCGTTCGTGAGCTTGCCACCTGTACTTCATTCTCGTTCAGCGTTGCATTCATTACCAAAGGTGGGTTGGCCATGCTGTTGCAGCCACTCTACGAGGCTCAGCGGAGGGGAGTGAAAGGGAGAATCCTCACCTCTGATTACCTTACATTCACCGATCCCGATGCCCTTGCCTTTTTGCTAGAACACTTTCCATCGATAGAGCTCAGGGTGTATACAGAGAAAGCATTTCATACCAAGGGCTATCTCTTCACACGCGAGGGGGATTATGCGACGTTGGTCGTGGGAAGTTCCAACCTGACCCATGAGGCGCTTGCCACCAATCAGGAGTGGAACTTGTTTTTGGTTAGCTCGTGCTCTGGTAGTCTGGTCCGTGAGACCCAAGAGACTTTTCAAGAAGCTTGGAATCAAGCTGTGGTGGTCAGCCCTGCCTGGATTGCACATTACAGCGAAGTATATGCTGCCCTTCATACCCATAAACGATTTGAACCGCTACCGCTTCCTTCCCTTCCGGTGAATAAAAAGCAAGAGAAGAGAGACCCTCTGGTGCTCAATGCCATGCAGGTTCAGGCATTGGATGGCCTTGGTCGGCTCAGAGAACAAGGCAAGGACAAGGCTTTGTTGATTTCTGCGACCGGTACAGGAAAGACCATACTCCTGATCAAGGATGTGGAACGCCAGCGTCCTAAACGGTTCCTCTTCGTCGTACATCGTCAGCAAATTGCAGAAGAGGCCCTTGCACGGTTCAAGGAATATCTCGGTGATGACTTGGGGTGTGGTCTTCTCTGCGGGGAGACCAAGGAAACAGACGCTCCTTATCTTTTCGCTACTGTTCAGACGTTGTCAAAGGATGAAGTGCTGCATGCATTCCCAAAGACCTGGTTTGATTATCTGGTTATTGATGAAGTGCATCATGCCGGAGCTGAATCCTATCAGAAAATATTGAACCATTTTCAACCGGCTTTTCTGCTGGGAATGACGGCAACTCCATACCGAAATGATGATAAAGATATTTTCCAGCGATTTGATTATGCTATTGCCTGTGAGATCCAACTCAATCAAGCGCTGGATGCTGGAATGCTTTGTCCTTTTCACTACTATGGGGTAACCGAGTTTTCCATCCAGGGGCATGAGCATGTTCAGTACAAGGATTTTGCTCGTTTGGAAAAGGTTGAGCAGGTGAAGCATATCAACCAGATGCTCAAACGATACAGTATCGGCAGCAGGCGGGTACGTGGTCTGATTTTCTGCAGCCGAAACAAGGATGCCGCTTTTCTTGCACAGGCCCTGTCTGATTTGGGAAGAAGAGCGGTGGCCCTCTCTGGTGCAGATTCCCAGGAGGCGAGGGAAGAGGCCTTTCTCCGATTGGAGAAGGAGCGTGGTAAGGATGCACTGGAGTATTTGGTGACGGTGGATATTTTCAATGAAGGAGTAGATATTCCTTCCTTGAATCAGGTAGTGATGCTCCGACCAACGGAGTCGGCAATCATTTTTGTCCAGCAACTTGGGAGAGGCCTTAGAAAATACCCAGGAAAAGAATTCCTTACTGTAATAGATTTTATTGGAAACCATTCCAACAATTACATGATTCCCATTGCTCTCTTTGGGGATAGGTCCTATCGCAAGGATACGCTTAGAAAACTATTAAGTGAAGGTTCAACCGCCCTAAGTGGTCCATCGACCATACAGTTTGATGCTGTGTCCAAGGGGAAAATCTTTGATGCAATCAATCGTGTTTCCTTCAAGAACAAGAAGTTGCTTGGCCAGGAGTATACAAGCCTCAAGCAGAGGCTGGGCAGAACACCAAAGCTTATTGACTTCATCACGATGGGATCTCTCTCTCCTGTTGTCATCCTCGAATATGCAAGAACGTATATCCAGTTCAAGGAACGGGTGGAGAATCACTATGTTCACACGCTAACCGACTTGCATCTGAAAAGTTTGTACTATCTTGGGAAGATACTGGCAAGGGGGGTGCGGATTCAGGAGACTTGCTTGATCACATCCCTTTTGGAAAATGATGGAGAGATTGCATACTCATCCATTCCCAAGCTGATCCAGGAATCCTTTGGATATATCCCTACAGACCATTCGATCGAGTCGACGCTTAGGATCCTATCCAACCAATTCTTCCAGGAAAAACACAAGCATTCTTTTGGCTCACTCTCGTATGTGACCTTGACAAAGACAGGGATCAGGAAGAGCCCGTCTTTCTCAGCGTTACTGGAGAATGCGGAGTATTGCATTGAGCTAACCGATCTTCTGGAGGTCAGTAAGTACTCGTATCTCAACGATTTTGTTGAGCGTCGTGGTCCGTATGACCTAGTTCTCTACCAGAAGTACACTCGCCAAGAAGTGTGTCGGCTTCTGGGTTGGGAACGTGATGAGGCAAATACCATCTATGGATATAAGGTTGACTACGAGCACCACCAGTGCCCGATCTTTGTTACGTATCACAAGGATTCCCAAACCATTGATCCTGGTATTGATTATCGGGACAAGTTCCTTTCCCCTGAACAGTTCGTCTGGGAGACCCGTAACAATGTACACCTCGATTCGAAGGAAGCAAGAGCAATTCGTGGTGAGATGGGCCCAATCGATATTTTGCTTTTTGTCCAGAAGAGTAATGATGAGGGGCGTTCATTCTACTATCTTGGACCTCTTTCCTTTCTCCGTAATGCACCCAGTTCAAAGATCAATGGGAAAGGAAAGCACCTGCCAGTGGTAATGATGCGGTTTATGCTGCATCACCCTGTCCCCCAGAGTCTGTACAACTACATCCTGGAATTAGTGGACAGCTCAGCACAAACCACTGCTTAGCGAATTTTTCCGCTTGTTTTCATGATACTCTTGGATAATACTGTTCTCATGGAACCAACGCTTGTCCCCTCATTTGATGGATTTTTCATCTCATGTGTCTTGTACCGACCTCCTTCCCCCGTGGGGATCGTCCAGATCATCCATGGTGCAGCTGAGGTGAAAAGCCGCTATGAACAAGTGGCTTTGTTTCTCCAGGAGGCTGGCTACTGTGTTCTGGTGAGTGACCAGAGAGGACATGGGGATTCAGTCGATGCTCACTTTGTGAGGGGCTATATGCCGAGTGTGGATGTTCTGGTGGAAGATCAACATGTGATCACCCGTTTTCTGAAGGACCTCTACCCAGATTTGCCGCTCTTCTTGCTTGGCCATTCGTTTGGCTCCATGATTGCGAGGCTCTACCTCGGTTCCTATGACCATGAAATTGCCGGCCTGGTCATGACAGGGACCCCTTGCTATGTCCGAGGAATCGCCTTTGCAAAGGCGTTTGTACGGTTTCTGATGTTGATCCTCACCCCTCATGGGTATGGAATGATTTCTACCAAGCTTACCACTTCAGCCAACCTAAAATGGGTTTGTTCTGATCCCGAGGTGGTGAAAGAACGACTACATGATCCGTACCGGAAAAACTTCAAATACCAACTGCAATCCGTCTATACCATTTTTACTGCATTGCAGCGGCTTCATGATTGGTCCTTTTTTCACCCAACCAAGAGTGATCTTCCCATCCTTTCGATTACCGGAGAGGATGATCCGGTCCCAGGAGGGGTGCGAGGCCTCTCTGATACGGAACGATCTCTGAAGCGAATTGGGTATCATCGCTTCAGTTATACTGTCCATGAAGGAATGAGACACGAGGTTCTGATGGAGAGGGAAAAAGAGTTGGTCTTCAACCAGATCAAGGAGTTTCTCTTCTCAGGAGCTCAGCAGACTTGACGATTCCACTCATTAGCATGATGGTAATAGATGAGGGATGGATTGTTCCTCGATTGGTTTTTCGTTTAAAAGGAGCGATTGGCTATGAGAAGGCATGCACGTGAAACAATCAGAAGGCCCAGAGAGATTGAAACAGACTATGATTGGGACCTTGATGAGAAAACAATGCCAAAGAAGGTGGTACGAAAGCCCGAGGATGATGATTTTGACGAAGAGGATCTCTTTGAAAGCGAAGATGAGGAGAAGTTTTAGATATCCTCAACTGTTTGTTTACTTACACGCTTCCTTTCGGCAGGAGGAGTGCTTATTTAAAGAGGACAGAAGGCTTCTGCTACATGCAAGGTCCCTGCCTGGACTTGTATTGTTTTTCCAGGGCTACGGTGCAGTATCTGGTTTGATGCATTCAGGAATTCGGTGGTGATGGTGTAGGTCCCTTCAGGTAAATCCATATATCCCACCCAAGCCTCGGATGGCAGGAAGTGGGTACTACGTACGTCAGCACTCTCTGTTGCATCTCGAGCGATACGGAAGATCATACCCAGGAGTTCTTCCCCTGCTGTTACGTTGTTGTCCTGTGCCGCATACTCGTCATAGAGTGCAATCCCCACTGCCTTGGCCATTGCACGGGTTATTGCTTTCATTTTAATCAACTCACTCTTCGCTCTGAAGGTATCGATGGCAATGTTGCTGATCGACTCAATCCTCTGGAGTGGAATCATCGTTTGTCCCTCGATGGAGACCCTGACAGCCTGTACCTGCGAGGAACCGCCAACAAGGACAGGATAAGCAATCTTTGCCCTATTGTATGAGGAAACATACACCCTCTCTACACGTTCTTCCTTCAACGGTGACTGCCCACTGAAGGAGACTAGCTGAAGCCTGCCCTTGTCTTGGGGGAATGGATCTTCCTCTAATTCCACTATGGAGGGGAGAGGGAACGGGTAAAGGGAGGGTTGGGAGGAGAAGGCATGACGGACCTGGTCGATGGCATAGTGCAGAGTATTGTCCTCACCGAGCGCCTGAGCAACCGAAGCACTCAGGTAATTAGAGAGAGCACTGGTGGAGAAGGCTGTTGCATAGGTTTGGACTGCAGGGGCCTCTAATCCCTCATCTCTCGCATATGCAGTCATCTGCTGCTCATACCGTTCATACTTTTGCTTGAGGAATGTTTGTTTCTCAATGCTTCGATTGAGTTCTACCAATGCAGCCTCGGTTTCTCCGAGATGCATATAGTTCAAAGCCTTGAATACATTGAGATACATGTCCTCATACTCTTCGCCTTGGTACGCTTTTGTGTTGTCATTGACGAGAAATGAGGCAATATTGCCTGAAACACTTTCCGTATAGGCTTCCCAGATGAGCCGTTCTGATTCACTGAGATAGTTGTTGGAATCCGAGTAGTTACCTCCTAGGCGGGAGAGGATTCCAAGGTCGTAGTTGACAATGATGGGGCCCTGTTTCTTGAGCAGGGAAGGGGCTTCCTGGAGGAGGCTTTCATACGCTCCTTGGTACTTGGCACCCTTGTATAGGGATTGGGTTGCTGAGATGTCCATGAAGGATGTACACCCGCTCATCAACGCAATGAGCATAAGAAGGAGGACGAAAAATAACCCGTTTGCTATACTTTTGCGGTATTTCATTACATCCTTCCTCTTCCTATATGGGCACAATGTAGCATTGGCTTATGCATGGCGCAATAATGAATCGCTAAAAAAATGTAGAATGTATCATATTTCGTACCAATGATTCCTACCCAAGTTATGATGAGTCTGTTACACTGTTGCGTATACCGCAAACGAATGCGAAGGAGATTTGTAATGAAACGTCTAAGCCTCAATGGCCTCTTTTTTGTGCTGGTATCTATACTCTTGATCTCATGTCAGTCTCCCGTGTCAGTCAGCCGTATAAGTGCTGATACCGATATTGACTTGAGTGGGAATTGGAACGACACCGATATTCGTATTGTGGCAGAGGCACTGGTTGATTCCAGCCTATCCTCTCCATGGATCACACAGTACAAGATGGCTCATCCTGGAGACAATCCTGTGGTCATCGTAGGCACGTTCCTTAACCGTAGCAGTGAGCATATCGATACCTCGATTATATCCAAAAGGTATGAGATGGCCCTCATCAATTCAGGAAAGGTCGATATGGTAGCTGACCAGAGCTTCCGAGCTTCAGTGAGAGAGGAGCGAGAGGAACAGCAGTTCTTTGCGAGTGAGGAAACTGCCAAAGCACTTGGAAAGGAAATTGGGGCAGATTACCTTCTCCAAGGATCGGTGAGAACCAATCTCGACCAGAGTGGTGGCCAGATGGTGAGGACCTACTATGTTTCAGCGGAATTGATCGATATCGAGACCAATAGGAAAGTGTGGGTTGGAGAAGAAACAATCAAGAAGCTCATCAAGCAAAGTAAATATAAGCTGTAGGAGGGTACATGAGAAACTATCTTGTGGTGCCTGTATTGCTCTTCTTGGTCCTGGGGATTTCCTGTACCTCCTTAGGCTCTTCCAAGGTTCCCTCCTGGATCGACCACCCCTATGACAAGGCCTATGATGAAGATACCTACCTTTGTGCCGTAGGTTCTGGATCATCACGACAAAAGGCGGTCGATTCAGCTCTTGCCAGTCTGTCACAGGTTTTCAATGCCCAGGTTCGCTCAGTTACTGAAGTCAGCAGTCTCTCTACCGCTGCAACCGATACAATGGGGAATGTGACATTTACTGAATCCTCTGAGATGATGGATTTTGGCAGTGTCACCAGTGAGACTGACCAGATCATTGGTTCTGAAGTGGTCAATGTCTATACTGATGGACTGGGGAGGGTCCATGCCCGTGTTGCATTGCACCGAGAGCGGACTGCCTCACTCTATCAGAAACAAATTGCTGAATTGGGCAATTCCATTGCACAATTGAATATGCGATCAGCTACTGCTAACACCCTGCTTGCAGAGTATGTGCTCCTTCGTGAAACGCGGGAATTGGCAAAGCAACAACAAGCTCTCTATAACCAGTTGCAGGTGTTGCTTAAGCAGCCACAAAGACAGGTGTTGGCTCCAATTGACCGATCCCTGTCAGCATTGGCTCAGCAGATTACCATTGCAGTAAAGGTTTTTGAGAATGTAGATGCTACTCCTGTGCTCAAAGCTGCATTTGAACAGGGCTTGCAGGAGAGAGGGTTTTCGACCGGCGTACAGGATCCCTATGCCGTATTGGAGGTTTGGTATACCGTAGAGCCTATTGCGATGGAGGGTAGCCCATATGCCTATGCCCGCTACTCCCTGGCTGTTCAGATGAAGGATAGCAAGCAGGTCTATGTCTCCTATGAGAAGGCCGACAGAGAGGCGGCCATGAGTGAGAGGGATGCTCTTGCAAAGGCGTTGAAAGCTGCAAGTTCATCTGGTGTTGATGGATTCTTTACCCTGATGCTGGAAACGCTTGGGGATGAAACATAGTTGGAGGATGATATGAAAAAGTTGTTAACGATTCTGGTACTCGCATTACTCGCTCTTGCAATGACCGGTTGTGCTACCGCAAAGGTTGCCGAGCCTGTCGAACCTGCTCGTCCAGTCATCATTGGCGCTGAGGGTATTCCCCAGCCGGATTGGGTATATAAGACTGTTTCAACCCAGGACATGCACTTTGAGACCGGGTACGGGAAGATGAGTGACAAGCAGAACTCAATCAAGCGTGCCACCGTTGAAGCAAAGAACAAGATTGCCGCTTGGATCAGTACACAGGTCAAGGAAGTAGTGGTCACCTACATCAACGATGCCGGTAGCGGCGACAACCGCCAGGCTCTTGATGCAATGGAAGTGATCAGCCAGCAGGTAGCAGAGGCAACCCTCTCTGGTGTAAGTACAGAAGAAGTCTGGGTTGATGCTGAGAATGGGGTATGGGTACTTTGCTCAATTCCTATTGCAAATATCGAGCAAAACTTTGAACCAGCTTCAGAAGCTGTTGCAGAGGCTTTTGTCGAGAGTGAGGCAGCCGAGGCAGCCAACACCAAGATGAAAGAAGCATTCGCTAACTTGTTGAAGGGAGCTAACTGAGTTTGTCAGTACGCAAATATGTAGTGGCCATCAGTTTACTGGTGGTGATGCTTATTTCAAGTTGCACCACCAGTGTCCCCAGAGCAGAGGATGATGCTCTCTCCCGTCTGGATGTGAGCAAATATCCCTCCAATGTGTATGTGGGACTCTCTGGGCCATATTCCACACAAGAGAGAATGGTGAGTGAGGCAATCCTCTCGGCGGCAAGATCCATACATATCAAACAGGCTCTTGCATTGGATAGCAGGCTTGTCACTTCCTATCGTTCAGACAAGGGTTTGCAGTCCTTTGCAAAGGATGAAGCAGCCTTCTTTGACGATACGACCATGGCTGAAACCATCAACCAGCTTGAAATTCTGGAAGTCCATTTCGATCCCGAAGCCGGTGCTGTCGTAATCGTGAAGAATACTCTGGAGGATGGGGAAGACCGTATATACGAGAGTGAATACAACATGGAGGGCAAGCCGACTTGGCTTGCTGTCTACCCCAAGTTGGATGGGTATCGGTTTGGTATTGGGTCAGCAAAACGCCATTACTTCCTTAACAATTCATTGGAGGCGGCAGATTTTGCCGCTGCTCAGAATCTTCTCGACCTGAAGACAGAACATGCCTATTCAATCGAGAACGTGACCACAAAGAACGAGCTGATGGAGCGCTCGCTCTACCAGGCTCAGCGTGGCTTGCTCAAGGGGTTTACCATCATAGCACGTTACTATGAAAAGGAAACCGATACCTACTGGAGTCTTGCTGCCAGTCTGAAATAAGGAACATTGCTATGAAACGAATCATGTTGGTGAGTCTTTTGTGCATTCTGCTTGTATCCTCGTGCGCGATTACCCCAAAGAACAATCCAAATGGATCACCGTACTGGACAACGCACCCTCCCAAGAGTTCCCGTTCATTACACTATGAGGTGGGATCGGCAAAGCAATCCACTGCCCAACTCAGCAAGATGCGCGCCGAGTCAGCTGCACGTGATGCAATCGGCCGATGGGCATCCACCAGCGTGGATAATGCATTGGTCACCTTCGTTGAGGAGTCTGGGGAACTCTTGAGGACCAAGCAGATGTTGGAAGTGCTCCAGAACCTCAGTGTACAGACGGTGAATATCGCCTTGCGTGGTGTCTCCATAGAGGAGTATTACAATGCTCCTGATGGTACAGTCTATGTCCTTGCTTCCTATCCGGTGAAGAATCTCAAGGATGCCTATAAACAACAGGCTGAGGATTTGGAACGACAGTTTGAACTGGATAAGGCGAGTACTGAAGCAGATCTGATAAAGGCAGAGGTACTGCTCTCCTATCTAGATGCGCTTCTGGAAGAGGAAATCTCAGAAGAGTAGTTTCAGAGACTAAAGATTGGGGCCGGGGGGAATATCCCTTCCGGCCCTCACTTTGTCTTGACGCTTCGATGCGTTTTCGCCATCTTTGATATAGGAGAACCTAGTAAATGAGTAAGATATTAATTATAGTCCTGATCCTCATTGTCCTGGTCGGTGGAGTGATTTGGAAAACAAGACAACCAAAGAGTGGCACATATGAAAAGATTTCTGCTGAGACTGCTTTATCCATGATGCAGGAGAAGCAGGATATGCTCATTGTAGATGTTAGAACCCCAGGGGAGTTCGCTGAAGGACACATCCAAGGCGCCATCAATGTTCCCTTGCAGTCAATCGAAGCGGGAGATCTTTCCCTGCTCCCTGACAGGGACCAAACACTGCTTATCTACTGCAGGAGTGGGTCTCGTAGCGCCAGTGCTTCAAAATCCCTTGTTGGAGAGGGATACACATCGGTCTATGATTTTGGTGGGATCATTAATTGGCCATATGGTACTGTCAGGTAGGAGGACCCGTTGTGAGGACATCTTTGCTGTCTCTTAAAAATCCCGAGTATCTACATATTCGTACGGATGAAACAGTCTATTATGGAGCTGACCAAGAGTGGTTTCCACAGTCTTGGCAGAGACGGGCAGGGTGTGGGCCTACCACAGCAAGCCATCTCGTGTTGTACAACCTTGGAAAAAGACACGGAGCACCTGCAGCTGTAGACCAGGGGCAGATGGTCACCTTGATGCAACAGCTCTGGAACCATGTGACCCCAACCTTGATGGGAGTACATTTGGTCAGTCAATTTACCAAGGGGCTGATTTCTGCACTACCTGAGCAACTCATTGATGGGGAAGTGGAGAGTCTTTCACTCCCTAAAGCTAAAGAGGTGAGACCTCCTTTTTCGATGGTAGTGGACTTCATTCATGAGAACTTGTTACAGGACCAGCCTGTGGCATTTCTTAATCTCCACCACGGGGAGGTTCTGAACCTTGACTCCTGGCACTGGGTTACCATTGTTGCCTTGGATGCAGAATCTGGGAGGATACAGGTGTATGATGGGGGAAAAGAGTGGGACATCGATCTGCATCTCTGGTACAGAACCACTCCAAGAGCTGGTGGTTTCGCCGCTATAAAGCGCTGAGTATTCGCTCAACAAGGTGAGGATCGATCTCAATCCCAGCTATTTTATTGAGGATTTTCTCTATCTCTTGCTTTGTTGCTTGATCCAGATGTTCCCGCTCCCAGACTTCCGCTAATCGCAACAGTCTGGATAAATACGGAATTTCTGTGCCCTGCAATCCCTTCAGGTAGCCACTTCCATCCCACCACTCATGGTGATGCAGGATCATGGGGGCCAGATCTACTGTATCCTCAAACATATTGAGGATGCGATAACCTGCACTGACGTGTTCTCTGTAAAGCTCTTGGATCAGAGTATCTCGGTTCTTTGAGGTGATTATCTCAGGTGCCAGTACGACTTTTCCGATATCATGATAGAGCCCTGCACGTTTTAGCTTGATCACTTCTTCATCGTTGAGATGCAGCAAGGTAGCTAAATAGGCAGCGTGCTGTTGTACTTTCTTTGCATGAAGGCGTTCAACAGGAGCCTTCTCATAGAGCATTTCACACAGATCCTGTAGTTGCTGTTTCTGGGTTTCAGCTCTACGAAGTGTTTTCCTGCGATACATCTGATCTTCTGCCCGGTCAAACGTTCCTTGGATGGCGTCCTCTGTGGAATTCTTGGTTGCACTTCCAAGAGCAATGCTGCGTTTTCCTGCGCGTATCCCATCTTCTTCCAGGTGTTCCTCGATTCTTTTGACAATCTGGTTCGCTTCATTACCATCAGTATGCGGAAGCAAGATAAGGAATTCATCACCTCCAATTCTGCTGACAACATCACTGGTCCTACATGACAATCGAAGACTTCTGGAAATACGCTGAAGGAGCTTGTCTCCCATGGCGTGTCCAAAAATATCATTGGTCAGTTTCAGCCCATTCACATCCCCTATGATGATGGAAAGTGGGAGTTGGTCTTCTGTATCGAGTCTTACCATAGCCTGGTCAGCATAGGTACGGTTATGGAGACCGGTCAGCTGGTCATGGAGAGAGAGAAATGCAATCTTCTCTTGATTTCTTTTTCTTTCAGTGTTGTCCAGGAAGGTGATGACCGACCCAATAATGGTACCATCCTCTACTTGTGGATAGGCATAGCACAGTACATCGAGACAGGTACCATCTTTTCTCCAGAATACCTCATTCTCCATAGCCACTCCATCACTCTGGGAAAGGCAGGACCTGATCGGACAGGTTTCTTCATCTATGGGCAGGCCTTCCCTGGTACTGTGGTGGATCAACTGATGCATGTTTTTCCCCAGTAATTCCTGTTCGTCCTCGTATCCAAGCAAACGAAGGCAACTTGCATTACAGAAGGTACAGCGTCCCATGCCATCCGTGCCAAATATTCCTTCGGCTGTGGAATCTAGAATCAACCTGAGGTCCCTTTTGCTTGCTTCCAGTGCCGCCGCATTCTGTGCCTTATGCATGTTTGCCCAAATACCAGAGAAGAGCAATTGGATCTGAAATCCTTCTGTTTCATTATAGTTTTCTGTGCTGTTTGCAAGTAGGATGATTCCACTGAACACCTTTCCAGTCATGCAGGTACAGACAAGCAGGTTTCTCACATTGAGTTCTTCTCCGATGATGTAGGAGAGTATGGGCTCTCGAACTACCTGATCATTGAAGATGGAGAACCCTGTATTACTCATTTCTTTGAGATAGCCATCGGCAACTGAGGAAGGGATTGCCATCCCTTGTTTAAGCGGTAGATTATAAAATGGAATGGTTTCTCTTCCAGCTTTCATGGTTATCTTACCGGTTTTTTCTTCAAATACGAGCAATATGCCCAATGTGCTTCCGCTTATTGCACAAACCTCTTCAAGAGCATGAGAAAGTTGATTGGCTGGATTTTTAATGGAGGAGGAGAGGATATGGGAGAATACAGCAGTACGTTGAGCATTTCCCCTGAGCGTTCTCTCTAGCGATCTTTGTTCAGTTATGTCCTCAGCAAATGCTCCAACTCCGATGGTTCCACCCGGTAGTAAGAGGGGAAATTTGGTTGTTTTATAGAGCTTCTCTCTCCAGTACGTTTCCTTCTCGACGGTCTTTAGCTCGTTCAATGCTTCCAGGTCACTTTCCACCATCAAGGTTGCAAGATCATGATGGGCTACCTCCTCGATTTGCTTGCCAAGAAGTGAGGTCTCATCACAGCCGAGAAGCCGGCAAAGATTATCATTTACTGTCAGGAATCGACCTTCCCTGTCTTTAATATAACTGTATCGGTTATCAGCATTGAGAAATTGCTTGAGCAATAAGAGATTGTCCTTATGTTGTTTATTTGCTTTCTGCAATTGTTTGTTTTGGCGTGATTGATAAACCAAGAAGAGCGAGAGAAAAAGGATGGTAAGCAATGATGTTGCGACCAAAGCATAACTGATATGCCTATTTTGGACCAGCAGCCGCTGTTCAGCACTCTTATCTTGCAGCATGATCATGAAATATGGAGATCCGAGAGCCCCTACCTGTTGTACTCCTACCAGAAAGGAGAGCTCTCTTTCGTCTTCGATTTTAAGGGAAAACGTCTGGCTATGCAATTCAGAGAGGGAGTAATTGGTTTTTCCTATAAGAGCCAAGAAATTTCTCCCGATGAGTCTCTCCTTGGGTATTGAAAAATATTGAGCACAGGCTGGATTTGCATAGCGTATGGAGTTGTCTCGCTCATCTACCAGAAGCATGGGATGTAAGGCGTTCTCAACTCCCCTATCCAGTGAGGGAAGTGTGTTTGCACTTAATGATGTAAGAAGGGAAAATACCAGGATGGTGAGGATGAATATTCTACGCATTCTGGGCCTTCTCCTGCTCCAGATGGCGTATTGCTTCAGAAGGTGAGAGAGGTTTGCTAAAAAGATAGCCTTGGAGCAAGTCGCATTGCGCTTGCTCAAGAAACCGTTCCTGTTCTGCTGTTTCCACTCCTTCTGCTACGACCTTTTTCCCAAGATGATGAGCCATGGATATTATATCTGAGACAAGACCACGTTCTGATGGTTCTCCGAGAGCCATAACAAATAGCCTATCCAATTTCAGTATGTCGATTTCCAGTGACCCCAATCTTGAGAGAGAGGAGAATCCGGTTCCAAAGTCGTCGATGGAAATGCGAACACCAAGCTGGCGTAATTCTTTCAGCCGTCTGGCAATAAGGTTAAGGTCCTGGGAGAAGAGTGATTCTGTGAGTTCCAACTCGATTTTGGTAAGATCGATGTGTTTTTTCTCTGCCAGTTCCTGGATTTTGCTCGAGAAATTCTCTTCAATTATCTGCAGTGTAGAAACGTTTATAGCCACATTGATGCTCTCCTCAAATCGTTCCTGGATTGTCTGGAGGAAATCTGTGGCAAGGTCAATAATCTTGTCCCCGAGGGGGACCATGAGGTTTCTCTGTTCTGCCAAGGTAATGAATTCCATAGGTGAGACCTTGCCCAGTTTATGACTTTCCATTCTCGCAAGTGCCTCGAAACCATGTGTGTATGTGTTCCTCGCCTCAACGATTGGCTGAAAAGCAAGTGAAAGTATTTCTTCTTCACCCATGATGGCTCGCTTAAGCTCCTGTTCAATGATATCTCTTCGTAGGAGTGATTCCTCCATGCTGTTGTTATAGTGTTGGATGAATGTCTCTTCTGCAGTTGTCTGTAACGCTATGGATGCTTGTTTTATGAGCAAGGAAGGGTCGTGTCCAGCGGTCTTTGTGCTAGCTGTTCCAATGGAGAAATCCAAGGAGTTGACATCCTGGTATTGAGTGGAAAGATGATGCAATGAACTAATTAATGCCTCAAGCTGTTTCTCAAGTGTATGTGATTGCATCAGAATGACGAAACGATCATCAGAAATACGGAACGCCTGAAGATTTGTGTGCCTATGCTGAAGCTCTGAGAGCACTTCTGCTATATGGATCAATACCTTGTTACCGTAGGTATATCCATACAGAATGTTTATTGTCTTGAAGTTCCTTGGGTTGAGCATAACACAAGTCCATTCAGTGGCGTGAGACTCACTTACAAACTCATTGAAATACCTATGATTAGGAAGTCCTGTCAATTCGTCATGGTAGGCAATGAACTGATAATTCTGATTCTTCTTATATATTCCCCAGAGTACCCAACTTTCCAACATGAAAACCAGAAAGATCGTGGAAATAATGACCATTGACACCGTTAAAATCAGTTTCTCCGTTTCGCCCAATCCATAAAAGAGCAACAAAGTTCCTTGTGATTCGTCATATTGGTTGATAGGTACATTCAACACCATGAAATTACCTTCTTCGGCGGTAATTCTTCCGAATGAGCCTGCTTGCGATGGTATTTTGTACAGCGCAAAATCGAGGTATGTTCCCGGAGCACTTGGAATAGTGGAAGATACGATGATATGTTGCTCATCAAGATATGCGATAGCTATCCTGTTGTTGAACTGACTAAATTGATTAAGCAAATGTTGTGAATCAAAACGCGCATTCAGCTCATAAATCTTTTCTGCTTCTACCGCAACTTGAATGATTCCATTATGGTCATCACGATAATATCCAAACTTGTATGGAATACCTGATCCAGTTTCTTTTCGGATATCTTCTATGTATTGTGTTCTACTACTTTCAAAAAATTGACGGACTGGGTGTCCTTCCTCGGGGACCCAGCCAATGTGGAGGCCATCACTGGCATATGATAATACTAATGCCTCATCATAGATAAATATGCGATCAACATTCAGGTCTTTTGCCATCTTTGAGAGAATATTAGTGTCAAATGTTCCATTATAGTTGCTGATTGCCGCACCAGCTACACCCAGTGTGTTATCAAGGTGTTGTTCGAGTAGACTTTGGGCATTCATTGCGATGGAAAGTGTTTCTGCATAACCGCTTGCCAATACTCGGACCTCTTCCAGCCTCTCTTCATAATAGAAATTCTGAATAGTAGAAATAGCCCATATACCCGTGACAAGGAAAAAACATAGACTGATGAACACAGGAATGATGATAGAACGCTTGCGCATGATCCTTTTTCGTTCTGGAAATGATTTTTCCATTGTATTCCCTCATCAGTTACATAAAGTTATCACCTGAAAATAAATGAGTCAATGAAATGATTCTTCGCTTAGGATTTATTCCTAAAGAGATCCAGAAATGCCGTAGTATATGTCAAGGTACCAGTGGGACAGGTGTCCACACAGTGACCACAGCCTACACACTGGGTGCTGGTAATAGACTCATTGTGCATGGCATGTTCCTTGATTGAAATCGATAATGGGCAGGCTTTGTCACATGAACCGCAACCAATGCAATGTGTCTTCCCTGAGTCTATACGCATTCGGCCCAGGCGAGCAAGGGCCGCGAGTACTGTTCCCAATGGGCACAGATGGCAATATAATCGTCCAATGGAAACAACCCAGAAGGCCATTGCCAGTATCAGATTTGCCAATAGATACCAGAAAAGCTCAATCATTCTCATAGTTTGCATCGTTGTACTGGAAAACGCATGGGAGGGAACAATCAACCAGAATACAGTAAAGAAAAGAGCCATAAGGAGATACACAATCCTGATTGAACGAAGGTGTTTGAGTGTACCCTTTCTGAGTGGATGGTGGACCTTGGTCAAGAGCGGAATGGCAGGGTCAAATACCTCGGCAGCGAAGCCGTTGAACAGACAGAGATGGGAACAATGGAGCCGTCTGCCAAAGAGGACTGTGCTTATACCTATAAGCACACTGTAGACCCAGAAGAAGGTAATCGCCCACCCAATCCCATCCAAGCCCAGGGTAGATTGGTGGCTCTGGACAAAAGATGAGCTCGAAATACCTGCCTGCAACGGGATGGTTGTCCAGGGGAGGGGCATTGCAAAGAAATAGAGTTCAGGATTGCCGGTGAACAAGGGCAGGAGTATATGGATCATGAGGGCACTGAGGGTGAAGCCGATGAAATTTCTGAGCCGCATACCCGCTCTCCCTTTTCGTTTGGCAATACGATAGGTGAGCATGCCGCATACTATTATGAGAAATGTCTTGAACTGGTTCTCATAGAAATGCCACCAGGGAGCGACCCGTTCTGCTACCTCGAAAGATCCCCCCTGGTTTAGTGAGGCGAGTACCAAAGAGAACAGAATATAGAGGGCCAACACTACCTGAAGAGCCCTGACTTCCCTGGACTGCTTCATACCACAGGTCGCCTCTTTCGAAGGAGAAATACCCCGAAAGAGATGGCAAAAGCAGCAATTGCAATTGCTGTAACCGTCAGGATCAAGGGGTATTCACCACTGAATCCTTCCTTGGATGTGTGCTTGATCAAGATACCGGTGTATGCCCAGATCAAGGTAAGCAGGTATGCTGGATCACGACGGCGGAAGGCCCAAGAGAGAGCAATCAATATGCCTACCACGAGGATTGTTGCTGTCCATGTCATCTCGCTGATCCCCCATCCAGACCAACCAATAGAGACGAGGAACGTTGTGGCGTTTGCAATAGTGGCTACGGTAATCCAACCAAGGTATACAGAGAAAGGAACCGAGAGAGCCCAAAAGGAGTATCTATCCAAGGATGTATGGTCTATCAAGTCATTAATCCGGATCAGACTTACAAGAAGTATCAACATCAAGAGCAGTGAGAGACCAATCTTCTGATAGTGCCAAGAGAAAAGCCATGCAATGTTGACTATACTTGAGACCGAGAAAATAATTTGAATGCTCTCATCACCCTTTTTGAACTGGTAGAACGTGTGCAAGGCAAGCAGCAAATAGATGACTCCCCAAATGGAGAATGTAATTCCAGCTGGTGCAAACAGATTGGGATAGGAATCCGAAATCTCACCGGTGCCCATGCCACCGATGGGAAGGATGTTCGCCATTGCATTTACCGTAATCATTGCCAAATAAGTGAATGCAACAAGAAATGCCAATCCTTTTTTCTGTTTACTCATAGTAACCTCCTCTGTGTTCATCTATCTTCAGTGTAGGGTAAGGAAGTGCATCCGTCAAAAGAAATGGAGATTTATAGCCATTTCGGTTATACTGATAGGCAAGTTAGGAGGAATGTATGTATACACCGAAACCAGAACGATACGATTCCATGAAATACAACCGCTGTGGAAAGAGCGGCTTGCAGTTACCCGCCATCTCCTTGGGGCTCTGGCACAACTTCGGAGACCAAACGTCCCTCTCCAATGCAAGAAAGATGCTTCATACAGCATTTGATCTTGGCATCACACACTTTGACCTAGCAAATAACTATGGACCACCTCCGGGGTCTGCTGAGCTGAATTTCGGCAAGCTTCTTGCCCAGGATTTTCGCTCTCACCGTGACGAACTCGTCATTTCCAGTAAGGCAGGGTATTTGATGTGGCCCGGCCCTTACGGCGAGTGGGGGAGCAGGAAATACCTTCTCAGCAGCCTTGACGCTTCCTTGAAGAGAATGGGATTGGACTATGTCGATATCTTTTACAGTCACCGTTTCGATCCAGACACCCCACTTGAGGAGACCATGGGAGCTCTTGCCTCCGCATATAAGATGGGCAAGTGCCTGTATGTGGGGATTTCTTCCTATTCGGCAGAGAAGACGAGAGAGGCACATGCAATCCTGAAGGATATGGGAGTTCCGCTCTTGATTCACCAACCATCCTATTCAATGCTGAACCGTTGGGTGGAAGAATCATTGCTTTCCACGTTGGATGAGTTGGGAGTAGGAACCATCTGTTTCTCTCCACTTGCTCAAGGCATGCTAACCGACAAGTATCTGGGAGAAATTCCTGAGGATAGCAGAGCGGCAAGAAAGGGTAGTTCTCTTAGTGAGCAAATGCTTACCAAGGAAAACCTTGAGAATATCAGGTCACTGAATGCAATCGCGCAGGAACGTGGACAGAGTCTTGCCCAAATGGCGCTTGCCTGGTGTATGAGACGTAAAGAGATCACCAGTGTGCTTATTGGTGCCAGTTCGCCTGAACAGATTAAGGAAAATGTCGCAACCCTTAAGAACCTGGAGTTCAGTGATGAGGAACTTAAACGGATTGATTCCTTTGCAAGAGAAGGAAATATAAACCTCTGGGCTAAGTCAAGCAATAATTGACATTTGTATCGGCTTCTGTTATATTGTACCCAACTTAATTAGGAGAAACAAGCCTATGGCTACAGTATACGATTTTAAAGCCGTGAAGAATGATCAGGGTGAATTGGATTTTTCCTCTCTGAAGGGGAAAACCCTGCTGATTGTGAACACCGCAAGCAAGTGTGGGTTTACCCCTCAGTATGAGGAGCTCGAGAAACTGCATCAGCAGTATAAGGACCGGTCACTGGTAGTGATTGGATTTCCTTGTGATCAATTTGCACATCAAGAGCCGGGTAATGATGCAGATATCAAGGAATTCTGTTCAATCAACTATGGGGTGACTTTTCCACTTATGAGCAAGGTGAAGGTGAATGGAAAGGAAGCTCATCCCCTCTTTGCTTGGCTGAAAAAGCAAGCTCCAGGAGCCCTTGGAGAGATGGTTAAATGGAATTTTACCAAATTTCTGGTGGAGAAGGATGGGGTAACAGTACATCGTTACGCCCCAAAAGATTCTCCTCTTGCCATTATCCCGAAGCTTGAGGAGGTGCTGTGATGGCTTATCCACAACTGCTGCTTTCAAATCAACTCTGTTTTCGGTTCTATGCCTTGGAACGGGAACTGATGGCTGCTTACCGCCCACTACTCAATCACCTAGGCCTTACCTATGCCCAGTACATCACCATGCTCTACCTCTGGGAACATGAAGAGAGTACGGTAGGTGAACTTTGTACTGCACTCAGCCTGGATACAGGGACAATGAGTCCACTTCTGAAGAGGTTGGAGAGCTCCGGTATGATTGAAAGACACAGACTGCCGAGTGATGAGCGAACCGTGATGGTCCAACTTACTGAGAAAGGAAGGGAGCTTGAACAGAAAGCTGTTTCTGTCCCTGAGCATATTGCTTCCTGCTTGCTTTCAAACGACAAGAGTGAACAGGGAAGAAAGTATCAAGCATTGAAAGAGATGCTTGATGAGACACTCACCCAACTGAAGGATTCCCGAAATGAACGGGAACAAGAAAGGTAGGGCGATGAAACGGAAAGGCTTGCTCTCCATTGGAGGTATTCTAGCGATGCTTGTCTTGCTTGCTTCCTGCGCTACAACAGGAAAGTATCCTCCTTTGGATACTGTCAGTTATCTCGATCTTGACCGCTATCTGGGTTCCTGGTATGAGATTGCCCGATATCAGCATCGCTTCGAGAAAAACCTGGTAGGGGCAAAAGCTGAATATTCCCTCAGGGATGATGGAAGAATACAGGTGGTCAATAGTGGGATCAAGGGAGAACTGGAGGGAAAGGCCACATCAGTCAAGGCAGTAGCATGGAGACCTGATGAGGGAGTTCCAGGCCGCTTGAAGGTGCGGTTCTTTGGTCTTTTCACTGCAGATTATCTTGTCTTTGGATTGGATGAGGATTACCAGTGGGCACTGGTTGGCAGTGATGACCGTGATTTCTTGTGGTTCCTTTCACGTACACCTGAGGTAAGTGATGCTACACTCGATGCCATGAAGGCAATCGCCGTAGCACAGGGCTATGATATGGAAAAGCTCTTCCTGGTTCCCCAGAAAGAGCGTTGATGGTTGATGATTCGTTTTCGTTGGGAAGGTGCTTCTTTTGGGTGCCTTCCCGTTTTTTTTAGCCAACCTTTGTTTGTGAATCTTCATCCTTGTAAGAGGTCATCAGAACATTAAGGCCTTGTTTCTCGAAGATGGAACGTGCCATGGACAATTCGTCTTTGGTGGGTTCCTGTACATCTGAGAGTGAGTAAGTGAGATGCAATTGTTCCCATTTGTATTGCCCCATCCGATGGTAGGGAAGCAGCTCTACCTGTTCAATACAGCTGAAGGAAGTGAGGAAGGCAGCCAAGGCTTCCAGCTTTTTCTCTTCCAGAGTCCAGGAAGGTACGAGCACGTGACGCAGCCAGACCCGCTTCTTGATTTTCTGCAGGTAGGAGAGTGTTGCAAGCGTATTGGCATTGCCCATACCGGTTAGGCTGAAGCAGAGTTTATCATCCAGGCTCTTGATATCGAGCAACACCATATCCACCGCATCCAGTACCGGTTTTGAGATTTCCAAGGGAACGCTTCCTGCTGTATCCAACGCCGTGTGGATTCCCTCATTCTTCAGACGGCCTATGAGTTCCAGGGCAAACTCTGGTTGTCTCAGTGGTTCTCCACCACTGATGGTAACCCCTCCATCCTTGATGAAGTTCTTGTAGCTGAGGATGTCCTCCACCACTTCATCAACACTTTGAGAAGTGCCACCTTTCATGTTCCACGTGTCTGGATTGTGGCAGTATCGACAACGCAGGGAGCATCCCTGTAGAAAGACGACATACCTGAGTCCCGGTCCGTCCAATGTCCCAAAACTCTCAACACTATGAATGTTTCCCTGTACGTTCATACATACCTCCTTACAGGCTTCCGTGGAAGGTGCGGTTGATGACATCAAGTTGTTGTTCACGGGTGAGCTTGATGAAATTTACTGCATATCCACTTACCCTGATTGTTAGCTGGGGATATTTCTCTGGGTGGTCCATGGCATCGAGCAAAGTCTCCTTCTCCATGACATTCACGTTGATATGGTGTCCTTCTTCGATAAAGTATCCATCAAGGAGTGTGACCAGGTTTGCCACCTGCATCTGTTTATCCTTTCCAAGAGTCTGCGGGATGATCGAGAAGGTGTAACTGATTCCATCCTGCGCATCGTCATAGGAGAGTTTCGCCACACTCTTCATGCTCGCAACACACCCCTTCTTATCCCGTCCATGCATCGGGTTTGCACCCGGAGCAAACGGCTCGCCAGCCTTTCTTCCATCCGGGGTACTCCCTGTCTTCTTCCCATAGACCACGTTGCTGGTGATGGTAAGGACAGAGAGGGTGGGGATACTCTTGCGGTAGGTCCTATGCCGTCTCATTTTGGTGATGAACCCTCTTACCAGATCCTTGGCAATTGCATCAACTTGCTCGTCATTGTTTCCGTAGGTAGGGAAGTCTCCATCAATCTCAAAATCGACAGCCAGTCCCCGCTCATCCCTGATGGGTCTTACCTTTGCATACTTGATGGCTGAGAGGCTGTCGGCAACGACGCTCAATCCAGCGATTCCCCCTGCCATGGTACGCATTACCTTGGCATCATGCAGGGCCATTTCCAGACGTTCATAGCTGTACTTGTCATGCATATAGTGGATGACATTCAAGGTATCAATGTACAGCTTGGCAAGCCAGCTACTCATCGCCTCATAGCGGTCCAAAACAGTGTCATAGTCAAGAATATCATCGCCCACCGGAGCCAGTTTAGGTCCAATTTGTTCTCCGCTTTTCTCATCCCTTCCACCGTTGATTGCGTAGAGCAAAGCCTTTGCCAGATTTACCCGAGCACCAAAGAATTGCATCTGCCTGCCCAACTCCATGGCCGAGACACAGCAGGCAATGCCATAGTCATCACCATAATCCTTCCTCATCAGGTCATCGTTCTCATACTGGATCGAGGAGGTCTCTATGGAGAGACGGGCACAGAACTTCTTGAAAGACTGTGGAAGACGGTCACTCCAGAGTACAGTCAGGTTCGGCTCAGGGGCCGGACCAAGATTAGTAAGGCTGTGGAGGAACCGGTAGCTCATCTTGGTAACCAGATGCCGTCCATCGTGGCCTACACCACCAATGGATTCAGTCACCCAGGTGGGATCGCCACTGAACAGCTCATCATAGGAGGGGGTCCTGAGGAATCGAATGATGCGGAGCTTCATGATGAAATGATCCACCAATTCCTGGATTTCCGATTCACTGAAACGGCCGCTCCCCAGATCTTCCTCTGCATAAATGTCAAGGAAGGTGGAGACCCTTCCCAGGCTCATAGCAGCTCCGTTCTGTTCCTTGGTTGCTGCGAGGAAGGCAAAGTACAACCATTGGATAGCTTCCTTTGTGTTGGTTGCAGGTTTTGAGATATCATAGCCATAAGTGGCTGCCATTTCTTTCAGCTCCAGAAGGCTGCGGATTTGCTCACTGAGTTCCTCACGGTCGCGGATGACCTCCTCAGTCATTGCATCAAAGTGGTAGTTGTCTTTGGCACTCTGTTTTTCCTTGATCAGGTAATCGATACCATAAAGGGAAACTCTTCGATAATCACCGATGATCCTTCCCCTCCCATATGCATCTGGAAGCCCGGTGATGATGCCGCTGTGTCGAACTTTGCGCATCTGCTCTGTATATACATCAAAAACTCCGTCATTGTGTGTCTTGCGATACTTGAACACTTCATCGATGGATTCTGGAAGGGTACGATCGTATGCTTTCAACTCGGTATGTACCAGTCTGATACCTCCAAAGGGCATGATGGCACGCTTGAGTGGTTCATCAGTCTGCAACCCGACAATTTGTTCAAGATCTTGGTTGATGTATCCGTTCTTGTGGCTGACTATGGTGGAGATGGTATGTTCATCGATGTCATACATTCCGCCACGTTGGCGTTCAACCTCGAGAAGCTCCTTGAGCTCCCCCCATAATTTTTCTGTCCGTTCAGTTGGCCCTGCAAGGAAGGATTCGTCCCCGTCATAGGGGGTGTAGTGTTCTGTGATGTACTTTCTCGTATTGATTTCGTAATATGTATCTTCACTCATGGTGTTTCCCCTTTCTGTAAGTTTTCGTATACTTCAGATACGTTAGATTTATCATGATGATGATATTTGTTCTGTGATTGAAATCACAAACCAAGTAAAAAAGTAGGAGTTAGAAATACTGTGTCCAATGTATGTGACGGTTGTAGTAACGATCTCTGCCTGAGAAATGTACCACTCTTCTCTTCTTTGCAGCGTGATGCCGTGCATGCGCTCACCGGTGAGATGGAACACCGTCGTTATAAAAAGGGAGAGATTATTGTACGGGAAGGAGAGAAAGCCTCTGCTTTTACCGTTATCAGGGAGGGAAGTGCAAAGGCATACCGCATCACACCGGACGGAAGAGAGCAAATCCTCTATATCTTTCCTGCCAACGACTATTTTGGTGCCAGGTTCCTGTTCACAGAAGAGCGGGTTCCCTATACCGTGGAAGCTCTGGAACCAACGACGGTCTGTATCCTGAATAAAACCAATTTTGCCAATCTCCTTGCTGAACATAGCCAGGTTGCCATTGAAATCATTGAGGCCATGGCAAACCGGATGAGCCGGCTTGAGAGTGCAATGCAGAGCATGGGGGGGCGCAATGCCGATATGAGGATTGCCAGCCTTCTTCTGGAGTTCAAGGAATCATATGGGCACTATAATGGTAATTTCCTTGAAATAACCCTCCCCTTGAGTAGGGAGGGCCTTGCCAATTATCTGGGGATTGCGCGAGAGACGCTGAGCCGGAAACTCACGCAATTCGAGGAAGAAGGGATCATTCTAGCAGTGGGTAACCGGGTGATCCGGATAATTGATAATGAAAGACTCACAGAGCTTTCCTTCCTCGTTGATTAAGTAACGGTTACTGCTTGCTTGCTCTCTCATAGATTGCATCAAGCTCTTCCTTGCCCATCATTTTAGAGAGAAGGAACGCTATAAGGATGATGCCTGGGAGGTCTATAAGCAACCGGGTGAGTGCGAACGGTGCGCCCAAGGCTGAGAATTCGAAGAGAATCATCGGAATCTTGGTAGTGGACCATGCCCCGAGGAAGATCAGGACGTTGGAGAAGGTGACTCCCTTTTTCATAAACACCGCTGCCACTGGGAAAGCCCCGTACAGTGGGCCTGCTGCAGCAGAACCTATGAAGAGAGAGAGTAGTATCCCCTTCAATCCACTTCCTTTTCCCATGTATCTTACCATTGTCTGTTTAGGTACCCACACATCAAGCAGCCCAAGCAAGATAAAGATTGGGGGGATGACCAACAACATTTCCTTTAGCTGCATAACCGTGATATTGAATACGCCTGCGCCTAACTCTTGATTGAATAGGCTGACGATCCCCAACAATATCAGAACAAGCAGGAATGAGCTGTAGCGTTTCACCAAAGTTGTCATAATACCACCTCTAAAACTGTTCCAATAGTGAAGGCAACAACAAATGAGAATATGAATGCAAGTGTATTTCTATAAAGTGTCAAGCGCTTTCCAAAGTACTGTATCTCAATGGGTATGGTTACTACCCCCACCATCATCAGCGTTGAGATGAAGGCACCGATCTGCATATATCCAGCACCTCCCTCAAGAAGCAAGGCAGCAGTGGGGAACGCCACAAAGCCTGGTATCAGGGTAACCGAACCTACAATTGCAGCGAGGACAATACCGATCCATCCAGAGTCCTTGCCAATAATCCTTACAATGGTCTCATGGTCGAGGATGCTGAGCAGGAGGCTGACGAATAGAATGATGACAAGAAATTGGGGAAGAATATTCTCAAATGCTTTCCACGCTTTCATAAGCGCTTTCTTGGTTTTCTGTCTGTCCTTGCGAAATGAGAGCACCAATAAAAGTGCTGTAATACTATAGAGTATCAGGTTCATGTAAAGGTCCTTGCAGTAAAGATAGGACATTATATAACAAAAATACTTGCTATTGACAATCATATATGCATATATTGTATATAATATGCGGGATTCGAAAGGATTTGTAGCTTTGTAAAGCAATCAAGGCGCCCATTATTTCCTTGCGAAATTGCTACTGGTGGAGTACGCTTGTGGTAGAAGGGAGTCAGATAATATACGAAATGGAGGTTATGTATGGCGAACGTACAATCAATTCTGGACCAAAAGGGAAGCAGTGTTTATAGTATCACCCCAGAAGATACCTTGGCGCATGCCCTTTTGAAGCTTACCGAGCATAAGATTGGTGCACTGTTGGTACTTAATGAGAATGGGGATATCAAGGGTATTCTCTCAGAGCGTGATATCATCCGCCATTTTTCTCGCAGGCTGGAGCATTTGAACACTGCATCCATTCCAGTAAAGGAAGTGATGACCGTTGGTGTTACCTGTATCAAGCCAGAGCAGAATCTTGATGATTGCTTGCAGCTAATGACCGCTGGTCGATTCCGTCACCTCCCAGTTGTGGATGCGGACAAGGTAATTGGTATGGTTTCCATCGGTGATGTAGTCAAGGCCGCTCTTGAGGAGCGTGACTTTGAAATCGGCGAATTGGAGCACTATATTACGAATGCCTACTAAAAGAGGTTTTAGTATAAATCTTTTTCATAAAAGCGCTTCACTTTTGGGGCGCTTTTAATCATACTAATTAAGTAGGAATTTAATATAAGGAGTTTGTATGAATGAGAAAAAGATTCAACGTCTGAAAACCATAATTGAGAAATTACACGCGGGTGTTTCCAGTGACTCGGTAAAACAGGAGTTCGAAGCAGAATTTGGAACCATCAGCGCAGAAGATTTGGCGGCAGCAGAAAAGAAACTGATCGAATCTGGAGAAATCCAAGTTGAGCAGGTACAGAAGCTTTGTGATGTGCATGCTTCCATTTTTGGTGGTAGTGTGGAAGAGGTCCATGGGGGAAAGACCATAGAACAAACCCCGGGCCATCCCGCATTTGTGTTTTTAAAGGAAAATGAAGGCCTGCTCTCTTTCCTTGACGGGGTGTTTTCAGCTGCAGTAAAGGCATACAAACAAGAGAATAACGAACGCACGAGAGCTGACCTTCTCTCTGCACTCAAAAGTCTCAGTAAGCTTGATAACCACTACTCCAGGAAGGAGAACCTTTTCTTCCCATATCTTGAGAAGGCTGGTATTACTGCTCCTCCTAAGGTAATGTGGGGAGTTGATGATGAAATACGGGATTTGTACAAGCTCCTGATCCGTACCCTTGAATCCTCAGACAAGGTGCTAGAGACCGAACTTGCCCATGTTGAAGAGCAAGTGAGAAGCATGATCGACAAGGAGAATAATATTCTTATGCCGATGCTTCAGGGTTGTATGGATACAGAGGCCTGGTTGACTGTTGCTCGCGATAGTGCTGACATCGGATACTGCTTTAATGGAGGAATTGAAGGAGCAAGTCCCTCAGATGCAACCACGTGGTATCGCTGGAATGCAACCATGAGTGGAAAAGATGACTTTGCTTCCAAACAGGAGATAAGTGGAGAGATTTCACTCCCAAGTGGTCATTTTACCCTGGAAGAGCTTACTTGGATGCTTAATGCCATGCCAGCTGACATCACTTTCGTTGGTGCTGATGACAAGGTTCGTTTCTTCAGTGAAGGTAAGGAGCGCGTATTTCCAAGAACGCGGAGTATTATCGGACGTGATGTTGAACATTGTCATCCACCGAAGAGTCTTGCTGTAGTAGAGAAGCTAGTCTCTGACTTTAAGGCAGGGATCAAGGACAGTGAATCTTTCTGGATTCAGAGAGGTTCCAAATTCATCCTAATCCGCTACTATGCAGTAAGAAACAACAAGCAGGAGTATCTGGGTGTGCTTGAAGTGACAGAAGAAATTTCTGAGTTGAGAAACTTGGATGGTCAGAAGACCTTGCTTGGTTGATTATTGGACCTACAGCTATGGAGCTACAGAATGATTACTTGTGCTGTAGCTCTTTCTTCATCTTGTCGATGAATGCAATGTAAGCATAGATTTGCCCTTGGATCTCACTATTCTTCAACTCCCCACGTCCAACCCAATCCTGTCCTTCATATACAGTGAGATGGTGAAGTTCTCCTTCAATATCAATAAGAGACAGGGGAGACAACTTCTGTCGGTTCTCCAAGTACATTAATGTCCTGTCATATGATTCGTGAAAGACCCGTTCCTCTCCCGTGAGGTCGGGATCAAGGTTATGTGTAGTGTTCATAGCAATTCCTATACTGAGCGAGCAGATAATTTTTCAAACAAGGAAGTAAGTATACGCTCAACCTCAGGATTGCCGAGGCGGTGTGTTTCTTCCAAAGCTCGCTTTCTATAGGATTCTGCAAGAAATTGCGCTTTTTGTATACCACCCAGTTCCTCGACCAATGTAAGAACATTTGTTATGGTGCGTTGGTCAAGAGGGATTTTCCTGTCGGTGAGAATACTCTTCAGCTCGTGTTTGCCCAACTCGTTCTCTATTTCCAGAGAACAAATGAGTGGGAGGGTAGGGATTCCACTCTTTACATCCCCGCCTGTATGCTTGCCGAGTTTCTTGCTGCTTCCAATATAATCGAGGATATCATCCTGAATCTGGAAAGCCATTCCCATGCAATAACCGATACGGTGCGCAAGTTTACTGGTTGCATCATCGATTTCCTGTAGAGCCGCTCCGCTGTAACAGCTTAGGGCAAACAAACTGGCGGTCTTACCCCCAATACGGCGTAGATACGTACTTCGATCAATGAAGAAGTCCCCCTGCCCAGCATCCTGGTCCAGTTCACTTTCACAAAGCCGTGTCAGTGCACGCGATACAACCTGGCTATCCATTCCCCGTTCTTTCCCACTGGTCAGCATCAAGGCACGTGCCAACAGATAATCTCCTGCCAGTACAGCCTGTTTCGCTCCAACCTTGGCAAAGACCGAGGCTCTTCCCCGTCGTTTTTGGGCACCGTCGATGATATCATCATGCACCAGCGATGCAAGATGGATGAGCTCAATGACAGATCCCACCCTGATTGCATCCTCGCTATGATCCTCATCGCCGATCATGTTGGTGATAAGGACCAAGGCAGGTCGGAGCATCTTGCCGGTGCTGTTCACATGGTCTTCCAGGATTGGCTTGATAAAGCCATGTGCTGTAGCAACGCTCTGCTCAATGGTGTTGCGAACTACTTGCAGCTGTGCTTTGATGTAAGGCTCATCGTCCCAAAACTCTGACATGATTGCTTACTTCCTGCCCAACTTTCTTTCCATTTGCTTCTTCGTAAATTCAGGTTCATCGAGGTAGAAATAGGTTTTCTTTGCAAGTGGGGTCTTGTTCCAAAGCTTTTTGATGTATGGCATGACCCAATAATCTAATCCGAAAGCCTTTCCTGCTCCACCGAGCATGACAATGGATACTGCCATGTACCAAAGAATTTCCTTGCCCGCGAGTGCTCCGATGAGGAACATGATGGAAAGACCAAGGGAGACGATTGCAGCAGGGAAAGTGAAGAGTCCGGCAAGGAATAACAGTCCAATACCTAGCTCCGCGAGGACGATCATTATCTGGAAGAAGTAAGGAGCCTGTGCCACAAAGGTATCATTGATCCAGGTGAAGATGGCAAGAGGCTCTGAAAGAAGAGGTGGTGCAAACTGTTCAACTGCGCCAGCGGCTGCATCTCCTGCCGCTTGGCTTGCAGAGGCTATTGTTTCCACTGCTGCCTGGCTGGCAGAAGCCCAGCTGTCATTTGCCGCCTGACTGGCTGATGCTACCGTCTCTACCGCTGCCTGGCTGGCAGAAGCCCAGCTGTCAGCTGATTCTGCCCCAGCTGGAGCACCCCAATATACTTTCGATCCAGTGGTGTCAGTGAGCCATCCTTTGTTGACCTTTCCAATACCTTCAATGAGCCACATAACACCGAGGTACATTCTCAGGAAAACAGTCCAGTAGGAGGGAACTTTGTAGGTGGCCATTCCACCAATCAGTGAACGTCTGTCCTTGACCTCAAGAATCTCATGTTTGATGTATCCCCAAATTGCGTTGACTCCGCAAACTCCGCTCTGATAATACAGGTTCACCAGATGCTTGAGAGCCATGGCAAAAAATCCTGAGAGAGAAATTCCAGCGGTATGGCTAACCGCGTATGTTCCCCCAATGGATACCATATATCCATGGAAATTTGACTTGTAGGGCTTTGGAGGATTTGCTTTCAGGCCAAGTTCCTGCTTAATAGTATAGACTATACCGTCAGCAGCAGTCTTCGCTGTCTGCTCTGCTGCCTCAACTATCTGTGGTACTGCTCGATTATCCTCGATGAACCACATGCCATCCCCAGCAAGATAGACGTTTTTGTAATCGGGACTTTGCATGAACTCATTGACTGCCTTTCTTCCAATCTTGCCATCGGTGAGGGGCAATCTTTCGCAGAATTCAGTACCACGGACACCACAGGTCCATACCAACGTTTCTGTCTTGATGATATCTCCGTTTTTGGTAGTGAACCTATCTGCTTCAACATTGGTGATCAGGCTGTTGAGCATAATCTCAACACCCTTCTTTTCCATACGTTTGACTGCCTTTTCTCGAGGTTTCTCAGGAAGCATATTCAGGATGTTCCCTAGTCCCTCGCAGTTGATCAAGCGAACCTCTTTCTTGAAGTCGATACCGTGCTTCTTGCACAGGATGGGAAGCCACTCGGTCAGTTCGCCAATAAGCTCTACACCGGTAAAACCACCGCCAGCCACTACAAAAGTGAGCATCTGCTTGCGCTTTTCCTCGTCAGCTTCCTTAACAGCCTTGCGTACCGTGGATTCAATATGAGTGCGGAGCTTCAGTGCATCCTCAAGACTCCAGAGATAGAAGGCATGTTCCTTAACTCCTGGAATATTGAAATCGGCAGTCTGGGCCCCGGTGCTGATAAGAAGCTGATCATAGGAGTAGGTGGACCTTTCTCCAGTTAGCATCTGCTTTTCAAAATCAATGCTGGTAATATTGTCTTGTACAACGCTAACCATCTTGCCTGAAAAGATACGGTCAAAGGAAATCTTAACCGATGCCTCATCAACACGATTTCCTGCAACTTCATGCAGCTCGGTCATAAGAATATGGTGGCGGTTCTTGTCAATCAAGGTGATCTCAACCTTGTCTTTCTGTTTCTTGAATGCCTTGTGCAGTGCTTTTGCTGCATGCACACCTGCATAGCCTCCACCTAAAATTACAATTTGTTTCTTGTCCATCATCACGTTCCTTGTTGGCCCTGTACGGGTACAGCGAGAATTATTAGGAAGGTGAGTATAGTCCTACCATCCCACCTAGTCTCACAAGAAGGCACTCTAGCATAGAACTAGGAATTAATGCAATTATACCATGTTTTTATCGATACAAAATACACATATCCTTGAATATTCTTGTGCTACAAACCTCTTCCCTATGTAAGGTAATTCTCCTGCAAGCGTTACTTACAGTAAAGAAAATTTGGAATTTTTTTTGTGCACATTTTTGATATCAGAGTAAAACAATGGGTATGCTATTACTAATAAGTTTAGTCTTAGTAAGAAAATATTAACACTATCTCGTTACTGAAAATATATATTGATAATTATATGACGATATTGCATGAGTGTCAAAAATCAGTATATGATTATATATAAATAATGTTTGAACGATTTTCAAGTATTTGAGGAGTATCTTACGATGAAGAAACAACTATTGCTGGTTCTGACCGTTTTAGCTATCATGCTTGCCTTTGTTGGCTGCGCCAAGTCAGAGAGTGAAGAGACCCAGGCAGCGGTTGCTGCACCGAAAGCTGAGCCGACTGTTTCCACACCGGCACCTGCTGCCCCTGCAGCAACCGAAACGTACGCTGATGGTGTGTATTTCGCCGCAGGTGACACCTTTGCTTCTTCCGGATGGAAGGAGACAGTAACTCTTACTGTCGAAGGTGGGAAGATCACTGATGCTGACTGGAATGCAGTGAACATCGCCGCTGGCGCAGACAAGAAGAGCTATGACCAGGCTGGCAAGTACAATATGGTAAAGTTCGGTAATGCGCAGGCTGAGTGGTATGAACAGGCTGAGAAGGCTGAGGCATTCTTGCTTGAGACCCAGGATCCTTCAGCCATCACCTACAAAGATGACGAAGGTCACACCGATGCAATCGCCGGGGTGTCCGTCCATGTTGATGCCTTCTTCGACCTCGCAAGCGAAGCGCTCGCTGCTGGTCCTGTCGGCCGTGGATCCTATGAGGATGGCGCATACTTTGCCATTGCAGATTCTTATCCTTCCTCTGGCTGGAAAGAATATGTGTCCTTGACCGTACTTAATGGCCGCATTGCTGCTGTCAACTGGAGTGCAGTCAATAGAGCAGGTGATGATAAGAAGCCGTACGACAAGGCCGGTAAATATAATATGGTCAAGTTCGGTGGTGCGCAGGCAGAGTGGTATGAGCAGGCAACCAAGGCAGAAGCATATTTACTTGAGACCCAGGACCTTGATGGTATCACCTACAAGGATGATGATGGTCACACCGATGACATCGCTGGCGTATCCATCCATGTTGATGCTCTCTACAACCTTGCCAAGGAAGCTCTTGCAGCTGGCCCGACTGAGATTGGCCCCTTCAAGGATGGTTCCTACTATGCTAGCGAAGAGGCTTTCAGTTCATCCGGTTGGAAGGGCTATGTTTCCTTGTTGGTAAACAACGGTAATATTGAGAACGTGTACTGGAGTGCTGTGGATAAGGACGGCCGTGATAAGAAACAGGTCGCTGCTGATGGCGAATATGGCATGTTGGCACGTAGTGCAATCGGCAAGGAGTGGCATGAACAGGCTGCTGCTGTTGAGGCATACCTGCTCTCCACCCAGGATCCAAAAGAGATCACCTACAAGGACGAGGACGGTCACACCGATGATATCGCAGGTGCATCCATCCACGTCAACGATTTCTATGCCTTGGTTGAGGCAGCACTTGCTGCAGGACCAAAGAAATATTAATCGATCATTTCATGATTATCCTCCCCGGGATCTTCCCGGGGATTTTTTTATCTTGTATGTACAATTCTGCTATAATTGAGGCGGGAGCATTTCATGGAGATTGACTATGTCTCGGTATTCATTTTCACCTTTGTGACCACGTACACCCCGGGTCCAAACACCATCAGTAGCGCGATGATGGGAATTCAGGTGGGGTATAGGCGTAGCATCCCGTATTTCTTGGGAATAGCAACCGGCTTCTTTACCATCATGCTCCTTGGAGGGTTCTTTGCTTCCCTGTTGGCTCGTGTCCTTCCAGAGGTAATGCAGGTGTTCTCCTATGTGGGAGCACTATACATCCTCTATCTTGCCTACCGTGTCCTGCATGCCGACTATGTGCTCTCCAAGAGGAGCCAAAAACTGCTGGGCTACAAAGATGGGTTGCTATTGCAGCTCTTCAATCCAAAGGTACTGGTCCTTTCCCTTACCATCTATACAACTTTTCTTGGATCCTTGGACCGAAGTTTACCGGCCTTGTTTTTGAGTGCTCTCTTCCTTACAACCATGAGTTTCTCTGCAATTTCACTATGGGCTTCCTTTGGTGCTTTCTTCTCGCATCTCCTTACCTCACAAAAAACCAGGAGATTGGTGAATGGTTTTCTAGCGTTTTTGCTCGTCTGTAGTGCGGTCATGCTGGTTGTTGCCTGAAAAACCCCCCTACCGCTTAGGGCAAGGGGGCTGGGTACACTAGTATAAACGTACGGGTCTATTCATCATCCTGTGGCGGTAGTACCTGTTTCAGGAAGGCTAGGGTGCGCTCTTCCTTCGGAGCACTGAACATCTCCTCAGGGGGAGCTTCTTCAAGGATGACTCCTTCATCCATGAAGATTACACGGTCTGCCACTTCCTTGGCGAACCACATTTCATGGGTTACCACAAGCATCGTCATTCCCTTGTTTGCAAGGTCCGTCATGACCGAGAGTACCTCTCCAACCAACTCGGGGTCGAGTGCGCTGGTAGGCTCGTCGAAGAGCATGATCTCAGGCTCCATGGCAAGGGCACGGGCAATGGCGACACGTTGTTTCTGCCCACCACTTAGCATGGCTGGGTAGACATCCGCTTTATCGCTCAGTCCAACCTGCTCAAGTATTTCGAGGCCTTTCTTTCTTGCTTTCTCCTTGGGCATTTTCTTGACATGTACCATTCCTTCCATCACATTGCCGATGACCGTCATGTGGGGGAAGAGGTTGAAGTGCTGGAAAACCATTCCAAGACCCTGGCGGACCTTGTTCAGTTGTTTTTCCTGTTGCTTTACTCGCTTACCGTCAACGTAGATCTTGCCTTTCTGGGCTTTCTCCAAAAAGTTTACACAGCGCAGCAACGTGCTTTTGCCACTTCCCGAGGCACCGATGATTACCACCACTTCGCCCCGTTTTACTTCGAGGTTGATATCCTTGAGGACTTCCAGGTCCCCGAACCATTTCTTGAGATGTTCTATCTTCAGGATTGTTTCATCTGTCTTGTGTGTTTGTTTAGTCATGGTCACTCACCTTCAATCTTTGTTCGATGCGATGCATCACGAATGAGAGCAGGCTCGTCATGATCAGGTACCAGATGCCGACAATAAGGAACATCTCCATGTACATGAAGGAGGAAGAGCCCATCTGCCTTCCCTTGAGCATAAGCTCTGGAACGGCAATAGTAGATGCAAGGCTGCTGTCCTTCAATGCGATGATCAACTGGTTGCCCAATGGGGGGACAGCTCGCTTAAAGGCTTGGGGGAGCACAATACGTTGCATTGCCTTCCCTTGGGTCATGCCTAGGCTTCGAGCAGCTTCCATCTGTCCATAATCGATGGACTGGATGGACCCACGGAAGATCTCAGCAATATACGCGCCATTATGTACCCCAAGTGCGATGATCGCAGAGGGGATGGGGTCGATGGTTACAATGCTGGTAAGCCCGTAGTAGATGATGAACAACTGCACCAGCAGAGGAGTTCCTCTGATGAGGAAGATGTAAGCTCTACTGATGGCACTTATCCATTGACGTTTGGAAAGGCGGCCGAGAGCGGCCACCAATCCAATAATAAGACCAAGTAGAATCCCGAAAAAGGTGATCTGTAGCGTATAAAGTGCTGCATCAGCGAATTGGAAAAAACGCTGGGGAATCACCGTTAGATCCCATGGTAATATACTCATTCTAGGATTCTCCCTTACTCTACGGTAATGTCTTCACCGTTGAACCACTTTTCACTAATCTGTTTCATGGTGCCATCGGCAAACATTTCGTTGAGTGCAGCATTGACCTGCTCACGGAGCTCATCGTCATCCTCATGGAAACCAATGCCCATGACTTCACTGCGGAGTACTGATCCTACGAGCGTAAGCTTATCCCCATCCTTCAGCTGGTTGATGGCATTCAGTCCAACAATTCTGTCGGTCAGGACACCGTCAACACGACCGTTGAGCAGTTCGATCAAGGTCTGGTTATCATCTTCATAGAGCTTAACTTTGGTTCCAAGTTTCTTTGCATCATTCTCAAAGGTGGTACCAGTTACAAGCCCAAGGGTATTGTCACTGGTAAGGTCATCAACAGAATTGATACCGCCATCCTTCATCGCTATCAACTGTGGCCCGCTATAGTAGTAAGGGATGGAGAAGTCAATGACTGCCTCGCGTTCTTCTGTGATTCCCATACTGCCGAGAATTCCGTCATAGCGTTTTGCCCTGAGGCCTTCAACAATTCCGTCCCATGCAGTGGCTACGTATTCCAGTTCCATGTCCAGGCGGTTGGCGATCTCAGCAGCAACATCAACATCAAAACCGATGATGTCCCCATCTTCTGTCATGTAGTTGAATGGGGGGTATCCGCCGGAACCAGCGAAGGTGATGGTATTAGTAGTTTCCGTCTGTCCCTGTGCAAACAAGGTAGGAAGCGAAATCAGTAACATCAATCCAATAATAAGCAACTTTCGATACAATTTGTTCGTATTTTTCAAAATAAACTCCTTTGAAAAAATTGATATAGAATTGTAACAATGAATACATGTTTCATACAACTGTAAAACAGCTATTTCTTTACTCTTAATGTTTTGTGTATTTTATATGTTTGTAACATGGTTGGGTATAAATAGTTTTATAGGGGTACTTTACTCTTGATTAAAGAAAAAAAGAATGCTATAAATTATAACATGGTTTCGAGATTATCACGCCCAAAAGTCATTGAAATTGTCAATAAGAAGAATCATGTCACCTATTTATACGAGGACCAGTACTACTGGGACCCTGATAAAAAACAGACACGGCATAAACGTCGATGCATCGGTAAGCTTGATGTAGTAACAGGAGAGCCGATCTATAATCCTACATATCAACAGGAGCTGGAGAGTCAGGGAGCAGAGACAGTCAAAGCAATTCCTTCATTCCGTGCCTATGCGTTTGAGCATTTGCAGGAAGTCATTGAGAAGGAGCTTAGCCTAGGAGAGTGGATGCATCCACTTATGAGCAAGGAGAAGGTGGAGAAACTCCTGCACCTTGCTTGGTACTTGATCTGTTCAAACAATCCCATCTCCTATGCTACCCACTGGAAACTGGGAATCTATACGAGTGTGGGGAGTTTATCTGAATTGCAGGAAATTCTTCGGTCTCTGGATGCTGAGTTTCTCCGAATCTGGGGACAGCTTTGTTTGGAGAATTTTGACGAGAATACCAGCGAGATCATATTTGACCTGTGCAGTACAGCCAGTTATCAGAATCATAACCCATTCCTGCAGTATGGTTACAACCGGGATATTGAAGCCTTGGAACAGAATACCATTATCTTGCTTGCTCATGGTGATAACCACATACCATACTCGTTCCAGATTCTGGATGGGACTATGCTCAGCAGCAAGACCATTGCCAATGTGATGGATGTATTGGAAGTAGATACCGATACTGTATTGATGCTCAATAGACGATATTTCTCAATCCCCAGGATTCAGGAGTTGGTGGAACTGGGGTACCAGTTCATTATCCGCATCCCAACTCGAAAGCGATGGTTGGAGCAATTCATTGAAAAACATCGTGATGAGATTGTTGTGGGGACAACGCTCTATGACTGCAAGGGAAGGGAGCTGAGAAGTCTGAGTATCTCTGCGCCCTTCTTGGAGGAGGAGTCTCTTACCATTCATCTCTATTATGATGAACAGTGGAGAGAGAACCAGCGGAGCAATTTGCTCTCCTTGTTGGGGAGATGTAAACGAGAACTGGAGTTTGAAGTACCGCTTGAGGAGCATGCCCGATTGTATGAAACCTATTTCAAGGTACGAAAACGCCCCAATGGAAGTAACAGGGTCAGCCTGAGCCGTGACCCGCTGAGAACCTTTGAAGCCTCCCAAGCGGGTTTCTGGGCAGTGATTACAAACACAGGGCTTTCGGCAGAGCAAGCCCTTGCCAAATATGAACAACGCAATGACTTTGAACACCGGTTCAATAATCTCATGAACCAGGAGGACTGCAGGTTGTTGCACATCCAGTCCCCTCAGTATTTTCCTGGTAGGGTGTTTCTCCAGCTCATTTCTGAAATCATTCGGCAAAAATTGCTGGAAAAGTTGCAGGATAGCGATTACAGCCTGAGCCAAGCACTCTATACAGTGATGGAAGTTCAGGAAGTTACATTCAGGGAGAATGATACTCCTTATAGGAGTGAGCTGAATGAACAGGCCAAGGATATCCTCAGGAAGCTTGGCATTGAGGTGGAAGAAGCGTAGAGAGTCCCCTTAATCCTCCACATACTCAAACAGGTCGCCTGGTTGGCATGCTAGGTGTCTGCAGATGGCTTCCATCGTTCCTAACCTGACAGCACTGATTTTACCTGTCTTGAGGTTCGATAGGTTTGCCATGGTGATACCAACCTTTTCTGATAGTTCAGTAAGTGACATCTTTCGATCTGCCAACACTCTATCGAGGCGTATGATAATTGGCATATTGTGTACCTATACCGTTTGTTCATATTCGCTCTGTAGGAAAAGAGCGTAAGCGAAAACTCTTCCCAAGGCTAAGAGAGCCAAGGCATATAGTACTTCAGAGTTTATGGGAGTGAAGGAAAATTCCAGCAGTTCATGTGTGGCAGGTCCAGATAGTTGCAGGAAAAGATACAGATGAAACTGTCTGAGATAGGTTGCAGCCAACAACAGGAGTCCCATGGATCGCAGGGACCGCGGAAGCAGCTCGGTAAAACCATTCTTTTTAGAAAGTGATGCTACTGCTTTCCGTAAAAAGAAGAGAAAGAGAAGTGACAAGAAGAGGGTGATGACCACTACTGATGAATAGATGGTATATATACCTGCACGCTCGGCATGGACTGGAAATGCCAACTGCAGACCATTCTGCATCAATACCGGCAGGGGAACCTGGGAAGCAGAGCTGGTTAGTGGTGCAATAATGAGATAGGCGGATAGAACCACCAGTGCGATACTGCCGAGAATAATGCTTATGGTAAGGAGCACCAGAATAGGTTTTAGAATAGGATTCTTAAAATGAGTCATACTGTTCTCCATAAAAAAGTATTGAATTACAGAAAAAAATTATCGTTAAACGATAAATATGTCAAGCATGTAACCTTATAAACGTAAGTGTCATCCCTATACCTGATGCTTTCGTTCGATCTGTTTGGGATTTTCATGTTCTAGTGATGAAATGTTTCTTGGGATACATCCAGAGTGAAATTCGTGACAGTAGTTGCTGTACAAAGGTTTTGTTGGGGAAGGATAGGTAATCCCTCCAAAGAGGCCAATAAAAGAAAAATCCTTTCCTGCTTTTTCTTAAGCAGAAAAGGATTAGTAAGTGCGGTAGACTGGACTTGAACCAGCACAAGATTTCTCCCACTAGCACCTCAAGCTAGCGTGTCTACCAAATTCCACCACTACCGCATTCTTGAAGTATTGTTCGCTCTTGAAGTGAACGTGCCAACAATACAACAAGGGCGGGGAGCTCGTCAAGCCCTCTTTTGAAAATTGATGGCAACATTTACGAGAGCAGTCTTTCCGCCTGGTCTAAAAGGGAGGAGAAGGTGGAAAGAGCATCTTTCACTGGCTCCTCTTGCTGCATATCAACACCAGCCTTCTGGAGTGATTCGATGGGGTAGAGGCTACCTCCGCTACGAAGGAAGGTGAGGTATGACTGCCTGTCTTGTTCTGTACCATTGAGCACTTTCTTGCTGAGGGCAATGGAAGCACTTAATCCTGTCGCATACTTGTAGACATAGAACGGACTGTAGAAGTGAGGTATTCTCAATCCTTCCAGGTCGCTCTCCTCTGCAAAGGACACTGCGTCCCCGAAGTACAGTTCCAGTAGCTTACGGTATTCACTTCTCAGCAACTCCAGGGTAATTGGTACGCCAGCTTCGGCTTCCCTGTGGATGATCATCTCATACTCGGCAAACATCGTTTGCCTGAAGAGAGTGGCCACAATGTCATCAATCTGTTTTCCGATGATATAAGCCTTCATCCGGTCATCACTGGCATGGTCGATCAAATGCTTTGCAAGCAGTTGCTCATTGAAGGTAGAGGCAACTTCTGCCTCGAAGATGGTGTAGTCATAGTGGAAGTAGGGATTGTTCTTCGCACTGTAATGGCTATGCATTGAGTGGCCCCCTTCGTGGGCTACCGTAAAGACATCACGTAGCACGTCCTCCTTGTAGTTAAGGAGTATATAGGGCTTGCTGGTAAACGTTCCGCTGCTGAATGCACCACTTCGCTTACCTTTATTCTCATAGCGGTCTACCCAACGATCTTTTGTCAGCCCGTCTGTGATGGTCTGGACATACTCACTGCCGAGCGGTGTAAGTGCTGCCCCAATCATGGAGACCGCTTCCTCATAAGGGGTTTCTCTCGTTGCTCCCTTCACCAAGGGGACATAGACATCCCAATGGGAAAGTTTCTCCAAGCCAAGGAGCTTAGCCCTCATCTTGTAATAGCGATGAAGGGTAGGCAGTGCATCGTGTACCGCCTTGATCAGGTTGTCATATACGGATACCGGTACATTGTCCGGGAACAGTGCCATCTCTCTGCAACTCTCATATCCTCTTGCCTTGGCCCGGAAGATGTCCTGCTTTACCTGTCCCTCGTAGAGCCGAGCAATGGCATGCTTGCTCTTCTCATACACCGCATAGAACTGTCTGTAAGCCCGTTCCCTCACTGCTCTATCCTCTTGCATGAGGAACGAGCTCAAGGAGCTCTGGGTAAGGGGTTTTCCATCGATCTCACCAAAGTCAAAATCAACATTGGTTAGGTCACTGAACGTGGACCGTGGTGTGGAAGCAACTTCACTTTGCAGAGCGAGGAGACGCTCCTCACCCTCACTGAGCACATGGGCTTTGAACCGCCTTGCTTTCTCTATATAGACACGGTAGGGAGCAAAGTCCTTATCATTCAGGTATCCATCAATAATCTCATCTGCAATACCGAGCAGTTCGGGGTCAAAGAATGCCATGGCAGCAGAGAGTTGGCTCAGAAGACTAGCTGAGAGACTGTACCGTTTGACATTGGTATTGTCAGAGGCATCGGAGGCATAACCCAGGAAGGCCCAGTTGTAAATGCGTTCTAGAAGAATGCCTGTCTCTTCATACCACCTCATGGTAGCTAAGAATGAATCTTTTCCTTTCTCAAGGGATCCCTTCAAACTGGGCGCCTCAGCGATCCTTTGCTTCATCGCTTCAGTTGCTGCTTCCCAATCTGCTGCATTTGCAAAGAGACTGGTAAGGTCCCAGGTATCCTGTTCAAGTTGCTCTGCTCGTGTCTGTATACTCATGAGATTTCTCCTAACAAGGTAATCAAGTGACGGGTAGCTTTCCCACGGTGGCTATAGCGGTCTTTCTCTTCCTCTGAAAGTTCTGCCATGGTTCTTCCTGCTTCCTTTACGATGAAAACGGGATCATACCCAAACCCGCCTCTCCCATAACTTTCATTGGCAATGAACCCATCTACTGCCTCACAGAAGGTGAACTCTCTTCTCCCCCCCATCACAAATGCCAAGGCACATACAAACTGTGCACTCCGGTCATCTTTCTTTTCAATGTGAGCCAGATTTTTCAAGAGGAACTCGTTTCTCTCATCACTCTCAAGCATTCGCCCGAAGGTTTCGAGCCCATATCGGGCGGTTCTTACCCCCGGCCTGCCATCGAGTGCGTCAACGCAGAGACCTGAATCATCTGCCAGGATCTTGTACCCTTCGGGTGCCTGGGATGCCAGTGCCCTGGCCTTTCCAAGTGCATTCTCACTAAAGGTTTCCGCCTCTTCTTCGAAGTCAAAATCGATACCCAGCTCTTCTGGGAGCATGATGGTATGTCCTGTTAGGATTCTGGAAAATTCCTCTTTCTTATGCTCATTGTTTGATGCCAACAAAATATTCATGGTTCTAAAGATACTCAATGTCAGAATGTTCGTCCATATACTGGGAGAGAACACGCTTCATATAGTGTACTGAACTGTCGATGGTTCCCTTTGGAATATGCAATAATTCTCCTAGTTGATAGTGACTTAAGCGGAACTCCATCTTCCTTATCTGGTTTACTTTTGTCTTGTACACTCCAATAGTCCAGCATCTTAATGCTTCCAGTCGTTCAAGAGCCTTTGAATCAGTCTCTGTATGAAGACTATTCTCAATCTCAAGCAATCGTCTGAAGTGTCGGTTGCTTGTGGAGATGAATGCTTCTTTGCATCGTTGCTTCTCTTCAAGCATGAGGTTTGCAGTGTTGAGATACCGACAGAGGAGATGTGAATCAACTTCAAGAATGTCTGCGAGTTTTTCAAGTAGATGTTGGCTGGCAAGCCCTGGGGAGAGGGTAAGCACGATAAGGAATCGTTTTCTGTTTACAGGTGTCGAGATCTCTCTCTTAAGCTGTTGGAGACGTTCATCAAACACTTCTTGGCTGGGTTTGCGTTCATAGAGGATTCGATTGAATAGTTCAGGAAGCGAGTCCATCTGTGAGACCAGAAGATCTTTGAATGTTGTATAGGATGCAGTCTCTGCGGTCATCTCTGGCTCACTCCAGAGTTGAGCATTAATGAATGGTTCTGTTTCGTTGAGGAGTCTGTCCCTGATGGCAGTCGATTGCTTTTGGGAGATGAAATATTTTGTTCGTTTACGTACTACCTGGGACAGATATCCTATGTAGGATAGCCTGCCAATTCTATATGAAGTGAGATAGTAGTCAATAGTTTTGTAACAGTACAAGAGAAAGTCACTGCAATCTTCTTCCTCGAGTAAATGCAGATGATATGGGAGGGAGTAGAGAATTTGCTGTGTCTTGTTGTGCACTGTATGATAGAGCGTGGTATTGGAACGATCTTTCTGGTAACAAACCACCTGATCAGTCAATTTCTTGCTCTCCTTGGCAGAGATGGGTATCCATTGCATGGGTGCCTCCTTGTGGGGTGATGCACATACCCATGCAATGTGTATGCCAAGTTATGCTTTCAGCATTTTCTCAACAGCTTCCAGAAGCAGTTTCCTGGTTTCCTTTATTGGTTTATTGACCGTGGCACCAGCTGCCTTCTTGTGTCCACCACCTCCAAAGCTTTCTGCTAAGGCTCCCACATTAATGCTGCTTTGGTGAGAGGAGCGGAATCCTACTTCAGTTCTTTCCCCCTCCAGCTCCTTGAAGAAAAGGACTACCTCAACTCCCTGTACTGAGAGCAACATGGTGTAAAGAGAATCGCTTGGCTTATCGGTGGTGATGTACTGCTTGCTGTCCTCGAGACAACTCGAGGATATCATCACCTTTCCATCGAACAAGCTTTCACTACGATCGATAAGCTTTCCCAGGTACTTAATATACCCAAAGCTCTTGCCCCCTGTCATGCGGTCATTCATCACATTGGGAGAGACCCCAAGATCGACAAGCTCGGCCGCAAGGCGAAGTGTCTCTCCTCGATAAGCGTTGATGAAGCGGAAAAACCCGGAATCGGTGGCAAACCCAAAGAACAGGTGCTCAGCAATCTCTTGGGAAATCTCCACATCCAGCGCTTTGTAGAGTTGCATGATGATCAAAGTCGTGGAGACCGAGCGGGGCACAATATAGCGATAGGTGCCAAACTGCTCACCACTACTGTGGTGATCGAACACTACCGTGGTAAGCCCCTTGATCTCATCTGCAAGGTGGCCGATGCGCTCTGGTGAACTACAGTCCACCACCACAATCAGTGGATCCCTCTGTTTCAGCTCATCATCGATATGATTCAAAAAATCAGAGCGAAGATGGGAGATTTCAGAGCGATCAAAGGGCCCGGCATTTGCCATTTGCACGTTCTTTCCCATCTTCAGAAGCATTGAGTTCATCGCCATCTGGCTGCTTAGGCAGTCACCATCGGGACTGACATGCCCGATGACAACAAATTCTTCTCGCTCTCTCAATAATGCAAGAATCTCTTCATCAATTGGGGGGTAGCTGAACATTTCACGCTCCACGGATAACCTCAGGTTGTTCTCCATTTATGACACATTCTCGACCAATGACTACCTGTTTTACTTGCTTGATGGAAGGAATGTCGTACATGATTCCCATCATCACATTCTCTACAATGGAGCGCAGTCCACGTGCACCAGTCTTCTGTTCGAAGGCTTTCTCAGCAACAGCTTCGACAGCATCACTCTTGAATACAAATTCAATACCATCCAGGCGGAATGAAGCTTCATATTGGCGAATGATGGAGTTCTTTGGTTCGAGGATGATCCGCATCAAGTCGTTTTTCGTAAGATTATCCAAAGCAACATGGATGGGAAGTCTTCCAATGAACTCTGGAATCAATCCAAATTTCACCAAGTCATCGGGAAGCAACTTGCTGTACAATGTATGCAAGTCCTTGTCCTGGGCATTGATGATGCTTGCTCCAAATCCCATTGCATGGGAAGAAACACGTTTCTCGATCACCTTGTCCAGTCCAACAAATGCTCCACCACAGATGAAGAGGATATTCCTTGTATTGATCTTCAGCATCTCCTGGTTTGGATGTTTACGTCCACCCTGGGGAGGGACTGAGGCATCAGTACCTTCGATAATCTTCAGCAGAGCCTGCTGGACACCTTCGCCACTGACATCACGTGTGATGGAAGGATTCTCTCCCTTCTTGGCAATCTTGTCGATCTCATCAATGAAGATGATTCCGAATTCAGCTGCCTTGATGTTGTCATTTGCATTCTGGATAAGCTTAAGCAGTATGTTCTCAACATCTTCACCAACATATCCTGCCTCGGTGAGCGTGGTGGCATCTGCAATAGCAAAGGGAACCTGAAGCTTCTTTGCAAGTGTGGAGGCTAGCAATGTCTTACCTGTACCGGTGGGTCCCACCATCAGGATGTTTGACTTGTCCAGCTCAACGCCTTGCTCTGATATCTGTTTCTGATATTTAACGCGTTTGTAGTGGTTGTACACTGCAACTGCGAGTACTCGTTTTGCATCTTCTTGGCCGATTACGTACTCATCCATGTATTCCTTCAGTTCCTGAGGGGTAGGGATGTGTTCAGGAAGACCGACCACTTCCTCCTGGAAGCTTGGATCTCCGGCAAGCATATCATTACAGACCTTGATGCACTCATCACAGATGGCAACACCCGGTCCGCTGATCAATCGCTTGACCTCATCTTGGCTTTTTCCGCAGAACGAGCAGACTTTTGCATTTCTTGCCATTACTAACTCCTTCTCATAACACTGTCGACAATGCCGTAGGAAACAGCATCATCACTACCGAGGAAGAAATCTCGTTCCACATCCTTGGCGATCTGCTCGTAGGTCTTATGGGTATGTCTCGCAATGATGTCAATTGTCAGACTCTTAATACGACCAATTTCCTTGGCATGAATGGAGATGTCGGATGATTGGCCTTCAACTCCGCCCCACGGTTGATGAATCATAACCCGTGCAGAGGGAAGGATGAACCGTTTGCCTTCCTGCCCGGCGCAGAGCAACAATGCACCCATGCTTGCTGCCTGTCCCATACAGATGGTCTGGATGTCACTATGCAGGTACTGCATGGTGTCATAGATAGCCAAACCAGCGGTTACGGAACCTCCGGGGCTGTTGATGTAGAGGCTGATGTCTTTTGTTGGGTCCTCAGACTCAAGGAACAACATCTGCGCCACAACCAGGTCGGCTGTTGCATCATTGATCTCCCCATCAAGGAAGATGATGCGGTCTTTAAGCAGGCGACTGAAAATATCATAGGCTCTTTCGCCTACACCTGACTGCTCTACGACCATTGGTATGTTTGATTGCATCCTTTCGGGATGAATATTCATGGTAAAAGCCCCCTTTGGTAGCTTGGATTGAAAAGGCGGAACCAGTGAGGAACCGCCTTTTCACACACTATGCACTCTTGAGCATCTACGGCTTATGCGCCGTAGGTTTCGCTCATAAACGTCTCGTAAGCGACTTCCTCGCCTTCCTCGAACGTGTTGTTCTCCTGCAAGAACGGTGCAATCTTCTGGAAGCGCAAGTCGTCTTCGATCATGGTGCGGTAGTAATCCCGCTGAGCCTGATCGGTGACATCCTTCAGCTGCTCTTCCACAACCTTGTTCAACTCTTCCTCTTCAACCGTGAAGCTTTCTGCTTCCTTGACCTTTTCCATGATCAGCTGGATGCGCAGTGACTTTGCTGCAGCTTCTCTCCAAGGAGCGGTGATATCCTCCTTGCTCTGGTTCTGGAACTTGAGGAATTGCAAGATCTGTTCTTCACTCAGGCCAATTTGCTGGATATAACGCTTCCAACTCTGCTCAACTTCCATATCAATCATGCTCTGGGGAACAGCAATGGTCGCCTTCTCAAGAAGAGCCTCACTCAATGCATTCAGCTTTTCATTCTCAAGCTTTGCATCCAGAGCAGCCTGCAGCTTCTCACGGGTTGCTTTCACCAAATCATCGACGGTCTTGTATTCTTCCTTGACATCCTGTGCAAACTCATCATCGAGTTCAGGGATATCACGGAACTTCACGCTCTGGATATTCACTTTCAGTGTGATGGTCTTTCCTGCATACCCCTCAACAGTTGAATCCTCTGCATAGGTCTTGGAGAAAACCTTCTCATCACCACTCTTCATGCCAACAACATCTTCATCAATCTGGTAGAAATTGGTGGTGCTTCCCAAGGTGAACACGAACTCTTTGCGTTCAGTTCCAGGAACCTCGTTCTTCTCTTCGTCCAGTTCCACATAGTCAAGCGTGACAATGTCTCCCATTTCAGCAGCGCCGTCCTTGTCAATGACCATTGCATTCTGTTCACGGAGCTTGTCGAGTTCAGCAGTAACTGCCTCTTCACTCAGTGCTACCTTGGGGTAGGTTACCTTCAGGCCCTTGTACTGAGGAGTCTCGAAAATGGGCATAATGTCGTAGTGTACGGTGAAGGTGATGTCCTTGTTTGCTTCAAAGGGGAGAAGGGTCTCTTCATCCTGAAGCTCAGGGGTACTGAAGGAGAGTGGCTTATACTTGTCTTCAACATCAGTCAAGGCTTCCTTCAATGCGTCTTCGATGGTATTGAATGTACTTTCCTCTCGAATCGCCTTACCAAACTTACCTTCCAGAACGGATACAGGGACTTTGCCCTTTCTAAAACCCTTGATCTGGACATCAGCAGCATACTTTTTTAGAGCTGCCTTGTAGTCGTTTTCGATGGTGTCAGCGGTCACAGTGACCGTCAGTGCGACGGAGGAGTTTTCCAATTCTTTGATACTCTTATCAGCGATCATCCTATGTTCATCCTTTTCGGTCCTCTCTTTTGGACCATGTATATCCTTAGGCAAAGCCCTTTGTTGCAATGTAATCCTGCTAAGTATACATAAACAGTTGATTTTCGACCACCCTGTCAGCAGGATTCTTGCAAAAACCTTTTACCCGAAACACATTGTATATAGCAACTTTTTAGGCTTTGGTCTAGGGGAATGAGCGTATTTATCCAATTGCCAGCATACCACCGGTCTGTTAGCATTAGTATAAGGAGCCTGAAAATGACCATAATCTGCTATCCAGCTTGTTCTACATGCAAAAAAGCCATCAACTTCCTTAATGCTAGGAGTATTGAATATACCTACCGTGATATCAAGCAAGATCGGCCGGACAAAGAGGAGCTTAGAGAGTTTTTAAAGCGAAGCAATCTGCCCTTGAAACGCTTTTTCAATACCAGTGGCCAGCTGTACCGGTCCCTGAATCTAAAAAATCGAATCCAAGAGATGGGTGAAGAGGAGATGCTCGACCTCCTTTCCAGTGATGGGATGCTGGTTAAGCGACCTTTGTTGGTCTTCGATCAGTTTGTATTGGTCGGATTTCAGGAAAAGGAGTGGGAGGCACACCTAAGCTGATTATTACAACTCCCTGACCATGAGAAGCAGATCTTCGTAGTATCCTTCACGATAGCGGAATCCACGGGGTATCCTTCCCATCTCTCGAAAACCAAAGTGGTTGTAGAGATGTACAGCCCTTGAGTTGCTGGCAGCAACCTCCAGTTCCATCTGCTCGAATCCTGCCAGACGGGCAGCATCGAGTAAGGTTTTCATCAAGAGGGAACCGATGCCGTTTCCTTGATTGGCTGTTGCGACAGAAATCCCAATCTGACAGCGGTGTGCCATTTTGTATGCTATACCCAAAGGTGAGAAGTCACACAGCGCTACCAACTCGTCGTCGATGAATCCACCCAGCATTAATCTTTTCTGGGCTTTTGCTGCATTCTCCAGGAATGTGGCCTCGTCATCTATGCTGATATTCCATTCATCGCCGTAACGGGCAAGATAGGGGCTGTCAGTGTACATAGCTCTCATGTACTTCACTGCCAGGGGGGCATCAGCAGGCTTGAGTGATCTGATGACAAGAGTGTGTGTGTCGAGTGGATACGTTTCGCTTTCTCTGTTCATGGACCAAGCATAGCAGTCTCACTTTCCCCATGGCAAGGTGGACAGTCAGGTTTTCTGGGAGGTATCCAACAGTTGTTTGATGCTGGAAACGGGAAGAGGTGTGTAGAACAAGAATCCTTGGATGAAATCACACCCCTGTTCCTTGAGGAACTGAAGTTGTTCTTCCGTTTCCACGCCTTCAGCGAGTACCTTCAGCTCAAGATTCTTTGCAAGCTGGATGATACTTCTGATAATTGCCTGATCCTTGTGGAGATTACTGCTGATTGCTCGGACAAACTCGATATCTATCTTGATAAGGTCAATAGGGAAGGTCCGTAACCGGCTGAAGGATGAGTACCCGGTTCCAAAATCATCGATTGCAATCGAGATGCCCAGTTCTTTCATCTTTCTTAGCTGTTCCAAGATGAATGGTTCATCTTGGAATGCAATACTCTCGGTGATTTCCACCTCAACACAATGGGGAGGTGTGTGCGTTTCTTCAAGAATTGTAGCCATATTTTCTACCATGGAAGGGTCACGGAGCTGGATAAGTGAAATGTTGATGCTGATGGAAAGCTCACTGTCTGCCCATTCATTGAATTGCTGTATCTGCTGGCAAGCATTTCTCATCACCCACATACCGAAGGGTCTGATCATTCCCGTTTGTTCTGCCATGGGGATGAACACCTCCGGATTAACAACTCCATACTCACTGTTGTTCCACCTCAGCAAGGCTTCAAACCCAATAATCTTTTTGGTTTCTAATGATATCTTTGGCTGATACAGCAACTGTAGTTCATCTCTATCCAGTGCCCAGTAGAGATTGTTGACCAAGGTATGATTCATCGTAGTACTGTCCTTTATGTCCTCAGTACAGAAAACAGCTTGGTTTTTCCCTCTTCCTTTTGCTTCATACATCGCAATATCTGCATTTTTGATCAGGTTGTCCGGACTTTTTCCATCATCGGGATATACTGCAATGCCGATGCTGGCCGAGACATGGTATTCCTCATCATCTACTACCACCGGTTTTTTCAGGGTTTCCATAATGGAATCGATCATTGCATGGATAGGCTTGTCAGTTTCCAAGTCCGGTATCTCCACCAAGAATTCATCCCCTCCGAATCTTGCCAAGGTCCCCTTTTCCCCAATTCGCTTGGTAAGCCGTTGAGCAATCAGTTGCAATACCAGATCACCCACCATATGACCTGCTGTATCATTGATAGCCTTGAAAGAATCAAAATCGACGAAGATGATACCAACACGCTTATGGTGTTTGTCTGCTCGCTCCAAGGATTGCTGGAGCTTTTCAATAAAATAATCCCTGCTCGGTAATCCGGTAAGCGAGTCATAGTAGGCAAGTTTGTAGAGCTGCCTTTCCGATTCCTTGAGGTCCTGTCTCTGTGATTGGATTTTTTCTATATACGTAGCAGATTGTTTTCTGAATGTTCTGATGATCAGCAGCAGTATCAGTACTCCCACATAAGAGATGATCCCGGGAATCGGGACATTGGAATCCATCCTGATCCAGAATATGAGAGAGCTCAGTAGATTGGTTATGTTCATCAACATGGAGATAATGAATCCGGGTTTGGATCCCCTCAGTACAAGGTAGATGGAGATGAACATCTGCACTTGAGTAAGGATGCCCCTGAAGGTGGATTCGGCAAGATGGAGCTGTCCTATGGTAACGGCTCCTGGTTCGAGACGGATTTGTATGAATGAGATGAATACATACAAGACCACGCTGATAATGATATGAATGTAGCTGGAACTAAATCGCAAAGGGTTCTCTTCTTTTTCTTGGTCCTTTCTGATTGTGTTGTAGATGATGATGACCGGGAGTAACATCAATACCGGTGCCATCTGGGGAATGGATTTGACCAAGCTACTCAGGATTATGTCGGTGAAGGTCGCTGTTACCAAGAGAATGAGGATGGTAAAGTATATGATACGAGAATGTTTTCTTATAGTTGCATCCTTGCTCTTCTGGCTCCAGCGCATGAGGAGCACCAAGCTGGTGATGGTGTAGCTTCCATAATATACATAGAACATGATATCCCAGAGATTGTGTTCAGCAACATTTACCCAACCAAAGGCTGTGTACTGTAGCTGGTAGGGCTGGCCATTCAATCCAACAGGAAGGGAGAATGTCAGTATGGTAAGCAGTGCAGGAGCGTACAGGGCTACATAGAACCACCATACTTTGTGCCTCTTCTGGTCACTGGTTATGAAGATGGTGAAATGCAGGAAGATTGCATACGCTGTGCCCCAGCCAATGGCTGAGACTCTTCTCCATAGTTCACCTAGTTCCCTATCTGGGGCGATATTTGCAAGAGCCAATCCCGCCGACCACGTGACTATGGAGATAATCAGGGCGAAGAAGAGACGGTTGGAAGTTGCTTTGGGATTGCCTTGGAGCACAAGAATCCCACTTGCCAGTGCAAGGAGGCATACTGCTATGAACAACATGGAGAAAACTATGGTACTAAGCACTTGAAAGTTACCTTGCCTCTTTGAACCTAGAGTATACTTTCTTTTTGGGAAAGAGAAAGCGTTTCGATCAAAATATATATTAGCTATATCTTTTATGCATAATATAATACAAATTAGTCTACTATCAAAGCAACATCACCTAGGAGCAAAGAAAAGCAGCCAGAATTCTCTGACTGCTTTAAGAGCGAAAGACGGGACTTGAACCCGCGACATCCACCTTGGCAAGGTGGAGCTCTACCACTGAGCTACTTTCGCAAAAAAACCGTTTTGCCAGACAGTCCAACTTGGATTGTCCTTTGCGAGAGAGGGGACTTGAACCCCTACACCGTAAGGTACCAGATCCTAAGTCTGGCGTGTCTGCCAATTTCACCACTCTCGCGGTGCATGTCTTGCCCCTTAGCGAGGTTCGCCATGTATTGAGCCGCAAAGGGATCGAACCTTTGACCCGCAGATTAAGAGTCTGCTGCTCTACCAGCTGAGCTAGCGGCCCATGACAATAAAATTTCAAAAAACCAAACCTTTGCGCTCGGAAGGATTCGAACCTTCGACCTACGGATTCGAAGTCCGGCGCTCTATCCAGCTGAGCTACGAGCGCGCTAACGACCCGGTTAGGGTGGAAGACGGGGCTCGAACCCGCAACAGCCAGATCCACAATCTGGTGCTCTACCATTGAACTACTTCCACCATGGTAGCTGAAGCAGTGGCTTGCATCACCAGTGCGTTTCAACGTTGCATACTATGACCTAAACGCTTTTCTTTGTCAACAACCCTCTGTCAAATTTTCTAAAAAAATGAGCTTCTTGGAGCAAGTGCTTCTTGGGTAATCAGTTGCTTCCATGTCCTTTTCCTTGTAGGTCTTTCTCTTGCTTACCATCACTGCTATGGGATTCACTGGAAATTGCTCTTTCTCGATAGGCATCTATAATTGCAAGATGATGTTTCCATTCAAGCGGACGGTTTGCCAGCTGTTCAATTAATGCATTTCTCAGAGCATCTTCATCAACCATTATTCCCAAGGTTTTCCATGCCGGGAGATAGGATGAAGCAAGATACCGCTCGACATCCTGGTTTTGCATCATCCTATGCTCAAATAAGTTGAGAGAGTGAATATCAACATCAAGATCTCGCTCGATGAAGAGTTTTTCCAAGTCATTCTCATCCCAGTTGGTAAGCGGGTTCTCTGGGTCGCCGTAGAGATAGTTTTCTGCCTCCTCAAGCAATCGTTGCTCTTCCCCCTTGATAAAGTGGGAGAGTCTTGAGCCTGAAACAGGTATGCTTTCAGCTAAGTGCAATGAACCATTCTTAGCTAAACGGGAGACAAGACTGCCAAGCAATGGTTCTGATAGCTTTGCCCTGCTGAGCAGGTTTCTTCCCAAGATAACCTCGAACTGTAATCCTTGTTCAAGGTGGGAAAGCAGTGTTTCCAGCGGTTCAGCATATACATGGGGTCGCTCCACTGATGAGAGTGACTCAGCGTAGTGGTTGATGTGTTCCGCCTGGTCCTTGTTTCGTACCTGGGCCACCACCAATCCTTCTGGGGTTGAACGATACGCCTCCCAAAGCAACATTCCATGTCCAGCATTGCACACCAACACCCGGTCACTCCGTCTGAGCTGTACACCACGGAAAAGACGCTCACGAATCTCCTTGAGCAATGAACCCCGTTCACTGATGGTGCGGTTAATCCACCTCTGTCTGCTCTTGTCTCCCGGAGAGTAGGAGAGGTTCTCGACAAATGCATCGCTTTGGGCACTCTCAAGCTGTTCTTCCCTATGTCTCTGCACCTTTTTCTTGATGCTCTTTTCATAGCCTTGGTCACTGGGTTCGTAATACACCTTTCCTTGCAGGGAAGATGGGAGGTATTGCTGGGCAACCCAGTGATCCTGATAGGCGTGAGGGTAAAGATATCCTTCCCCATGCCCGAATCCTTTTGCGTCTCGATTTCCGTCACGAAGGTGGTTCGGTACCTCATCCTGGGCTTGCTGTTCAACACCTTTGAGTGCATCAAAGAAAGCCAAGGTAGAGTTGCTCTTCTCCGTTGTTGCAAGGTAGAGGGCTGCATGGGTCAGGTGAAAGCGGCCTTCGGGTAATCCAATACGCTCAAAGGCTTGTGCGTCGGCCTGAACCACAACAATTGCCGATGGATCGGCCAATCCAACATCCTCGCAGGCGCTGATAAGCATTCTCCGGAAAATGAACTTCGGGTCTTCCCCAGCGCTCACCATTCTGGCAAGCCAATAGAGTGTAGCATCGGGGTCACTGCCACGAATACTCTTGATGAAGGCACTGATGACATCGAAGTGGTAATCACCCTCCTTGTCATACAGTACTGCCTTCTTCTGTATTGATTGTTCTGCAGAATCCTTGGAGATATAGATCTCTGTTCCTGGAGGCGGAGGAAAGACCTCAATTGAAGTCTCAACAGCAAGTTGCAAGGCATTAAGTAGGCTCCTTGCATCTCCGTTAGCAATCTCGACCAAGTGCTCCAAGGCCCCTTCTTCAAACTGCACCGGATACTCCCCATATCCCCGCTCCTTATCCCCCAGTGCTTGCATTCCGATTGCAAAAAGATCTTCACTGGTAAGGCTCTTCAACTGGAAAATGCGTGACCTGCTCACCAAAGCAGCATTTACCTCAAAATAGGGGTTCTCTGTAGTGGCTCCAATAAGGATGACCGTTCCATTCTCCACCCAGGGCAGTAGTGCATCCTGCTGGCTCTTGTTCCAACGATGTACCTCATCAACAAAGAGAATCGTGCCCTGGCTGTATAACTCCAAGCGTTGGCGAGCCTCCTCGATTTCATAGCGAAGCTCTTTGACTCCACTGAGTACTGCGTTGAGTGTAGAAAAGTGTCGTTTTGTGGTATTTGCTATGACTCTTGCGAGGGTGGTTTTTCCTGTTCCTGGTGGACCATAGAAGATAACCGAGGAGAGCTGGTCTGCTTGTATTGCACGCCTGAGTAGTCGACCTTTGCCGATGATGGCATCTTGGCCGATGTACTCATCCAGGTTACGGGGTCTCATCCGATAGGCCAGTGGTTGGTTTTTCCTCTCTTCAGCTTCGTTTGCTGCAGCAAATAGGTTCATAGCTATGCATCCTGCCAAAAAAGTTCCAGGAAGGAACCGCTTCCTTTAGGAACCGGGGTGGTTCTTAAGATCTCTTCCTGTCTTCCAAGTTCTTCAAAATAGGTTTCCAGGAACTGTGTTGAAAGATGTTCAAATGGCTCATCCTTGACCTCTACAAGCACTTCTTCTCCCCAAAGGCTGGTCCCTTTTTGCCAAATACCATAACGATCGAGGATTACGTTCCATGTTCCATTGCTTGAATCTAACGCATCCTTGAGTCTCTTTAAGACTTCTTTCCTAATCACATCTCCCCTCTGCTTTGTTAACTCTTTCGTAGCGCTTTGGTTTCCTCTCTGCAGTGCTGCTTCCGGGTTTTCCCAGACCACTTCGCTGCTATTCTCTTCCACCAGAATGGTTGTCTGCACCAGTACGCTACGAAATGCCTGCTGGACCTGGGTCTGCCATTTGTCCAGGTGATCAAGGAAGAGTGGTATTCCTCCCATATCAGTAAAGTGAGCTGCCTCCTGAGGAAGCAGGTCCTGTAAACCCATCTCGCTGAAAAGGTTGGCATCCACTGCTTGGCTTGCGAGTTTGGTTACTTCCCTAAGGGCATTCTCAGCCTCAACGGCACTGACACGTTCATGAGTACTCGTGGAAGTGCAGCCCATTAGCAGAACAATGATGATACAAATGAGGGATAAAAGAGGCTTGTTTGTCATAGACTTTACTATACCATCAGGAAATGGACTTGCATAGCGTGCTGAACGCAATCAAATGCTTGACCTTTTCTTCAGGATTGATGAAATTATGGTAAGATAGCTTAGGAGGCTTACAGCAATGGCAGAACAAAAGAGTTCAATACTTCAGAATGTACAAGTCCGTGAACGGACGATATTGAAAAACGTATACCTTTGGATGACCGCAGGGCTTGGCTTGACGGCCTTGATTTCTTATTTTGTAGCAAGTAATCCTGCACTTCTCCAGGCACTTGTCGGGAACATGATGGGTTTTCTTCTGCTCGTCATTGGACAATTTGCATTGGTATTCTATCTCACTGCTCGCCTTGATAGGATGAGCCAGGCAAGTGCCATTGGTGCATTCCTTGCGTATTCTGCACTTAATGGGATTATGCTGAGTACCATCTTTATCGTGTATACTGGAGCCGTCATATACAAGAGCTTCCTCACCGCGGCTCTTATGTTTGCCGGGATGAGCCTCTATGCCATGACCACAAAGCGTGATCTCAACAGGATCGGTTCGTACCTGGTTATGGGAATATGGGGTTTAATCGGAACAATGGTGCTTAATATGTTCCTTGGTTCAAGCGGACTTGATTACTTGATCAGTTTTGCCGGTGTGGCCATCTTTCTTGGTCTCACTGCTTGGGATACCCAGAAAATTGTACGTTGGAACCAGAGTTATGGAACAGATATTGATGAGGAAACCTTTACCAAGTTGAGCATAATTGGAGCACTTTCTCTCTATCTCGATTTCCTCAACCTTTTCCTTTTCCTCTTGCGCATCTTCGGTCGTTCGGACCGATAACAGCAATAAGCTGGCTGAAGCTGAAACCTGTGTGCCTATGAACGGTATGCTACCAGGTTTCGCTTGGCCAGTGCTTTCTTGAGTGACTCATAGGAGCAATCGTTCATCTCCAGTGAACAGGTTCTTCTACCTACCTGTTCAAGGCTATGTGCATCGGATCCGGTAAGCACCACCAAGCCGTGGGTATCGGCATGCACGGGGGGGTGCATCGCCTCCAATGCGCTGTAGGGAAGTTCCGGAAGAAAGCCCAGATTGGCTAGGGCACTGTTTGCAAATCGGTCAATATGTGCTGGGATGACCAATGCATCCCTGCTCAAGGCCTCCTCCACCACATCGGAGAAGGAAAGTGAGGTGGCAGCAGCAAGCATCGCATCCACTTCCTCCTGCACCTCGCCTTCTAGATTCACCACCAGTTGCTTGCCGAATAATCTCCTGTCATTCTTGATTGGGGGCAGGAGAAACTCAATAAATGTCCCAAAATCCAGGGCATCCTCCAACCTCGGAAAAAGCGTAAGTACGTGTACCTCTTCGCTGGTTGTCACTTCCATGCCAAAGAGGGGGAGAATACAGCAAAGCTCACACGCCTCAGCGAAAGCAGGAAGATTCCTTGCACTGTTATGGTCACTCAGGGCAAGAATCTCGATACCCTGTTCCATGGCCTCCACGGCAAGGAGTGAAGGGGTGAGATCATCATCCCCGCAAGGAGATAGGCAGCTGTGGTTGTGTAGATCAATCGGTACCAGCATCAAGTCTCCCCAAAACCTTTGCAATCTTGCAACTGGCTTCAAATTGGGTGTCCTTGGTGGTAAAGATGGAGATATCCTCTTCCTTCGCTGCTTCCAGCATATCGGAAGGAACACTGCGGTTGTTGCAGATCACCAGCGCCCGAATCCCAGCCAGTGACGCGACAGCTACAGTATTCTTGTGGGCCTGAATGGTGACAAGGACGCTTTCAGAGGGAGCATTTCCCATTACATCACTGAGCAGATCCCCGCAATAGGCATCAGTAATTTCCCAGTTCTCCAATTCACTATGTTCTGCTTTGAAGCCTTCCAAGGCTGCAAGGTCTTGTACATGCATCTATGTTTCCTCCTGATTTGGGTGCAATGCAATAACACAGACAACTGTTGTACCATTGAGCGTGCTCTCTATGGTAAAGTCGTCCGCCACTGATTTGACATTGGGCAGCCCCATTCCGGCACCAAAGCCGAGGGAGCGTATCCATTCACTAGCGGTAGTCCATCCCGCCGTCATCGCCGATTCCACGTCGCTGATACCTGGTCCACTGTCACGTGCAGTGATCTGAATGGTTTGTGGGGAGTACTCAGCTATCAACTCCCCACCATCGGAGTGTACAACAAGATTCATCTCAAGCTCATAGCTTGCAATTGCAGCACGGCGGATAACATGGGGGGTAATGCCTGCACTCTTGAGTCGTTTCTTGATCTCGGTACTGGCGTATCCCGCATTCTCAAAATCATGCTTGAGAATGGAATAGGTGTGGATCTCCCCGCTCATCTCCTCGCTGAGGCTTGTGGTGCGAGTTCTCTTTTCAAGGTCCTCTATCTCCCTGTTAATCTCCACCAACAAGGTACTGGTGATATCTCGGCTTGTGATCATTCCCACCAGTTCCTTATGCTTGTTTAAAACCGGGAATCGGTGATAACTGAAACGGTCGAAGTAGCTGATTGCAAAAGAGATCGGCATATCATCCTCAAGGACGATGAGGTTGCGTGTCATGTGGTCCTGGGCTTTCTCATTGATATACCCCTTATCGAGTGCCTGAATAATGTCATCCATACTGACAATGCCGATGAGACGCTTGCCAAGTACGATCGGTAGTCCGGTGACCTGTCTCTCCCTCATGATGTACTGTATTTCGCGTAATGGTGTATCCTTGGTAGCGGTGACCAGGTCTGTCGTCATGACATCCTTGATCTTCAGTTTGTAAATCAACTCTAGGATGACGTTTGGCGAATTATAGGTATTGATGGGTATCTCTTGCATAGGCAGAGTATACAACAGCTTTCTTCCAATGCAAAGCAACTCGTTTTCTCTCTTTTCGGTTTTTCAGGTGCCGAACCTCTGGATATTTGCTATATTGAAGAGGTATGAATGATACTATGCAATTGGAACTTGTCTATGAGGACCACGATATTCTGGTGGTGAACAAACAGGCAAACCTGCCCACCGTACCGTTGAAGACTGACAAAAAGGACAAGCTGACATTGCTTGGCCTGGTGTCCTTGTCTTTTCCGGAGGTGTTGGATGTCGGGGGAGTCAATACATGGGAGGGTGGTGTTTTGCACCGCTTGGATACTGCAACCAGTGGCCTGGTTGTCATTGCACGTACAAAAGAAGCCTATACTTCCCTGCAGGCTATCCAAAAAGCAGATCTCTTCTTCAAGGAGTATCATGCGCTTTCCCATGTATATCAAGACACCACACGAGTAGGTTATCCCCCCTATCCTTATGAAGATCCCTTTATTTATAAAGGCCGGGAAATCTCCATCGGAAGTCTCTTTAGACGGTATGGAGAAAATCGGAAGGAAGTTCGTCCTGTACTCGCTGATAGCCCCCGTCATCTACTCGACAAGACAACCGGTACATGGTACCTCACCAAGGTATGGTACAGTGGGATGGAGGGTGATTCCCAGAAGTTCACGTGTCGACTGAGCTCGGGGTTCCGTCACCAGGTCAGGGCTCATCTGGCTTGGAGCGGATGGCCTATCGATGGCGATACGGTATACAAAGGGGCCGAGGCAGAGCATTTGGCTCTCAAGGCTGTGGCTGTGGAATTTCCCCACCCGGTAACAGCCCAACCAATGGAAATAAGAATCTAATAGTGTAAGGAGTCATGGAATGGCAGATCCTAGAGAAGAGAAGCTTGCAAAGCTTCTGGTGAAGTATTCGGTAAAACTACAGAAGGGAGAATCCTGCTTGATTAATGCAGTGGATGTTCCCACGAGCATGACGGAGGCCCTGATCAAGGCAGTCTATGATGCAGGGGGATATCCTGTGGTCAACATCTGGAACCAGAGAATTGAACGTGCGATGGTGGAAAACGCGAGCAAGGAGTCCTTGGAGGCTTGGGCTGATGTAGATACCTATCGGATGAGGCAGATGGACGCGTTCATCGGCATTAGGGGTATTGCCAATGTCCGAGAGCTTGCAACCATACCTGCCCAGTCCAATCTGGCCAGTACGTACTACAATATCCCTGTTCATATGAAGACCCGTCTTCCCTACACAAAATGGGTGGTGCTCCGCTATCCGACCGAAATCATGGCAATGCAGGGTGGAATGGGAACAAGGGAGTTCGAGGATTTCTTCTACAAGGTGTGTACTGAAGTCGATTATGAGGCAATGGCAAGAGCGATGGCCGAAGCGAAAACCTTTTTGGATACTGTTGACCAGGTGCATATAAAAGCACCAGGAACCGACTTGAAATTCTCTGTGAAGGGAATGGGTTGGATTCCCTGTGCAGGGGAGATGAATATCCCGGACGGGGAGATTTACTCTTGCCCAGTCAAGGATTCAGTGAATGGAACCATTGCCTACAACACTGCAAGCACCTATCATGGTCATCAGTTCAAGGATGTGCGATTCACTTTTAAGGATGGGAAGATTGTTGAGGCACATAGTGATGATGATGCGCTGATCAATGAAATACTTGATATAGATGAAGGGGCTCGTTACATCGGGGAGTTTGCACTTGGATGCAATCCAGGCATCATGAACCCCATGGATAATATCCTCTTTGACGAGAAAATCTTTGGATCAATCCACTTTACCCCAGGTAATGCCTATGAAGATTGCGACAATGGAAACAAGTCAGCAGTCCACTGGGATTTGGTTCAGATCCAGAGAGGTGAGTATGGTGGTGGAGAGATGTTCTTCGATGGTGAGCTGGTCAGGAAGGACGGTGTTTTTGTCCATCCGAAACTAACCTGCCTGAATCTTTCCCTCTAGGAGTGCTTGACAGTCGAGGGGATAATTCGCTATAAAGGGTGAAACGTCAAGGGCGATGTGGAGTAATCCGCATCGCCCTTTCTTCGTTCTGCTGTCCGTTGGGCAGGCGTACAAGGGTGTACGGTGGATTTCCATCGTGCACCCTTTCGGTATTTAGGGGGTAGCGTATGTTCGTATCGGTAGACACCTTGTGGGTGTTGTTGGGCTCTGTATTGGTGTTTTTCATGCAGGCTGGGTTTGCCATGGTTGAGACTGGTTTCACCAGGGCGAAGAATGCCGGAAATATCATCATGAAGAACCTTATGGACTTCAGTCTGGGAAGTGCGGTGTTCTGGATTCTGGGATTCTCGTTGATGTTCGGGGGAAGCAATCCCTTCATAGGGTCCCTTGATCTGTTTGTCCGTGGCTCATACGACTCAAATATCCCTACTGCAGCATTCTTGATCTTTCAGACCGTATTCTGTGCAACGGCGGCCACCATTGTGAGTGGTGCAATGGCAGAGCGGACCAAGTTTTCCTCCTACTGCCTGTATTCAATTGTGATCAGTGCAGTCATTTATCCGATTAGTGGACACTGGATTTGGGGAGGTGGTTGGCTCTCAACCCTGGGATTCCATGATTTTGCAGGTTCTACCGCAGTGCATATGGTCGGTGGTGTTGCAGCCTTCTGGGGAGCTAAGATCATCGGTGCAAGGATTGACAAGTATGACGAGAAGGGTAATGCAAAGGCAATCCCAGGGCACAGCTTGACCCTTGGTGCGCTGGGAGTGTTCATTCTCTGGTTCTGTTGGTTTGGCTTCAATGGTGGTTCCTCCCTCTCTCTTACCGGTGATGAGGCAATTGTCTCCACGTCTACCATCATGATAACCACGAACCTTGCTGCAGCTTTTGCAGCTATTGCTACCATGCTCCTTACCTGGGTTCGGTATAAGAAGCCGGATGTCTCCATGACACTCAACGGTGCGCTCGCGGGCCTTGTTGCCATTACTGCAGGTTGTGATGCAGTCTCTCCCGTAGGTGCTGCACTCATAGGAATCATCAGCGGCATTGTGGTTGTGTTCTCTGTCGAATTCTTTGAGAAAGTAGTACACATTGATGACCCGGTTGGTGCTATCTCTGTGCATGGGGTTTGTGGTGCACTGGGCACTATTCTTACAGGGTTGTTTGCGCTCGATGGTGGATTCTTCTATGGTGGAGGCCTCAGCCTACTGGGTATCCAGAGTGTTGGTGTTCTCTCTGTAATGCTGTGGGTTTCCCTGACCATGGGATTGATTTTCTTCCTTATCAAGAAGACAGTAGGACTGCGTGTCAGCAAGGAAGAGGAAATTGCAGGTTTGGACCTCGAGGAACATGGCCTTGCATCCAGCTATGCTGACTTCATGCCCATTGTAGCCGGATTCAAATCCACGGCATCCATCGATGAGGCGATTCCAGTGGTAAACAAAGTTCCACCTGCTTCTCCCCCTTCACGGGATGCCGAAATGTATAAAGTGGTAATTGTCAGTCGCCAGAGCAAGTTCAACGCTCTCAAGGAGGCCTTGAATGATATTGGGGTTATGGGAATGACGCTGACCCAGGTAATGGGCTGTGGAATGCAGAAAGGTCAGAAGGAGTACTACCGAGGGGTGCCAGTCTCTCCAACCTTGCTTCCCAAGATGCAGGTTGAGACGGTGGTAAGCAAGGTCCCTGTACGGACTGTGATCGAGACTGCAAAGAAAGCCCTGTATACCGGACATGTCGGAGATGGCAAGATCTTTGTGTACACGGTTGACAATGTCGTCAAGGTACGTACCGGTGAGGAAGGGTACGATGCTCTGCAGGACGAAGTGGTTCCCGAATAACAATTGACCCAGTATATGAAGAACGCACCATTTCGGTGCGTTCTTCATACGGAAAGACAGAAGACTTTCTTATTGCTCTGAGCTAAAGACGATTGTTCGGTTCTTGAAGATGATGATTCGGCTTTCCAGATGTGCTTGTACCCCTTTTGCAAGGACCCTTCGCTCCACATCCTTCCCAACATCCCTGAGGCCGGATGGTCCCAGCTCGTGGTTGACTCTCACTACATCCTGTTCAATGATAGGCCCTTGGTCTAGGTCCTCACTGGCATAGTGTGCGGTTGCTCCAATCATTTTTACTCCACGCTCATACGCCCTGCGATAGGGATTTGCCCCTTGGAAGGCCGGGAGGAAGCCATGATGGATGTTGATAATCTTCCCCTGCCATTCATCAATAAAATCCGAAGAGAGAATCTGCATATAACGTGCAAGTACAACTACATCAATATCAAAACGCTTGAGCAATGTACGTACCTTGATCTCCTGCTCTGCCTTGGTCTCTGGAGTGACTGGGAGATAGTAGAAAGGAATCCTGAACTGATTGGCAATGATCTCTAGGTCGGGATGATTGCTGATGATCAAGGGAATGTCACACTGGAGATCCCCTTCATCCTTCCTGGCGATAAGATCGTAGAGACAGTGGCTGGTCTTGCTCACCAGGATGGCCATCCTGGATCGATAGTCGCTGTAGTGACACTCCCAAGAGAGATTGTACTCTTCGGCAAAGACTGAGAAATCCTCTTCCAGTTGCTTACGGGTGGTTTTCAGGTCAGACATATCCAGTTCAATGCGCATGAAATACCGCCCCTCGGTGTTGTCTGTATGTTGCTGACAATGCAGGATGTTGTAGGAACGCTGGTAGAACCAGGTTGAAGTTGCGCTCAGTATGCCCTTACGATCCTCACACTGGATGAGGAAGATGATTTTCTTCTGTTTGCTCGCCATGTATGTCTGCCTTTATTCGAGTACTGTTGTTTCTGCTTCCGTTAAGTCTTCTGAGAGAATGACCTCTACTTTGCGTTTGGCCTCAGAGAGTGTGTTCTCCAGTGCCTTGGATAGGCGCATGCCTTCCTCGAACAAGGAAAGGCTCTCCTCAAGAGAAGTCTCCATCTGGTTGAGTTTCTGAGCTATCTCCTCGATTCTTTTGACATCCGATTCAAAACTCATCTTTACTCCTTTATCCGTGCCGTTCGCTTGCCATCAACGAATGTAAGACGCACGACTTCCCCGATTGTTGCCTGTTCCTTGCTCTTGATGAGCGTTCCACTCTCGCTCTGGACCGCTGCATAGCCTCGCGCTAGTATAGCAAGGGGAGAAAGGGCTTGCAACTCTCTTGCCGCTGATTCATATCGTGCTTGGGTTTCCCAAACTTTTTGCTGGCCGGCATTGATGAGATTCTGGCTGGCGTTAGCCAACAGGTACTCCCGATTATCTATGATCGCATGAATTTGTCTCGTATCAAACTTGCCCAGTTGGTGGGTGGCAAGGGTAAGGCGATGCTGCATGACTTTCTGCATCTCTGCCTGCAGCGATCTCAGGTTCTGCCTCAAATCGAGGTATCCCTGGCTTACCAGCTCAGCTGCAGCAGAAGGGGTGGGTGCTCTTAGGTCTGCTACATAGTCAGACAGTGCCCAGTCTATCTCATGTCCTACCGCACTGATGATGGGTATCTCTGATTCATGCATTGCCTCAAGTACCACTTCCTCGCTGAAGGGAAGCAGATCTTCCAGGGAACCTCCTCCACGTCCAACGATCAAGACATCACAGAGTAGGAGGCTGTTTGCCTGCATGATGCGATTGGCGATGGAGGTAGCACTGCTCTCACCCTGAACAACTGCAGGAAGGACCAGGACATCCAGGGATGGTGAGCGACGGTTCAGTACATTGAGGATGTCCTGCAGGGCTGCCCCAGTTGCGCTGGTTACCACACCTACGCGATGGGGCTGGCTGGGGATGGGCTTTTTCAATGATTCATCGAAATACCCCTTGTTTGCGTACCGTCTCTTGCGTGCCTCAAGCAGAGCAAGTATCTCACCTTGTCCCGCCTTCTCCATGCTCTCACACTTGATCTGGTACGTCCCTCTTGCCCCATATACATCCAGGTTGCCGGTTACCGTTACCTTGTCTCCTTCAGATGGGGCAAAATCGACCTTCCAGGTACTGCCCTTGAACATTACTGCACTGATCTGGGAATTTGCATCCTTGAGGGTGAAGAACCAGTGACCGGTTGAGGAAGGACGGAAGTTGGAAATTTCTCCTGTGACCTTCAATCCATAGAAACCTTCCTCGAGTGTGCGCTTGATCAGACTTGTCAGCTCACTGACCGTCAAATCAGTTTGGAACAGTTCATGCATGTTCTGCTTCCTTTCTCCTGGACAGCATGTGCATTTGGTTGAGAATGCCAAGGAAGGCGAGGATTGCCCAGAGAGCAAAGAAGAGCCAGAACTGAAGATACCAGAAACGGGAAAGCAACCAGGCAACGATCAGGGATCCTGCGATGGCACTTTCCAGGGCCATGTAGGATTCAAATCGCGTGATACTGAATGAGAGAATGACGACCAAGGCTACAGCTGTCACGATAAAACTTGGGGTGAGAGGAAGGAAACTCAAGAGCAGGAAGAATATGATAAGGCTCATGGAAACGGCCGTAAAGAGAGCAACAACCAGCTCTACAATCTTCTGTTTCTTCCTTGCAAGGAGGAACAGGACCAGCCCCCCTGAGGCAAAGGAGATCAGGTAGAGTAGGACACCACGATAATCAGAAGGATTGAAAAGGACATTCCAAAGCGAGCTGAGGGGTGTGGGATTCTGCAGGACCTGCATGAAGGACTCCCGTCCATAACTCATCAAGGCAATGAAGAGAAAAACAATCGATCCTGAGACGACACTGCGAAGCCTTACAAGCAAGCTCTTGGTCTTATACCCATAGAAACAGAGAAAGAAGCCTACAAGAAGGCCGATGAGCATGACAGGGGCACCGATGGTCGTAATTTCACTTTGCATGTATGTTCCTTCTCAAGTAAAAAAAAAGAGACAGCAACATACGCTGTCTCTCAGTCTAAGTTGTTGTCTTACTCCTGAATGATAGCAGCGGTAGGACATACATCAGCGCAAGTACCGCAATCGATGCATGCATCTGCATCAATTACATAGATATCGCCTTCAGAAATCGCACCGGTAGGACATTCCGGCAGACACGTTCCACATGCAATACATGCATCTGTGATTTTGTAAGCCATGATAGTGACTCCTTACTTCGTTTTCGTTGCTTCTGACTATATACCTACTTGCAATTCAAGTCAAGGAATATGAGATATCTGTACTGATAGCGATGCATGTAAAACGATAGTCTGCTATGGGTTACAAGTTATATTGCGCTAACATAATTCAATGCTATGCAAAATATGGTGTGACTCCAACTTTGCGTAGGGTAGTAATAGCTACTCCTTCATCCTGGACAAGGTTTTATCCTGGAGCGTCCCAATCGGACAGATGGCACACCACAGGCGAGGACGATAGATGAGGGCTAGGATGCTGGCAAGAATCGTGGTGCTGAGCATCATCGAATAGAATCGGTAGGAGAGATGCAAGAGAAACGGTGGTACACTTACTTGCAGCAACTGTGGCAGGGGAAATAGCGGGATAGCAATGAAGAGACGTATGTACGGCATTGCCTCCATATTCTCCATAGCTATCTGGATTGTAGAGCCAGCTATGAACATCAGATTCAGTCCAAAGTACCAGAGCATAGCGTATCTTGCTTTTCCACTGGTGATGAATTGAGGATTTGTACCCCAATTATGCTTTTTCCCTATCTGGTTGAGATAGCTTGCCCGTGGGCAGTAGCGCTGGCACCATACCTTTTTCTTAACCCGAGCAAGCAGGATGAAGGGAAGCGCCATGCAGAGAATTGCAAGGTTGGCAAAGAGTATGGAAATAAAACCTAGTGAAAAATAGGCAAGGGTTATGATGAAAAGGCCTGGGAACAATCCTTTTGAATGCTTGGTCATGCACCCTCCTTCCGTTTCATTTTAAGGGCTCCGGGAAAGCAGTAACGAGTGCATTTACCGCAATCAGTACATTTCCTTTTGTCTACTTTGGGTACAGCAAACCCTTTCTGGCTCAAGGCACCGGAAGGGCAGACTCCTACTGCTGGGCAGCGGTGGTTCTGTGGGCAACGGTGGGTGAGTACGGTCAATACTTTTGGCTCTTTAGGCCCTGCTGGTTTCAAACCAAAAAAAGATGCGATGTCAAATGCCATAGTGCTTTCTTCCTTGATAATTCTCTCGTGTATGATCTCAGAACCGTATCTGAAAAGAGATATTCTGTCAAATGGTTGTTAATAGCAAATATTGTGGACAACAAAAACCGGAATTGGGTTTCCCTTGCACAGAGGTATCCCTTGGATATATAGTCTGCCTCGTGGAGGAGTGAATCTTGAAACAATTGGTATTAGCTGAAAAGCCGAGCGTCGGAAGGGAACTCGGACGTGTCTTGCACTGTTGGAAATCGGAGAAAGGCTACCGCGAAGGGGATGACTATATCGTAACCTGGGCACTTGGACACCTGGTGGAGCTTGCCCAACCTGCTGCCTATAGTGACCGCTATAAAAGATGGTCGCTGAGGGATCTTCCGATGTTGCCACCAGTCTTGAAACAGGAAGTGATCGAACAGAGCAAGGAACAGTTTTCCGTGGTCAAACAGCTCATCCAGCGCAAGGATGTTGATTCCGTAATCATCGCCACTGATGCAGGAAGGGAAGGCGAGTTGGTTGCCCGTTGGATCATGAAGCTTGCAGACTACCAAGGAAAAGCCAAGCGGCTGTGGATCAGCAGCCAGACCGAAGGTGCCATCAAGGAAGGATTCGGCAACCTCAAGGATGCAACACTCTATGACGACTTGTATGCAGCCGCAGAAAGTCGTGCTGCTGCTGACTGGTATATAGGGATGAATGTCACCAGGGCCTTGACGTGTCACTACGATGCAAAGCTCTCGGCTGGGCGGGTACAAACCCCAACCCTTGCCCTGATGACCCAGAAAGAGGATGAGATAGAAGCGTTCAGTGGTCAGTTCTACTGGACACTCAAGGCCGACTTCACTGATTTTACTGCCTCCTATTACCCCACAGAGGACTCAATCAGGATCAATGATGAGAAGAGTGCCAAGCAGAGGGAGGCGGAGCTTGCTGGGAAAAAAGGGCAGGTTGCCTCCTTGGAGACGGTTGAGCGCACTGAGCAACCACCGCTTGCCTATGACCTGACTGAACTGCAACGGGATGCAAACAATCTCCTCGATTTCAGTGCGAAGGAGACACTCGACACCCTGCAGTCCCTCTATGAACAGCACAAGATTGTGACCTATCCAAGAACGGACAGCCGCTACATAACCAGTGATATCGTATCCACACTGGAAAAGCGCCTACAGGCCCTTGATGCAACCCCGTTTGGCAGTCTTGCCAGCGTATACCGGTTACAGGGGTATCGTGTCGACCAAGAGCGGTTTGTCCAGGATCTGAAGGTGAGTGACCACCATGCCATTATCCCAACCGAGCAACGCGTTGATCTGGGCAGACTGAACGCCAGGGAGCGCGCTCTCTGGGAGTTGATTGTTCTTCGCTTCCTTGAAGTGCTCAGCCCCGATTACACCTATCGGACCACCACTGTGATTGCTGATGTGGAAGGTTCACGTTTCAAGACCCGTCTTACCCTTCCTGTTGCGCAGGGGTGGAGAGATGTTGCCCGTGTGATCGGCAAACGCAGTACCCAGCCTTCGATTACTGATGAGGAAGAGGCCAGTCCCTTCTTGCTCTCCCTGAAGGAGGGTGACCCACTGACCATCTCCAGTGTGAAGCTGAGAAGGCTTTCCACTGTGTCCCCTGCTCGGTATACGGAGGCAACACTGCTCTCTGCCATGGAGCATGCAGGACGATTCGTTGAGGATGCAAAACTCAAGAAACAGCTGGGAGGAGGGCTCGGAACTCCAGCAACCCGTGCAGACATCATCGAGAAATTGATCCAGAACCACTATGTGGAACGTCAGGGAAAGGAACTTGTGCCCACTCCCAAGGGAAGGGAGTTGGTACGTCTTGCCCCTGAAGAGCTTCGCTCCCCTGAGCTGACCGGGCTCTGGGAACAACGCCTAGGTGCAATCGCTGATGGCAAGGAGGATAGCCGTCGTTTCCTCGAGGATATCAAAACCCACGCAGTGAAACTCGTTGATGAGGTCATCAAGAGTAGTGAGGTGTTCTCACCACAGTTTCCCAATGCCAAACAGTGCCCTTTCTGCAAGGGGCCTATGATGAAGGTGGTTGATGATATCGGCCAGAATCACTTTCTCTGTCAGCGGCTCTCCTGTTCCTATGAGGAGATGGAGATCAAGAAACGGGTCATGGTTCCTGGAAAGGAGAAGCCAGCGAAAATGGTTGTCAAGGCAAAGAGTGTAAGCACTCCAGCTGATGGAACCAAGAAACGTGTTGTATTGAAGAAATCCGTAACAAAGAAACCGGCAATGCAATCATTCTCCCTGCCTGATGATGACAAGGGGCCCAAGTTCACGTGGGAGACTGTCATCGAGGTCGTTCGGCCCAGCAAGTTGGCTTTTCGTGGCCCACGTAGGGAGGAGCATCAGGACAGGGGAGGGTGGAAACCTCCTGTGCAGAATAAACATATAGTAGAGGATGTGCCCTCCGGTGGTGGGAGCTTTGCCGATTTCCTGAAGGCCAGTGAGGAACGAAAAAAACGCGATAAGAAAAGAAAATAGGGTAATATTTGTTATAATAAAAACATTTTGTTAAACTATAGACATATTTGTAACTTTCTGCTACTCTTCCTGCATCACAGGAGGAGTGTATGCGCGTAGGTATTGTTGGATTTGGGAAGATGGGGAAACTCATCCGCTCTGAAGCCTTGAAGCGGGGGCATACGATTGCCGCTGTTATTGACCCAATCTGTCAGGAGAGCGAAGTCACGGCAAATCAGGTCAGTAGCGAGCACTTGAGCGAGTGCGAAGTAGTCATCGATTTCACCCACCCCTCAGTGGTTGTGGATCATATCATCCTCTATGCAAAGCTCGGCATTCCTGCTGTCATCGGGACAACAGGCTGGTATGACAGGATACATGAATTGCAGGAGATCACAGCACAGGCTGGTGGTGCCATCATCTATAGCGGAAACTACTCACTGGGAGTTGCTCTCTTCATGCAGGTGGTGAAGGAAGCCTCCAGACTTTTCGCTAAAAGCGGTCTCTATGATCCATTCCTGACGGAAATCCATCATGCACAGAAGGCAGACAGCCCCTCCGGTACTGCAGAGATGCTGGGCTCTTTGGTGTTGAAAAACTATCCCAGCAAACGTTCAGTGGAGAAGGAGACCCTGCACCATAAGAGGGAGGACGAATCCATTCATCTTGCTTCTGTCAGGGGTGGCTGGGTCCCTGGCACCCATACGGTATATTTTGACAGCCCGCAAGATACCATCGAATTGACACATAGAGCCCGCTCACGGGAAGGTTTTGCCGTAGGCGCTGTACAGGCAGCTGCCTGGATCGCATCAGGTCGCAAGGGATTCTTTAGCCTTGATGACATGCTCGAAGATGTATATCTATCAGTGGAGAAGACACAATGAGAGAGATTAATTTCAAAGGGGTACATACTGCCCTGATCACCCCATTCACCAAGAAGGACAATCTGGACGAAGAACGTCTGGAAGAACTCATCGAAGCACAGATCACCAGTGGCGTGAATGGTCTCGTTCCCTGTGGAACAACCGGGGAAAGCCCAACGCTCAGTCACGATGAACATGACCAGATGATCGCAATGACCGTCAAGTTTGCCAATGGCAGGGTTCCTGTCATTGCCGGTACAGGCTCAAATGCGACCAGCGAGGCAGTGAGGCTTTCAAGGCATGCGCAGCAGGTTGGTGCAGACGCAGTACTCTTGGTCAATCCGTACTACAACAAGCCTACCCAGAAGGGGTTGTACTATCACTTCAAGGCAATTGCAGACAGTGTCGATATTCCTTGTATCCTCTACAATATCAAGGGAAGGACCGGAGTAAACATTGAGACAGAGACCGTAAAGGCACTCAGTGATGCATGCTCCAACATCGTTGGTGTGAAGGAAGCCAGTGGAAGCCTGGAACAGATGCGTTCTGTCATTGATGCTACCCATGGCAAGTTCCATGTACTCAGCGGAGATGACAATCTCTCCATTCCCTTGGTGGAAAGTGGAGGGGATGGTGTTGTGTCAGTTGCCTCAAACATTGCTCCCGGGTATATTTCAAAGATGATCCACATGGCCCTCGAGGGGAAGTGGGAGCAGGCAAGGGAGATGGAAGCGAATCTCAGTGGTTTCTTCAAGGCATGTTTCCTGGAAACCAATCCGATTCCCATCAAGACTGCAATGGCCCGCTATGGTTGGTGCGAGGAGTCCTTCAGGCTTCCCATCTGCACCTTTGAACGTGAAGAGAATAGAAATGCCCTCTACGAAGAGCTGGACAAGCTTGAAGCACTGGGTGCAATCATAAGGAGATAAGTGTACATGGCGACAATCAATACGAACTTCCAAAAGCTGGCGAGCGGATATCTCTTCCCTGAGATAGCCCGCAGGACCAAGGTATGGCAGGACTCGAATCCGGGTGTGGAGGTTCTCCGCCTTGGCATCGGGAACACAACCGAAGCCCTTCCTCCTGCGGTCTGCGATGCAATGAAAGAGAAAATTACGAAACTTTCTGATCGTGCCACCTATTCAGGATATGGGGATGAGCAAGGTGATACAGCTCTTCGGGAAGCCTTGGTCCGTTACTATGGACGCTATGGTGTGGAACTCAAGAGCACGGAGTTTTTTGTAAGCGACGGAGCCAAGAGTGATGCTGCAAATATCCAGGATCTCTTTTCATCCGGCAATGTTGTTGCTATTCAGGACCCAGCCTATCCAGTATATGTTGACAGTAATGTAGTCGGGGGAAGGACCGGCCTATTCAACAAGGAAAAGGGTCTCTACGATGGATTTGTCTATCTCTCTAGCACAGAAGAGAATGGGTTCATACCCAGCCCTCCCCAGCAGAAAGTCGATCTCATCTATCTCTGCAGCCCGAACAATCCTACCGGTGCAGTAGCCACCCATGCACAGCTCAAGGCGTTTGTGGACTATGCGATCGAGCATAAGAGCATCATCATCTTCGACAGTGCCTATAGTGAGTATGTTACCGAGGAAGGCTACCCCAGAAGCATCTATGAGGTGGAAGGGGCAAAGCGTTGTGCCATTGAGATCAACAGTTTCTCCAAGTTCTCTGGTTTTACCGGTGTTCGTTTGGGGTGGACGATTGTTCCCGAGGAATTGGAGTGTGAGGATGCTCCCTCCGGCCTCTTGAATTCCATGTGGAACCGCAGGCAGTGTACATTCTTCAATGGTGCTAGTAATATAGCTCAAAGTGGTGGGCTTGCGGCCTTGGAGGGTGATGGATACGACCAGAGCCGCGCCTTGGTAGAGTACTACCTCGAGAACGCCAGAATCATACGGGAAGGACTGGAGAAAGTAGGCCTGAGCGTGTATGGTGGTGTAAATAGCCCGTACATCTGGGCAAAAACCCCGAATGGAATGGATAGCTGGGAGTTCTTCGATATCCTGCTCGACAAATGCCATGTAGTGGTAACTCCAGGTGGGGGATTCGGGCCATCAGGTGCAGCATTCGTCCGTGTTTCCTCCTATGGACACCGTGAGAATGTGATCAAAGCCATGGCCCAGATAGAGGAGAACTTACAGGTATGAGTGAAAAAACACTTCCCATGGGGCATGGCGATTTGCTGGAACTCGCATATCAGCTTCCCACTCCATTCTATTTGTACGATGAGAAAGCAATCGTTGATAATGCCAGACGATTCAACCAGCTCTTTTCATGGGCTCCAGGATTCCGTAACTACTTCGCGGTAAAGGCCTGTCCCAATCCGACCATCCTCAAGCTTCTCGCCAAGGAAGGGTTTGGGGCTGACTGTTCCTCCCTTCCTGAGCTGTTGCTCAGCAAGGCAAGTGGACTCAGCGCTGAGAGGATCATGTTCACCAGCAATGATACCCCTGAAGAGGAGTTCCTCGCTGCCTATGAGCTTGGATCCATTATCAATCTTGATGACATCACCCATATTGAGACACTTGAGAAAGCTATTGGAAAGGTGCCTGAGACCATCTGTTTCCGTTACAACCCGGGAAAGAACCGAACTGGAAATGCAATCATCGGCAACCCGGTGGAAGCAAAGTACGGCCTGACGGATGAGCAGATAGTGGAGAGCTACCGAATCATGCAAGAGAAGGGTGTAAAGCATTTTGGCTTGCATACCATGGTTGCATCAAACGAACTTGATGGCTCCTATATTGTTGAGACGGCAAGGATGCTTTTTGACCTGGCGGTAAAAATCAAGAAAGAAACAGGAATTATCATTGAATTCATCGATATGGGTGGAGGCATCGGTATTCCTTACCGTCCTGATCAGGATGCAATGGATTTGCAGATGGTCAGTGATGGAATGAAGGCTCTCTACGATGAGATCATCGTACCTGCTGGTCTTGATCCTTTGCAGATTGTCTTTGAGTGTGGAAGGGTGATTACGGGTCCGTATGGATACCTGGTGAGCAAGGTCTTGCATGTCACCAAGAAATACAAGGACTATGTCGGACTTGATGCCTCCATGGCTGACTTGATGAGGCCGGCACTCTATGGTGCATACCACCACATCACCGTTGTTGGCAAGGATAAAAAGAACCATGACCATCTCTACGATGTAACAGGTAGTCTCTGCGAGAACAACGACAAGTTTGCCATCGACAGATCATTGCCCAAGGTTGAGCCTGGGGATGTCCTGGTACTGCATGATGCAGGAGCACATGGCCACAGCATGGGATTCAACTACAATGCCAAGCTCCGCAGCGCTGAGTACCTACTCAGGAGAGATGGATCGGTGAAGATGATCAGACGCGCACAAACCTATGATGACTATGTGTCGACCCTTCGCTTCGATGGTGCTTCTGTGGAGGTCTGATGCATTCATTCACGATACGAGTGTATTACAGCGATACCGATTGTGGTGGCATTGTCTACCACGCTCGGTATCTTGATTTTGCGGAGCATGCCCGCACTGAATTACTAAGGGAAGTGGCCCAGAGCCAGGGGATTGATGGTTCCCAGAGCAGTATGATTGAACTGGGAAAGATGGCCTTTGTGGTGAAATCAATCACAGTGGACTACCAGAGGCCAGGGCGTCTGGATGATCTCTTGGAAGTATGTACGGAAATCGAGAGTGAGAAGCGCTTCTCCATAACCTTCATCCAGACGGTGAAGCGGGGTGAGGAGGTGCTTTGTGTGCTCAAGGTGCGGGTTGCCTCGATCAATACCGAGACACTCCGCCCCACACCACTGCCTACCTGGTTTACCCAGGCCGTACAGGCACTCTGATCTTAATATGGCATCGTCACCAACAAGGTGGTGTTGCCCAGACTTCCCAGCTTCTCATGGCAGACCACCACATCGTAGCGATGGGTGCCTGCCTCTGGTATTGAGGTGAAGGTCTCACTCTGTTCTTGTGCAATGGTACCTTCACAATACCAATCAATCTCCAGGTCACTCATCAAGACACCTGCTGGTAGGTTGGTTGGGGTATACCTGAGTGTGACTTCTTCACCCGCTGCAGGACTCGCAGGAGTTGCCGTGATGGTACCTTCAATGGGAAGCATGGTGTCATTGATGACGGTGATCTCGAAATTGGTGGACAGGTCTCCGATGATCATATTCACCGTCCCTTCACTGGTGGTGTCACTAATGATCCGTATAGCCTCTGTCGCACCGCTTACCAACATCCCTTGACTGAAGAGTCTCAGCTGTAGCAGGTAGGACCCACTTTTCAATGAAGATTGGAGGAGTACTTCACCCACTTCCTTGTTCAATGCCGGTACATCCAGACTGATGGGGTTGCCCTGTTGGTCCAACAGCACCACTTGCAAGGATACATCATCAGCTACTTGGTCTGGATCCCAGGTTATCAATGTCTCAAGCAACCCAGATCCCACTAGATCGGTGAGGTGGAGAGTGGCCGTGCTGGTGACCTTGCTGAGCATGGTGGTGATGGTTCCTGATACAAGTGGTACTCCCTCTGTATTGTATCCTATGGCCTCTATCGTCCAACGGCCGACCATGAGATTTCCGATTGCTACTGCTCGTTCCACGGAATCCACTGTGAAGGTCTGTCCACTGGGCCCTGAGCCACTGATGCGGTAGTCCGTGATAACCATTTTCTGGGACTCTGGTATAAGGCTTCTTTCAGATGAAAACTGCTCGTTGGTAAGCAGTAATCTTAAATCGGTTGTCTCTGTGTGTGCTTCCTCTTTGCATCCGGTTGCCAACAGAACTATGGCAAGCAGAATCATGATTACCTGTGTGAGTCTTTTTTGTTTCATGTTATTCTCCTCTCTTATTGATATAAAAGAAGAAGAAAACCTTTCATTCTCGCTTCAACTCCCTCTAGGAGAGGAAGCCCAACTTGTTTATACTGGCACCCATGGAAACACAACCCACACTCATCGTTGGTAATGCACTTGAAAGAAGCCTTCCCGTTGCATTGGTTCCCTGTTGGGGCACCTATGAGAAAACGGAAGGATCGTTGCGTCTTGCCAGAGAGGGAAATACCCTCTTTCTGCGCTATATGGTGCGTACACCTTTTCTAAGACGGATGGTGCAGGAACACAATCTGGATGTAAGCGCCGATTCCTGTGTTGGCTTACTGATCAAGGCAGAGGAGGCAGAGCAGTATCTGCATCTTCAGTGCAGTGCCTCAGGAGCCCTTCGCTCTTGGTGGATCAACAGGGAAGGGGAGAGAACCCTGCTTCCCTTCCCTCTGTTGGAGACGATACCGGTCACGGTGACCCTTTTGGAGAACTCCAATGCTCAAAGCCGTTGGAGTGTTGAGATACATCTGGACCTGAAGGAACTCAACATATCAGCTGAGAGCCGGCTCCTGGGAAATTTCTACAGTTGCTGTGAGCTACCTGAGCAGAAGTATTACTTGCTTGCGCAGGAGACAGGAACCCTTGAACCCGATATGGAAGTTCCTTCCGCCTTCATGAGGCTGGAATCCCATTAGGATTGTTTCCCCTGGGGATTCCATGCTTCTTCTCCGCTGAGCATCTCCTGATCCAGAAGCTTGGTTAGCGCAAGATGGGCAAGATTCTGCCCAAATATTCCAGTTATGGTAGGCAAGCTCCCCAATACATTGCGTCTTCTTCCCCTGCTGCTGATCTGCTCATTGAAGTCAGCATGTTCTTCTTCCTCTGGAGCTTTGTAGGTAAAACGTACCAGCTCCGGGGAGAAGATGACTTCGATTCCCCTTCCTACTCCTCGTTTGCGGAGATTTCCCCTCACCTGACGAGCAAGGGGGCAACCGAAGGTATCCATCAGGTCGGCTTTGCGGACAAGGGAGGGATCTCTCCTCAGTGCTGCCCCCATGCTGCTCACTACCGGAATGCCTCGCTTATAAGCTACTTCCAATAATGCACATTTGGGATTGAGTGAATCGATGGCATCGACCACCAAGTCTACTGGCCCACAGAAAATGGTATCCAATGTCTCATGCTGTACAAAGAGAGGAAGCACCTCAACGTTGCACTCCGGGTTGATGGCGAGGATACGTTGTTTCGCGACTTCAGTCTTCGGCTTTCCCAGGGTTTCATAGGTGGCAAGGATCTGCCGATTCAAGTTGGTGATCCCCACTGTGTCAAAGTCAACGATTCTTAGGTTGCCGACACCGCTTCTGACCAGGGATTCCAATGCCATTCCCCCGACCGCCCCAAGGCCGACTACCACCACGTGTTTCTTATGAAGGCGTTCCACCGGTTCCTCACCGAGTAGACGTGTTATGCGTAAGAATTGTTCTGATCTCATTATTGTTCCTTATCAATTCATCATGGGAGCATCCACTGAGTTTGCTGAAGTTCTCAATCTGTGTCCAGAGTATCTGGGAATAATCCCCCATCTGGAAATCAGTTTCCAAGGCATAGGGAAGGGTGACCAATAGCTCCCCCTCTCTTGCCAGTTTGCTCCCAAAGAGCCTGCTCCCATAACTAAGTATGACGCCAAGCTTGGCAGCCTCCTGTGCAGTCTCCCAGCTTCCAGTATAGCCGTGCCAGAGAAGTACCGGGAGGTTTGGCTGGAGGGCGCGAAGAAGGGAGAGCATCCTTCCGTCTTCCTTTACGCAGTGCAAACTTACACTTCGCCCCAGTTCAAAAGCCAAGGCGAGGGTATCTTTCAGGAATGCTTCTTGCTTCTCAATTTCAGGAAATCTTCTATCCAGTCCTACCTCAGATATCTGCAGTAATGGATACTTTTTCAGTATGTACTCAAGAGCACCAATTTCCGGTAGTGGCTTCTCTGCAAGTGCTCCGACCCCCCCCACCGCCGGAGGTATGAGCGAGGAGAGTAATTCCCACTCATCTCTGCTGCTGGTGGCATAGAGTGCGTTCTCTCCCATGCTGGAGCCATAGTGGCGATGTGCGTCAAACATGCTTCAATCCTAAGGACGAACAGCCTGCTCCGTCAAGCTAGAGTAACAGGAGATAGGTAACCAAAATACTCAGGAGTATCGGGAAAATCATACTGTTTTTGCGGTAGGCTATGAATGCCGCGCAGAGGACACCGATAAGCCCTGCATACCAGTGTCCTTGGAAGTCAAGGATGACACCGGGAAAAATGAGGGGGCCAAGTGCAGCAATGGGGAGAAGGCGAAGACTCCTGGAGAGAAATCTCGGGAGCTTGTCAAGGAAGGAGGCATAATAGGGAAGTGCCCTCACCAGAAAAGTGGCCAGTGCACTGACAAGGATAGGGATAAGGAATGGAAATGAGTTCATCATATCGAATCCTCACTATCACTGATGATCAGGGCGCCAAGCAAGCTTGCTGAAAGCATACTGATGACGAATGACCAGCCAATCGCCAATGACCACTGCACGATCAGGTAGGAGTTCAGCGCTGCCGAGAATCCTGCAATTACAAGAACGTTGAATCCCTTTTGGTGGAACTCCTGTGCCAAAAGGGAGCTGAACATTGCATAGAGGGTTACCCCAACTGCAAGCTGGAGTGCAGAAGGAAGAATCATACCTACAAGGAAGCCAACGGCTGTACCGCTGACCCAACCACTATATGCAGTCAATTCCAATCCCGCCAGATACTCTTTGCTGATGGATTGCCTATGGAGGACAGCGACGCTGAATACTTCATCAGTGGTACCATGGGCAAGCAATGCCTTCTTCCAGCCTCTGACCCCCTTCTCAAGATTCCTATTGAGTTCAGCTCCCATGAAGGAGTAGCGCAGGTTTACCAACAAGACACTGACGAACAACTCAGCCAGAAGTGCTCCCCCTCCGATGAGATTCGCTGCAAGAAACTGTCCGCTGCCAGCAAAATTAGTTAACGAAAAAAGTACCGCTTCCCAGATGCGCATTCCAAGATCCCTGCAAACAAGACCGAAGGCCATAGCGGTTGGGAAATACCCAACAAAAATGGGAAATCCTTCGATGCAACCTTCCCGGAAGGTGAGTTTGTCGTGCGTTGCTGATTCCATGGTTTGCAGATTAGTGATTCTGCCGGTTTCCTGCAAGTGGCATTCATGATAGACTACACCCCCCAGGAGGTGTATATGGCTGTCTATCTCGCTAATACCGGATTGCAATTACTTAGCAAGGAAGGGAACCTCGACCAGAAACCCTTGATGCAATGGTTTCATGAGGCCAAGCGCATATCGGCACAACAAGGCTCCTATTATACGAAGATGCTGGACAGTGGTCTGACCATCATCTTTCGCACGGTGGCAGACAAGGAAGACCTGCAGATTGTAGGTTTGGACATGCATATGAGTGGCCGATGCATCTGGTCAGGGAAACCGCTGGTACAGATCGGCAAGGGAGAACCTCTCTCGCTCACGCTTCTGATGACCAATGACTCAGAAAAGAGTGCTTTCATTGCCACACTTGTCCATGCAGCTACCCTTGAGCAAATTGATGAGGACACACTGTTGGATTTGCAAGTCTGTGCGTTTCCCCAGGCTCTTGATGTATTTGATAGCAGGGAAGCCTATGAGACGGTTACTGAAGAGGGCGCCCGGCTTGAGGATAAGAAATTGCTACCATTCAACTATATCATGGCCCGTGATGAGAGCCTCAGTGTGGAGGACAGGGAGCGTTTTTCTGCAGAGGAGCAGATGATGTTACTCTGTGGTCCTGTGCTTGGGGTGGAGAACCGCCAGCATGGGTTTCAGGATACCGGATGTACGGTAGCCACCATCTCCACAGAAATGGGACATCTGGATCTTGTCTTTGCCCCAGAACAACTACAGCAGCCCTTGAAAAAGGGCTCCTATGTAGTTGCTAGCTGTGCTATCAGTGCAGATGTCCTGACCGATTAAAACCGTTTGGTATATGCGTGGCAGTAGGGAAGGGTTCCCTTCTTTTCGTAGTAATCCTGATGATACTCTTCCGCTGGGTAGAACACAGCTGCCGGGCGGAGGGTGGTAGCTATCTTCAATCCCTTTCCCTCAAGGATTCCTATAAGACGTACTCCCACATCAAACTCGTGTCTTGATCGGTAGAAGATTGCAGAAAGATATTGGTTCCCGATATCCGGTCCCTGTCCATTGGCCTGGGTGGGGTCGTGGATCTCAAGGAAATACTTGGTAAGTTCCTCGTAGGAAATTTCCAATGGGTTGTAAAGCACCTTGACTGCCTCCAAATGCCCTGTGGTATGGCTCAATACATCATGGTAGCTTGGATTCTCGACAGTTCCCCCCGTATAACCAGACACTGCTGAGTATACGCCTTCCCTCTGGGCGAACAGGTGTTCGACTCCCCAGAAGCATCCTCCGGCAAACACAGCCTCAGCCACCGGTGCCCCATCCCTGAAGACCAAGGAGAGGGAATTCACGCAGTGCCTTGTATTGGTATCGGTGAAGCGTTCCCCTTCAAAGACGTGTCCCAGGTGGCCACCACAGGTGGCACATAGTATTTCAGTGCGCATTCCGTCGGCATCAATCTTACGTTTTACTGCATGGGGAATCTCCTCATCGAAGGAGGGCCATCCACAGCCGGAGTGGAACTTGCTCTCTGAGCTGTAGAGGGGGGATTCACACCACTTGCAGTAGTAGGTTCCCCAATCTGTTGTATCGGTATACTCACCGGTAAAGGCTCGTTCAGTGGCCTTTTCCACAATGATGGATCGCTCCTCTCTGGTAAGGGAATTCTTCAATGCCTCATCAAGAGGTTGGTAGGTGAATCGTTCTGTATCAGCCATGGGTACTTCTTCCTCACTTATTGTTGGGGTTTCTCGTTTATACAAGGCAAATGAGAGCAGCAGGAACACAACCAAGAGTAATGCAATAATCATAAAGACTGTTTTCATCTGCAGATTCTCCTTGACTCCACTGTAGCACAATTGCTACCTGAATCGGAAGATAATTGCACCCGCCTTCTCTTTGTATGCAGCATACTCTGGATATTTCGAGGAAGTGATACTTTCTGTGAAGATCGTGGAGCCGATGAACAACAACGTCAGTAAGAGAGGGCCAGCGATGGTGTAGTGCAACAAGAAGTCATGGAAGGAGACCGAATAGAGGTAGATTGACCACCACACCCCTAGCTCGCCTAAGTAGTTGGGGTGACGACTGTATCTAAAAAGGCCAGAGCTACGAAATCCTTGGGTATACTCATTCTCAAGTTCTTCCTTTCTGGGAAGCAGCTGGTACTTAGCTTGCTGGAAGGTGTACTGCTGTTGGTCTGCAATGGTCTCGATACTCAGGAAACAGATAAACAAGAAGATTGCGATGTAGGAAAGTGTGGTGAAAGGCGCAGTCGTTGATGGGAGTAACCCAAGTGGGCTGGTGAATGCAATAAACAGGAACTGCTGGTAGAGAGCAATAAAGAGCAAGTTGAAAAAGAACCACCGAACTGGGTTCCCAATTTTCTCATACAGAATTTTCCAACGATAATCCTCTTCCCCAGTATACCCTCCACGACGGGAAAAGTTGAAGGTTAGCCTTGCTCCCCAGATGGTAACCAACAGGGATGCAACAACTGCTGGGGAGGAAAAACCCGCTTTGTAGGCATAAATCCAGGCAAATGCTACAGGCAGCGTACTCCAGAGACGGTCGGTCCACGAGTAATCATCTGTGAGTAGCGAAAACCAAAAACTTACCAACACTGTTCCCAATGTGATACTCCCCACCTGATACAGCACTGATTCATCAGCGAACGGCCCCAAAACTACAAAGCCAGATAAGAGGATCACCATAACAAAGAAGATAAGGATGGTTGTTGGATTTGCTTTCATGAGAACCAGTATAACAAACGCTGCATTGGGTAGACAAGAAATGTTTCAGCTTCAAAAGAGATCCTTTTCTTATTTTTTCTGGTAGCGTACACTGATGAATATGAATAAGCAGCTACGACGTCTCATTGCCCTTATAAGTCTCGCATTATTTGCCCTATTCCTTGTCTATATTCTGAGAAGGCCATTCAGCATTGAGGTAACACGTTTTGAAAAGTCCCCTTTAACGGCCTTGGTAGTGATTGAGTCCAGGGAAGCATCCCAGGTTTCCCTAGTCATACGAGGGAGAAACCAGGATGACATGGCCGTCACGTTTGCTGGTTATGATACTTATCATGAGATTCCTGTTCTGTCTCTCTACCCAGGGACCAAGAATGAGGTGGCGTTTGATCTCATTACAAGAGACGGTGAAAGCTTCCAACAAACGGTGACCATAATGACCGAGGAACTCCCAGAGGATTTTCCCGAGATTGGTTATGAACGAGTGATTCCCGACCAGATAGCAGAAGGTTTTACCTTCTTGCACCTCGGTCGCTATGATGAAGATGGAAACTATGGTGCACTTCCCTGTGCCGTTGATTCCTACGGCATTGTTCGTTGGTATTACCAGGGAGATATCGGTCATGTCATGAAGATGACAGAGCAGGGAACCCTTCTGATCCAGGAGGGAGATTCTCTTGTAGAGATGGACCTGATGGGTAGGAAGATACGAACACTCCCTCCTCTTATGTATGGCCTGCACCACGACGTGGCATTTATGGAAAACGGAAACCTCCTTGCCTTAAGCACTGCTCCTTCTTCATTTGAGGACGGGGTGGTGGAACTTGATGGGGAGACAGGATCCTATATACAAGGTTGGGATTTTCGCGAAATCCTTGACAAGGATCGTCCTCCCCAGCCAAGGAACCTGGAACCTGCTGACTGGCTCCACCTCAATGGCATTGATTATGACTATCGTGATGACAGCTTTATTGTCAGTGGTAGGGACCAGAGTGCTGTGGTGAAGGTCGACCGGGAGAGTGGAAAGCTAATGTGGATACTGGGAAATCATGAGCATTGGGAAGAAGCGTATCAGCCATATCTCTTACAACCCGAGGGGAGCCCTTTCCCCTGGCAGTGGGGCCAGCATGCCCCGATGGTACATCCTGAGCTACCAGGAAGGGTTCTGTTATACGACAATGGCAATGAGCGCTCCTATACTGACCCGATCGACCCCACGGAGAATTACTCCCGGGCTGTTGAGTTTGAGATCGATGAGGATTACATGACCGTACGACAGGTTTGGGAATATGGGACTGGAAACGGCAGCGCTAGCTTCACCCCCTTTATCGGGGATGCAAACTATCTGGAGAATGGGAATCGTCTGATCTGCTTCGGGGGTATTACCAAGAATTTGGAGGGAGAGGCAGTTGAACTCTTTGATTTTGTGAACAACTCCCTGAATGCCATGAAAATTTCAGCGAAGGTCATAGAGGTTACCTCTGACTATCCGGCCAAGGAAGTTCTGGTATTCTCCTTCAATGACCCTGATCCGACGAGTTATGCAGGGTATCGGGTGTATCAGGCAGAGCGTTATCCGCTCTATCATCCGTCCTTGCTACAGTAACCATTACCACTGTTTTTGCCCCAAGGTCACAGAGTGCCTGACGCTTTTCAGTGAATAGGATGGATATCCAGCCAAGGCCAAGAAGACAGGTTGAGCAGAAAAGGACAAGATACCGGAGAAGCGTTTTAGCATAGGATGGCTTGTTTCCTTGTGAAGTACAAACGCAGATTGAAAGTAGATGACAACCGATAGTGCCAAACCTTGTCGTCCAAAGCACCGAGAGATAAATCAATCGGATCAGGATAAGTAGAAAAAGTACCGGACCACTATAGGCAAGGAGATATATCCCGCTTGCCTCACTGAACAATCCCTTCAGATACCAAAGGATCAAGGGAGACATCAGCAACGCGGTAAGCAGATGGTCAATCAAATATGCTGCAAAGCGTCTTGAAAGAGATGCATAGTGGTTTATCTGTTCCATCAGTCTTGTCCTTAGTTTACGGTACCGCGTGAATTTACGGCAGTCAAGAAAAGAAAAAACCATGCGTATATCACTCGGATACACCCATGGTTTTCCTATAAGGACATGAATCAGGTTATGCGTCCATCGTGTAGCGAATCGTATATACCCCTGAACCCGCTTCAGCTTCCAGTATGTCGTCACATTTGGTAAACGTGAGGGCATCACCATCAACCAATGTGGCCCCATCCAGCAATCGAATAGTGGCGGTGGTATTGGCTGGAACCGTTGCTTGCAAGGTTATAACGTTTGTCTTGCTCTCTTTCTCCCAGCGGACACCCACCTGTCCATATACCGATTGATAGGAGGATTCCACCCAAGTAAGATTTCCTCCGATCCTTGGGGCGATGATCGTATGCTTGTATCCTGGTTTGTGCTCATCCATGTTCAGACCTGCAACAACACGGTACAACCACTCACCAATTGCACCGTAGGCATAGTGGTTGAATGAGTTCATGTCCGGGCTCCACATGGATCCATCCGGTTTGATTCCATCCCAGTGCTCCCAGATTGTGGTAGCTCCTTTCTTAACCTGATACAGCCAGGAAGGGAAGTCATCCTTGAGCAACAACTCATATGCTTCATCAAGGCAACCGTTGGAAGAGAGTGCATGACAGAAGTACGGGGTACCGACAAATCCTGTCACCAGGTGTCCATCATGCTCAGCCAGCAACTTCTTTAAATTCTCTACGGTCTTTGCAACAAACTGCTTGGGAGCAAGATTGAAGTGAAGAGCAAGAATATGAGCAGTCTGTGTCTGGGCGGTCATGGTACCATCGGCGTTGAAGAAGGTTTCTTGGAATGTCTGTACAATCTGATCATGCAGGGCCCCATACTCGCTTGCTACCTCTTCCTTTCCAAGAATCCTTGCAATCTTGACAAAAAGTCTGGTGGAATAGGCATAGTATGCAGTACATGTCAGGTCGTTTGGAGTGGCTCCAAAGTAGCTTCCTTCCTCGGCATCCAAGGCAACCCAGTCGCCAAACTGAAGCTTGTAGTTCCAGATGTTGTTCTTGGCATGGGTTTTCATGAAGTCAATCCAGCCCTTCATGCTCTCATACTGAGTCTCCAGGATTGCTGTATCACCAAAGGTGAGATAAAGCACCCATGGATTGATGATCGCAGCATCAGCCCAGGCAGTAGCTGAATGGGTTCCCTTGTTGAGCAACCAGTTTTCAAACGGATACTTATATAGTACATCGGGCACTACATGGGGAACACCCCCTTCCTTGGTCTGGTCAAGAGCAAGGTCCTTGAGCCATTTCTTGAAGAAGGTGTAGGTGTTCACATTATAGCTGGCTGTCTGACAGAAAATCTGGGCATCCCCCGTCCATCCAAGACGCTCATCACGCTGAGGGCAGTCAGTGGGGACATCAACGAAATTACTCTTCAATCCCCACAGGATATTATGCTGCAGTTGGTTCAGATCAGGATTGGAACATGCAAATCTGCCTGTTTGCGGCATGTCAGAGTGAATAACATAGGCTTTGAAATTATCTAGATCTGCACGAGCGGGGAATTTTTCCACATGAATGAACCGGAACCCAAAGAAGGTGAAATGGGGACGATACACAAATGGTTTGTCATCCTTGATGGTATAGGTGATTCGCTGTTCAGCCCTGCGAAGGTTTTCGGTGTAGACGTTACCGTCCTTATCCAGTACTTCGAAACAACGCAAGACAATCGAATCGCCAGCCTTCCCTTGGCCTCTAATCTCCGGAAGAGCACTCATGTTCTGTCCGAAATCGATGACCCTCTCTCCCTTGGGAGTAGTGAATGCAAGAGTTGGGGCCATGACCTCCTGAAGCGCGACAGGAGAACCCTCCTGTGCCTCAATGTGGTTTGAAGTACAAGGAACTGGTTTAGCTGCACGCCATGCAGTGTCATCAAACCCTGGTTTGTCCCAACCAGTCTGTTCAAGGGAAGCATCATAGGTCTCCCCATCATAGAGCTGTGAATTCAGGACCGGACTGTCGCTGCCTCTCCAGCTCTCATCACTGTAGAACGTCTCTTTGCTTCCATCAGCATAGGTAACATCCATACGAAGTGAGAGGGCTGCATAATCGCCGTAGAAATTGTGGATCATCAGGAAGCTGAGTGTGCTTTTATACCAGAGAGAACCAAGGTGTGCACCAAGTACATGCTCACCGGCTGAGAGCATGTCAGTTACATCGTAGCTTTGGTAGAGCAGGCGATGATCATAGCTGGTCCATCCTGGGGCAAGTTCATCACTTGAAACCTTCTTGCCGTCGATATTCAGCTGATAGACGCCCTGTGCGGTGGAGAAGATTACCGCTGATTTCACCTCTTTCTTCAGGGAGATGGCTTTTCTGAGATAGGTTCCTTTGGAAAGCTTGATGTCCTCTTCTGTCTCCGCGGTAATGAAATAATCTTTCATGGAGTCAGGGTCTTTCAAGCCTCCGAGCATAGTTGCACTTGCACTGAATGGTGAGGTGGAGACTCCCTGGCTATCTGCTTCGGTAACGACTCTCACCCGTGCCCAGTAGAGAACTCCTTCATCTGGGATGAATCCTGGCACGCGAACCTGTGCAGAATCACTGCTCTCTACCAGGCCGGTGTCGAACAGAGGTGAGGCAAAGGATGCTTCATCAGCTATTTGTAATTGATACTGTTTCTGTCTACAATTCCTAAATGGGGTGTCGATTACCCAAGAGAATTGCGGTCCCTCGGTAATTCCTACAAGATGGTCAAGATAATTGATCTGCAGCTTGGAAACTGTTGTCATGATACTACTCCAATTTTGTTTTATACGCTTGCAAGGTATGCCTTGCATCCTATACCAAAAGTCAGCCTTTGACAGCTCCTCCCATCATTCCTGCAACCAGCTGACGCTGGAAGAAGATAAATATGATCAAGGGGATGACACTTACTACCACTACGTTTGCAAACAACAAATTCCACTGGGTGCTGAACTGACTCATGAATGAGTACAGCGTTAGGGGAGCGGTGATGTTCTTTGCTCCAGGTAAGAAATACAGTGGACCAACGAAGTCATTGAAAATATTGACCGACGTAGTTACGACTACCGTCACGATTGCTGGCTTGAGTAGGGGAAGTATTACCTGGAAAAAGATGGTCAATGGGCTTGCCCCGTCAAGATACGATGCCTCGTCAAGATCTCGTGGGATGGAGGACATCGCCGTCCTGAAGATCATGGTTGCAAATGGCATGAACAAGGCCACATCAATCATAATCATACCAAACATCGTCTTGTAGATTTTCAAGTTCTGTAACAGGAAGATGGTCGGTACTACCGCTGGTGGTATCATCAGTCCAATGATCAAGAGCGACATCAGGATAGAGGCGGACTTGTCATTTTTCCGCTGGGCAACGAATGCGAATAGAGCAGAGAAAACCACAATCAGGGCTACTGATCCAACGGTAAGCAAAGTACTGTTCAAAAGTGCTCTGAACATCCGGTAATCACCGTATGCGACGACTTCCTTGAGATTCTGGAAAAACAGATTCTGTTCAGGTAGGCTGAAACGTAGCAATGCAGCTTCTTGCTTGCTCTTGGCAGCCATGAGAATGATATAGACAAAGGGCACGATGAAGATGATCGTCAAGAAGAGGAAGACCAATATATTCGATGCAATATATACAGTTTGTTGTTTCCTGGATTTCATAGTTCAATCTCCCTACTGTTGAAGAATCTTCTGAGCGGGAATATCAGGATGGTAACCATGATGAATAGGATGACATTCCCCGCAGTTGACAGACCATAAAATCCTGCCTGGTACTGTTTGTAAATAACACTGGTCAATACATCCGATGCAAAACCAGGTCCACCTCCAGTCATCGCCCAGATAAGATCGAAGGAACGAAGACCTCCGATAAAGGAGAGGAGTATCACGGTGAACGTTGAGTTTCTCACCAAGGGAATGATCACATGGCGGAATTTGATCCAGAATCCACCCTCGAGTTTCATGGCATCAAAATAATCCTGGGGAATTGAGATGATACCAGCCATATAAATTACGGTTGCAATGCCAATTCCTTTCCAAACATCAACAAAAATAACAGAGTAGAGTGCCAACTTAGGACTTCCAAGCCAGTCAGGTTGGGGCAATCCCATCGATCCAAGCACTACATTGATCAAACCTATGTTAGGTTGCATAAGAATTGAGAAGGTAATTCCTACCGCAATGGTACTTACCAATACGGGGAAAAAGACCACGCTTCGATAAAAGCCCTTGAATCTGATACCTGAGGTAAGCATGACTGCAAGGGGGAGAGCAAGGACAGTTTTCAGTCCACTGGTAAGAAAAGCGTAGATGAAGGTATTCTTCAGACCGATTGAGAGCATGGGGTCTGACAAGAACGAAATATAGTTTTCGAATCCGATAAAGGTCGAATCAAAAATCGTCCACCGAGTCAAGCTGAAGTAGAATGCAGAGATGGTTGGAATAATGAAGAAAATTGTAAATGCTGTTACAGCAGGCAGATAAAACCAATTAGGATAGGTCTTTAACATTCCCCGCTGAATAGTATCCTTTTTCATGAGCTCCTCCAAGATGAGAACAACCATCCCCTGCATGCAAGGGATGGTTGCTGCAATCAAAGAATCTTACCAGCCTGCAAGACCCAACTGCTTTGCCTGATTGGCAACGTCCTTGTCATAGTTGACAGCAGCTTCCATTGGACTCATCTGCCCAGTACCTACTGCAACACAGAACTGCTCAAGACGAGGTCCTTTTACAGGAGAGAGGAACTCGAGTGCAGGAGCGGAGTTTCCAGAGTCGATATAACCGGAGATATCTTTTACTGCAGGGAGCACATCTTCAGGAAGTTCTGCACCGATAACCAAGTAAGGACCAGAAGGAGGTACTTCCTTGTTCATGTCTGCAATACCTTCAGGAGAGACGGTATAAGCCAGGAAGCGTTTTACAGCTTCAAGCTTCGCTCCAGTGGTTGTCTGGGGTACATAGTTTGCAGAAAGCATCCAGATGGTTGCTCCATTTTTGTCAGCACTCTGACCTGGCTGTGCAAAGAAACCGATGTCCTCAGCTTTATCAGGCCAGTTGGAAGTGATGTTACCCATTGCCATGGAGAGCATTGGATAGTGAGCACCCTTGCCGTTTGCCAACATCTCGAGACCCTGGTCATACTTAGCTGTAGCGAATCCGCTCTGGTACCAGCCCTTGTCGTAGGCTTCCTTCAGGTGTTCAAACCCCTTGATGGCTGCAGGAGTGTTTGCGTACTTGATCTTATTTTCGGTATACAGCTGTGCAAAGTCAGGAACTTCAGCCTGAACATTGTAGTAGTCTGCAAGCACAAAGAGCTGGCTGGTCCAGCTATCACCAAAGGTGGCGATAACAGGAGCAATTCCAGCTTTCTTGATCTTCTCATTGTTTGCAGCAAACTCAGCCCAAGTCTTGGGGACGCTGAGTCCCAGGTTTGCATAGACTTTCTTGTTGTAGAGAATTCCACCACCCATTGCGGTCTGGTTGGGAACACCATATACAGCATCACCCTGTGATACGGTCATTTTGAATGCTTCATCAACCACGTCCATGAAGGGCTCGTCTGCAAGGTCAACCAAGGTATCGCTTGGATTGAGTGCCTGCAAGAGGGAGCCGGCATTGTAGAAGAACATGTCATTCATTTCTCCCGTTGCCAAACGTGTCTTGGTGATATTATCACCATCACTTCCACCTGGGCGAAGTTCAAGTTCAATTTTTACATCAGGATTGAGAGCCATGAACCCTTCGGCGGCTGCTCTTGCCTGATACTGGTCACTACCACTAGCTACCAAGTAGGACAGGGTAATAGGCCCTTCCTGTTTGGCGGATTCCTGCTGTCCCGCTGCAAACAGCGTGAAAGGAATCAAGGTAATGAGTAATACTGCTACTACTTTTTTCATCATACAGATCCTCCATTTTTCTTTAGGTTATGCAAATAACCTAGTAAACCAATACTCTTGCGGCATCAGTTACTTCCCAAATGCATATATTTAGCTTATGCAAATCAAGGGAACCAACCTTTGCCAAGAACCAATAAACACAACCTTATATGAAGGTATGTTCAAGATTCTTTCTCCTTTTTTTAGGATGTCAACAAATGCCATTCATAAACATCCTACCTTTAGTGTACAACCGCTTTTTTCAATGCGCCTCCACTAATCATTCATTTTTTAGCACGATTTTACCATTGCACAATGGCAATAATTTTCCATTGATATATGGCTTCTCCATAGAGAAGAAAAACCTGCTGCAATATTCTGCAGCAGGGTGTATTGATTTATACCTTGTTTATGAACTGTTTCAGCCCATCGTGATACCCCTCAGGGTCATCCCACATGGCCATATGCCCAGCATTGGGACAATAGAGATATTCACCCTTGGGCAGCTGTTCTGCCATCCACTTCATATAGGATGGGTCCATGGTATCATACTCGGCACCGATGACCAGAGTAGGGACGCTAATTCCCTGAAGATCTTCTGACCTGCTCCAGGTCTCCAAAACTCCGGCAATTCCAAATTCACTGGGGCCTTGCATATACACATAGAGGTCCTGGTTTGCGTTTCCAAGTGATGAGGTTACGCATTCTGGCCATTCTGCCATCGGTCGTCTCAGCACATGACGCTCGTAGTAGGGAACCAATAAAGTTTCATACTCTTCACTATCATACAGACCGGCCGCTTCCAGCTCCTTGATACGTTTTAGGACTGCAGGATCCATTTGTGGGCCCAGTACATCATCAGCATACTTCTGATAGGCAACACAGTCGGCCATCATGTTGCTTATGATCAGGCCCTTCAATGTCTCAGGGTGAGCAAGTGCATATTCCATTGCCAACACACCTCCCCAGGAGTGGCCTAAGAGGAAGAAATTATCCGGCCCCAAGCCCAAGGCTTTTCTCACTTGGTCTACTTCATCGACAAATCGCTCGATGGTCCAGAAAGAGCGGTCAGCAGGATTGTCTGAGTTATGGCTTCCCAGTTGGTCATAGTAGATATATTCGATGTCACTATCCGAGAAATACTCTTCGAAGCTCTTGAAATACTCATGGCTCATGCCAGGTCCGCCATGTAAGAGTAATAGTCTTTTGCTTGGGTTATTGCCACAGCGCTGCACCCAGACATTGAATTCCCCTTGAGGGGTCTTGATTGAAATCATCTTTGTCTCTCGTTCCATATATTCCTCCTTGCTAGGATTGTTTCTTCCACTGTACCTCATCTACCCACACATTGCAGTGATTAAATTGCCTGAGATATAAACCAGATTCCTTGCGCTCGAAAAAATGGTGCGCTAAGGTAAATATGGATAAACCCTAACATTCAGTATGTTTTGGATGCTATTAATGAGGAGCCTACCATGAAGAAACCAATCATCTACCTGTTTTCGGCAATAGTGTTGATTCTAGGTACGGGGTGTGACTTGTTTCCATTCTTTAATAATGGAACTATCTATTTTTATGAAATGGCAGGTGAGAATGACGACCCTTCTTCTTATAGACTCAAGCATAGGGATGATGGGTATACAATTATTATGAGTAGGGGTGAGGCGGGCCAAACCCTTACTGAAGATATGGCTCTGAAAGACTACCTTCCTTATACTGATTTCTCCCTCTCCCTTGACGGGACTCCTCTTTCTGCAATAGGGGAGAAAACTGTAGATGAACTGGGAAATTCCGGGTGGCATGTGGTGCAGTCTTTTACTTTGCCTGAATTGAGAAAAGGAACCTATACATTAATAGGAAAGACTGTTTTTAGGGATAAAGAGGGAAATCCATCAAGAGAGAACGAGGTGACTTTAAAAATTACTTCATTCCTATCATTTTAACAACGAAAGCTATTTGATGTGTCTAGGTCATTGATTTTAGGGGAGTCTGTTTTGCTGTTTCGTTCGATTCACATAAGAAGTGCTTTCGGTTTCATCGGGCTATTGTGCTTGGTGTTTATGGTTGCATGCAGTCCTGATACTCCCGAGGTGATTCCAGTCGAGCAAATCAGTATATCCAGTGATGTTACCTACGTAGTTGAAGGAGAGAACCTTCAGCTGCATGCTGTAGTCACTCCCTCCAATGCCACAGATGATTTACTCACTTGGTCGGTAGAAAATGGTACCGGGAGTGCAACCATCGACCAGAGTGGCATACTTACGTCCATAGAAGTCGGTACTGTGACAGTAAGAGTTTCAGCCAACGATGATTCTGGAGTAATTGGTGAAAAAGCAATCTCCATCGTTTCTGACGTCACTATAGCAAAAGACCTATTGGAAAATACCCCCTACTCAGCTATACAAGATGAGGCTTCAGACCAAGAGAAAGCGACCCTAAAAGCCGAGGATCTTATCCACACGCTTCTTGAAAAACGAAATAATATATCCTCTGAGATAACTACGGAAGAATTCACAGCTGCAGTGGCTGGTGATGCTGAAAATCCAAATGGAATCGATGGTTTTCTCCTGTTTACAGTGGATATCCAAAATGAAATACAACCACCCACCTCTACCGAAATTATGACCTTGCAGATTCGAGCCCGGGAGTATGACCCAGCAAGAGATACTGCAGATATTTTTACAGCAAAGCAAGCAATTGAAGAGGCCTTTCCCATTGAGGTAAGCCAGAGTGAGGTAGGTGATGAGGCTGCGGCACGTGAGAAAGTAGCTGCTTCTATCACGGCACTGGGAGAAACAGAGCTTAACGGAACAGAGATAGATATCACAAGCATATCCTATACTGCTGCTGTCGTGGGCACCGTTGACGAGCCTGCCGGAAGTGATGGTTCTCTGGTGTTTACCGTTGCCATCGATAAAGGAAACGGGGAGCAACAGGTTACTACAGCGCTTACCCTGGTCATTATTGCCGAACAATTCTATGCAACGGAAGATGATTGTTCCATTGACTTGGCAAGGCAAGTCATTGAAGGAAAAGACTATCGTGTAGGCCAAGATGCAGCAGTGGATGCAGATAGCGCTTTTGATGCTGCTCAAACTTTGGTTAATGAGTTGGGAGAGAAACTCTATGATACTGAAATTGAGATTGATGCAGGGACTTTCACCGCTGCAGTAGCAGGAACACCCTCCAACCTTTCCGGTAGTGATGGTTCATATATTTTCACGGTGAACATCAGTAAAGGTGAAGGTACTATCCTTACTACAAGCACCCTCATCATGGCTATTACTGCCACTGCGTATGATACAACCCAGGATAATGCAGATATTACTGCTGCCAAAAGTGCGATTGAAGATATCTCCTATCATGCAACACAAGAGCAAGTTCCTGATATGAATGGAGCAATCGCTACTGCCCAAGCAAGAATCAATGAATTGGGAGACGACCTGTATGACACAGAGATTGAGGTGGTTGCTGAACAATTTACTGCTGCTATAGCGGGCATAGCAGAAGATCCTGATGGAGAGGATGGGTCTTTTATCTTCACCGTCAATATCAACAAAGGGGGAGGCGATCAGCAGGTTACTGATGAGCTTACAATGACTATATTAGCTAACACGTACGTTGAGACCACATGGGAAGGTGTCCTGAGCTCTGATACCACGTGGTCAGGCGAAGTACAGGTAAACTATGTAGAGGTTCCAACAGGTATAACCCTCACTATCGAACCCGGAACAGTAGTGAAGTTCAAGTCTGACCGTGGGTATATCGATCTTGAAAAAGGAGGCATCCAAGTAACAGGTGGTACCCTGATTGCAGAAGGAACTTCAACTGAGCAGATTTTCTTCACTGCAGATTACGACCGTGAGAGATATGAGTATGCCATCAATGGAGATTGGTTTGGCATTACCTTGATGGAAACTGATGATTCCATTCTTGACTATACGATAGTGGAGTTTGCTGAAATCGGAGTGGAGCAGTTTGAGTCTGCTGTTACCATATCAAACTCAGTTATCCGTTGGAATAATACAGAGGGGCTTTATGCAGAGCAGTCCTCTCCAATAATAGAAAACAATACACTATACCAGAATGGGTATCACGAGATTGCGCTTGAGCAAGACAACACGAATGTACAAATATCGAACAACTTTTTTCGTGATGGTTATGTTGCTATTCACGCGGAAAATACTGATGTAGATATCGAAAATAACTACTTCGATACCTATAGTAGTCATGCTATTACTGCTGGTATGAACTCTACTTTGACTATTACCAATAATACATTTCATTCGATTGTTGGAACCCCAATAATTATGATTCCACCTGATTCATCGACAACAGAGTCAGGCTCATCAGTAGATGATGGAACACCCCCCCCTACATTTAACTACGAAGATCCAATGGACTATATCCTGCAGTACACAATTGGTTCAGAGGATGATGAATACCTATACGTGTATGATGCCATTGATTCCACCCGCGAAGTAACGCAAACCATGGGAGAGGGAAGAAATCTAGGCTTCGGTTGGGCACTCGATTATAAAGATGGTTATCTCTGGCGTTTCAGTATTGGCGACGGGGAGTATGGGGAGGGCTTGGATTTTATCCGAATCGCATTTGATGAGAGTGGTATTACCGAAGTGATCAAGATGGGAACAGACTGGGTCGTTAACCCCAGAGGGCTTACCCATGATGGCCAGTACTTCTACGTCAATGACTTCAGTGAGAAGAAGATCTACCGTTTTACTCCCCCTGTTGAGATTACTGAAAAGGCAAAAATTGAGATAACAGAAGATGATTGGATCGATATCCCCAATTCCATTGATGGTGGCACCATGGGATTGACCTATGATGGAGATACCCTTCTCCTGCCCAGTCGAGACCAAACGGTACTATATCGAATTGATTTCGACGCTGATACCTATGAAACAATTGCTCTCCCGAATGGTATTACCCTCGGTAATGACATCACCTGGCATAATGGTTACTTCTGGAGCGTCGCCTCAGGGAAGGGGTTGGGCAAGTTTGAGATCAACGGTAACCAAGCCACGATGATTGGAAGCATCTACCCCGTTGCGTATGACGCTTGGGCAATCACCTCCAATGGAGAAGCAGGGGAAGATGCACGGCTCTGGACATTACAGAAGACCTGTGAGCTCTGGGATGATGACAAACTCTTTGAGATTAAACCCTTGAGTCCGACTCTTTAAAGAAGTTTGGGGCAGGGTTCCTGTAATGTTATTGATTATTGCCATCCATGTTGTACACTGAAATCTAAGAAAACAATACTGAAAGCATAAGGAATGGTGATAATGAAACCAACCAATGTTGTTGTGGTCAATGCAAGTCCCAAGGGTGAGTTTAGCTTAACATTGCAGCATGCAAGATATCTCTTGGTTCATGAACCTAATATTGAAGCAAGCATCATCCATGTGGGTGAGCATCTGACCATGATGGAGTATGACGAAGCTTGGTTATCTGAAACCTTTAAGGCGATTGATGTATGCGACATGGTCATATGGGCTACCCCTGTATATACCATGCTTGTTCCCTGGCAGCTTGTTCGTTTCTTTGACCTCATGAGAGAACAGGGAAAGCAGTCAATACTTGCTGGCAAGTATGCAACGTGTATCATGAGTTGCTTTCATTACTACGACCACCTTGCTGAAGATTGGCTACGTGGGACCTGTGAGGACCTTGGCATGGCCTTTGTGGAAGGTTTGAGTGCAGATAACAAGGACATGTTGCAAGCTGACTTCAGGAAGAGTATGCGATTTTTTATGCACGAGTTCCATAGGGCATGCATCAATCGTACACCTGTACCCAGGAAAAGCACACCAATTCGTTATGATTCCTCTGTTCAGTTTCAACCTCAGCCGATTGAGACAATAGGAGAGAGAAAGAAAGACATCCGGACTGTTTTGTTGACTGATGAATACCAGAAGGACGGTAATCTTTCACGTATGATTGAAGTCTTCTTGGCTTCCTATCCTGGTGTTGTTGAGGTAATTGACATCAACACATTCCCTTATGAGGGAGCCTGCCAAGGCTGCTTGCGATGTGAGCTGGTAGGTGAGTGTGACAGAAAAGATGGTTTCCAAGTCTTCTACCAAGACTTGGTAAACTCCTGTGATGTATTGGTGCATGCAATGAACCTGGAAGGAAGGTTTTTAAAACTTGTGTGGAAGCTTTTCCTTGACCGTACGTTCGCAAATGGGCATCGTACCAGCATGATGGGTAAACACTCTGCGTACCTTGTTTCCGGTCCATTGTATCAACTGCCAAATGTACGACAGTTTCTGGAAGGAAAGGACCGGGTAGGAAAGGAGAACTCCATGGGAATCATCAGCGACGAGGAGAGGGACTCAGAGCGTCTACAAGCCTTGATCACAGATCTTGCGCACCGCCTCGATCGTGCGAGCCTAGCGGGGTACCAAAAAGGGGTGAACTTCCTTGGTGTTGGTGGGATGAAAATCTTTCGAGACCTGATCTATGGCATGCGGGGTGTTGTGCGTGACGACCATCGGTTCTATAAGGAACGAAAGTTGTATGATTTTCCGCAGAATGATATCGGGAACCAAGTGTTCAATATCTTCATGGGGAGGGCCTTTATGTTCAAATTCATGAGGATGCAAGCCTATAACAACATGAAACCGCTGTACATCTTGCAACATAAGCATATTGTTGATTCGAAGAAGCTCTAGGGGAGATGCTCCTGGAGAAGATGACAAGGTTTGATAACTCAATATTTCTGCTGTTACGGTACAAGGGATGGACAGGAGTATCATGGTCCTTCATAGTAGGAAATACCCCGTATGCGTGCATTGAGGAGTTATGTACATGAATGTATTGACGTTTTGGCTGAGCATCTTTGGATTTACTGCACTGTTCGGTACCTTCATTCTCTCATTTATCAAACAGAAAGAGCACTATGAATGTTTTCGAACCCAGTACCTATGGTATGTAGCAATTTCTTGGATCTGGTTCATGCTCCAGTTCATCGGATTTGTCCATAATACCTTTTTAGATCAACCAAATCTTACCCTTGTTGCCTTTAACGGTATCATGCGTGGCCTAATCTCGATTGTTATCGCCTATAGTATTGCTGTCTTGCTTGGCAGTATCAAGCACGGGAAAGTTACTGCTCGGTTTCATTGGATTGGACTCTCAGCATCATTGGCGACTGCGGTATTGCTCATCGTAATCATAGCCTTCCAATTGCTGAGAATTGGTCCTGTTTTTACCGCAACGGTAAATTCGTTGATCGGAACAGCCTTTTTGGGAATCCGGGTGAGTGTTCGAGGTCAAAAGACCTATAGGGTCAAGCGTATGGGGTCATTTCTTGTTATCTCAGGTGTTTCTTATCTCCTCTTTGGGGTATATGCCATCCTCTTTCTTCTGTTTCCTACCTCCTACCGACCGGTGTATGATGCTCTCTCTACTGCATTGTTCATCTTGGCGTGGTGCGTGAATGATGTATTCATTTTTCTGAAGGAACTATCTGAGGCTACCACAGCAGAAGAGACTGACAGGTGGAGTAGCTTTTGTGAATCTTACTCGCTTACGGCACGTGAACAAGAGATTGTGAGTAACCTAGTACAAGGTCTGTCATACAAGGAGATTGCTGATCGCCTCTCCATTTCCCCAAGAACGGTGGAAACCCATGTATATCGAATATTCAAGAAGTGTTCTGTCTCTAATAAAATCGAATTAACCCAGAAAATACACCCCGTACGTACAAATACGTAACGCATATATCGCAATTTACGTACATTTCCCGACTATTTTTATGCCTTCCCATTCGAGTATCGTCTTCATAGGAGGCCCGAATGAGAAGATTGCTTATTGCAACGGTACTGGGAAGTATGCTGCTTTTCTTTGGCTGTACAAAAGCTGAAGCAACCATGGAAGAAGGATACTGGGAAGGTATCGTATCAGTTGAGGAGAATCGATTCTTCATCCACCTGCGTAGCGCAGATACTGGACTCGTTCTCTCAATTCCTGAGTTGTTGGCTAGTGATGTGCCAATACAGGATCTAAAGATTACCAACGAGCAGTGGTCAGGAAAAGTTACATTGGGGACAACAACCCTAAGGCTGCTTCTTGCCCCTGAAGAAAACGGCTTTTCAGGAAAAGTACTGTATAATACAACTAATGGAACCGTACTTCTACGTGAAGGACGATACTCTGTTGAGTATAGAAATCTCACAAAACCAGCTCGCACAGGAAGACCTGTTTCCCTGGAGACGTCTAAAGCAACATTATTCGGAACGCTCTTGACCCCAGAAGGAGAAGGGCCCTTTCCTACGGTGCTTATCATAGCAGGGTCAGGACCAACCGATAGGGACGGAAATTCAGAGTTGTTGGTAGAGAATAACGACAGTCTCTGGCATCTCGCGCAAGAGCTGCTCGATGCCGGTATTGCTTCACTTCGCTATGATAAGTTTGCAGTAGGGGAGAGTCAGCCATATGATGAGCAACTATTGGATGATATAACCTTTGAAGATTTTGTAGCAGACGCTGTCTCCTGGATCAACTACATACAAACAGACGCAATACATGCACCGGTAGGAATAATCGGACATTCAGAGGGTTCTCTCATTGCCTTACTGGCTGCTCAAGCTAAACCTGTTGATTTTGTGGTATCCGTTGCAGGTAATGGGGATCCCATAGGCGAACAGATGATCAAACAGATTAGCAGGATGGACAACGAAGCTGCCAAAGTCCTGGAGAGACGGTTACAGGAAATCAGTCAATCTCAGTATCAAGAGACAGGGAACCTTCTTGTAGATTCATTCATACCACTGGGTAAAGAACGATATCTTGAGACATGGATGAAATATAACCCATCAGATGTCCTGCGTACACTTTCAGTACCCACTTTAGTCATCTGGGGTGATCATGATGAGAGATTGGTAGGAGAGGATGATCTGTTCGGCCAAAATGATATGCCAGAAACGGTTGTGTTCTCTGAAGTATCGAACATGGGTCACTTGCTACGATGGGCAGAAAAAGATGCCGATATCATTAGATCATATAGAGAGAGGGAAATGCCATTGCATCCCGATTTTTTAGAAACAGTTATTACCTTTATTGAGGCTCAGGAGGGCTTGAGACAATGAATACAGAAACAATTATCTTGATTCTACCGTTGTTGTTATTGGAGTTGGTACTTAAAATAGTTTGCTTGCGTGACTGGTTGCATCGCGATGATTTCAATGGATTGCCAAAGACAGCTTGGTTGTTGGTTTTCCTCTTCATAAATGCATTCGGACCGATCGTATATCTGATCTATGGGAGAAAGACCAATGGCAATCGTTGAGATTCATGACATCAAGAAACAGTATGGACCGGTGCATGCTTTAGCTGGAGTTTCACTCTCAGTAGAAGAGGGTACCGTATTTGGCTTTCTTGGTCCCAATGGGGCAGGGAAATCGACACTCATAAAAATCTTAACCGGCTTAGTATCTTCTACATCAGGAAGCTATACCATTGATGGTAAAACCAACATGAAGAGCAAACAGAGTTTTGGCTATCTTGCACAGCAGCCTGCATATTATAGCTGGATGACTGCAAAGGAGTTGCTCGAGATCTCTGGTGATCTCTACGGGATGAATCGCCAGGAGAGAGATGAGAGAATAGTACAACTGCTGGAACTCTGTGGGATTGCTGATGCTGCAAATCGACGTATTGGTGGATACTCAGGAGGAATGAGACAACGCCTCGGTATAGCACAGGCAATCTTGCATCGCCCAAGCGTGGTTTTTCTTGATGAACCGGTATCAGCACTTGATCCCGTTGGACGAAAAGAGGTGCTCTCACTGATTGCAACATTGAGGAAAGAGACCACCATCTTCATGTCTTCCCATATCCTTGATGATGTACAGAGGGTATGTGACGAAGTTGCCATCATCAATAAAGGGTCAATCCGAATCCATGAGAAGACCAAGACACTCTTGAGGTTACATGCTAAGCCGATCATGCATATGGAGTTTGCAACTATGGAAGAAGCCGATGCATGCGTAAAGGGTCTCTCTGATTCCGGTTTACAGGCTTCAGTCAAATCGTTCACGGTCTCTCTTTCTTCAGAGCTATATGCAGAACATGCAAATCAAATACTTTCGATGATAAGTCAATACAACTGGCGTTTAGTGAACTTACATCATCAGGAATCCACATTGGAGGATGTGTTCATGCACCATATACAGGAGACGACCAATGCATAAATTACAGCGTGCAATGTTTAAGAAAGAGCTTTTAGAGATGGTGCGAACCAGCCGACTGCTTATATGGGTAGTGCTTTCAGCGTTTTTTGGAATACTTTCCCCTCTTACGGCATACTACCTTCCGGATTTACTCTCCTTCTTTGGGGCGACAGAGAATGTGGTAATCACCTTCGGAACAATAACCTACCAAGATGCAGTTGACCAGTATGTGAAGAATTTCAGTCAGATTGGAACCATGGTGCTTATCTTTATGATGATGGGTTCTCTAGCCGGTGAGAAATCGGACGGTCTGATCCAATTCCTATTGGTACGCCCGGTAACTGTGACCTGCATCATCACTGCGAAGCTTGCCAGTCTGTTCGTACTGTTGCTCATCGGCATGTTGGTGGCAATTATGACAATGGGTATCTATACCTGGTACTTGTTCCCGGGGTTTCCCGTACTTCCCTTTGTTGTTTCCAACTGCTTCCTGTTGATCTATTTTTTCACATTGGGAACAGTTACGATTACGTTATCTGCAGCAGTGAAGAAGCCCATAATGGCTGGAATCGGCGCATTTGGACTCTGGCTCATCTTTTCACTTGGTACCGTTGTAGCGCATGTTGGAGATTTCTCATTCGTGCTTCTTGTCAATCAAATGGTACAGACCATTGAAGGATTTCCCGTGGAATGGAAACCCATGGTTGGGGCAATACTGCTCATGGCACTCGGTGTGGTTCTTGGTGCATATGGACTGAAGCGATGGGAGCCAAACGACTGATCTCAGGTAGAAACCACCATAACTTGGAAAGTTCTGGTTCTTGGGCCATCAAATTCACAGAAATAGATATCCTGCCAGATGCCCAGTGAAAGTCTACCCTGCACGATAGGGACCATCACACTGGACCCCATGGCAGAAGCTTTCAGGTGTGCCGTTGAATTGCCTTCGGCATGCCTGAACTTGCTGTTCTCAGCAAATGAGTTGCGCAACCCCAGAAGCATATCCTGCACCACATCTGGATCCGCATTCTCATTGATGGTAAGTCCTGCAGTGGTATGTGGGCAGAAGACAAGAACATAACCTTCTTTGGTTTGTGCTTCAGTTACCCTTCTTTGCACTTGTTGTGTTATGGGCAAGAAGGCTTCTTGTGGAGTGGAAATTGTTAATAAGTGTAGCATGGCGGTATACTAGAGCGGTATAACCAAGAGGTCAATACTTTCAAGTCAGCCATGCTTCGGTGATGACTGAGATTGCTCATTGTTCATTCACCTTATTCCCTCATCGATAACTGATTGCTAGATTCCTGGATAATCAGGGAGGGGCCCCTGACACTGATCTTCTGGTTTTTTCTGTTTCTTTTCAGCTATTTGCGGATATTCCACTTGAAGAAAGAATCTGGGAGAAGCTCTCGCTCTCTTTCTCGGCTCCAGAGAATTCAATTATTGTGTCCAAAAAAAATCCTGCAAGAAATAAATACTTACAGGATAATTAATTATATCGGGCTGGGCGGATTTGAACCGCCGACCCCATGTCCCCCAGACATGTACGCTAAACCCCTGCGCTACAGCCCGAACAGTATCGGTTACCCGACAGGAAGGAACATTACCATGAAAGGTTTCTTGTGTCAATAAAACATTGCTAGTAGTCAAAGAAAGATTTTTGCTGTAGGATGATTGATAATATTTATTAAGACTTCGTCGTAATTGTGTGCAATATTATACGCGAAGAGGCAGGAAAGGAGTACCCATGGCGCAGATGACAAAGTTGGCACTGGCCCAATCCTTAAAGCAATTGATGGCTGATCATACCTTGAACAAGATAACCGTGAAGGAAATTGTGAATCGTTGTGGTGTGAACCGCCAGACATTTTATTACCACTTCAGAGATATCTACGATTTGCTTGATTGGATGTTTATCAATGAAGGGCAAGAGTTTGCCCGTCTTTATCCAAGTATTCATACAAGGGATGATGGGCAGTCAGCTGTAAGGAGCATGTGCTCCTATTTGATGGAAAACAAGATGATGATCATGAACATCTACCACAGTCTTGGTAGGGAGTTGCTTGATCGCTATCTCTGTCGCGAGATGGCAAAATTACTCCATGGCACTCTCTCTGAACGCGCCAAGGAGTTTGGAGCCAGTGAGGAAGACCTTGCATTTCTTATTGATTTCTACAAGCATGCTTTTGTCGGGTCATTGCTCGATTGGGTACAAGCGGGACTACCAGGGGAAATTGATGAAATTGTGCTACAGTTTATTCCGATGCTCAAGGGAACCTTTGATTCTGCACTAAAACGGATGGCTATATCACGATAATAACATGATGACTTGATGAATTAGTTTTGATAGCGTACACTAACAGAGAATTCATTCAATGTTATGATAAGAGAGTGAAATATGAACCAATTTATGAATAAGAGAGTAAAACGAACGATAGTTTTTCTCCTGTTTTCTTGCTTGTTGCTTTCATCAGTGTTTGCTTATCAGTTTTCCCCGCTCGAACAATCGTTCCAACCAACGGGAGCTGAGAGCACCAAGACCTATACCATCGTGAACGATAGCAACGACTCGATTGCAATCAGTCTATCTGCTCTTATTCGTGACCAGGATGCACAAGGTAATGAGATAAACAAACCTGCAGATGCGTATTTCTCTATTGTTCCGAATAAATTGGTAGTCCCTCCTCAGAGTAGTTGGGTGGTACGTGTACAATACCGGGGCCCGAGGACTGTAACCAATGAGCTCTCCTTCCGCTTGAAAGCGGAGCAGATACCGTATTCCCAGGGAAAAAATAGCTCTGACAAAGGGATGTTCAACTTTCTCTACATCTACACAACAAGCTTGTATGTATTACCTTCTAGAGTTGTTGAGAATGTAGGGGTGAGAGCAGTAACCCCCTCAAGTCTTGAGGATGGGTCTCCTGCATTGGCAGTGACCCTCGCCAATCTTGGTACAGTCCACCAGTTGTTGATTTCATCAGTGTTGGAAGTCAAGGACAGCAAAGGTAATGCTGTTGTATTGCAAGGAGCGGAAGCACTGGAAGGTATCGATGGCATGAATATTCTAGCCAAGAAATCGGTGACGAAGAAAATACCTTGGCCTGAAGGTCTCTCTCGTGATCCTGGAGTTACCTACCAAGCCACGATCAAATACTCGAATTAAGAGGAGTTTTTTACTCCTCATTCCAAAAAGGTTTTCCGCATGAAAGCAAGAGGGTTCGCACACGCAGTATTACTGATTATTATGCTTGTGCTCGTGGCCCTCTTTCTGTCTGCATTTCTTTGGACGTGTTTCCATCAACCAATAACAGAAACTCCTCCCTCTCTTATTAGGGTAGAGCCTCCCGCCCCTGAGCAATCGCCGGTTGTCGCTCTTTCAGAATATGAAAAACAAGACATGGAACCGAGAGAGGAGCGTTCTCCTTCAGAGATCGTTGAAGAGGAGAAAGTCCAACCTGTGCCTGAGACTGAGACTCCCCTATGGGAACTGCCTCCCCCGAGACACTTGCTCTCATTTCCTCATTTTCCTGGTTTTGGTTGGAGGTCTGCATTCATCAAGATCCCCTCTGTACCCTCATTTACGAGAGAGGCTACCGTAAGTCCAGTCGTACCTGAGCCTCCCTTCCTTTTCGAGCCAATGGTAATGACGGAGGAAGAGTGGGACCTTTTCTATGGTGGATCGTTCGAAGAGGAGGAGTATACTGAGGATTTCTTTGCAGATTTCTTTATTGTAGGAGAAGATGCCGTCATTCAGTATGATGATGGATTCTACTATCTTGGACTTTATGTCAACAATGAGCTTATAGGCGATATTGAGGTGGAATTTGCTGGTGAGCAAAGATTATTGAACACCAATGAATTATCGCAGTACGTTGGACCTTATATAACCGCTGCAGCAAACCAACGCCTCTTTGGTGATGGACTTGCCTACATCTCCCTTGATGAGTTGCGCAATCGTAATGTTGAGGCTCGCTACGACGCAGCAGCGTTCGCTGTGTATCTCCAATTCAGCTTGGAAGATATGCCTGAGAGGACAATAAGTATCACTTCTCGTTCCATCAACAGGAGAGAGCAGTATGGCATCAGTGGGGCAATCGTGCTTGATCCGGCGAAATTTGCAGTTGCCAGCTCTCTCAGTCTCTATGGGATGCTTGACTATGATGCTGATTTCTCAGCCATCAACCAGAAGTTGCTCTCTCTCTCTGTTTCCAATAGAATATCGACTCTGGGTATAGGTCTCAATGTCTATTTCTCTCTCTCTTCCGTGCAACCATACTTCAATCCTGGGACTTGGAATGGCTTCTATGACTTTGTAGAATCGAGCCATCGTCTGAGTTTTGGTCATGTGGGTACAAATCTAAGCAATAGGAATCTTGGTACCTCTACCAATGTAGGATTCACCTTTGAGAAGAACTACGCCTACGGAACAGAAAGAGCCAAGGGCAATCAGTTTGAGTATCGAATCGTTCTGGTTGAGCCCTCTGAGGTAAAAATCACCATCAATGGGGAAGAGGTGTTCAAGCGATCATTCCAGGCTGGTTCGTATCGGCTGAGGGATTTTGTGTTCACCCAGGGAGCCAACCAGATAAAGATAACCATCATCCCAGATAGTCATCCAGAGGATGAGAGAGTGGAATACGTCGATATGGGATATGACTATCGTCTGCTTGGCAAGGGCGACAGCCTCTACGGCTTTGGCTTTAGCGTGCCTAGAGAGAAATCCAGCAGTGCCACATCTGCTCTCAGCATCCCTTGGTTTGATGACCAACATTTGTCCTACCACCTTGATGCTTTCACTGCGACCTACTACCAACAAACAGGGTTGACGGATGTATTCACCTTCACCAGTGAACTTGCCTTCAGCCCAGGTGTTTTCAGCGGTATGTTCAATGGCGTGTATGCAACCATGGTCGGGACATCTCAGTTGCAACTCTCCCTTGGTTTGGATGCGTCAAAGCTTACTCCGTCCTTTTCTGCAAGTTTGAGCCACCGTTACAGCGGGCCCCAGGGTAGTGGGTTTGGAACGATCAGTGGAACAATAAATCATACCATTCCTGCAAAGGTTTCAGGAAGTCCCCATAACACGAATACAACGCTTTCTCTCTCCTATTCAGGAAGTTTCACCGAGAACGTCCGTTATACGCTTTCAGGAAACCTGCTCTATAATACCGCAAACCAGGCACCAGGCTGGAGCACTTCCTTTGCAACCGGGTTCTCTCCTTTCTCCGGATTCTCCTTAAGTGGTTCTATTACTGCCAACGGAGCGAGTACTAATCCACTTAGCCCAACACTTTCTGCCCAAATTTCAGGCAGTTATACCTTCAGTCCTAAGTTGAGTGCCAATACCTCCACAAGTGTTCGTTCCGGTTCGCCATTTTTTGATGGGACCGCTTCATCCTCGATGGGCTTGAGCCTGAGACCAACCGGGAATGATAGTGTCAATCTTTCCTTGAGCGGGTTCCGCTTTTCGGATCCAAGGAACCACTCCATTATTGCTGCATGGGCTCATAGCGGGGAGCTTTCAAACTTCTCGCTGAGGCAGCAGATCAACAATTCTTATCAGGATATGACCACTACTTTCACGGCAAGCACTGCCCTTGCGTATGCTGATGGAGCATTCGGGATCGGCAAGGCTGTCGGGGAGTCCTTCTTGTTGGTCAAACCGGTCGGGGACCTGAAAGATTCAGACATCTCAATTGCACGAAGTTTGGATAGTTCGCCCTCTGCCTTGACCAGACCACTGGGAAGCGCGTTGTACAACTCAGTTACTCCCAATGCAAAGAATAGTATCGTGGTATTCAGCAGTGGGATAAGTGAATATTCAACCGGTACCTCATTCGTATATGAATTAAGTCCACGAAGCAGGCAGTCTTTTGTTGCAAGACTTGATGTTGAACCGTCCTTTACTGTCAGTGGAGTTCTCTATATGGCCGATGGTTTCCCCTACATCCAGTATTCATCTCCCGTGTATGAAGTGATATTGAATGCTGTAGGAGAAGAGGAACTTATTCGAAATGAATCTCTCTACCTTTTTACCGACCAGGAAGGACGTTACATCCTTAGTGAAGTTGCCAGCGGTACATATCTCTTTGATCTTCAGGTGGATGATCTGTGGTATGCAGTAAGGTTTGTCGTTCCTGAGATCTCTACTGAGGAGTTGGGTTTGGAGAGAGTCTTGTTGCTTGAGGATTTCTGGGTTTCTGACCCTGCCTTTGAGCAGCGGATTATTGTAGAAGATGCATTCAGTGGAGTACAGGTCGAAGAGGAAACGGATGTTTTCGGCGCTGAACTTGCTACCGGGTATGACGCGCAAGTTACCCTTGAAGTGACAGATCGCATGGATGAGGAGACATTCTGGACTATTATCTTCCCGCCATTTGATGAGAGTGATTTTGGGTTTGAATCCTTCCAACCGGATGGCTTCGTGAGTGAAGATGATTATGCCTTCGATGAGGATATATTCGATTCCATGGTCGATTTTGACGCAACCGACCCAACTGCACAGCAGGTTGTCACTGCTGCTCCCTAGGTTTGCTTGACACGTTTATCCAAAAGGTAGAGTATAAAACCAGATCTGCATAACTAATATAGGAAGTGAAGCCGTGCGTAGCGATATAATCAACGATGTATTATCTGTTGAAGATAGAGCACAACAAGTCATACGAGACGCCGAACATACAGCTAGAGATGCTATTTCCGACGCCCAAAGAGTTGCAAATGAACTCCTGCGTTCCTCTGTGAAAGAAGAACGTGATCGTCTTCGTACACAATTAGAACAGGCTGAAACAGAGGCTAGGAACGAAGTTGAGGAGTATGAAGAGAGTTTGAATGTATCGAGCAACCTTTCAGGGGATACCCTTGAAACTATTGCACATTCAATCGTGGAGCAAATCTGCAAAACTGATTTTGACGCTTTTCTGGAAAACAAATGAGCAGTGATCGAGTATCTTTGTATGGGTTCATCAATGCCAAACTTCGGGCTAAGATTGGTTTGATGCGAGAAAGCAGGGTTATTGAAAATCTTTTGCACGCTTCTTCTCTGGTAGAGGCAGTGGGGGTCCTTCGTGACTCCAAATACCACGCGGTAGCTGAAGCATACGACCGAACCGGAGACCTTCAACAGATGGAGCTGGTGCTTCTTGGGATGGAGATTTCCATGTACAAGGAGGTTGCAGGGTATCTTGAGGGCAGTAGTGCCGACCTGATAAACCATCTTCTTGGAAAAATCGAGATAGACAACCTGAAGAACACACTCCGGCTCTGGTACAGTAGCATCATGAGGCAACGACCAATTCGCCATCGCAGTGAGTACCTCTTCAAGGACACCATTCTCTCTCCCATCGACTGGACAGCCTTGATCAATGCAACCAGCTGGGAATCAGTCGGGATTGCACTGAAGGATAGCCCTTATCATGTCACCGTTACTGCATTCAGTGAGCAAGACCTCCAGCAAGCAGGATTGTTTTCCCTTGAGACAGAGCTGGACAGAATGTGGTATGTACATCTGATGGAGTGTGTGAAAATGCTCAAGAAAGCAGATGAAGAAGTGGCAACTTCCATGATTCTCCTGGAAATTGATCTGCGTAATCTCATGATGTTGGTACGCTACGGATGGTACCACCATATGGATGCCGATGCAGTAAAAAAACTTTTACTTCCTTGGGGAAAGGTTGTTTCAAGTAAGGAGAGTGAGGCGTATTTGAGGCAGAATTCTTCTGAGCGTAATCCTCATGCAATCATCAACCGCTATTATCCAGGGCTTGAGGAGCAACAGCATTCTCTCAGCGTGCAAGGTGATGAGGCGAGTGTGCTTGAGACCTTGAAAATTGAAGGTTATTTGGCAGAACGAAGAAAAGCCATTTACCAGCGTATGCTCTCCCAGGACCCTTTTACCATCGGACTTTCCTTGTCCTATTTCTTCCTCTTCAAGGAAGAGACGAGCATGGTGAAGGCTATTCTCAATGGGAAGTATTACGGATATGAAGAAGCGTATATCAGGGGGGTATTGGTATGAACTTGTTTACACGACCGATGAAACTGCTTACTGCAGTGGTATTGGAGCAGACCAGTGATGCGGTCGTCAAATCCCTGCTCGCTCTTGGTGTTTTGGACTTTGTCTACATCAATAAGCTAGATTCTGGGCAGATGGAAAAACTCTCTTTCCGCCAGAGTTCCGTCAGCCGCTCAACCCTTCAGGATATGCGTCATAGGGTGGAAGCCTTGCTCAGGCAAGGACATCTTGCAGTACCTACCAGTGATGTTCTGAATGTACAAAATCTGGAAAGACCACAATTGGAAGCATTCAGCAAAACGCTGGATGACCTGACTGCAAATTTGCTCTCCTTGAAAGAGAAACAGAAGGAGAGTAACCAGATGGTGATGGGCCTGGAGGAGATGCAGCGCTATATCAAGGAGGACAAGGGAGAATACCTTGACCTCAGGGTAGGGCAGGTCACAAAAGGCAGAAGTGAGGACCTCAAGGATAAGATTGCTTCCTTTGGAGGATTACTGGAGAGTGTTGCGAATACCGACCTTTTAATCAGTCTGACACTCCGTCGTGATGTAGGACAGGTCGATCCACTCCTGGAAAAATTCGGTTGGATGGAATCGAGTGATGTCCAGCTGCAACAACAAGCAGTTTCCATGATCAAGGAACAACTTAAGAAGGAACATCAGGCAGCGCTCTCTGATCGTGAGCAAATCGAGAAAGAAGTTGATGCAATGGTAGCTAGTCAGCAAACCCAGTTGTTTGCCATCTGGGCTAATCTTCGATTGAATGAGCTCAGTGACCAGATTCGCTCTTATTTTGCCTATACCCGCAATACAACACTTTTCTCCGGCTGGGTGCCCTCTGACCAGGCAGAGGTGGTAGAGCAGGCGATTAGCCAAGCAAGCGATGGACAGTGTGTCGTCGAGTGGACCGAGGCTCGTCAGGTTCCCCGGGGCGAGGTACCGGTTGCTGTTTCCAGTCCCAAGATGCTTGCCCCATTTCAGAGGATGGTCAATAACTACAGTACCCCTGAGTATGGAACGGTCAACCCTACCATCTTTGTCATGGTTGCCTATCTTTGTATGTTTGGACTCATGTTTGCCGACGTAGGCCAAGGATTGGTACTTATGCTCGTTGGCTTGCTTGGGAAGTATGGTTATAAAAAGAACCCATTGAAGAAGGATGGGATGATCAGCCGGAACTTGACTGAACTTCTGATTTATCTGGGCCTGTCGGCCATGATCTTTGGTGCGCTATTCGGGAGTTATTTTGGCCTAGAACTCCTGCCTGCACTTTGGTTTAACTATGAGGCAGTGGTAGCAGGACATGCCGGTGATGGTTCGCTTATCACGGATGTGTATGGGATTCTTGGGCTGACTGTCAAGTTCGGTATTATCATCATCTATACCGGCTTGGTGTTGAATTGGATAAATCTTTTCAGGAAAAAATCATATTTACAGCTTACGTTGGACAAGAATGGGTTGCTTGGTGGCATCCTTTTCGCTATAGGGCTCTATATGGGATTTGCCTTCGTGGAGAGCGATTATAGCAGTTTCCCCTCAGATCCTTGGATAGCCCCTGTCATTACCATATTGCTCATCTTACTGTTGATTAGGGGTTTTCTTGCGTACTATCTATCAGTTAAGCAAGGAGGCCAACGCCATGATCTTGGTGCCGTGACCATGGACGCCGTCATGGAATGGTTCGTGGATATCCTGGAGATTTTTACCGGATATCTTTCCAACACACTCTCTTTCATGCGTGTGGCAGGCCTTGGTATTGCCCATGCGGCACTTATGCAGTCCTTCAAGGAACTCTCTTCCTTGGCTGATGGGTTTGGTGGGGTAATGATATTCATCCTTGGAAACATCCTGGTGATTGTCCTGGAGGGATTGAGTTCAGGTATACAGTCCTTGAGGTTGAATTATTACGAGTTTTTCTCTCGGTATTTTACCGGAAAGGGTGTTGCCTATCAGCCAGTTGGGTTGAAGAGCGCCCCATCCGAACAGAGATAGTGAATTTTTTTAGGAGGGTCAAAGTATGACCAACATCGCATTCAGAAGAAAAGTTTCGATGACCTTTGTGGCAACAGCGCTCTTGTTGCTTGCCAGCGGCTTCATCTTCGCACCCAGTGCCTATGCGGCAACTACAGAGTCAGCCAGTCGTGGAGACTACAACCTCGCCTTGGTCTGTTTCAGTGCTGCACTGGCATTTGGATTAGGGGCTTTAGCTGCAGGTTCGGCTATTGGCAAGGTTGGTAGTGCCGCCATGGGTGCCATCAGTGAGCGTCCTGAGATTGCAAGCCAGGCCTTGATCTTCATCGCTCTTGCTGAAGGTCTGGTTGTCTTTGGGTTCATCACCAGTTTGATGATCCTCGGAAAGGTATAACCAATGAAATATTTTGTCATCGGTGACGAAGATACCGTACTCGGGTTCTCCCTGGTTGGTGTATTCGGCATGCAGGCGACAAATGCACAACAGGCCAAGCGTGCCTGGGACAAGGCGGTGGATGATTCGCAGAATGGCATCATCATCATCACTGATGAGGTTGCAAATATGATCAGGCCCATTGTGGACCGATTCCTATTCTCTGAATCTTTCCCGCTTGTTGTAGAGATCCCTTCCCCCCGATCAAAGGAGGGAGGCACAGATTTGCGTGCCCTCGTTAATAAAGCGATTGGGGTAGCATTGTAGGATGAGTTCGTATGGAAACAACTGACAACCGTTTGTTGAGCGGTATCTTGGAACAGGCGGAGCAGACTGCACAAAGAAAGCTTGAGGATTCCCAAAGACAAGCAGCGCGTATTGCAGAGGAAGCACAACTCAAGGTTGAACGGGAGATAGCTTCACTGAGAAAGGACCACGAACAGAAACTCAGAAGTATTGAGTTGAAGAAGCAGGCCAATCTCGCAAGTGCAAAGCGAAAAGCAAATCTCAGGCAGATTGATGAGAGTTACCAACAGGTACTCAGACGCGTAACCTCACTGCTTGATGCCAGTAAGGTTGCTCAACATCTAAGTACATGGATTGCAGAGGCTGCAATTGGTCTGGACCTCAAAGAAGCCAAGGTTGCCTTCTCACGCCAGTGTCCAGTGAAAGAGGACCATCTCAAGGAAGCAGCTTCCTTGGTCCTGGAAGCAACCGGTGCGAAGATTGCCCTGCACCTCGATCCAAAACCAGTGCAAGGCCTTGGTGTAATTGTTTCCTCTATGGACGATACGGTTTCGTTCAACAACCAGGTTGAAATCCGTCTAAGACGGTTCGACCGCGTCGTAAGGTCAATGATTCAGGAACATACATGAAAGAAAGAATAATCGGACGTGTCAAACGAGTTAATGGACCGATTCTCATCGTCAAGGACATCACAAATGCCATGATGATGGAGATGGTCCGTATCGGTGAACAGCAACTGGTCGGGGAGGTGGTCAAGCTCTATGATGGATTGGCTACTGTCCAGGTGTATGAGGATGCAACTGGCATCTGCCCAGGTGACAACGTCTATGGAAGTGGTATGAGCCTAAGCGTCGAGCTGGGCCCTGGGCTTATCGGTACCATCTATGATGGTATTCAGCGACCCTTGGAAAAGCTCATGGAGGCCAGTGGTGCCTTCATTTCACGTGGTCTTTCCTATGATGCAGTAGACCATGGAAAGCAGTGGGAGTTTACCCCTATTGTTGAAGCTGGGACGAGTATCCATGCAGGTATGGTCATCGCTACAGTGGAGGAGACAAGTAGGATCCAGCACAGGATCATCATACCTCCCCAGTACCCGGAAGCAACACTCAGTGAAATTGCTCCCTCAGGTTCCTATACGGTAGATGAAGTCATAGCGACCCTCGTTTTGCCAGATGGAAAGCAACAGAAACTTACCATGGTACAGAAGTGGCCGATCAGATTGCCCCGGCCGGTAGCCAGTCGTCTTGCATTGAAACAACCTTTGGTGACAGGGCTCAGGGTCATCGATACCTTATTCCCTCTCGCAAAAGGCGGGACGGTAGCAATCCCTGGTGGGTTTGGTACCGGAAAGACCATGACACAGCATTCCATTGCCCAGTGGTGTGATGCGGATATCATTGTGTACATAGGCTGTGGTGAGCGTGGTAACGAAATGACCGACGTATTGAGGGAATTTCCTCTGCTTGTAGATCCAAGGACCGGGCAGTCTCTGATGGAGCGGACCATCCTTATCGCCAATACTTCCAATATGCCGGTAAGTGCCCGTGAAGCGAGTATCTATACGGGTATAACGATGGCTGAGTATTATCGCGACCAAGGTTATCATGTGGCGATCATGGCCGACTCAACCAGTCGTTGGGCCGAAGCACTGCGTGAACTCAGCGGCCGTATGGAAGAGATGCCGGCTGAGGAAGGGTTCCCTGCCTACCTGCCTACCCGTATTGCACAGTTCTATGAACGGGCAGGGTATATGCGTAATCTTTCTGGAAGTGATGGTTCGGTCTCCATCATCGGGGCTGTAAGCCCTCCCGGCGGTGATTTCTCAGAGCCGGTAACCCAGCACACAAAGCGATTCGTGCGTTGCTTCTGGGGCTTGGACAGACAGCTTGCAAGTAGCCGTCATTATCCAGCCATCAGCTGGTTGGACTCTTACAGTGAATATCTTGGTGATGTGAAGCAGTGGTGGAATGACCATAGTGATGGGGCATGGCACGAGAACAGGCTTAGGATCATGGACCTATTGCAGAAGGAAGTCCGCCTGCAACAAATTGTCAAGCTTGTTGGTCCCGATGCCCTTCCCGATACCCAGAATTTCATCTTGGAAGTATGTTCTTTGTTCAAAACCGCTTTTCTGCAGCAAAACGCTTTTGATGAAGTAGACCGATACTGCTCGGTGGAAAAACAGGTGAAGATGCTCTCGGTAATCCTTGCTTACTATGAGAAGGGGCTGGAAGCGATCAACAAGGGAGTCCCAATGGTGAAGGTAAGGAGGCTTCGTGCCGTCCAGGAGATGGCAAGAATGCGCCTTACCGTTAAGGGAGATGAGCTTGAGATAATTGACAAGATCCAGCTACGGCTAGAGCGCTCCATTGACCAGATGGGAGGAATTTATGAAAACTAACACTGAATCCTTGATGGCCCAGAGTGATCGCAGGCTGCTCAGCGGCAGGGAGTACCGTGGGGCAAGCAGGATCGATGGACCACTTGTATATATGCGCAATACCCATCCTGTAGGTTTTGGGGAATTGGTTGAGGTCGTCACCCCTGATGGAAAGCGTCGTTCCGGTCAGGTACTCGATACTAGTGATGAGGTTGTTGTAGTCCAGGTCTTCGAGGGAACTGACAACCTGACACTTCCCGGTACCGGTATGCGGTTCATGGGTGAGCCACTCACCTTGCCGGTTTCGGAGCAGATGCTTGGTCGGGTTATGAACGGTTTGGGTAAGAGTAGGGACGGTTCAGGAACCGTACACGGATTCGCTGAACGGGACGTGAACGGGGAACCGATCAATCCCACAGCTCGTGAGTATCCCAGGGATTTCATCCAGACCGGTATTTCTGTCATTGATGGAATGACTACCTTGATTCAAGGCCAGAAGCTCCCCATTTTCAGTGGGAACGGTTTGGACCATAACCAACTTGCCGCGCAGATTGCCCGTCAGGCAAAAGTTCGGGGAAATGAAGGGGATTTCTGTATAGTCTTTGCAGCAATGGGGGTCAAGTATGACGTAGCTCGCTTCTTCATTGACAGCTTTGAGGAGACCGGAGTACTGGACAACGTTGCGCTCTTCCTCTCCTTGGCGGATGACCCTTCCATTGAGCGAACCATTACCCCCAAGACAGCGTTGACACTCGCTGAGCATCTGGCTTTTGACAAAGGGAAGCAGGTATTGGTGATTATGACCGATATGACCAACTACTGTGAGTCATTGAGAGAGATTGGAACCATGCGTGGGGAGATTCCATCCCGAAAAGGGTATCCAGGCTACTTGTACTCAAATCTTGCTGAGATTTATGAACGATCAGGGAAAATTAGCGGGCGCTCTGGATCCATAACACAGTTGCCGATTCTTTCGATGCCCAATGATGATATCAGCCATCCAGTTCCTGATTTGACCGGATATATCACCGAGGGACAGATTGTATTTGAGCGAGGAATGCAGGCAAGGGGAATTTATCCACCGATCAACTGTCTTCCTTCCCTCTCCCGTTTGATGAAGGATGGTATCGGGGAAGGCATGACCAGGGACGACCATCCACACCTAGCCAACCAGCTCTTTGCCTCCTACAGCCATGTTAAGGATGTGCAGAACCTTGCTTCGGTTATCGGGGAAGAGGAGTTGACCACCCTCGACCAACAGTACCTTGAATTTGGAAACTTTTTTGAGAAGCGTTTTGTGAACCAGCGGTTCGATGAGGATAGGAGTATTGAACAGACGCTCGATCTTGGTTGGGAGGCTCTGGGAAAACTGCCTTCCGAGGAGTTGCAGCGTCTCACCGATGAGGAGATTGCCGAACATTACGGCAGATAGGAGGAGTTTTGAATACCACACTTGCTCCTACCCGGAGCAATTTGCTCAAACTCAGTGAAGATCTTAAGTTTGCCCAGCTCGGCTATGAGTTGCTGGACCAGAAACGGTCCATTCTTGTCGTAGAGCTCCTGACCCTTGTTGACCAAGCAGTTGATTATGAGGGTAGGGTCGTTCATGCATTGGGTGAGGCACAGAAATCACTGAGTGATGCAATCATGCAGATGGGTCGACTTAGGGTAGGCAATCTTGCAGGAGCCGTCAATATCGACTATTCCATTGAATTAGGCTCTAGGAGAGTCATGGGTGTTACGGTTCCCAAGGTCGATACCTCGTTCTCAGATCACAGTCCCTACTTCAGCAGTGAAGATACCAGTATCCTGAGTGAGTTGTCTATTGATCGGTATCGGACGACATTGCAATTGATGGGAAGGCTTGCTGAGCTCAAAGTATCCATCATGCGATTGGCCAAGGAAGTAAAGAAGACCATCAAAAAGGTCAATGCACTCGAAAAAATAGTCATTCCGGAAAACAAGGAGACCATCGCTTGGATGCGTTCCCGTATAGAGGAGCAAGAGCGGGAGAATTTCATTCTGCTGAAGGTAGTGAAGGATAGGATGGAGAACGCCAAGGCAGCGGTGCAGGCTTTGACCACTTCAGAAGATGATGATACGATAAACTCACAGGGAGGTTTGCATGGGAGTTCCATTTAAGCAGATCGTCGTGTACCAGGATGGTTCAGAGAGTTCGATGACAGCAATTATGTATGGCATCAAGCTGGCCAAGGAACACGATGCAAAACTGACCGCCGCGTATGTTGTGAACACCAGAGCCTTGAGCGAATTGGTCAAGGCAGGTATATTTGTGACAGTGGAACGTGATGAGTACCAACGTGACCTACAATTGGATGCTGACAGGTATCTACGGCATGCCTCCCGTCTTGCCCAGCAGAAGCAAGTTCTCATAGAAACGATTAAGCTGGAAGGTACTGTGCACGTAGTGATGAAAGAGTTGTTGAAGTCTTCAAAGGCAGATTTGCTGGTGCTCGGAGGGGTCACTGATATCCGTTCCCGACGCGAGGAGCTTGCAAGTGAGACTGACAGGATGCTACGTACCTCCCCTTGCCCTGTACTGGTAGTCAGGGATGATGACGATATCTGGCTGGAGTTTGAAGCATAAGGAGCTTTGCATGAATGTACTGGATGTATTGGACAGGAATTTGGTGAAAGTGCCCCTCATGCACACCGATAAGCAGGGTGTGATCACTGAACTTGTGGAAGTGATGGCAAAGGTAAAAGGGTATTCATCTGAGCAGTTTGAAGCTGTCTTGAACGCTGTCCTCGATAGGGAGAGTCTTGGCTCTACCGGCATCGGGAATGGTATAGCCATACCACATGCCAAGAGTGATGTGGTAGAACATGTCTCGCTTGTAGTTGGTATAAGCAGATTGCCTGTTGAGTTTGATGCACCTGATGGCCAGAAGAGCCGGATCTTTTTCTTGGTATTGGCTCCCTCTAAGGAAGCTTCTGCGCATGTAGAGCTGCTTGCTTCCATTGCCCGTAGCTGTACAAGCCAGGTCTTCCGCCGAATGCTTGAACAAGCCAGGGATAGTGATGAGGTGGTACGCCTATTCATGGAATAGCCGTTTAAGTAAGATCAAAGGTAAGCACTCTCTCCATGAGGGTGCTTTTTTGGTATGACGGGCATGTCATCAATCTTGGGTGAAATTCCCAAGGGACGTAGTTGCCGATGAACCCGATAGCAACTTGCAAGTTTCACACCGCGAGGTGTGGGAGGGAAGAAGCAATAGCGAAATCGTGGCCCGACGGACAGAAACCTGATAGTAGGCAGGTGAAGGGGACAAGCTGGCCAAAAGCAGTAAATCCAAAAGGCAATGAGACCTTCATCTGTAAATCAGGCGGGTAAACGAGGAAAGAGTGATGACTTATCCCGTGAGGTCTCCACAGCGTACGAGGCTGCAACATCGCTTATGACGACGTAGTAACAACGAATGTGGAGAAGTCAGCAGAGGCCGTAGTAGTGACTGGGGGAACAGCCACGAAGGGCCGAACGATCAAATGCCTTTCGAAAGGGAAAGGTCCACCTGCGAATCCGAACAGCGAGAGCTTGCTAGCGATGATGCAGGTGATGCAGAACAAGGGTTCTGCGGGCATCGACGGGATGGAATTGACAGAACTTCCCTCCTGCCTTGAGGTCAACTGGGAACGGATTCGCGAGCAGATTGTCACACGGACGTACAAGCCCAAGCCGGTGCTCCGACGGGAAATCCCCAAGGACAGCGGGGGCATGCGTCTGCTTGGGATACCCACGGCAATTGACCGGGTAATCCAACAGGCCCTTGTGCAGGTTCTGACTCCAGTGTTCGAACCGACATTCAGCGATTCCAGCTTCGGGTTCAGACCCGGGAGGAGCGCAGAGGATGCGGTGAGACTCGCCCAGACCTACATGTCCGAGGGGTACAGGCACGTGGTTGACCTGGACCTGTCCAAGTTCTTCGACACAGTCGACCATGACATCCTCATGGGACTGGTTGACAAGTACATGGATGACAAGGACGTGAGGAGACTCATCTACGTATTTCTGAAGAGCGGAGTGATGACCAACGGGAGCATGATGGCGACAGCCCTGGGAACCCCGCAAGAGGGCCCTCTGTCGCCACTGCTGTCGAACATCTACCTCACCCCCTACGACAGGGAACTGGAGAAGCGGGGACTGCGGTTCGTGAGATACGCCGATGACTGCAACATATTCACCAAGTGCAGGATGTCATCCTACCGGGTGAGGGACAATGCGAAGAGCTGTCTTGAGAGGAAACTGAAGCTGAAAGTGAACATGGAGAAAACGGAGGCAAGGAGGGCCGTGGGTTCAACCTTCCTCGGATTCACCTTCAGGACCAACGGCGAAAAAGGAAAACTTGGGATGACCATACCCCATGGGAAGAAGCTGAAGAAACTTGAGGACCGGATACGACTGGTTACGAAGCGCAATCGCGGAGTGAGCATCTGGACGGTCATCGGGGAGCTTAACAGCATCCTGAGGGGATGGGTCGGGTACTTTGCAAGGAGTGCCATCAAGAAATACCTCGAACGCCTGATGGGATGGATCCGGAGGCGAATACGTCAGTACCTATGGAAACAGTGGAAGAACGGCGAAAACCGGAAACACCGCCTCAGGCAACTGGGGGTGGAAGAGTGGAAACTCATGGGATGGAAACTCGACAGCAACTCTTACTGGCAGATGGCAGGCACCATGAACTATCTCATCAGCAATGAGAGCATTCATAGTCGTTACGCTCTGGTGGATGTAGTGGGTTACTACAACAAGTTCCATGCCAAGCGCATGGAACTTGTTGGGATTGTGCTGGACTACCGGTACAATAGTCTGTTTGGTTGAACCGCCGTATGCCGAACGGCACGTACGGTGGTGGTGTGATGCGCTAACTGTAGCGAAGATGAGGGAGGGCCCCTCGACAGGAACGACAGAACGGGTCTGTCAAACAAACCTGTGCTGCTGAGGTACAATGACCTTGGTGGTGAACGACAGGCGAAAAGGCTGGAAGAACCAGTCATGTAGGTTGCATGAAGGCGAACGAAAGTGAACCCTCGATGAAGTGTCGTCAACGTAAAGCGGTGTCAGAACCAGATATTCGCCACTTATCTGGGAGATAGGTCAGAAGCAGTTCTGGAGTGGTCTGACCGGCACCCGGCATTAAGAGGGCGCGAGCATGCAGCAGGCTTTGCTATGGGACGCATGAACCTATGGAATGATGGGAATCGAAAAGGAACAAGCCACAGAAAGGCAAGGCCGAAAGTAGAGATGCATTCCATAGGGGCGGAGACAATCGTAGTAGTGACGAAGCCTCTGTAATGGGGGTGGAGCGAAGGGTTGTCATCGACAAGGCTCAGCCATGAGTCAACTGGAAACAGGAGGAGCAAATGGAAAGGAGCAAGCAGTATGTCATCGGCAAGACGCTGTTTATCGAAGCCTATAAGAAGGTGAAAGCGAACGGTGGGAGTGCTGGTGTCGATGGAATCTCCATGGCAAAGTATGAGAGGAACCTGAAAGGGAACCTTTATAAGCTATGGAACAGAATGAGTTCGGGAAGTTATTTCCCAAAGCCTGTGAAGGCGGTGGAAATACCCAAGAAGAGTGGAGGAACAAGGAAACTGGGGATACCAACCATAGCGGACCGTATCGCACAGATGGTGGTCAAGATATTGGTGGAACCCGTCCTGGACCCACTCTTTCATGAAGACTCCTATGGATACAGACCGAATAAGTCGGCACTCGATGCGGTTGGAAAGGCAAGGGAAAGATGCTGGCGGTATGACTATGTCATTGATCTGGACATCAAGGGGCTTTTTGACAACATAGATCACGCACTTCTCATGAAGGCAGTGGAATGGCACATCAAAGAGTCATGGATTGTCCTGTACATAGAAAGATGGCTGGAGACACCGTTCAAGGATGTTGACGGAACCTTGATTCCAAGGATTTCTGGGACACCACAGGGCGGGGTTGTAAGTCCAATACTGTCCAACCTCTTCATGCACTATGCGTTTGACATGTGGATGAAGAGGGAACATCCGTACTGTCCTTTTGAGAGGTATGCAGATGATACGGTTGTACACTGTAAGTCTGAAAAGCAGGCGAGGTTCATTCTCAAGGCGATTGGGGAGAGGATGGCTACATGCAAGTTGGAGCTACATCCAGTGAAGACCAAGATAGTCTACTGTAAGGACAGAGACCGCAAAGGAGACTTTGAAAACACGGAATTCGACTTTCTTGGCTATACCTACAGGGGTAGAGTTCTGAAGGACAGGATTGGCAGAGTGCAGGTTAACTTCCTACCGGCTGTGAGCAAGGCATCCTGCCAGACCCTCAAGGACAAGATAAAGGCTCTGGAGATTCACAAAAGGACAGGGAGTAAGATTGAGATGATAGCAGAAACAATCAATCCCATTGTTGCAGGGTGGATGAACTACTTCGGCCGCTACAACAACTCCGCCTTGAAAAGTACGCTGAAGGTGATTCAGGGGAGGCTTGTGAGATGGGCAATGTGCAAGTTCAAAAGATTCCATGGCCGTCCCATGCGTGCAAGAAGATGGTTGGAAGCAGTCCAAAGAAGGGCTCCTAATCTATTCGCACATTGGGGGCATTGTGGTTTGTCGATAAGAGCCGTATGAATCGAGAGATTCACGTACGGTTCTGTGAGAGCCTTGGGGTGAAATTCCCCTTGGCTACTCGACTGAGAGGTTGGGGCTTAACGACTCCCGCCTACTCGATTGGTGCTGGACTTTTCTCTTGTTCCATCCTATGGTGGGATATCTCATTGTGTAGGTAGGTTTCTTTACATGCCAAATAAGAGCGCTTTTTCAGCTGTTGAGTTGGTCTTGCTTGACGCATGTCAGTCTGTGCTCGATACGATGGATATATCACTTGCTTCATTGCTGAAATCCAAGATAGACGATTTGCATACCCTTGCAGGCATTGTGGAACGATCGAGTTCGCTGGACTACAATCTTGGAATCTCTATACAAGGTCGCAATCGACAGACCTTGGCTTCCAAATTGACAAATCAAGGCATTGAGGAAGTGATCAATCTTCCTGTTAAGGCGTCCCTGGGGCGTTCTTTCATTATTGCCAAGCTACATCTCTATGGGTTTCTTCTAAAGATTACAGAGAATAAACCATATCTTGCTGTGTACAGGGAAGCTGTACGCTCGCAGTATCATACCACCTTATTCTCCCTGATGGCTGAGGATCTCTATATTTCTATCATATCCGATAGTTCAGGGGATGAGACTTGGGTTGGGAAGGCTAGTCATGAACTGATTACCATGTGGGAAGATCGTTCTCGAGCAGAAATTGAGGTGTTTGCGCCATTGCTGCAGCAGCTTTGGGAGGCAAGGAACTCTCTTGTACCGGTGCTTGGGACATTGCTCGGTACCGTTGAGTTGTTGCAACTATCGATGCAGTTGAACGAGAGCTGGCATGTGTTTCTTGAGGAACGAGGAGACCAGGATGAGGTGGTATATGCACTTAATGAGTTCCTGTTCTCTCTAAGCTATGAGCAACAGAGGAAGCTTGAGATATGGATGGATTCGAGTAGGGAACGCGTGGTGAGCAGGAGTGAAGCGGCCGGGCTATTGAATCTCAGACCAGATCAACGCCTTGAAGGACCAAGTGAAGACGATCTGCCGGTTGTTCGGTTGTATCGGTCATTCCTGCGGAGAAACGCACTAGCAAGAATGCGGCGGGAAACTGATCGAAAAGGTCCTCACCGCACGCTTGAACAGTACTTGTTGCTCTATCTTTGGGAGAGAGATATTTAACCCTGGTTGGCATCCATATAGATATCCTTGATCTCCTTTGCTCCCAAGACAAGGAAATCACCCAAGGTTCTTTTACCGAAGAAGGTGGCTTTCAGCGTCATTTCGTCAATCTGTTCTTCAGTGGGGGTAATTCCCAATTCCCGGAAGTTGGTGGGCATGGAAATACTCTTGAAGAAGATCTTGACCTGTTCAATGGCTTTCGATGCATCTGCTATGGTATCGTTGGTTCTCTCCATGCCAAATACAGCACTACCGAACCTGGCAAACCTCTCAGGCTTTTGTGTATAGACATAGCGTGCCCAGCTGTCCCATATTGCGGCAAGGCCAGCGCCGTGGGCTACATCAAACATGCCACCCATTTCATGCTCCAACTGGTGTGGAGCCCAATCTCCACGGGATGCGTTTCCTGCTCCGGTCAAGCCATTGTGCGAGAGGCTGCTGGCCCACATGATATTTGCACGTGCATTATAATCGTCATTATGATCTTTCAGAATGAGGGCGGCTTTGATTACCGTTCTAAGCAAGCCTTCAGCAATCTCATTAGTCAGTTCCATGGTTTCGTCAACTATGAAATAACGCTCCATAGTGTGCATCATGATGTCCGCTGCACCACACATGGTCTGGTATTGTGGTAGGGTATACGTCAATTCAGGATTCATGATTGCAAACTTGCATCGTGATGAATCATGATTCAGGCCACGTTTGAGATTTCCTTCTTCATTCGTGATGACGGAGGAGCTGCTCATCTCACTACCTGCCGCAGCAATGGTTAACACCGTACCAACAGGATAGCAGCCTTCCACCTGACGCCTCTGTTCATAGAAGTCCCAGACCTCTCCACCGTGGTACAACCCGTAGCCAATGGCCTTGGCCGAGTCGATGACTGAACCACCACCCACTGCGAGCAGGAAGTCAACTCCTTCCCGTTTGCCCAACTCAATTCCTTCGTGCACCTTGCTGAGCCGTGGGTTAGGAACTACACCGCCAAGTTCAACGTAGTTGATATGCTCTGCATCGAGAGAGGCCTTGATACGATCGAGCAATCCTGATCGCTTTGCACTTTCCGAGCCGTAGTGAAGAAGGACCTTCTTGCAACCTTGTTCCTTGACCAAAGTTCCAACTTGCTCCTCTGTATTTCTCCCGAACACCACACGGGTGGGGGCGTAATAGGTAAATTCTGCTGACATCATTCCTCCAAATCAGTATCCGAGACTCTCACCGATGATGAGAACCTTCATTCTTCCTGCTATTTGCTGGTGACTGAACACCACATAGTTTGAACAGATGGTATGTTCACACGCTCCAGCGGTGAGAGCCATCAGGTTGTTCGCATCGCAGTGAGCATTGATGCATTTCCCGCTCTCCACGCAATATGCTCCGGTATCCAATCTCCTGGCGTTGGAGGGGGCTGCAAGCTGTTTGACCCTGAGGATGGCACTTACCAAATCTGGAACGATCTTATTCCATGAGACAACAAGGATTACCTGCTTTGGGCCATACAGCAGGGCTGCAACCCTATTACTGGTTCCATCAACACAGTACAGTTCCCCATGTTCCGTAACGGCATTGGCACTGGCAAGATAGGTGTCAACAAAGAAACTCTTGTGCATAACTTCAGTGATTTCCTCTTTGTCGAGCCCAGGTTTATACCGGTCATAAAAAGTGTAGTCTCCATTTCTCAGAAGATCGAGGAGGCCGGTTTCCTTGAGGGTCACAGACCCTCCAACTGCAACACTTTCTCCTTTTGTGAGAAGCGACGTGACAGATGGAACAACCTCATCTATTGTTTCAAGGAAACGAGCATCGATATTGTTTTTCTTGAGTGCCTTGATGGTCCGTTCAACCTGCAAGGTACGATTCATTTTTACATTTGCATCCATTGGCTTTCTCCCTTTCCCGTAGGATACCCAATCAAGCTTTGCATTACAAGGTACGACGGATTTGGATTAGCAATTGCGCTACACGCACAACAGTCGTATTGTAGTAGTAGAGAGGTACTCACTATGCATATAACGTTTTTCGGAGCAGCACAGCAGGTAACTGGTAGTTGCACGCTGGTGGAGGTGAACGGTAAGTATTTGCTTGTCGATTGTGGTCTGCCCCAGGGCAATGATGAGAAAGAATCGGGGATGAGTCTTCCTTTTGATGCTCATGCCATTGACTATGTGTTCTTGACCCATGCCCATATTGACCACAGTGGACGTATTCCCTTGCTGGTTAAGGAGGGCTTCGAGGGCAAGATTTTCTGCACTGCCGCAACAGTGGACTTGTGTGAGATCATGCTTGCAGATAGCGGGCACATCCACGAGATGGAGGCTGAATGGAGAAGCCGGAAAGCAAAGCGTGCAGGCAAGAAGGGGGTAGAGCCTCTGTATACTGTGGAGGACGCAAAGGATTCCATGGGTTTCTTTACTCCTTGCGACTATGAGAAGGTCTGTACAATCGATGAGGGTATCAAGGTGCGATTCAATGATGCAGGGCACCTTCTTGGCTCTTCTTCCATTGAAATGTGGCTCAGTGAAGGAAAGGAGAATCGTAAACTCGTATTTTCGGGAGATATCGGTAATTTTAACCAGCCCCTGATCAAGGACCCAGACTATATTGATAGTGCGGATTTCGTAGTGATGGAGTCCACCTATGGAAACCGGGTACATAAGAAACCAGAGAATGCAGTTGGTAATTCTGTTCCCACTCATGTAAGGGCGCAAGAGCTCGCAGATATCATTGAGCGAACTTTCAAACGTGGCGGAAATGTGATCATCCCCGCTTTTGCTGTAGGGAGAACGCAGGAGATGCTCTATTTATTGAGAGTCATCATTGAGAAAAAGCTTTCCCCAACAGTCCATGAGATACCTGTATTTGTGGATAGCCCGCTATCGGTGAAGGCAACTCATGTGTTTGCGGGAAACTTGTTTGGCTATATGGATGATGAAACCATGGAGCTGGTGAACAAGGGCATCAATCCCATTCTTTTCCCCTCTCTGGTAACCATCACAGACGTAGAAGGGTCCAAGGCGTTGAATCGGCGCAAGGAAAGTTGTGTGATCATTAGCTCCAGTGGTATGTGTGAGGCGGGAAGGATCAAACACCACTTGAAGCATAACTTGTGGAGAAGTGAATGTACGGTTCTCTTTAGCGGGTATCAGGCAGGTGGAACGCTTGGACGTTCCATTCTAGAGGGAGCAAGGCATGTTACCATCTTTGGTGAACAGATTGATGTACGTTGTGAAGTGAATGAATTACATGGCATCAGCGGCCATGCCGACCAGGAAGGCTTGGTGAAATGGCTTACCAGCTTCCAGAAAGAGCCAAGACGAGTCTTCATTGTCCATGGGGATAAGGAAGTAGCCCCTTGGTTTGCTTCCTATGTATCCAGAACACTGGGTATCAAGGCCTATGCACCTAAGGTCCTGGAACGGTTTGATTTACTTAAAGAGGAGTCTCTGCCTCTTGCTGAGCCTATGGAAGAGATCATGCTTCCATACTTCAGGGAGCTCCATGAGGCTTTGGAGGAGCTGAAAAAGCAGGAAGCAAATCTACTCTCGGTTGTACAACGTTTGGAGCAGGCAGGGAAGGAGAAAAACATTGAAGAGAAACGTGCCCAGCGACTCACCAATGCGATCAACAGGCTTGCCAGTGACTTGGAGTATTTAAAGATCAAATGGGGAGTGGATGCTGACTAGGACAACTGTCTTCCGAAAACCGAGCCCCAGCTCTGTTGTTCGAGGATGGTAAATCCCATCCTCTCATAAAAACCATACGCTCGGGTGTTCCTCCCATCCACTCCAAGGTGGATGCCTGGGACACCCTTTTCCTGTACTTTAGTTATAAAGGTTTCCATGAGGCTCCGCCCAAGACCTTTTCCTTGCAACTGTGGGAGCAGGTCGATGTGTAGATGTGCTGGATACCCCAAGTTTTGCCACATCCCTTGTCCAGGTCCTTTGAGTAGTGTTCTAATTACGCTCTCTTCTGCTTCACTCTTGAACGATTGTTGATGTGTATACTGTTCCTGTAGGGGAGGAAGCCAGGTTTTCTGGAGCCATGAAGTATACGCTGCAGTGTCACTGGTTCCTACAATATATCCAGCGGGGGTCCCATTCTCATCGAGCGCCATGAAACAGAGTTCTGGTTCATAGAATAAATAGGGAGCTGCATAGTAGTGGCCGACACACCACGGGTCATTGAAATATGGGGTACCATCAAGTCCTGCAAAGGCGGTCTTGAGAGCTATGGAATATAGATACGGAATATCCTGTGGTAATACTGTTCTGATGTTCTGCATATTCAGTTCCTCTTTCTTCTCTTACCATATCGCTATTATGGGAAATTCTCAATAAAAATGTAATTTCTTGGAATAGTGTAACTTAGACTAATAGCGAAAAAATTCTTTAAAAAGTGCTGGACAAAAAGTCAAATAGGGTTTAATATCCCTCCTTGTTCGGCAACGAGAACACAGACTGATTCAAATCACCAAGTATCGCTCGATACTTGACGAAATTAGAATATGTCGGATACTCTGAAAGAACGCCCCTTATGAGGGGATGGGAAAATGTGATGTGCAAACATAAGGTTTTTCCATGATTATTGAAAGTTATTAGCGCAGGGAAGAATAGAGAGATTGGAACAGTGGAAGACCACCAAGATGGGCTTCCCAGTCAATTCACAAGAAACAGAGAACGATAGTTGAAAAGCTACGTTCGTGCGAGAATTACAGGGAAAACTTATAAGTAAGTAAGCCGGGCCCTCGGGCCCGGAAATGCTATAACGGAGAGTTTGATCCTGGCTCAGAACGAACGCTGGCGGCGCGTTTTAAGCATGCAAGTCGAGCGGCAAGGGCCTTCGGGCCCCTAGAGCGGCGGACGGGTGAGTAACACGTGGACAATCTGCCCCCCGGCCGGGGATAGCCCAGGGAAACCTGGATTAATACCGGATGAGACGGGACGCACACAGGTGCGATCCGGGAAAGGCGCTGCGGCGCCGCCGGGGGATGAGTCCGCGACCCATTAGCTAGACGGCGGGGTAAAGGCCCACCGTGGCGACGATGGGTAGCCGGCCTGAGAGGGTGGACGGCCACATTGGAACTGAGACACGGTCCAGACTCCTACGGGAGGCAGCAGCTAAGAATCTTCCGCAATGGGCGAAAGCCTGACGGAGCGACGCCGCGTGAACGAAGAAGGCCGTGAGGTTGTAAAGTTCTTTTCGGGAGGGGGAATGACCGTGGCAGGGAATGGCCGCGGGATGACGTGAATCCCGGAATAAGCCCCGGCTAACTACGTGCCAGCAGCCGCGGTAACACGTAGGGGGCGAGCGTTGTTCGGAATCATTGGGCGTAAAGGGCGTGCAGGCGGCACTGCAAGTCCGGCGTGAAAGACCCCGGCCCAACCGGGGGGGTGCGCTGGAAACTGCGGTGCTTGAGTACAGGAGGGGATGCCGGAATTCCAGGTGTAGGGGTGAAATCTGTAGATATCTGGAAGAACACCGATGGCGAAGGCAGGCATCTGGCCATGTACTGACGCTGAGACGCGAAGGTGCGGGGAGCAAACAGGTTTAGATACCCTGGTAGTCCGCACAGTAAACGATGTGCACCAGGTGGCGGGGGTAGAACCCTCGGTACCGTAGCAAACGCATTAAGTGCACCGCCTGGGGAGTATGCTCGCAAGGGTGAAACTCAAAGGAATTGACGGGGGCCCGCACAAGCGGTGGAGCATGTGGTTTAATTCGATGGTACGCGAGAAACCTTACCAGGGCTTGACATACACCGGAAGCGCCGTGAAAGCGGCGTGCCGCTTGCGGCCGGTGAACAGGTGCTGCATGGCTGTCGTCAGCTCGTGCTGTGAAGTGTTGGGTTAAGTCCCGCAACGAGCGCAACCCCTGCTGTCTGTTGCCACCACGAAAGGTGGGGACTCAGGCGGAACTGCCGGTGACAAACCGGAGGAAGGTGGGGACGACGTCAAGTCATCATGGCCCTTATGTCCTGGGCTACACACGTGCTACAATGGCCGGTACAGAGCGCAGCGAGGCCGCGAGGCGGAGCGAATCGCTTAAAGCCGGTCCCAGTACGGATTGGAGTCTGCAACCCGACTCCATGAAGTTGGAATCGCTAGTAATCGCGCATCAGCATGGCGCGGTGAATACGTTCCCGGGCCTTGTACACACCGCCCGTCACACCATCCGAGTCGGGGGTACCCGAAGTCGCCAGCCCAACCCGCAAGGGGGGGCGGTTCCGAAGGTACGTCTGGTGAGGAGGGTGAAGTCGTAACAAGGTAGCCGTACCGGAAGGTGCGGCTGGATCACCTCCTTTCTGATGAAGAAAGGCCGGGCCCGGCCCTCACAGCCGGACCCAACCAACGGTCGTCGACCAGCAGGTGCAAGTCCTGCAACAATGGCTCATTGGACGTGGTACGAAACTGTTTCAATCTCTGTATTCTTCCTTGATAAATATAAGACCTTTGCAAGTATGGTGCACATCCGGATTCAAGAATGGAAAGGTTTATTGCTTTTTGAAATGTATTAGCGCAGGGATTGGAAGAATGATATGGTCAAGCGAAATGAGGGTCCACGGAGGATGCCTAGGAGCTGCCAGGCGAAGAAGGACGTGACAAGCTGCGAAAAGCCGCGGGGAGGGGCCAATACCCAGTGATCCGCGGATGTCCGAATGGGGTAACCCGCAAGTCTGGATGACATGCACATGCACGTGAATACATAGGGTGCATGGGAGATACGCCGGGGAGTGAACCATCTAAGTACCGGCGGGAGTAGAAATCAAACGAGATTCCCCTAGTAGCGGCGAGCGAACGGGGAAGAGCCCAAACCGCGTGCCCTCGGGTGCGCGGGGTTGTAGGGGTGCGGCGGGGGTAACCCGTGCAGTAAGAAACCACGAGTGTAGCGGAACGGTCCTGGGAAGGCCGGCCAGAGCGGGTGAAAGCCCCGTACGCGAAACGCCCGTGGCTGCATGGCCGCACTACCTGAGTACGGCGGGACACGAGAAATCCTGCCGGAAGCAGGGGGGACCACCCTCCAAGGCTAAATACTCGGCAGCTACCGATAGCGCATAGTACCGTGAGGGAAAGGTGAAAAGGACCCCGGGAGGGGAGTGAAAGAGAACCTGAAACCGTGGACCTGCAAGCGGTCAAAGCCCCTCAGGGGGTGATGGCGTGCCTTTTGTAGAATGAGCCTGCGAGTTACCGTATGCGGCGAGGTTAAGGGAGAGAAGTCCCGGAGCCGCAGGGAAACCGAGTCTGAACAGGGCGTTCAGTCGCGTGCGGTAGACCCGAAGCCAAGTGATCTAGCCATGGCCAGGCTGAAGCAGGAGTGAAATCCTGTGGAGGGCCGAACCTAAATCCGCTGAAAAGGGTTGGGATGAGCTGTGGCTTGGAGCGAAAGACTAAACAAACTTGGAGATAGCTGGTACTCTCCGAAATAGCTTTAGGGCTAGCGTCGCACCGATTGTCGCGGAGGTAGAGCACTGGATAGGTGAGGGCCCGTCACTGGGTACCGAGCTTAACCAAACTCCGAATACCGCGATACAATGTGCGGCAGTCAGACGGCGACTGATAAGGGCCGTCGTCAAGAGGGAAACAGCCCGGACCGCCGGCTAAGGTCCCAAAGTCGTGCTGAGTGGGAAAGGAAGTATGATTGCACAGACAGCCAGGAGGTTGGCTCAGAAGCAGCCACCCCTTCAAAGAGTGCGTAACAGCTCACTGGTCGAGTAGTCATGCGCCGATAATGTAACGGGGCTAAGCACGGCACCGAAGCCGCGGGACAGCACTGCAAGGTGCTGTCGGTAGGAGAGCATTCCGTGTACGGAAGAAGCAGGGGCGTAAGCCCCTGTGGACGGGACGGAAGAGAGAATGCAGGCATGAGTAACGAAAAGACGGGTGAGATCCCCGTCCGCCGAAAGCCCGAGGTTTCCAGGGTAAAGGTAATCTACCCAAGGGTCAGTCGGCCCCTAAGGCGAGGGCGAGAGCCGTAGTCGATGGGAAGCGGGTCAACATTCCCGCACCTCCCAGGGTTCCGATGGGATGACGCATAGGGCGAAACGCAGCCGGGCGACGGTAGTCCCGGCCGAAACGGCGAGCCGATGAGGCACCCAGGCAAATCCGGGTGCCGAGGTGAGCCGCGAGCGAGCTGCGCCTAGGTGCAGCGAAGTGCGCGTAGTCGTCGTGCCGAGAAATAATCCCTAAGGAACGGCCCTGGGGGACCGTACCGAAAACCGACACAGGTGGGCGAGCTGAGAATGCGAAGGCGCACGGAAGAATTCGCGTTAAGGAACTCGGCAAAATGCATACGTAACTTCGGGAAAAGTATGGCCCCCGCAAGGGGGTTGCAGAGAAACGGCCCATGCGACTGTTTACCAAAAACACAGGTCCATGCGAACCGGCAACGGGAAGTATATGGACTGACACCTGCCCGGTGCTGGAAGGTCAAGAGGAGTTGTCAGAGCAATCGAAGCAGCGAATCCAAGCCCCAGTAAACGGCGGCCGTAACTATAACGGTCCTAAGGTAGCGAAATTCCTTGTCGGGTAAGTTCCGACCCGCACGAATGGTGTAACGATATGGGCGCTGTCTCAACGCGAAATCCGGTGAAATTGAAGTCCAGGTGAAGATGCCTGGTACCCGTGGTTAGACGGAAAGACCCCGTGAACCTTTACTTCAACTTGGCATGGAGACTTGGACAGGGATGTGTAGGATAGGTGGGAGGCCGCGAGGCGTGGGCGTCAGCCTGCGCGGAGCCGCTGGTGAAATACCACCCTTGCCTGTCCAATTTTCTAACCGCGGCCGTGATCCGGTCGCGGGACAGTGCCAGGCGGGAAGTTTGACTGGGGCGGTCGCCTCCCAAAGAGTAACGGAGGCGCGCGATGGTCACCTTAGGATGGTTGGGAATCATCCCTCAAGTGTAAAGGCACAAGGTGGCTTGACTGCGAGGCAAACAAGCCGAGCAGGTACGAAAGTAGGTCTTAGTGATCTGGCGGTAGCGAGTGGAAGCGCCGTCACTTAACGGATAAAAGGTACTCCGGGGATAACAGGCTGATCTTGCCCAAGAGTTCATATCGACGGCAAGGTTTGGCACCTCGATGTCGGCTCATCGCATCCTGGGGCTGGAGCAGGTCCCAAGGGTTTGGCTGTTCGCCAATTAAAGCGGTACGCGAGCTGGGTTCAGAACGTCGTGAGACAGTTCGGTCCCTATCTGCCATGGGCGTTGGATGTTTGAGGGGTTCTGCTTTTAGTACGAGAGGACCGAAGTGGACGAACCTCTGGTGTACCGGTTGTCGTGCCAACGGCAGCTGCCGGGTAGCTACGTTCGGAAGGGATAACCGCTGAAAGCATCTAAGCGGGAAGCCCTCCCCAAGATGAGACATCCCACCCGCACAAGCGGGCACAAGGAAACAGGGAGACTACCTGTTCGATAGGCCGGGGGTGCAAGCACGGCAACGTGTTCAGCCCACCGGTACTAATCATCCGAGAGGCTTGACCATATCATTATTCCAGTCCCTTGGGCTGCCAAGGCCGGTCGTGCGAGAACCTCGCGCTCCCAGGCGTTGGCCGGCCCGGTGGCCACAGCAGGGTGGACACACCCGTTCCCATCCCGAACACGGAAGTTAAGCACCCTCACGCCGATGGTACTACGGTTAGCCGTGGGAGAGTAGGTAGCCGCCGGGCCTTTTTCTTTTTCCCTTCATCCCCTCCTTGCCGGAGGGTATTTTTTTATCTACAGGTCAAAGGTGTGGTACACTTGCGCTTGGGGGTGTGCCGTGTTGCTTCTCAGCGTATTTTCCATTGTCTTTGTTGGGGCTTTTCTACAAGCAAATATTGGGTTTGGATTTCCAATTATTACTATGATTTTCTTTCCTTCATTGTTTCCATTCTCAACTGCTGTGACACTTAATCAGATTATTGCAATCGGCAGTACTGGTTTTCTCACTATCAGGTATTGGAAGTCGATTCAATGGAAAGTGCTCATTCCCTTGTTGGTTTCCAGTTTGCTTGTTGGTGCCATTGTGATCGTATCCAGTCTCCAGGTAGAAAGCCGTGTCCTTACTGGAATCCTCGGTTTCTTTCTCATGGCATTGTCCCTGTATTTTGCATGCCTCAGTAAGAAAATTGTTTTACAGGCATCCCCAATGAACGGGCTTTTAATGGGTATTGTTGCTGGATTGGGTAATGGGTTGTTTGGTATTGGTGGTCCTCCTGTGGCTTTGTATCTTTTTGCTGCAGTGAAAGACAAGAAACACTATCTAGCGACCATCCAGGCATACTTTCTGGTATGCAATATCCAGAGTATTCTGATCAGAAGTTATCATGGAGCATTTGAGATATCGCACATACCCATCATTCTCATTGGATGGGTGGCTATCGCTGTTGGTACCTATGTTGGGCTGCTTCTTTTTAAGCGGACCCCCGATTATCTTCTCAAGCGAATAGTCTATATGTTCGTTGGTGCAAGTGGTCTTTGGATAGCACTACAACAATTCTTTCTTGTTTCCTAAGTGATAGGTTCCGGGCTTTTCACAATGTAACTGTTGTAGCATAAGGGATAATATGTCACGCTGTACTGAAGAGGTGTGAACGGTAATGGTATGAACAACATGGCCTCTGAAACACATCAGTTTTTCTCAATGGATACAGGAATTGTTTAGCAATGTCATGGTGAAGAGAGTGCAAATGCAATCGCGGCAATGAAACAAGAAATATTTTGATTGGAACAACTCCTCAGTCGATTCATTGATTCGAGTGATGTATCAAACATCAATCATGCAGCCGGGAAAACCATGGTACCGGTTTCTGAGTCAACCTTCACAGTGATCAAGCAAGCTGCTGTTCTGTTTGAGAAAACGGAGAAACGGTTTGATATCACCATTGGGCCACTTGTTAATCTATGGGATTTCAAGAATCGGCATACCATTCCTCCACTGGTAGAGATACAGAATACCCTCGCCTATGTTAATGCCCAGGATATCCTGTTGGATGAACGTCGAAAGCGTGTGGGTTTACGTAGGTGCGGGCAATGTCTGGATTTGGGTGGTATTGCGAAGGGGTATGCAGCAGACCAGGTAAAACGTATCGCTTTGGACCATGGAATTACTTCATCTTATCTTAATCTGGGAGGAACTATCGTAGTCATCGGTAATAAGCCAGATGGAAAACCTTGGAGAGTAGGGGTACGGCATCCGCGGAAAAATGATTCATTGCTTGGTGTGTTGCAAGTGGCTTCAACCTCGATGGTGACAAGCGGTGATTATGAGCGATTCTTCTACGATGAACAAGGCAAACGAAGGCATCATATTATCGATCCAAAGACAGGTTACAGTGCAGAATCGGATTTGATCAGTGTCACGGTAGTCTGTGAAAATCCTACTCTTGCTGATGTACTGGCAACTACTCTCTGTATAGTAGGAAGCAGTAACATAGCATATTTCAAAGAACAATTTCCCGAGGTGGAAGTCATCGCAGTTGATCGGGATGGATCGCTTATTGTGACTAACCAAATTGCTGAGTGCTTCTATACGAATTGAATCACAAAGAAACAGAAATGCAAATGAGGAGGCAACTATATGTGGTGGAAAATACTTTTAATCATCATCGGTGTTATTGGTGCCGGAATGGGTATCTTCATGGCGTGGGATTCAGCTAACAGAAAGGAAGCTAAAGCCCTGACCTTTTCAGAACTAGACTTTTCAAATTTGCAGGATGGTACCTATATAGGGGAGTTCATAGGAACAACCTCACATATTAGGGACACAAAGGTTGAACTCGTAGTTGAGGGTGGAAATGTGCAGAGTATGACGATCCTGAAGGGAGCTATCCCTGTCGAGAACAAAGCAGTAGCATTTAAGAATGGTATTACCATTAATGACCTATTCCAATCTGTACTGGAACAGAAGCGATTGGATGTTGATGTGATTAGTGGAGCAACAGTAACCTCCAAGACACATCTAAAGGCATTGGAACAGGCTCTTCTGCAGGCTCAGAAATAAGCGTGTACTAGGATTAATCAGGAATATAAAAAATAAATAGTATTAAAGAAAAATACCGAAATAGGAATAAATACAAGTTCTAGAAATATGTACTATTATATAAAAATACTAAGAAAAAATATTAAATAAAAATAGAAATAGAAATAAATGATAGTAAAAAAATTATAAACCAGTAGAAAAAATGTAATATACAATGAATAAAAGACATATGATTTATAGCAAATCAGTTCGGTTTTTATAGATTATATGCATAGCTGTTTTCTAGGAGAGGCTTCCTCCAAGAATTCATTTCCACAGGTATCCTTAACTGCCTGAATGCAAAGGGGCTGTGTCCTGGGTCAGTCAATCTCGATCAAAAGAAGCTCTATATGTTATGGCTCATGGAGTCTATCCACAATCCGGAAATCCTCTGGATCACGTACATCACCAAAAAGCATAAGTTCTCGTTCGATATACGTGTTTCGGCTCAATCTACCCAATGTGACTTTTATATATTGCAATCCTTGCGAATACATGCAATTCGTATGGGAAAAAGATTCTTTTATTGAGGGCAATAACAAGCATTCTTCCAAGGACGGAGGTCTCGAAGTTTGTCCCAACAGAGAAAGTTGCGTTGTGAATATATTATCTGATTTATACTAGTAAAACATATTAAAAACAATTAAAAAAAATATAAAAGCAAATAAAAAAGATATATAAGCAATATAAAAAAACTGAGTAATAATGTAGAAACTAATAAGAATGATACGTATACAAATAGATTATATAAAAGAAAATATAAATATTCGCAACAAAGAACATATTCTGCGATGAGATGATACCATCTTGCCTAGTGGACAAAATCAACAAATAACGGTATTACATATGAGTACGTTTTAAGACTGTACTGATGTCTGGAATCCTTTCCTTACAATACCTTAGGAGTTTACATGCCTTCCCTTGCTACAATGCTCAAGGTCAAACGTGAAGACGTGCCCTTGATGTATACGATATATCTTGCATTTCTTACCAGTGGAATGATGAGTACGATGATCGGGGCACTGCTTCCGTTCATGAAAGAAGAATACCAATTAAGTTATGTGCTCAGTGGTGCAGTAATTTCAGCTCACCAGGTAGGAAACTTTATTGCTCTGCTGGTTGCCGGTTACCTTCCGTATATCATAGGTCGTAAGCGAAGTACCATCACTTTATCACTTGGTATTGTCATCGGCTTTCTCTTGATCACTATAACAGGTAATCCATTGTTGCTACTCCTCGCATTCGCCTTTACTGGAATTGGGAGGGGAACAAATAGTAACATCACCAATGTAGTCATGAGTGAAATAAGTGAGAACAAGGGTGCTGGCTTGAATCTCTTGCATGCTTCTTTTGCGATAGGAGCCTTTCTCGCTCCATTTATTGTGATTCTATCCACTACACCCTTTGGAGTACACTGGAGGGTCAGTGCATGGTTCCTGGTCTTGGTAGAGCTTTTGGTGCTTATTTTTCTCAGTCGATCATCCCTCTCCGGGAAACCCAAGAGAAAGGAAGTTGGGCAACAGAGCCATGCATTCATGAAAAGTGGCCGTTTCTGGCTTAATACCTTTATATTGTTTTTCTATCTCTGCTCAGAAGCCTCTGTCATTGGTTGGTTGGTGACCTACTTTATTGACACGGGATGATTGAGCCCCTCCATTGCGCAGACAACAAGTTCGGCGCTTTGGGTGTGTATCTTACTCGGGCGACTTGCTTGTGCCCACCTTTCAAACAGAATGAACAAGAATGTCCTGCTCATCATCCTTGCTTTGCTTCAGTTTGCTTTCTTCACGATGATGATCAGCGTAGAGAATACTGCATTGATCTATATCAGTCTGTTTGGATTTGGTTTTGCCATGAGCGGGACCTATCCTACAACACTCTCTACGATGGACAGCAGATTCACCTCCTCTACCATCGCAACCGGAACTTGTATCGCAACTGCAACTGTTGGAGCAATCAGTATGCCGATCATAATTGGGGCTGTTGCACAGTCCGTTGGAATGGCAGGAGGTCTTGCCACCATCACGATCAGTATTCTGTTTATGCTTCTGCTCATCTTGGTCAAAACGTTCCTGGAATTGAAGGAATCGAGGACCAGCGTCATCCGCTGAATGCGGACGTAAGGAATTCTTATGCTTACCCAGAATGATATGATTCGAAATATAGCCATCATCGCCCACGTTGATCACGGCAAGACCACGTTGGTGGATGCCATGTTCAGGCAGAGTGGACTTACTGATGATGGACAAGACAGAATAATGGACAGTGGAGCCATTGAGCGGGAACGTGGTATCACGATCAGCGCAAAGAACTGCGCCATCTCCTGGAAAGGGGTGAAGATCAACATCATCGATACCCCGGGGCACGCTGATTTCGGTGGAGAGGTTGAACGAGGGCTCTCCATGGTCGATGGTGTTGTGCTGCTAGTGGATGCGGCGGAAGGGCCGCTTCCACAGACACGTTTTGTACTTGAGAAAGCACTCAAGCTAAACCTGAAACCGATTATTGTCATCAATAAGGTCGACCGTCAGGATGAACGCAGTGAAGAGGTTCTCCAAGAAGTCTATGAATTGCTACTCGAGCTCGGCGATGATGAATCAATGCTTGAAGTACCGGTCTTCTACGCAAGTGGAAAGGATGGTCGCTGTGGACTGTCCTCTCTTGATCTTGATGAGAATCTCCACCAGTTGCTCGACGCAATCCTCAAGACCGTTCCAGCACCAGTATTTGACGATGAACAACCCTTTGGAATGCTCGTAAGCGATCTTTCCTACAATGATTACCTCGGTCGCCTTGTTATCGGCAAGGTCGTGAATGGAATTGCCACCACCAATGACAACCTTGTGTGTCTGAAAGAGGGCGGTGTTATCAAGCCACTGAGAGTATCGAAGTTGCAGACCTATAGTGGTCCGACGTTCAGTGAAGTACCCAAGGTATTCAGTGGTGATATCATTGTGCTCAGTGGTGTGGAAGATGTCCATATCGGAGACACAATCTGTACCAGTGATAATCCCAAGGCGTTGGAGCGTATCCATATCGATGAACCAACCGTTTCCATGCTTTTTGCCAAGAATATCAGTCCATTGGCTGGAAGGGAAGGCAATCAGGTAACCTCAGCAAAGATATGGGAACGCTTGCAGAAGGAAGCGTTGCGTAATGTCTCCATCAAGATTGAGAGGAATGTCGACGAAACCTTTACGGTAAAAGGAAGAGGCGAGTTCCAGATGGCCATCATCGCTGAGCAAATGCGTCGAGAAGGGTTTGAGATGTGCGTTGGCAGACCTAGAACCATTTTCAAGACCGATGAACAGGGAAGGAAGACTGAACCAGTTGAGTTCCTCTATATAGACTGTCCCGAGGAACATAGTGGAACGGTCATGGAAAAGCTTGCCAAGAGAAAAGGGCATCTACGGGATATTACCTACAGTGAGAATGCTCGAGTGAAAATGCAGTTTGAGATCCCCTCCCGTGGACTGATAGGGTACCACGATGAGTTTCTCACCGATACCCGTGGGAACGGCATCATGAACAGCTACATGAAAGGCTATGAGCCCTACAAAGGAGATTTTCCTGACCGTTATAGCGGGAGCTTGATCAGCGACCGAAGCGGTAACGCCGTGCCCTATGCACTTTTTCAGCTGGAGGACCGCGGCAGATGGTTCATTGAGCCGGGTGATCCTGTCTATGAAGGCCAGGTAGTCGGTGAGAGGAACAGGGAAGGTGACTTGCTGCTCAACCCTACCAGGACAAAGAAACTAACCAACCACAGGGCAGCAGGCAAGGATGATGCGGTTATCCTGACTCCAGTAAGCAAGCCAAGCCTGGAACAGGCCATCCAGTTCATCAAGGATGATGAGCTGGTTGAAATTACACCAAAAGCGATCAGAATGTGCAAAAAAGTCCTCGGCACCCAACAACGTAAAGTATTCGAGAGCCGAGGAGAGATTCCTCAGTACTTGCTGTAAATGTTTTCTAGTCTTGCAGGCTCAAGATTACCGGGGCATGGTCACTGCCCATGACCTCGGTATCGATTGAGCTATCCTCTACACGACTCTTGAGATCCTCACTGACAAGCCAGTAGTCGATACGCCATCCTGCATTCTTCTCTCTTGCACGGAATCGATACGACCACCAAGAGTAGGTATCGGTTTTCTCAGGATAGAGGAGGCGGAATGTATCGATGAAACCGGCTTCCAGGAGCTTGGTAAATTGCTGTCGTTCTTCAATGGTATACCCTGCATTTCGTTCATTCGACTTCGGATTTTTCAAATCGATTGGATTATGAGCCACATTCAGGTCACCACAAACAATGACACCCTTCATATCTTTCAGGGAAGATACATATGCTCTGAATGCTTCATCCCAATCCATACGTACATCGAGCCTTGCCAATTCGCTTTGGCTGTTGGGTGTATAACAACT